>CAWCER010000006.1:0-118654 GCA_963794595.1 Bryobacterales bacterium | reverse complement strand
GGGATGGATACCTTGATTCCGCGCTTGTACGTTCTGTGATCCAACCGCACTTTGACGGTCAAGCCAGCCTTCGTCGTGGTCCCGGCAATCAGATTGACAATCGTACGGTAATCCGTCAGAGGGCGACCTCGCCAATTTGCGCTGATGAAGGAAAACAGGCGATGCTCGATCTTGTTCCACTTGCTAGTTCCCGGGGGAAAGTGACACACCGTAATTGTTAACTTCTCTTCCGTCGCAAAGTTTTGCAGTTCACGCTTCCACAATTGCAGACGATAACCGTTGCTGCCACCGCGCTTGAGGCGTTGCTCGGCTTCGAGACGCAACCGCCGCGACAGGCTGCCGTGATGCGGCAGTACCGCGCCTTCGCCCATTCGTTCGCCCAGCGCGTGAGCGATGCGCTCGGCTTGCCGGCGCGTGTTGACGAAGACCAGCGTGGTGCGATGCTCGCCGATCAGCGCGGCCGTGCGGTCGTAAATCTCCGACCACATTTCGTTGGACGCAACCGCCCCCAATTCATCGCGCGGCACTTCGACCGCAATATCCATGTCGCGCCGCCGGCCCACTTGAATGATCTGCGCGCGGTCACTGAGAAATCGCCCCACCTCTTCGATGGGACTCACCGTCGCCGACAACCCGATCTTCTGCACGCGCTGCTCGGTCAATGCCTCCAGCCGCGCAATCGACAACGCCAGGTGCGAGCCGCGCTTCGATCCCGCCACCGCGTGAATCTCATCCACGATCAGCGTGCGCACCGAGCGCAGCATCTGCCGCGACTTGCTCCGCCGTCAGCAGAATGAATAGCGACTCCGGGGTTGTCACTAATATGTGCGGCGCTTTCCGGGTCATCAGCGCGCGCTCCGCCATGGGAGTGTCGCCGGTGCGCACCGCGACTCGAATCTCCGGCAGCGGAGCGCCCTCCGCCCGCGCCAGATCCGCGATCCCGGCCAGCGGAATCTCCAGGTTCACGCGCACATCGTTGCTCAGCGCCTTCAGCGGCGATACATAGAGGATGCGCGTCTCGTCCGTCAGCTCGCCCGAGCTGGCGCTGCGCACCAGCTCATCGAGAGCGCTCAAGAACGCGGCCAGCGTCTTGCCCGATCCGGTGGGCGCGGAGATCAGCACGTCCTCGCCGGATTGAATGACCGGCCACCCCAGACGCTGCGGCTCGGTAACGCCCGCGAACTGCCGCGAGAACCATTTTTGGACCAGGGGATGAAACATTTGATGGAACCATGCAAGGCGTGCAAATTCAGCGCCTGCCTTTTAGCATAGCGCCTCCTAAGCCATCTGGAATCGTGTGTTTATGGTAATCTTAAGCGTCGGTTGCGGGCACCGGGGGAGCGCCTTTCGCGTTCCGCGGCGCAAGTATCGCGGAGTTTATTGAAGGCAGTTTAATCGCGTGAACCAAAAATTATTTCCCCGTCGACGTGTGTGGTTAACCGGGCTTGGCTTGATCGGCTTGTTGCTGGCGTTGCTGGCGATGCAAGGCTGCAGCACCGGACACCAGCGCCAACGGCTGGGAAGAAGGGCAAAAAAGGCAAGGGCGGGGATGCCGGCCCGGTGCCTGTCGAAGTGGCCAAAGTGGTCCGCAAGAATGTGCCCATCGATATCACGGCGGTGGGAAACGTGGAGCCGCTTTCCACCGTTTCCGTGCGGCCCCAGGTGAGCGGACAGATTGAAGAGGTCTTCATTCAGGACGGCCAATACGTCGCCAAGGGACAAAAGCTGTTTCAGATCGACGCGCGTCCCTTCGAGGCGCAAGTAGCGCAGTCGGAAGCCACACTTTCACGCGACCGCGCGCAGCTCGGGCAGGCGCAAGCCAATCTGGCGCGCGATGTCGCCAACGAAAAGTATGCGCGCGAGGCAGCCGACCGCTACGTGGCATTGTTTCAGGCAGGGCGTGGTTTCGCGCGATGACCGCGACCGCTTCGCTTCCAGCGCCGACGCGCTCACGCAGCTAGTGGTAGCGGATAAAGCCGCCATTGAAAGCGCACAGGCGCAGATTCAGGCGGACACCGCCAACCTGGCCAGTATCAAATTGCAATTGACCTTCACTACTATCTATTCCACGCTCGACGGACGCGCCGGCAACGTCACGGTTAAAGCGGGTAATATCGTCACCGCCAACCAGACAGAAGTGTTGTCCATCGCGCAGGTGCAGCCCATCTACGTGACTTTCTCGGTGCCGGAAAACCGGCTGGGTGAAATTCAGCGCTACATGGCGGGAACGCGATTGCAGGTGGAAGCAGCCGGCCAGGACGATCTGGTTAATCCCGAGCACGGAGTGTTGACTTTTATCGATAACAATGTGGATAGCACCACCGGCACCATCAAGCTGAAGGGCACCTTTGAGAACACCGACCGCAAATTGTGGCCCGGCGAATACGCCAACGTGACGCTGAAATTATCCATGCAGAATAACGCGCTGGTGATTCCCAACCAGGCCATGCAGACCGGTCAGGACGGGACTTACGTATACGTGGTCGATGCCGACCACAAAGCCGACGTGCGGCCGATCACCATAGGGTTGCGCGGGGATAGCGACCTGGTGGTTGACAAGGGACTTTCCGAAGGCGAGACCGTGGTCACGCAAGGCCAGTTGCGCCTGGCGCCAGGTATGCGCGTGAGCGTGCCGGGTGAAGGCGGCGGCCGCGGTGCGGGCAAGACCGGCAGTTGACGCAGCCCGCTATTCGATCAGTACCGCACGATCGAACACCACGTCCAGCGTCGTTCCCTGATGTAAGTCCACTTCGTTGCCCCGCGTGAGCAATACCTTTGCGAGGCCCACGGCGCTTCCTATGCCCGCGCCAATCCCGGCGCCCTTGAAGCTGCGATCCGCCAGGCCACCGATCGCTGCCCCAGTGCCGGCCAGAATTGCCACCTGACCTGCGTCTTTTCCGCGTGTGGGTGCCTGCTTCACTTGATTCTCGGTGTCGTCCACTTTTTGGCCGGTCTCGCCCGAATCGACAGCACTCAAGCGCGGCGAAATCTTCACCATTCTGCCGCCCGCGAAAGTCATGGTTTCGAGACGAATGCCCAGCTCCGCGCGCCCCTTCACGCGGCCGCTGCGCTTTGCGTGCGAGACCGAGCCCTGCACATAAGTGCCCGGCGGAATGACAATCGCGCTATCGACCGCCACCGGCGTGACGGTTTGCAGATACACTTGCGTGCCTTCGGAGGCGGTGCGCGTGCTGATGGAGTTCAGCATGCGCAGAAGAATGTGCGTGCCCGGCGGAATCTCAGCAGCTCCCGCGCTCAAAGCAAATACAACCAACGCGGCGGCGAGTTTCATACTGCCACGCTAGCATGAAGCGCGGCGGGGATCGAGCGCCAACGAAGATTAGCCCCCGGCGGCGAGCCGCTTCAGGTCGACAGTCTCGTCGGCGGCCTGTGCGGGCGTAAGCGGCGTCCCCGCCGCCAGCATTTTGCGCGCGGTGACGTGGTCGCCGGGGCGGTTCACGGAATCCACCGCCAGCAGGCGTCCCTGCTTGAAGTAGAACACCGAAAATTTGCGCGCCTCGATGCTGCCTCGCAGTCACGGACTGATCGTGCGCGCCCGACAGTCCCGCCATCTGGAAGCGAATCTCGAACTGATCGGTCCAGAACCAGGGGACATCGCGGTAGGGCGCAGGCTGGCCCGTGATGACGCGCACCACGCACTTGGCCTGATCGACCGCGTTCTGCACGGATTCCAGCCGCGCGCGCCCGCCGGCGAAAACATTCGGATGCTCCGCGCAATCGCCGATCGCGAAGATCGCGGGGTCGGTGGTGCGCATATATTCGTCCACCATGATGCCGTCATTCACTTCTAGTCCCGCCGCGCGCGCCAGTTCCACATTGGGGAGCACGCCGATGCCCGCCACCACCAGATCGGCGGCGATGCGGCGCCCGTTTTCGAGCGTAACGGCGTCGGGCCGCACCTCGACCGCCACCGTGTTCAGCAGAACTTCCGTGCCTTGCGACCGGTGCAGGTCCAGAAAGAAGTTCGACAGCACGGGAGAAACTGCCCGCGCCATCAAACGCGGCGCCGCCTCGATCAAGGTCACCGGTTTCCCCGCCATACGCGCCGCCGCCGCTACTTCGAGTCCGATGAAACCACCGCCGATCACGACCACTCCGTGGTGCGCTTCGGCGATGCGCTGTTTCAGCGTCACGGCTTCATCGAGCGACCGCAGATACAGCACGTCCTCCGCACCGGGCGCCGGCAACAACCGGTTACGCGCGCCAACGGCGAGGATCAAGTGCTGCGTAAGGGAGGGTCCCGCCGCCGGAGACATGCACCATCTTTGCGCCGGCGTTGATTTCCGTGACCCGCTCTTCGAGGATCAGGTCGATGCGCTGCTTCTCGTAGTATGCCAGCGCACGCAGGAACACGCGGTCCACTTCCTGCTTGCCGGTGAGAAAATCCTTGGACAGCGGAGGCCGCTGATAGGGCGCATGTGGCTCCTCGCAGATCAGCGTGACCGTGCCTTCGTACCCTTGCGTGCGTAACCCAGCCGCGGCTTCGAGGCCCGCTTGCCCGCCACCCACGATCACGACGCCGGGCTGCGCAACCATAACCGTTGAGGACCGCTTAATACTGCCGGTCCGGCATGCGCACGATCAACCCCTCTAGTTGCGGCTTCATGCGGATCTGGCAGCTTAGCCGGCTGTTGGGCTTGCGCTCGGCCGCGGTCGCACCCAGCATCTCATCCTGTTCTTCGCCGATAGGATCGAGCAGCGGCACAAACGCAGGATCGACGTACACGTGGCAGGTGGCGCATAACATCGCGCCGCCGCACTCGGCGACGATGCCCTCGATGCCGTTCTTTACGGCGTTCTCCATGACGGTAGTGCCCATGGGCACGTCGATTGTGGTGGTCTCGCCGGTATGCGAGATATAAGTAACGTTAGGCATTTTCAGAGGTCAAGTCCGGAAGCGCTCGTCGATCTCCACTTGATAGCCGGTAGCCAGGCGATTGGTTTCATTCGCCATGCCCACCACCGCCATCAGCTCCGCAAACTGCGCGTCCGACATGCCGGCCTTGCGCGCCGCGGCGGTGTGGGAAGCGATGCAATAGCCGCACTGGTTGCTCGCCGAGACCGCCAGATAAATCATTTCCTTGGTGAGCGGATCGAGCACGCCCGGCGCCATGATCTGCTTGACCGATTCCCAGGTCCGGCGCAGCGTAGCCGGATCGTGCGCCAGCGCTTTCCAGAAATTATTGATGTAATCCGTCTGCCGCGTGGTCATGATGTCGTCGTAGACGGCTTTCACTTCGGGCGGCGCGTCCGCGTACTCGATGAATCCCAGCGTGGCCATATTTAATTCCGATTCCCCTGCGGTTCGGTGCGCCCGGCCAGCGCCTGCACCACCGGGCCGCCGCACACGCCGACGCCGGTATTCAGCAGCGCGTTCATGAAATTGAAGAGCACGGAATACACCGTCTGCTCGGTGACCGGAGCCTTGTTGGGCAGCCGGAAGGACGCCGGCAATTCCTTGTTGATCTGCAGGCGGACGGAATAAGGCAGCGCGCGGCCGCTGCGGTCGCGCTGATTGGCGAGCTGGATGGGCGTTTGCAGCACCGCGCCGCTGGTGCCATCGACGTAGAACTGGCAGCGCGAAAACCAGCCGAGGTTGGCGGGATCGGCGGCGTCGAACAGCAGCAGCGGGGCTTGGCGGCTCTCGGCGTTGAGGTCCAGCAGCACGCGCCGCGATTCTTCCTCGAAGCGAAACTCGAAGCCAGCCTGGCGCGCAATGTTCTCGATGAACTCGCGGTCGAGCTCGAGCAGCAGCAACTTATGCGGGCCGGCTTGCAGGACTTGCATTCATGGTTATTCTAGCAGCCGTTGCATTCGTATACTGATGGCAAGCCATTCCGATGAGCAGCAACAACACACGCGGAAGCTTTTTCTACACGCTGCTGGGATACCTGGCGATGCTGCTGGGCTTGCTTGTGATCGCCCTGATCATTGGTGTCGGCGTGTATCGGTTCGTAGTCGTTCCCAAGCGATTCGTGTCCGACGATACGTTTATGAAGTGGGTAGGCCTGCCAGTTTTTACATTTTCGATCTTTTGGTGGGTGATTAAAGAGTCGCGGCCTCGCTGGCACAATAAAGTGTTTTGGTGGACTATAGTCGCCGTGCTATTTTTCCACATTGCTGGTTTTTTGGTGGCATTTAGATATGTGGAACATTGGCGAGCCTTCGAGTTCTTCGTGATCTGTACTCTCGAGGTTCCTGTCATTATGGCTGTCGTGAATTGGACGTTCGAAAAGTTCGGGAAGAAACGCCACTTGAATGGCGGAGCCGCGCAACTGTGACTCGCCGGCTCGCTTGACAAATGTTGTCAAATATGACAACATACAAGTGTGGCATGAAGTCATGGATGGTAAATGACCCGGAAGACCCGGCCGGTTTCATGGATTAAGCCGGCGCTCAAGGAATTTGAGGCGTTTCCGCAAGGCGCGAAGACGATTTGTCTCGCCGCCTTAACGATTGCCGCGGAGGGCGGCAAGGCCGATGTCGCAAAGCCATTGCACGGAATGGGCTCGGGTGTGTTCGAGATTGCCCTGCCTTTCCGGGGCGATGCATTCCGTGTGATTTATGCCGTGCAACTGGGTGAAGAGATCTGGGTGGTCCATGCGTTTCAGAAAAAATCAACGCAGGGCATCAAGACGCCGAAACACGAAATCGATTTGGTGAAGGACCGACTCCGGAGATTGAAGGAGATGTTGGGATGAAAACAAAGAGCCTGGAAGTGACGCGCGGCAGCGGGAACGTGTTCCGCGATCTGGGACACGAGAACGCGGACATCGAACAGTTCAAGGCGATCCTGGCCGCTGAAATCATCAAGGCGCTTGACCGGGAAGGATTGAGCGTGCGCGGCGCTCACGGCCGCACGGGCACGGCGGCGGCTGATTTTTCGCGCATCCGCAATGCCGACCTCGGGCGGTTCACCGTCGATCGCCTCATGTCGATCATCAATCGGCTTGGATCGCGCGTTGAGGTGAAAGTAAAAATCCGGCGCGTGGAGACGAACGCGGTCAACCAATCACTTCGGCAGGCAGGCGGCCTGCGATAGCCGCGACGACTTCCCGCGCAGCGCCCAGCGCCTCCGCGGTTTCTGCCGAATCAGGTTCTATCAGAACGCCCGGATAACGGAACTTCCACGCGTATTCGCTGAGTGGCACAGCCCGATCAATCACCTCGCGCAGAGATGAATCGGTCCTCAGACACTGTTCGCCGGTTTCCTCCAGGTTGTGAGTTTTGCGGAAAGTCTGGCCGTGCCATGCGAGAAATGACTTGATTGCTTTCTCGGCGGCCTGCTGGCAGTGAAAAACTGCTTCATCATTGAGCGGCGGCGACGCTGCAGCCAAGGTTTCCGCGGCGCGAAGATCATGCGCTGCCTTGATCATCCAGCCTCGCGTCTCCGCAACAAGTTCGGGATCAAACGCCATAAATGACCACGCCCTCGCGCGCTACTGTGGCGGGTAGCGATGCGGGGACATGGGCTCTGCGCTCGAAACTCGATTTGGGCCAGACCACCACGTCGGCCGCCGTGCCGGTGCCTCGCAGCGCGCGATACGCCAGACGACTGCGCTGCATCTCGGGCGGTGCGTCGTCGGACACGATCACCATGAGGTCGAAGTCGCTATCCGGCCCGGCGTCGCCTCGGGCTTTGGAGCCGAATAAATAAATCCGTTCCGGGTGGTAGGCTTCCACTAAGCGGCGCACCAGATCGGTGAGAACCGCATTGCCGGCCGCCGGCGCTTTCAGCGATGAGGGCTCGAAAGTTGCTCCGGTGGCCATGGGTGGTTCAGAACCAGTGTGCCATAATCCGAATTGCTAGGGTGCGATTGCTTTAGCTCTCAACTTGCAGCGTTGAGGCAATGCTAGAATCGGGCCATGTGCAATGAGTTCACGGCAATTGTCGAACAGGACGGCCCTTGGTATGTCGCCTATTGCGCAGAGGTGCCTGGGGCTAACGGTCAAGGCAAGTCGCGTGAAGAATGCATCGCGAACCTTCGCGAAGCGATCGCGCTGATTCTGGAACATCGGCGCGAGGAATCGCTGCGCTCCGTGCCTCCAAATGCCCAGCAGGAACTCGTAGTCGTGGGATGAAACGCGAAGGGCTGCTCCGGCACCTGCGTCGTCACGGTTGCGTATTGCGAAGAGAGGGTAAAGAGCACACGCTCTGGGAGAACCCCCAGACTGGCCACGCCGAGGCCGTTCCTCGCCACTCGGAAATAGCGAACGTTCTGGCGAAGCGGATCTGCCGCAAATGATCGATTCCTGACCCGCCCGGCTAACGGCACGACCGTATATTAGAAGACGTGTCTGTAGCGCCTCCCAAAGCCCTGGTCCTTTTCGATATCGATGGCACGCTGCTCCGGCGCGCGGGGCCGCATCATCGCGAGGCTCTGGCCGCTGCGGTGAAGAGAGTGGCCGGGATAGCAACCACCACCGATGGAATTTCGGTCGCCGGGATGCTCGACCGCGACATCCTGACTGCCATGCTCGCCCGCGAAGGCGCCTCCGCCGCGCTCATCCGCCGCAAGATGCCTGAGATCGTCGACTACGCGCAGCGCACCTATGTTCGGACGTGTCCCGATCTGCGCCGCAAGGTTTGCCCCGCGGCGCGGCTGCTGCTTTACAAACTCTGGAGGCGCGGCATCCCGGCGGGCCTCGTCACCGGCAACCTCACGCGCATCGGCTGGACCAAGATGGAGCGCGCCGGATTGCGCCGCTACCTGCGCTTCGGCGCGTTTGCCGAAATGGCTCGCGATCGCGCAGGATTGGTCGGCATCGCACTGCGGCACGCGCGCCGCGAAGGCTGGATCGACGGCACGAGTCCGGTGGCGCTCATCGGCGATCATCCCAACGACATTCGCGCCGCCAAGGCGAACGGAGTGCGCTCGGTTGCGGTGGGAACGGGCCTGATCGGCCGCGAAGAATTGGTGCGGCATTCGCCCGATGTTCTGGTTCCGGATATGCGGTCGCTGTCGATTGAAATGTTGCTCGGGTAAAGCGCGTCCTTGCCAAACGGGGGTAAACCGCCCTTGACGATTGTGGTAGCATAGAGATGCTTTCATGGGAAACCTCCTCGAAGCACACCCCCACCAACGGAGTTGAAGACAATCACCGAATGAGTTTTACCGTATTCCTGGGCAATTTGCCCGCTTGGGTAACCGCGGACGATATCAAGGGCTGGCTCACTGCCGAGAACCTGGTCGCGGACGCAATTAAAGTAATCCGCAATCCCGAAACGCAGGAGTCCAAGGGCTTCGCGTTTATCGATGCACCGAATGCCGAGGAAATGAATTCGATCATTCGGCGCTTCGACCGGGCTCCCCTGGAGGATCGCTTGCTGCGCGCCAATCCCGCACAGCCCCCCAAGCCGAAGGGTCAAACTGGTCCAGGCTCGGGTCCGGGTGGGCGCTCGAACGGCGGCCCCATTGCTCCCGGTGGCGCACCGCCCTCGGGCGGCATGCAAGGACAAGGCGCCATGGGCGACCGTCCTCCGCGCCGCGCGCGGAAACCAATGGGCGCCGGCGGGCATGCGGCGGCAGAGCGTCGCCGAAGGTCCGCAGAGCGCTTTCGCCGAAGAACTCGCCAAGGCTCTCTAGGCCGCAGTAGGACCGGCCCATGGCCGGTCGTCATTGGTTCGACAGGTCATGGACCTGTCCTACTCCGGTGCGGCAGCGAAGCAGCTTTTGCTCCCGTGGTGTGCGCGGTTTCAGCGCCTCAATTTCAGTGATATACTGATCCCCTACAGAACAGCCAGCCGGCGCCGCGCGTAGCAGGGATGCGGCCCCGACGGGGAGGCGAAGTTGGTGATCGACCTGCTCATTATCCGCACTTTTTTTGTGGCCGTGCTAGCCTGCGCGGCTTTTTTCCTGCATCCTTTCAATCTGGACGGTCCGGTGGCCGCCGCGGTGGGCGCGGTGGTGGGCGCCGGCGTCGTGGTGTTCGAATTCCGCATCCGGAAGGTCAGCCTCAAGAAGCTGATCGGGGCGGTGTTCGGCAGCATCCTGGGAATTCTGGGCGCGTACCTGATTTCGCTGGTGCTGGATCACGCCGTTCCCAATAACAAAACCACGGTTCCGTTCATCGACGTGGTGCTGCTCGCCTGGATGACCTACTGCGGACTGGTGGTGGGCGCGGCCAAGGGCGATATGCTCAACCTGGCGGCGCTGGGCGGCCTGTTCGGCGGGGATGGCGGGTCCAAACACTCTTTCAAAATTCTGGACACCAGCGTGATTATCGACGGCCGCATCGCCGATATTGTCGAAACCGGCTTCGTCGATGGAGCCCTGGTGATCCCGCAATTCGTGCTGCATGAGCTGCAACTGGTGGCCGATTCCTCGGATTCCATGAAGCGCAACCGCGGGCGGCGCGGGCTGGACGTCCTGCAGCGCATCCAGAAGATGCCGCAGTTGACCATCCAGATTGTGGAAGAGGATTTCCCCAACGTTCGCGAAGTGGACATGAAGCTGATCGAGCTGGCCAAAGTCTACGCGTGCAAGATCGTGACCAACGATTTCAATCTGAACAAAGTCGCGCAACTGCACGGCGTCGAAGTGCTGAACATCAACGAGCTGGCCAACGCGCTGAAGCCGGTGGTGCTGCCCGGCGAAGTGATGCGCGTCTTCATTCTCAAGGAAGGCAAAGAATACAACCAGGGCGTGGCGTATCTGGACGACGGCACGATGGTGGTGGTGGACAACGCGCGTAAGATGATTTCGAAGACCATCGACATCGCGGTGACCAGCGTGCTGCAGACCACCGCGGGCAAGATGATTTTCGGGCGCTTCGACGACCGTATCCATGCGGTCCACACGGCAGTGCAGCCTGCGCTTCCGGGCAAGGATCATGGCGCGCATGAGAAGGAACGTCCGCTGCGCGAGCAAATTCCTGTAACCGGAACGGGTTCGTAAGCCGTCCCAACGGTTACAATCGTACACACGACCATGAAAGTCTCCGTCATTCTGCCGGCCGCGGGTCTGGGAACGCGCATGGGCCGGGAAAAAGCCGGCACCAGCCGCAAGCAGTTCATGCTGCTGGAAGGCGCGCCGATCCTGGTGCATACCACCCGCAAGTTCGCGCAATGCCCTTCGGTTTCCGAGATCGTCGTCGCGCTGCGCGGCGAGGATCTGGAGTGGGCGCGCGGCCTGATCCAGCAGCAGCATCTGACGAAGCCGGTGCGCTTTGTCGAAGGCGGGGATAGCCGGCAGCAATCGGTCGAAAATGCGCTGGCGTCGCTGAAGCCGGATACCGATTTGGTGGCGGTGCACGATGCGGTGCGGCCGTTCATCGATTCGGAGCTGGTGGAACGCGTGATCGCCGAAGCCGCCCAAACCGGCGCGGCGATCGTCGGCATCGTGCCGGTGGATACCGTGAAACGGGTTCACAAGAACAAGATTCGCGATACGCTGCCGCGCGAGAACCTGGTGCTGGCGCAGACGCCGCAGGTGTTCCGCTTCGACCTGCTGAAGCGCGCTTTTGAGAGCGCCCGGCGGGATGGTTTCACGGGCACCGACGAATCCAGCCTGGTGGAGCGCCTGGACGAAGTGGAAGTGAGCGTGGTGCAGGGCACCGACCGCAACATCAAGATCACGCGGCCGACCGATATGGAGCTCGCGCGGCTGTTCCTCTCGGAAGAGACGGAGCGGCGGGACGCTTCGTGAGCTCAAGCTGAGTTTCGCACCGGCCTGGGCTGGGATGTGCACCGCATCGCGCCGGGGCGGCCGCTGATTCTGGGCGGCGTGACGATTCCTTCCGATTTCGGGCTCGACGGGCACTCCGACGCCGATATCCTGCTGCACGCGGTTACCGATGCGCTGCTGGGAGCGGCCGCGCTGGGCGACATCGGCATGCATTTCCCTGATACCGATCCTCAATGGAAGGGCGCGCCAAAGCGCGCGATTTCTGGAGCACGCCGCCGCGCTGGTGCAAGCAGGCGGGATTTTCGCTGGTGAACGTGGATACCACGGTGATCCTGGAAAAACCCAAGCTCAAGAATTATCGCGAGGCTATACGCGAGTCGCTGGCGCGCTCGCTGGCGCTGCCGCTCGATCGCGTGTCGGTGAAATTCAAGACCGCGGAAGGCGTCGGGCCGGTGGGCCAAGGCCTGTCGGCCGAGGCGCAGGCGATTGTGACCATCGCGCGCTAAGCGTCGATCATTCGCATCTCAAATCGTCAGCACCAGCTTGCCCATGGTCTTGCGGCTTTCGAGGTCGCGGTGGGCCTGCGCGGCGTCGGCCAGCGGGTAGACGTGCTCGATCAGCAGGTCCAGTTTCTTGCTGAGAATCCAGCCCAGCACATCGCCGGAGCGCCACTTGATCTCGTCCGGCGAAGCGTAGTTGGCGAGCGTGGGGCGGGTGAGAAACAACGATCCCTTGGTGTTCAGCAGCAGCGGATCGAAAGACTTCACGGGGCCGCTGGCTTGTCCGAACAATGCCATCATGCCGCGCGGCTTCAGGCTGTCGAGACTCTGCATGAAAGTGGCCTCGCCCACGCCGTCGTAAACCACGTCGACGCCTTTGCCATCGGTGAAGCGCTTCACCTCGGCCACGATATCCTGTTCGCGATAGAGGATCACATCGTCGGCGCCGGCCGCGCGCGCGACCTCGGCTTTTTCGCGGGTGCCGGCGGTGCCGATCACGCGGCCGCCGCGCAGCTTCACCATCTGCGAGATCAAGCGTCCGGTGCCGCCGGCGGCGGCATGCACCAGCGCGACGTTGCCCGGGTTCGATCGGGAAAGTGGAGTGCGTCAGATAGTGCGCGGTCATGCCTTGTAACATGGCCGCTGCGGCTTGGCGGAGGTCTAAGCCGGTGGGCACCTTCACCAGAAATTGCGCAGGGACCGCCGCGAATTCGGCGTAACTGCCGCGCGACATGGCCCAGGCGACGTGATCGCCCACTTTGAATCCAACGGCATCGGGACCGAGGGATTCCACCGTGCCGGCGCCTTCCATGCCCAGCACCGCGGGCAGCGGGACCTTGTAGAGGCCGGAGCGCTGATAGGTATCGATAAAATTCACGCCGGCTGCGGCGATCTTCACCAGCACTTGGCCGGCAGCGGGCTCGGGCTTGGGAAAATCGGCGTAGCGCAAGGCGCCGGCGTCGCCGGGTTGTTCGATGAAAACGGCTTTCATGATATGCGAATCCTTCGTTTAGTATGCACTATGGCCGCGAAAAGCAGCAGATAGACAAGCTGCAAATGGGAATAACAGGAGGCGCACCACGGCGGGTGTGGCGGCCGCGCCGCTTAGGCCCAAGCGGACCCGCGCGAAGGCCGCGAGGTTGCGCATTTGGCCCCAGTCCAGGTACAGGAAGCCGGCAAATTCGTTGATGACGAAAACTTTCGCGGGCAGACGCGCGACCAGCGCCCATTTCCATTTGGTCATGATGGGCTCGCCCGAGCAGAGGATGCCGAGGGCGGCGTATTTGCTCGACGCGAGTTCACGGAAGAGGCTCCGGCGCGCGGCCGGGCTGGAGTAATCTTCTACCCGATAGACGCGGCCGCGGAAACCCGCGGGCGTGGTCTGAGTGGCAGGTGAGCAGATCGAGTTCCATGGCTTCGCCGTGGATCTGGTAGAGAAGCGGAACTAACGCGTCGAAAGAGCCGCGCGATCCGCTCTCGACCAGGAGCACGCGGGTGAAGGGAGGAATGTAGCGGCGGAAGAAATAGCGCAAGGCTCTATTTTACAGGGATCACCGGATTTTACGGGATCGCGGACGTTGGCAGGCGAGGCCCGCGTCATTTCGGCGCGTGCTGCACGTCCTTCTCGTTGTCGCAGATGCTTTCGATCAGATCCGTATCCGGAAGCAAGGCAAGATTGAAGGTGATGGACCACGGCTTGGCATACATCTTGTGGTCGTCGATCGTGATCTGAAGATCCATGTGGCCGAAGTCGCGGCGCTTAAAGCGCTCGGTGGCGATCAGAGCGTCGCTGTGGGGATGACCAAAATCATCGAGCCACGACTTGTCGTTGAATCCGCGGGTTTCAACCACGAACGTGTCGCCGTCCCATTTGCCGACGGAGGAACCAAACCAGGCTGGTTCCAAATCCTTGGGGAAGGGACGGCCCTCGGTGAAGATCTGACGATAGTGATTGAATTCTTCATACAGGATTAATGTCAATCCCGGATTTTGAACTAACTTGAAATCGCTGATCGTCATGGCGTCCGGGATTCCATGCGGCAGGCAATGCTCAGACGGCCGGCCGGCTCCCAACTTCTCGGAGCGCTGTCGGTATAGCGCCGCCCCCTCGGGCAGGAAGGGAATGTCGGTGCCATCGGGAATAAAAGCGAGCAGGTTGGGTCCAACATCCGAGTTCCGATCCCGCGATTTCTTGGTAGCTACCAGGTGCCAAATGCCCGACAAATCGGGTTTGCCATCCGCTGCTACGGGCGCGCGCGCCGTGAGATCCGGCTTTCCGTCCTTGGTTCTCGGAGTTCCGCGAGTCGGGTAGTTCAGCCACTGGGCGGCTCCCGAAACCGCCATTGCGCACAACAGCACATTCAACGCCGCAGCCTTCATTTGTTCACCCCGCCTGCCAATTTAGTGTCGTTGAATCGAGCGCGCTTCGCGCGAAGCGCGCAGAAGACCTCTACTTCGCAACTTTCGTATGGTGCCAGTGTTGAGAGTTACGTTAGCACAGGTATGGCGTGAGCGCGCGGGTGCGCGGCGATTGCGAACACGATTTCGCAGCGATTTTTTTCCCGTCTGCGTTTCAAAGATCCTTCGAGGGCCCTCTATGGCGGCATTAACCCGTGAAGCCTGCTGTGAGTAACACACAACGCTGACAAGCCGCTGTACGCTCATTTCGCAAGCCCGGCGATCTAGGAGAGACCGCCTACCGTGCGGGACGGAGTTCCAGTTCTCCGCTACTACCTCACCGCTGCTACGCTCCGCGGAAGAGTCTAGAATTCCGCTCACGTGGTCCTTGGCCCCCGGTGGGTGGGACGGACTCTCACGCTCGAAGTAAACCGCACGTTTCCGAAAGACAGCGAAAGTCGATTCGCTAAGTGGCTGCTGCGGCGGCGTTAAGTCTGCGGCGTTTTCCTGCTACCGTCGCCCACCGCCGCGGTACGCGTATGCTGGTTCACTTTCCCATCCGCATTCACTATCGAATTCACGATGACAACAGCTTGATCGAGATTCTTCACTTTTGGCTCGGGTCGCGACGGGAGCCGTGAAGCCCGCTATAATGCCTGCTTGCAGCTAACCTTCATCGACTGGGCCGTCGTTGCGCTGTACTTCCTGTTCAACCTCGGGATTGGCCTCTATTACAAGTCGCGGGCGGGGAAGAGCATGGATGAGTTTTTCCTCTCCGGCCGCAACATTCCGTGGTGGCTGGCGGGGACCTCGATGGTGGCAACCACCTTTGCCGCCGACACGCCGCTGGCGGTCACGGGCATGGTGGCCAAGGGCGGGATCGCGGGCAACTGGCTGTGGTGGAACATGGCGGCCAGCGGCCTGCTGACGGTGTTCTTCTACGCGCGGCTGTGGCGGCGGTCGGGCGTGATGACCGACATCGAGTTCGCCGAAATCCGCTATGCCGGAAAGCCCGCGGCGTTTCTGCGCGGGTTCCGCGCGCTCTATCTGGCGATCCCCATCAACTGCATCGTGCTGGGATGGGTGAATAAGGCGATGGTGGACATCCTGACGCTGATCCTGGGAGTCACGAAGCTGCAGGCGCTGATGATCGTGCTGGGGATGATCGCGATCACGTCGTCGATTTCGACGCTCTCGGGGCTGTGGGGCGTGCTGGTGACGGACGTGTTTCAGTTCGCGATCAAGATGGGCATGGTGATCGTGCTGGCGGTGTACGCGGTCAACGCGGTGGGCGGCATGGACGTGATGAAGTCCAAACTGATCGCGCTGGACGCGACGCGGGGCAGCCAGGGCTCGGTGCTGAACTTCGTGCCTGATCTGAATTCAGCGTGGATGCCGCTGATCACCTTCTTCGTTTACATTTCGCTGAACTGGTGGGCGACCTGGTATCCGGGCGCGGAGCCGGGAGGCGGTGGCTACATCGCGCAACGCATGTTTTGCGCCAAGGACGAAAAGAATTCGTTGCTGGCAACGCTGTGGTTCAACGTGGCGCACTACGCGATACGGCCGTGGCCGTGGATTCTGGTGGCGCTGGCGTCGCTGATCTTGTTCCCCGGCTTGCAGGATCCAGAAACGGGCTACATCCGCGTGATGATCGCGGATCTGCCGCCGTCGCTGCGCGGTTTGATGGTGGCGGCGTTCGCGGCGGCGTATATGTCCACCATCGCGACTCAGCTCAACTGGGGAGCGAGCTACCTGGTGAACGATTTCTACCGGCGCTTCTTGAAACCGCACGAGTCGGCGCGGCATTACGTGAACGTATCTAAAGTGGCGACGATATTTCTGACGATTGTTTCGGCAGTGGTGACGTTTTATCTGGATTCGATCGCGGGCGCGTGGAAGATGCTGCTGGTGACGGGCGCGGGGACCGGCAGCGTGCTGTTGTTACGCTGGTACTGGTGGCGCATCAACGCGTGGAGCGAAGTATCGGCGATGGTGGCGGCGTTTATCGCGTCGATCACGTTGCAGAGCGCGCTGCACATGGATTCCGACGATCCGCGCAGTTTCGCATGGATCATGATTATCACGGTGAGCATCACCACGGCGGTGTGGCTGACAGTGACGTTCCTCACGCCGGCCGAGCCACGGGATGTGCTGGTGGCCTTTTATCGGCGCACGCGGCCGTCGGTGGCCGGGTGGAGGCCGATCGCGGCTCTCGCGCCCGAAATAAAACCGGTGAAGGATCTCGGTGCGAACGCAGTGGACTGGATCGCGGGAATGGTGCTGATCTATGGCGTCCTGTTCGGCACGGGAAAACTATTACTGCATGAAACCTGGTTGGGAGTGGGGCTGCTGGCGTGCGGCGTGGCGGGCGGCGCGGTGATCTATTACGATTTGTCGCGGAGAGGCTGGAGTGCGGTTACTCAGTAGCCTGATTTTGTTATCCACGCTGGCGGCGGCCGGTCCGGTGGAATTTGCGCAAGCCGAATTGGACTCGGCGATGGCCGAGCACAAGCTTAAATGGAAGAATCAGGTGGAATTGAATTTGGATGCGCCCGATACCTTTCGCATCGAACCCTATTCGGTCGGCGGGGCGCACATCACTGGCGGCGATCTGCGCGGGCTGATGTATGGACTGCTCGAAGCGGCCGAGCAGATTCGCGCGACCGGACATTTTACCAAGACCATCGGCAACCCGGCGGCTTCGCTGCGCGGCGTTCGAATCGTGTTGAACGCGGATCTGGAAAAAGCACCGGAGGAGTTTTGGGATTCGTATTTCCGCATGCTGGCGCGGAATCGCTTTAACCGGGTGCATGTCGTGTTTCAGCGGATCGAGGCGCCGTACGGTTTGCCAAAGCTTCTGTCGCATACCGCGGCGGAGTATGGAATCGACTTCACGCTGGCTGTAGCGGGCGATACCAGCGCGGAGGAGCTGGCGCACATGCTGATCCTCTGTCCCGCGGTGCGCGGAGTGGCGCTCGAAGGCTCCGCCGGGCAAGACGCGGTATTTTCCGCGCTGCGAGTGACGGGCCGCAGGGTCACGCTGGATCTGGATGGCGCGACAGCACAGCCGGGAGTGTTGCAGGAAGCGCTGGCGAGCGGAATTCCGGTGTTGCGTCCGGCAGCGGCGTGGCCGCCGAGTTTCGAAGTCGTGCCACCTATCGACGCGGCGGATGCCGAGGCGCACCCGTTGTTCTATGAAGTGATGGGGCGGCTCAGTTATGATCCGAAAACCCAAGCCCGAGCTTCGGGCAGCACGCGAGGTCGGGTTGTGGATCGCAGCGGCGCAGCAATCGAACTTGGGAGGATCGGAATATGTGGCGTCGGCCGCGGAGGCGGCGCACGATCGCGAGAAGCATATCGCGTCCGCGAAATTCACGCCGCCCGAGATCGCGGAACGGCTGGACTCTGCCGCCGCGCAAATCGAGCCGGCGGCTGGCGCGGATCTGCGGCTGCTCGCGGGCCTCGCGCGGGAGCAAGCGGCACAGTTGCGCTCGGCCGGAGATCTTCCAGTTTTGGCGAGAGGGGCGCGGCCAGCGCCATCTTCGTGGACGCACAATCCGCCGGCGTCGGCTCCGTCAGAACAGCCGCTGACACTGACACTCCACATTGCGCAGCCGAAAACGGTAAGCGCGGTGCGTCTGCATTACCGGCCCACCGATCCGGCGGCGGCGACGCAGGTGCTGGAAGTGGCGGCGAAGCCGGAGGTCAGCTTCACCATTCCGGCCAGCGACATCACCGGCAATTGGGACCTGCAATATTTTTTCGAGATTCTGCACGCCGATGGCAGCGGCTGGTTTGAACCGGACCCGCTGACTGCAACGCCTTACTGGGTAGTGCACATCATCGCGCCGCACGTCGGGCGCAATTAGGGGATCAATAGAGGATTCGGGTGCGGATGGTGCCGGCCACTTGATCGAGGCGTTTGCGGAGCGCCATCGATACGGCGCGCTCGGGCGCTTCGATGTCGATCACCACGTAACCGATGCGGGCATTGGTCTGCAGGAACTGGCCGGTGATGTTGATGCGCTTCTCCGAGAACACGGCGTTCACCTCCGACAGCACGCCGGGCTGATTGCGGTGGATGTGCAGCAGGCGGTGCTGCCCGGGATAGGCGGGCAGCGAGACTTCGGGAAAGTTGACGGCTCCGAGAGTCGATCCGTTGTTGCTGTACTTGAGCAGCTTGCTGGAGACTTCGAGTCCGATATCGTGCTGCGCTTCCTGCGTGCTGCCGCCGATGTGGGGCGTGAGAATCACGTTATCGCGGCCGCGGAGAGGAGAGATAAACGTGTCGGTGTTGCTCTTGGGCTCCTTGGGGAAAACGTCGATGGCTGCGCCGCTGAGACGTCCCGCGTCGAGCGCGGAGACCAGCGCGTCGATATCGACCACGTGGCCGCGCGAGGCGTTGATGAGGCTGGCGCCGGGCTTCATGTGCGCCAGCGCGGAGGCGTCGATCAGGTTCTTGGTCTGCGGAGTTTCGGGGACGTGCAGCGTAACGACGTCGGCGATTTCGAGGAGCGCCTGCATGGTCGGCACGGGCCGGGCGTTGCCGAGCGCCAGTTTCATTTCGATGTCGTAAAACACGACTTGCATGCCCAGGGATTCGGCCAGTACGCCGATCTGGGTGCCGATGTGACCGTAGCCGATGATGCCCAGCGTTTTGCCGCGGGCTTCGCGCGAGCCGGCCGCGCTCTTGATCCATTCGCCGCGATGAGCCGCGGCGTTGCGCGCCGGAATGCCGCGCATCAGCAGAACGATTTCTGCCAGCACCAACTCGGCCACGCTGCGGGTGTTCGAAAAAGGCGCGTTGAAGACGGGAATGCCGCGGTCTTGCGCCGTCGCCAAGGCAACCTGGTTGGTGCCAATGCAGAAGCATCCGACTGCAATCAGGTGCCGCGCGGATTCGAGCACGTTGTGGGTCAACTGGGTGGCCGAGCGGATGCCCACGATGTAAGCGTCGCGAACGGCCTCGATGAGCTGCGGTTCGGGCAGCGCTTTTTGATGAATCTCGATATTGGAATAGCCGTCCGAGCGGAAAGCATCGACGGCGCTGGCGTGGACGCCTTCGAACAGAACGACTTTCATCTTGTCTTTGGAAAAGGATGTCTCTGCCATGAATGAGGGCCTGAACTATTAGAGTGTCACAGTTGATCGGGGCGGCAGGGGCGGGCTCCATTGGGCGGGGAATTTCTCGTCTTCGAAATGAAATATTCATTTGCAAGCGCTCCCCGAATTGCTTATCCTTAGGGAAGTAATTCCCTCGGGTCCATCAAGTAGTTCCTAAGAACCTGTCAGTCTTGGGCTTCATTAAGTAACGGCGTTAACGGAGTCAACATGAAACCTGTATCTAAACTCAATGATTTAGTGTATTTTGCCGGGATCTGGATGTTAACAATGGCGCTCTTCGCGAGTGCTGTTTTCGCGCAGAACAGCGGCGCGGGCACCATTGCCGGCACATTGACCGATCCCGCCGGGAGCGTCGTGCCGGGCGCCATGGTGGACCTCAAAAATGTCAATACCGGGAGCTACGGTTTCCTTAACGACGAATGGAGCGGGCATTTATGTTGCTCCATTTCTTCCCCCTGGAGCGTATGAAATCACGGCCAGCAAGACGGGGTTCGGCACGGTACTTCGCAAGGATCTCACGCTGCAGGTAGGACAAACGCTAACGGCCGATATTGCGCTGCCGCTGCAAACCACCACGGAGACGGTGACGGTGACGGGCGAGCAATCCATTGTGGACATGCAGAAGACCGACGTATCCCAGGTAGTGAGCGCCGGATTTGTGGCGAATCTGCCCATTGACGGGCGGCGCTGGGAGAATTTCGTGTTGCTCACACCTAATGCGACTACCGACGGCGATAGTGGCCTGATCAGCTACCGCGGTATCTCGGGATTGTACAACTCCACCGCCGTGGATGGCGCGAACAATAACGTATCGCTGTGGTCGGAGACGCGCGGACGGGCCACCGGGATCGCCTATGTGTATAGTCAGGATTCGGTCCAGGAATTCTCGGTCAGCACGGCGAATTACAGCGCGGAGATGGGAGGCGCGGCTGGCGGTATCACCAACGCCGTGACCAAGTCCGGCACCAATGTGTTTCATGGGGATCTTTTCTATTACCTGCGCTATCCGAAGTGGAATGCGCTCGATCCAATTGGCAAAGCGCAGGGGATTTACACGCAGCCGGTTAAACAGCAGCAGCAGTTCGGCGGCAGCTTCGGGGGGCCGATTATCAAGAACAAGCTATTCTTCTTCGGCACCTACGATGGTTCGCGCAAGGACAGCCCCGTGATTTACACCAGCACGGTTCATTATCCGCTGGCCTGCCCCGTGCAGGTGGCCGCGGCGGCGTGCACGGCCGCCAACAACTTTCTGGCGTCGCAGGCTGGCGCGGCGCCCCGCGTTTTTGTGCAGGATACCGGCTTCGGCAAGCTGGATTACCAGATGAACTCCAAGAATCGCATCGCGTCTTCTTATGACCTGGTGGACTTCCATGCAGCCAACGCGTATCGGACCGGCAACACATACTCAAACTACTCGCCGACCGACAACGGCGCATCCGTTACCCACGAGCGGATCTTTATTACGAATTGGGACACAATCCTAACCAGCTCGATCATAAACAACGCCCGCTTTCAATGGGGCCGCGATCTCGAAGTCACCGGGACGAACTCCGGACCTCCCGGGGTCACCATCGCCAGCCTCAACGTCGCGCAATACGGCACGCCCAATGCTTTGCCCAGGATCGCGGAGCCGGACGAGCATCGCATTCAGTTGGCGGACACTCTTTCGATGACGCACGGCACCCACACGTTCAAGGCAGGTTTCGACTTTAATCTCATCCACGAGATCATGATTAATCTGTTTTACGGCGGCGGCGTATACACTTATTCGGGAAGCGTACAGCAGGGGTTCGCCAATTGGGTTGCCGACATCACCGGGACCAATTTGGGCGACGGCCAAACCGGGCGTCACTGGACGCAATTTACGATGGCCACCGATCCGATTACGGGTAAGGGCAAGGACGACTTCTGGATGAAGGATTTGGCTGGGTTCGCCGAGGACACCTGGAAGGTGCGCAACAACCTAACCCTCACTTTGGGTCTGCGCTACGACATTCAACTGGTTCCGCAACCGCCCAGGCCCAACATGAACACGCCGTTAACCACGCTTTACAGTTCGAAGATTAACATCGACAGCAACAATTTTGCTCCCCGAATTGGAGCGGCCTGGCAAATGGGAAAGAGTTCGGTGCTTCGCGTGGGCTACGGAATGTTTTACGCGAACACGCCGGGCAGCACATGGTACAACATCCGGGTGGAGAACGGAGTGTTCCAGCAGACGTACTCGCTGACCCCGTCGCAGATTCCCGGGTTGACGTTCCCGAACGTGATCTTCAACCCCACGGCGCCGCTTATGGCCGCTCCGTTTGCGGGCGCGCTGACGCCGCAGATTACAGCGATTGCGCCGCCCCAGGCAGGCCAAATCGTACACGGTTTGTCTCCTACTTTTGTGGAACCCCTGGTGCACGAAGGCGACGTGACTTTTGAAAAGCAGGTGTTCGGCAATATGAGCTTCACGGCCGCCTACGTTTTCAGCCGCGCCCTGCACCTGCCGATCTATACCGACGGCAACGTGGCGGGAGCGACCACCACCAAGAGCTACGACGTGGTAAATTCCGCGGGGGTGACGCAGAGCACCTTCACGGAGCCGTTTTACACCACCCGTCTGAATCCCACGACGGGCGTGATTCAACTGGGCACCAGCGACGTGAACTCCTGGTATAACTCGATGGTGCTCACGCTGCGCAAGAACGTGAGCCATGGAGTCGAGTTCCTTCTGAATTACACCTTGAGCCGGGCGGTGGATGGCGCGCAGACTTCCGGGCAGTTCGGCACCTTCTTTGGCACCGATGTCGCGCTCGACCCGTATAACAAGAAGCTCGAGTACGGGACTTCCGACATGGACCAGCGGCACCGCTTCGTCGGAAGCGTGGTGTACTCGCCGCCCTTCAGCCGTATCTCGAACAAGGCGACTCGCCTGCTCCTGAACGGCTTTAACTTTGCGGCCATCGTCACGATGGCGTCGGGCCAGCCGCTCACCGAATACACCAGCAGCTATCCTTCCGGCGGCGTCGATGGCGGCTTCACGGGAGCCGAAATCGGCACTTCGGCGAGCGCCACGGGAGGGCGCGTGCCGTTCCTGCCGAGAAACAGCTACTATCTGCCGAACCTCTACAACACGGACTTCCGAATCGCGCGCGAGTTCCGCGTGCGGGAGCGATACCGGCTCGCTCTGGTGGGTGAAGCGTTTAACCTGTTCAATCATCCGCTCATCACCAACGTCGGCCCGGGTTCGCCGCCCAACGCATTCAGCTACAGCGCGGCGGGATCAGGAGTGTGCTCGGGGCATACTAATGGCTGCGTGGTGCCTAATCCAGCCTTCCCGACGACCACGCAGACCACCAGCGCGATTTACGCGCCGCGGCAACTGCAAATCTCGGCGCGCTTTTCGTTCTGAGGCGCACGAAGTCCTTATTTAGTGGCGCCACGGCAAAGGCCGGGCGCCGCGTTTCTTTTTGTGATGATATAAGCAGGTGTTCCGGCGGATCCTCACGCTTGCTTTGCTGGCCGCGCCCGCGTTCGCGGCGGACTGGGTGGAGTATCGCTCGGGGCCGCTCCACATCTTTAGCGACGCGGGAGATCGCGTGGCGCGGGAACGGCTCACGCAGTTGGAACAGATCCGCTTCGTACTGGGAGGACTGCTGGGCAAGAACGATCTGACCACGGTCTGGCCGATCGATCTGGTGCTGTTCGCGAATCAGAAGCAATACGGCCCGCATGCGCTCCCGCAAGCGCTGACCGATGGCGGGTCCGCGGAACTGGCGGCGTGGCCGGCGGATGTGGCGCTGCCCCGCGATCTGCTGCGCGCGATCACGCGGCGCCTGCTCGACGACAACGCGGGCCGCATGCCGGATCAAATCGAGGATGGAATCTGCGATCTGTTTTCCACCATCGACGTGAATGCGACGCGCGTGAAAATCGGCGCGCCGCTTCCGGCCGGCGAGCTAACGGGAGAACGCTTGCGCGGCTGGGCCAAGCTGCAAATGCTGGCGACGCAGCCCGAATATAGCGGCAAGCTGCGCACCTACATCAACAATATGCAGAACGCCGGCGAAGAGGATCAGGCGGCGCGCAACGCCTTCGACATGAACGCGGCGAAGCTGGCGGCGCAGGCCGAGGCGTATCTGAAGGCCGGGAAGTTTGAAGCCGCGCCGGTGAACGGAAGGGCGCTGAATCCGAATCGCGACTTCATCGAGAAGAACCTGGACAAAGCCACAGTCGATGCGCTGCTGGCGGAGCTGGACGCGAAGGGCAAGAGCTTTCCTCCCGATAGTCCGCGAGGGTTGATGGCGAAGAACACGCTGCCCGCGCTGGAACTGGCGAGCCGCGCGAACCCGAAGTGGGCCGAGCCGCATTTCAAGGCCGCGGCGCTGGAGAGCGATCCAGCGCGCAAGATCGCGCAACTGAAGATGGCCGCCACGCTGGCTCCGCGCAACGCGATCTATTGGCAGACGCTGGCTACTTCGCAGGCCGCCGCCAACTTGTTCGCCGACGCCGAGAAATCCTGGACCGCAGCGGAGCGCGCGGCCGGGAGTCCGGAGGAGAAGGCGCGGATTCATCAGGCCAAATTGAATCTGGAAGAGAGCCGGGCCGAGTTTGAGGCCGCCGAAAAACGCCGGCAGCTGGACGAAGAGGCTCGCGACCTGCAGCGCGTGAAAGATAACGCGGCGGCGGAGATTCACGCAGTGGAGCAGGCCGCCAACCAGCGCCTGGCCGCCGAACCACGGGAACGTCAAAGGCGCGGTGCCGTGGTTTGGCGATCCCACCGGCCAAAAAGTTTCCGGCACGCTCACGCGCGTGGAATGCCTCAACGGGGGACCGTTGCGCTTGACCATCCAGCAGGCTGGTTTTCCCATCCGCCTGCTGATTCGCGATCCGAAGCAGCTTACGGTGGCGGCCGATTCCGGCCAAGCCGAGTTTGGCTGCGGCGTGCAGAAGCCGGCGCGAAAGATCGAAGTCCAGCACGATGGAAAAGCCGACGCGAAGCTTCGGAACGATGGGCGACATCCTGGTGGTCAAGTTCCCGTAATGGCGAGCCGGCTGCGGTGGCTGGTCCTCAGTGTTTTCGTTCTTTCCACCGCTTTGAATTATCTGGACCGGCTATTGCTGGCGGCGCTTGCGCCCACGCTCAAGAGCGAGTTTCATCTCTCCAACACCCAGTACGGCGGCGTGATTTCGGTGTTCTCGATCGTCTACGCGCTGACGGCGCCGGTGGCGGGCTGGTTCATCGATCGCGTGGGATTGAACGCGGGCATCACGGTCTCGATGGCGGTGTGGTCCGCTGGCCGGGATGGCGACGGGATTGACGCGATCGTTCGGCGGATTGCTGGCGTCGCGCACCGTGCTGGGGATCGGCGAAGCGGCCGGCATTCCGTGCGCCGGCAAAGCCAACGGCGTGTATCTGCAACCGCGCGAGTTCGCTTTCGGCACGGCGCTGAATCAGGTGGGCATCACGATCGGCAGCATCGCCGCGCCGCTGATGGTGGCGGTGATGGCTCCGGTGTATGGCTGGCGCAGCGTGTTCGTGGTGTGCGGCGCGCTGGGGTTCGTCTGGATTCCGGTGTGGTGGGCGACGGCGACAAGATTTCCCGCGAAGCCGGTGGAAACGGCCACGGCGCGCGGAGGCGTCGCAACGATTTTAAGAGACCGCCGCATCTGGGGGCTGGCGGCCGCGAACGCACTGGTGATGACGCTGTATACGCTTTGGACGAACTGGACCACGCTGTACTTTGTCGAGCAACATCACTTGACGGAGATCCAAGCGAACGAACACTTCGCGTGGATTCCTCCGGTGTTCGCCACGCTGGGCGGTTTCGCGGGCGGGTGGATGGCGTTCCGGATCCATCCGACATGGTTCCGATGTGCTGCGGGCGCGGCTGCGCATCTGCTGGCTGGCGGCGGCGGTGCTGCTGCTGACTGCTGCGGTCCCGCTGATGCCAACGCCTGCGCTGGCCGCGGCTCTGATCAGCTTCAGCTTCTTCTGGTGCCTGGCGATTTCGACCAATCTCTACGCCATGCCCATCGACTTTTTCGGCGCGGGCCATGCGGCCTTCGGCGTCTCCATCCTGACTGCATCCTATGGACTGATGCAGACGGTGCTCTCGCCGCTGATCGGCTCGATGGTGGACCACTTCGGATTCCCGATGGTTTGCGTTGTGCTATCGGTGATGCCGCTGGCGGGCATCGCGATATTGAGAGCGAGTACGCGATGAGACTGCGCGCGGCGACGGCGGATGACCTGGCGGCAATCGCCGCGATCCAGGAAGCGTCGCCCGAAGCGTCGCAATGGGAGCCCGGCCAGTTATCTCGACTACGAATGTTCGGTCGCGATGAGCGGCGGGCGGGTGCTGGGATTCCTGGTTGTTCGCGCAAGTCGCGGAGGACGAGCGCGAGATCCTGAATCTGGCGGTGGACCCCGCGGAGAGGCGGCGGGCGTGGCCCGCCAGCTGCTCGAAACCGAGCTGCAGAGAGCGAAAATGCAGTGGTTTCTGGAGGTGCGCGCGTCCAACTCCAGCGCCATCAAGCTTTATGAAAGCGCAGGTTTTCGCAGGGCCGGGACGCGCGAATCGTACTATAGCAATCCCGTCGAGCCGGGGATTGTCATGAGTTTTGATTCATGATATTGTCATGGTGCCGCTAAGTTACTTCAACCCTTAGGAGGGCGTTCAATGGAGCAGGCACAAACTGAATTGAAAGCGCATTTGATGGCGACCAGCGAAGAGTTCCGCCAGTTGGTCGCCCAGCACGCCGAGTACGACCGGCTGCTGGATGCTATTGAAGCGAAGCCGCATGTGACCCCGGAAGACGAGGTGCGAAGAGCATCGCATCAAGAAGCTGAAGCTTCGCGTCAAGGACCAGATGAACGAAATCATGGCCCATTACAAGGCGGCGAAAGTCGCTTGAACCATCAGATGCGCTGATGTTAGCGAGGGCCGGGCCGCAAGGTCCGGCTTTTCGTATTTAGGGCACGCGGGACCGCATGACCGACTAGAACATGATTCCGACTAAGAGTTGAATTTGGCTGTGCGACGAAGCGATGGTGGGCTGATAGACGGGTACCGGCAGGACAAGCTGGGGCGGAGGTGGATAGACCGCGATCGGCCGATCCAACCAGTAGGTGTAGCGGGCCTCGATGGACGGTCGAATTCGTCCTACGCTAAAGCTTGCGCCAGTGCCGGCGGTGGGGCCCACGACAAGAGAGCCGATCGGCGGCCCAGTGGTATGATCTAACGTAATCTTGGACACTCCAGGGTCCAAACCATTCCTGCCACTGCACGTAAAGCAATACTGAGCATAGAGCGCCTGCACTCGGCGCTCGCGATCATACTGGATGGACGCGCCGGCCGAGATGAAGGGCGTCAGTGCCCGCATCTTGAAGGCGTACTTTAAGAGAAGCGGAGCTTCCCAGCGATCCACCGCATGCTTTTCTTCAGAGTCCAAGAAGCCCGAGGAGAGCTCCGAAATAAAACTGGTGTGGTCGTAATCCGCGCGGGAATAAAGTGCCTCCGCAGTGGTAGAGAGGCCGCCGACGATCCGAACTTCCAACGCCGGACCAAAAATATAAGGTGGGGATCTAGCAGTTCCACAATCGAAGCAGTGAGTGAATGGATAGGTGTTCCCGATATTCTCGCGGGTCGAGAATTCATTGAAAAGAAGGCCGCCCTTCATACCCACTGAAACTCTCCGGCGGCTCAACGGGCCTTCCAGCACTCCGGACGAGCCGGGTTGGCTTCTACCCGCTCCGAACATTAGCCCGACCAAAACCTGCGCTTCATCCTGCTTGGATCGCAGCGTGATCCCGGCGTTAAGGCTCGCATTGATCGCAGGCTCGGCCCAGCGGGTGTATCGGACTTCCACCGTTGGCCGAATCCAGTGCGAACCAAAACTAGCCCCGGCCGCGAACGCCGGGCCGATGGCTGAATCTACAATGCGCCCCGTGCCGGAGGTTACGCCCGGAAGCGGGACGATTATCTGGAAATCGTGATTGTATTGAAATGACACACCGGCGGCGAAAAATGGACTCACCTGATGCCATGCCGGGAGCCGCATTTTCAGGAGCAACGGGAATTCCCAGCGATCTACGTGATGGTCGGTTCCCTGGAGCAAGTTCTCGCCGGGCAAGGAAAAGTCCAGCATGTAATGCGCATGGCTGTATAACGCCTGGGCATCGAAATAGAGCGGCCGCCAGAGGTGAACTTGGACCGCAGGACCAACAACATAAGGTAGCGTCAACTGCGTGGCGCAAGAGCCACATGGTCCGGGAGATCCGCTCAAATTAAGCGTGTAGGTTGAAAAATCATGCGTGAGCGGAATCCCGCCTACGACCCCGACCTCAACAGATTGAGCGAAAAGTGACGTCGAGAATGCGAGAAGGAACGAGAGCTGCATGGTCGGCTGGAGTGCAATCGCATGACCAATAGTCATTCAGTGAATCCAGGCGTCGATCTTAGACACCTCCTGATCGTGCGGTTCGCTGCTTCCAGCACGCCGAGTACGACCGGCTGCTGGATGCTATTGAAGCGAAGCCGCATGTGACACCGGAAGACGAGGTGCAAGAGCATCGCATCAAGAAGCTGAAGCTTCGCGTCAAGGACCAGATGAACGAAATCATGGCCCATTACAAGGCGGCGAAAGCGCTTGAACCATCAGATGCGCCGATGTTATCGAGGGCCGGGCCGCAAGGTCCGGCCTTTCGTGTTTAGGGGTGCGGTGGGCGCGAAGGGCCAGAGGTCGTCGCGTTGGAAGGACCGGCCGCCGCAGGTTGGAAGCGGAAGACCTGAAATACGGCCCTCCCGTTGCGATCGGTTACGGTCCGAATTGGTATTCTCTGGTATCGGTCCGAACGGGCGATTGCGTCGAGGTGCGCGCCTACTCCGCGGAACTCTTCGAGGGCGGGCATGTGGTCCACAAATACGGCGTTGGGGTCCAGGACCATGGCGTCAATCTTGGGCGCTGTTCAGGATCGGGTGTGGCTTGGATCAAGAGAGGAAAAGATTCGCTCAGGTTCGAACGGCCTCGTAATAGATAATCGACGGGTTCACGTATTCCCCAGTCGATGAAGTGAATGTTTTCGCCGGACGTCGGTGCGAGCGATTCGGCAAGGGGATTTGTGGCGTCGGTGAAACTCCCGCTGGAACCATTCTGCTCGAACTGGGTGATGTACTGGTTGACGACTAATAGATTAGAGCCGATCAGGAGCGAGGCCAACCCCACTCGCAGCCAGCGCCAGGGAAGGGCGCCCAATACGCTCCCCACCAATAATTGCGGCATGGGCAAAACCAGCACAGTGTGATGAATCCCGGTGCCGGCATTGCGCGTGATGGCCATGGCAAGGAAAATACACGCCGCCACAGACGGCGGCAAACAGAGCTGCACGACGTCCAGGAGAGCGCCACCATAGAAAAACAGTGGAGAGCGCGATGAGAATCGCATAAGGCATGAGATCCTTCTCGTGACGGCCCAGACGATCGGAAATCCACGAAGCGGCGCGACCTTGAGGCGATTGTGGTTCCCGGCTATTCTTCTCCGAATCGGGAGCAACAATGAAACCGAACAGGCCCGAACCATCGACAGCCGCCCTTCAACTCCTGGTACTTAACGGGGAAGTTTTCGAAAGAGAAATGCGTATTGTCTCCCAAGGTTGAGTTGGGATGTTTTAGGTTATAAGTACAGCAAGGGAAGGGCTCCCAAGGCGAAGGCCAAGAGCGCCCGAGTCCAGCGGCGGCGGCCGGCAAGGGCAGCGCGAACGGCCGCCGGGAATACCAACAGCGTAGCCAGTGCAAGCCCCGCCAACGTCCAGGCGAAGATTGCTTTGTTCCAGAGCGCGAGGCCGAACAGGAAAGCTCCCCAGGACCAGCGTCCGCGAGCGATCAAGAAGCAGCCGGAGACCACCAGCAGGTGCTGTAAGGCGACCGGGCCCCAATCGAAGGTATCGGTCAGCAGGAATGCCGGGTCGGTGGCAAGCAGCAGCGCCGCGAGTAAGGCGCCGCGCGGGCCGGCGAATAATCCTGCCCATTTGTAGAAAATGACGATGGTGATGGCTCCTGCCAGAACCATGGGAAGACGAATGGCGTACACGCTGGCAGTGCGAATCCAAAATAATGGCCAATACACGAGCGTCTTCAGTGCTCCCAGATAAGACAACTGCATGAGAGGAATGGCATGATGAAGCAAGTGAGTCGTCAAAGACTCCAGTTGCCGCGCCGTGGAACGGGCCCGCGAAAAGCATTTCGTCGGCTTGAAGCCCAGCATAGGGAATTAGAAGGAATCCGAGGGAAACGAATAGAAGAGCAAAGAGCAAAACTGCCTTCATAGCGCTCCCGGCTGGCCATTTTGGGGACATGGCTAAATTGCCACGATTATATCCTGAAATGGCAGTCTGCAATCAATCACTTGAGGATTATTTCCTGGGAAACCGGCACCGCTCGGGCACCTGGGATGCCGATGAGGGTGATCCTGTTCAGAAGGCAAGAGAGGAGAGGAAGTAGGCAGGTCCGGCCGTCGTGGTGCGGCGGTTTACGCCTGCGTCCGCTTCCGAAATAGTGGTAAACTAGCTAAAGCAAATCAGCAGGAGAGTATCTAGATGGCGAAGGTGTGTGATGTTTGCGGGCGCGGTCCCCAGTTTGGCAACCGGGTGAGCCACGCTCACAATTTGACGAAGCGGCGCTGGAACATCAATTTGCAGGAAGTCCACGCGGTGGTGAAGGGCGCGCCGAAGCGCATTCGCGTGTGCACCTCCTGCATTAAGAACGGCAAAGTCGAAAAAGCGGCGTAAGCTCCGGCCCTTAGGGCTGCGGCGCCGCGGAAATCAGGCTCCGTCCTCTTTTTCTTTTTTGGCTTTTTCGAGATCCAGCAAGATTCGTTTGCGCCACAGGCCGCCTCCGTATCCGCCCAGTTCCCCGTTCTGGTTCACCACGCGATGGCACGGGATCAGGATCGCGATGCGGTTCATGCCGTTGGCGCGGCCCACGGCGCGCGAGGCTCCCGGCTGTCCCAGGGTGCGCGCTAAGTCTTGATACGAACGCGTCTCGCCGTAGGGGATGGCGAGCAGTTGGTTCCATACGCGCTGTTCAAATTCTGTGCCGGGGTAGACGAGAGGCAGCGTGAAACTCGCGGCGACCGCCGGCGAAGTATTCGGCCAGTTCCGTGCGTAGCTGCCGCAGGAGATCGCTCTCGCCGGGGACCATGGGGATCGCGAAGCGGCGGCGGATGCGGTCGAATTGCGCTTCGAGCATGCGGCGGTCGCTGAACTCCAGCAGACAGATTCCTTCGGAGGTTGCGCCGGCCACCATTGGGCCTAGCGGCGTTTCTATCCATGCCAGGCGGATGCAATCGCCATTTTCGATTTGCCCGGGCGGCTTGCCGAACAGGCGCGCGAAGGCGGTGCGGAAACCGCTGTGCGAATCGAAGCCGGAGTCGAAGACTGCGTCGTCGATGGGCGCGCCGTCGCGGATGCTCACGAAGGCTTGGCCCAGGCGGCGGGCGCGGCAGTAGGCTTGGAAGGTCATGCCGAATTCGCGCAGGAAGTAGCGGCGGACGCGGGCGGCTTCGAGTCCCATATCGCGCAGGCTCGATTCGCGGATGCGGGCGCCGCCGTTTTGATCGACGGTCTCGAGCAGGCTGCGCACCCACTCGGGCGCGGAGGATTCCGTGGGGCGGCAGCGCTTGCACGGGCGGTAGCCGGCGAACACGGCGTCTTTGACGGTGGCGAAGAACTCGATGTTTTTCGGGAGCGGCTTGCGGGCCGGGCACGCGGGCAAACAGAAGATGCCGGTGGTGCGGACGGCGGTGAAGAACAGTCCGTTATAGGTGGAGTCGGAGGCGAGGAAGGCTCGCTCCATCTCGGCGCGCGGCGGTAACAGGGGTTGTGCGGTCATGGCAGTTGCTTGCATGAAAGCAGTTTAGGTTTTCTGGGGAAATTCCTCCACCGAAAAACCGACGTTGAATTTATTCCACGGACTCATCCCATACGCGGCGGTGAGCGGCCGGCCCACTAGCGGAGCGCTTCGCTGGCCCACCGCGGAGTTTTGTGCCGCGCGACACCCACAGGAACAACTGTTGCGGCGATGTCGCCCAACTTCTATTTTAGCTTGGTGAGCTTGGTGGGCTGCGATTGCTCGCAGGCGATGGAATCGGTGACGCCCGAAGCGATGCCGGCGCAGGCGTTGGAGATGGCGGTGCGCATCGCAAATTGTTCAGTGGAGCCGGACGCGATGCGGCAATTGGTCTGTCCGCCGAAAGTCATGCAGGCTTCGTAGCGATGGCTGGCGAGGTTGAAGCTGGAGTAAACGATGACGCCCAGAATGACCAGGACAATAGCGATACCGACCAGAACCGGCTTTTTCGGCATAAGTTTAGCGCCCCACCACCGCAGTCTCGGTGAAGAACGAGCCCATCTTGCGGAACTTATCGTAGCGGTCGTCGATGAGCTGCTTCGGAGTCATCCTGGAAAGCTCGGTGAGGCTGGCGCGCAACGTGATCCGCACGGCTTCGGCGGCGGCATCGGGATCGGTGTGCGCGCCTTCACCGGGCTCGGGAATAATGCCGTCGATCAGGCCTAAATTTAGTAGATCCGGAGCGGTGATCTTTAATGCGGCGGCGGCTTCGGGGGCGCGGGCCGAATCGCGATAGATGATGGCGGCGCAGCTTTCGGGCGAGATGACGCTATACCAGGAGTTCTGCAGCATGTATATGCGATTGCCGACGGCTATGCCCAGCGCGCCTCCGCTACCGCCTTCGCCGATCACGACGACAATCACCGGGACACCTAGCCGCGACATTTCACGCAGGTTATAGGCGATGGCTTCGGCTTGGCCGCGCTCTTCGGCGTCAAGGCCGGGATATGCGCCGAGCGTATCGATCAATGTAATGATCGGACGCGCAGAACTTGGCCGCCAGTTCCATTGCACGCAGGGCCTTGCGGTAGCCTTCGGGCTTGGGCATGCCCCAATTGCGGAAAACCTTTTGTTTCGTGTCGCGGCCCTTTTGCTGGCCGATCACCATGACCGGGCGCTCGTCAAACCAGCCCATGCCGGTAATCATGGCGTGATCGTCGGCGAAGAAACGGTCGCCGTGGATCTCGTGGAAATCGGTGAAAAGGCGCTGGATGTAATCGAGCGAATGCGGACGCTTGGGATGGCGCGCCAAGAGCACGCGATCCCAACTGGGATTGGAGGGTGGGGGAGTTTGGGAGTCAGCCATTTCAGACATTAACCATTTCAGATTAACGACAGCGGCGGTCGCGTCTCAGTTGGCCAGAACTTCCATCGCTTCGGCTCCGCAGAGGCGGGAGACTTCAGCGCAGAATTCCTTGTCCGGCCGTACTTTGACGGTCACATCCAGGATAACCGAGAAGTCGCGGGGTTTTTCGAGGCGCAGGCGGACCTCCGTGTCGCCGGGCTTGGCGCGGAACAGGGTCTGGAGGGCGGCGGCGCAATCGGGAGAACCCACGCCGTTCACCGGAACCTTAATTGAGATTAGCGACGGATGATTGACGCGAGCGACTTCTAGCGGCACAATCTCTTGCACGGAAATCTTCGGCGGTGCATTTTCTTCGGGCAGCACCAGGCCGCGGATGAGGACGGCTTTATCTTCGTTGAGCGATGGGCTGAGGCGCTCGTATTGCGTCGAAAACAGCAGGGCTTCGATGGAGCCTTCGAGGTCCTCAATCTGCATCGCGGCCCAGGGTTTGCCTTCGCGGGTGCGCTTGCGAACGATGGCGGTGAGAATACCGCACAGGGCGACTTCGGCGCCTTTCGTCAGGCCTTCGAGATTCGATGTCGTGTGGGTGGCGAGTTCGGCGACCTTGTCTTTATATTGATCGAGAGGATGGCCGGTGATGTAGAAGCCCAGCATCTCTTTTTCGCTGGTGAGTTTTTCGGGGCCGGTCCAATCGGGGACTTTGGGAAGAGGATGCTCGGCAGCGGGCTGCTCGGCGGTGAGCAGCGCGAAGAGTCCGGACTGGCCGCTGGCGCGGTCTTTCCACACGCGCGTGCCGTTTTCCATGGCGCTATCGATCACCGCCATCTGCTGCGCGCGGGTACCTTCGAGCGTATCCATGGCGCCGGCCTTGATGAAGCTCTCGATCATGCGGCGGTTGACCGCGCCCAGATCGACGCGCTCGCAGAAATCGTAGAGCGATGTGAAGGGTCCGTCCGCGGTGCGCGCTTTCGCGATGGACTCGACCGCGTTCGCGCCCACGTTCTTGATGGCGCCGAGGCCGAAGCGGATGCCTTCGTCGGGTCCGGAAACGACCGGCGTGAAATCGAGGTCGGAGGAATTGACGTCGGGGGCGAGCACGCGGATGTGCATCTCGCGGCACTCATTGATGTATTTGACCACCTTCGCCGTGTTGCCGGTTTCCGACGTGAGCAGGGCCGACATGAACTCGATGGGATAGTGCGCTTTGAGATACGCCGTCACGTAGGCGAGATACGCGTAGGCAGCGGAATGCGACTTGTTGAAGCCGTAGCCGGCGAACTTCTCCATCTGATCGAAAATTCGCTCGGCCTTCTTGGCGGGATGGTTGTTCTTCTTTGCGCCGGCGACGAACAACTCGCGGTGCTTGGCCATCTCCTCGACCTTCTTCTTGCCCATGGCGCGGCGCAGCAGATCGGCGTCGCCCAGCGAATAACCGGCGATGCGGTTGGAGATCTGCATCACCTGCTCCTGATAGACCATGACGCCGTAGGTTTCTTCCAGAATCTCTTTCAGCTCGGGGACGTCGTAAACCACTTCCTTGCGGCCGTGCTTGCGATCGACGAAGTCGTCGATCATGTCCATGGGGCCGGGGCGGTAGAGGGCGTTGAGGGCGATCAGGTCTTCGATGCGGTCGGGTTGATAGCGGCGCAGGACGTCGCGCATCCCGGCGGATTCGAACTGGAACACGCCGCTGGTGAGCGCCTTGCTGAAAATCTGTGTGAAGGTTTGCTGATCGTCGAAGGGAAGCTCTTCGACCGTGAGTTTCACGCCGCGATGGCGGTCGATCAGCTTCAGCGCATCCGCGATGATAGTGAGCGTGGTCAGGCCCAGGAAATCCATCTTGAGGAGCGACAGCTTTTCCAGACCGTTCATGTCGTACTGCGTGACAATTTCGTCTTTGTTGGTCTTGTAGAGCGGGACGATGTCGCGCAGCGGCAGCGGCGAAATCACCACGCCGGCCGCGTGAACGCTGGCATTGCGCGCCATGCCCTCCAGGCGCTCGGCAACTTCGAGAACCTCTTTTACTTTGGGATCGGTGCGGGCCAGCTCGTCGAGCTGCGGCTCCATCTGGCGGGCCTGCTTCAACTTGATGTTGAGAGGCATGGTGGGGATCAGCTTGGTGATGCGGTCGACTTCGGCGAATCCCATGTCGAGCACGCGGCCCACGTCTTTGATCGCGGCGCGCGCGCCCATGGTGCCGAAGGTGATGATCTGGGCCACCTGCTCGCGCCCGTATTTTTCAGTGACGTATTGAATCACTTCGCCGCGCCCGCGAGTGCAGAAATCGATATCGATATCGGGCATGGAGATGCGCTCGGGATTCAGGAAGCGCTCGAACAGCAGCCCGTAGGCGAGCGGATCGATGTCGGTGATCTCCATCGCGTAGCTGACCAAGGCTGCCGGCGGCGGAACCGCGGCCGGGGCCTACGGGAATGTTGCGCTGCTTGGCGAAGCGGATGAAATCCCAGACGATCAGGAAGTAGCCGGAGAACTTCATCGACTGGATCATCTTGATTTCGCGATCCAGGCGCTCGGCGTATTCGGCGAGATCGTGCTTCAGGCGGCCTTTCGCGGCCAAGGCTTCCAGGCGTCCGCGGCGCTTTTCGAATCCTTGGCGCGCGACGTATTCGAAGAAGGTGTCGGTGGTGTGATCCTGCGGAATCGGGAAGCGCGGGAACGGCTCGGCGACCTTTTCGAGCTTGAGCTGGCAGCGCTGCGCGATGTCCCAGGTGCGGTCGAGCGCGTGCTCGACTTCGCCGAAGAGCGTCATCATCTCTTCGCGGGTCTTGATGTAGAAGGCTTCCTGCTCGAAGCGCATCCGGTTCAGATCCGACATCGACTTGCCGGTCTGAATGCACAGCAGGATTTCGTGGGCGCGGGCGTCGGTCTTGCGCAGGTAGTGGGAATCGTTGGTGGCGACCAGCGGGATGCCGGTGTCGGACGCGAGGCGATGCACCAGCGGCATGACGTCGGCCGTCGGGCTCCAGGCCGTGATCCTGCAATTCCAGGAAGAAATTCTTGGGGCCGAAGAGGTCAGTGTATTCGTAGGCGATGCGGCGCGCGTCTTCGTAGCGGTCTTGCAGAAGCGTTTCGTTGATGTCGCCGCGCAGGCAGGCGGAGAGCGCGATCAGGCCTTTGGAGTGGCGCGAGAGCAGGTCTTTATCGATGCGCGGCTTGTAGTAGAAGCCGTCGAGGTAGCCGGTGGAAACCAGTTGGATGAGGTTGCGGTAGCCCTCCTGGTTTTCGCACAGCAGCACCAGGTGGTTGTAGCGGTTGGATTCGCTCTTGACGCCGATGCCCTGCTGCGCGACGTAAACTTCGCAGCCGATGACCGGGTGGACGCCGTTGTCCTTGGCGTGATTGTAGAACTCGACTGCGCCGAAAAGGTTGCCGTGATCGGTCATGGCGACGGCGGGCATTTTCTGCTCGGCGACGACTTTCATGAGCTGCGAGATCTCGCAGGCTCCATCGAGCAGCGAGTAGTCGGTGTGGCAGTGAAGATGAACGAACGGGTTCGCCATACGATATAAACCCGGGGGAGACTTTTAGTATAGCGGGAGCGGAGGAACGACTAAGGTCGCCGTGGGTATGGGGGAGCGGGATTGCGCTTGCCCCCTCGACTGACACAAACAGTTAAGACACAGTTGACCGTTCGATGAAAATCTCTCGACCGGCAAGACGACATTACAGCATACTGGTGCCCGGTTGGTGAAGCGGAGGCGGGAAGGTGTGAAAGAATCGTGCAGCCGCAAGCGACCGGCGCGTTGGAGGGAGAAAACTGGGTTACTGGGATTCGAATCGAGCTGTTTGCCGGCAAGAAGGAATCGGGGACAACCCGACCGAATACCTCAGCTTGGGCTCTTAGGCTTGTGCTAGCGTCGGTTTCGGGTCGCTCCGCAAACTGAGCAATCGCTGAATGTTAAAGGTTAGGCATACCCACAGCGCTTCGATGCCCGCTTTAATCAACCCTGATGCGTGGAATCGTCGCAGTCCTAGCTTCTCTTTGATCCAGGCAAACGGAAACTCCGCTACTTGGCTGCGCTGTTTATAGATGGCCTTTGCGTCCCCGGTCTCCATTTTGGCCTTGAAAGCAGTGACTGCCGCCGGTTCGATTCGATGCGTGAGGATCCGTCCTCGGGTCGCGTAGTGTGGACAGCAACGCTCGCGATGTGCACAAGGGCCGCAGTCTGTTCGGCTCGCCCTGTAAAAGCGATCCTCGCCACCATGCGGCAGTTTATTTACCTTGCCGAACAGCAGCAGCTTGCCCGCTGGACAGATGTAGTGGTCCTGTTCGACGTCATAATGGAACGCATCCCGTTGAAACTCTGGATGGATGCCTCGCCAATCCGGTTCAGTTCGCTTCTTCGCCGCCGGCCCAGGATTCCAGGAGCCAAAGAAATCGACCTCACTCTCCGCCATCTGGATCACGGAGAGGTTGGTTGTAAAATCTCCGTCGGCTACCACCTGTTTCGGTCTTCGGCGCCAGCGGGCTGCGACGCCTTCCATCGCCGGTAATAGCTGGTAGCGGTCATTGACGTCTTGTGTGACGCGTACGTCAGCGATCAAGCCCGCGTGGGAATCCGTCGTAATCTGTACGTTGTAGCTGGGAGCGTACCCGCCCTCGCTGGTTTTCATAATCCGCGCCTCAGGGTCAGTGGTGCTCACCTTTGGCTCGTAGCCCTTCTTGTCTTCCATTTTCGCAGCCCGTAACTTCTGGACTTCTTCCAATGCTCGCTCCAGCCTCTCGACTCGCTCCCGTGCCGCACGAAGGCGTGCCTGGGTTCGACGATCCACGGTAGAGTCCTGTTCCGGGTGCCCCATCTCTAGGATGTGCTGACGTGCGACGTCGAGATGTTCCCGAATACGATCTTCTCTCGTGAAACTGTTGCCCCGTGCACGGGCGCGAATCTTGGTGCCATCTTGCATGACCCGCTCGAGTGTGATCAGGCCTTCATGGCTGAGTAACCCGAGCACTTGGGTAAATAGCTCATCGAGAGCCTCTCGGTGATCTACCCGAAAATCGGACAGAGTGTGATGATTGACCGTGTCCATGCCCGTGAGCCACTGAAACGCGGGATCCATGTCGCACAATCGGGAAATCTCGCGCGCCGATCCAATGCCGCGGCTGTAGCCATAGATCCAAAGGCAAATGAGCAGATGCGGGTCAAAGGCACAACGGCCCACGCCACCTTCGACCGAACGAATGGACGCACAGAACGAGTCCAGATTTAATCGGCCCACCAGTTCCCAAATGGCGCGAGCTGGATGTTGTGGCTCTATCAATTGATCAACGTCGATCGCGCGCAAGAGCATCTGCCTACGATCAATGGACTTCAAACGGGGAGAAGGCTTCGAATCGGAGGAGGGCATTCCTGAAGATAACCTGACTGAAACAATTCGTAACCACAATGTTCGAGGTTTTTTTCACACCTTCCGGGCTCTGCTGGAGAGCAACCCGCCAAGGAATAGCCAGCCGGAGACTCATCCAGACGATGAGCGGGGGCGTTGGCCGCAAGACTGGCGCCTCCATCGGATGGAAAGATTTCCCGATGCCTGGGAAAACTCATAAAGAAAGCTGCCGCGGAGCGGCATCCTTTTGATTGGCTTCGAACTCGGCTGGCGACAGGTAGCCGAGCGCCGAGTGCAGCCGCTTTTGGTTGTAGACTTTTTCGAGGAACTCGCGGATGGACGCGCGAGCCTCGGCCAAGTCGCGGTATTCGTTGCGCAGCACCTCTTCGTATTTCAGCGTTTTCATGAATGACTCGCAGGCCGCGTTGTCCCACGGGTTGCCTTTGCGCGACATGCTGATGGCGACGCCGTTGGCCTTGAGTAGATCCGTGTAGTCGTTGCTGGCGTACTGGGAGCCTCGATCCGAGTGATGCGTCAGCCCGGCTTGGACGACGCGGCGCGATAGCGCCATGCGCAGCGCGGTCAACGTGAGTTCGTCTTCCATGGTGCGGTCCAGCGCCCAGCCGATCACGCGGCGAGAGTAGGAGTCCAAGATCACCGCCAGGAACACGAACTCGTCACGCAGCCGGATATAGGTAATATCGGCCCGCCACAGTTGATCCGTGGCCGTCAGGATCATGTCCCGCGCCAGGTTCGGATAGACCTTGCGGGTGTGGTTGGAATCGGTGGTGACGACGAACTTGCGCTGGCGCAGGCACAGCAAGTTGTCTTCGCGCATCAGGCGGTAGACGCGTTTCGGATTCACCTTCCATCCGCGACGGCGCAGTTCGGCGGTGATACGCGGGCGGCCGTAGCTGGGCCACTCCACGGCGACCTTCTGAATCGCGTCGCGCAAGGCCATATCCGGGTCCGGGCCCGGCTCGGTGTGGTCGAAGCGATAGAAGCCGGACCGGGAAACCCGGCCCAGTTCCACCATGCGTTCGACCACGAGTCTGCCTCCGGTCTTCACTTCTTCTTGGACCTTTTGGTAGACGGCGGATTGCCAGTCACGGCCTGCAGCATCCGCTGTTCCTCGATGCGCTGCAAGCACCCCTTCAAAAAATCAATCTCCAGGGCTTGCTGGCCGATCTTGCGCTCCAGTTCCGCGATGCGCCCTTCGGCCCAGCGCTGCTTCCCGGAACCCGGAAAAACGTTGCCTGGCCCCTGCCGGACCTCACGCCGCCAGCGGTGCAGCACGTTCGGGTTCACTTCCAGCGCACGCGCTACCTCGCCCAGCGAACTCCCTCGCTCCAGCCGCTGGACCGCGGCCAGCTTGAACTCCTTGGTGAACATCCTTCTCGACAATCCCATAACTCAATTCTCCTTTGAATGGATTTTGAGTCTTAACTGGTTGTGTCAAAAATGGGGGCAAGTCCAGATCCTCTCCATGACACGTGCTGGGAGCAAGCACGCATTTCCATTGCGGAAGAGGTTCGGGGCTCTTGTAGCGCCCATAGAGGTTTAGGCCAGTGAAAGCGACTAGCAGCGTGAGCAATGCGGCCATCGCAAACCTTGGCATGGACCCGATTATTGCAGACAGTGGCAGCCAGCGCCAGGGTTAACTATATGGACTTAGTCCTTAGACTAAGTTATGCTGACTTCATGGCGATCACGGTCAATGTCCATGAAGCGAAGACTCATTTCTCTAAGCTCCTTGCTCAAGTGAGCGCGGGCGAAGAGATCATCATCGCTAAGGCGGGAAAGCCGGTGGCGCGCTTAGCGCCGATTGAGCCGAAAGTGGCGAAGAAGCGCGTTCCGGGAATCGACAAAGGCAAAATCTGGATGGCGGACGATTTCGATGTCATGTCGGAGCGGGAGCTTGAAGAATGGTATCGGGTGGATAGCCGGCTCAAGTGAAACTCCTGCTTGATACCCATACGTTCCTGTGGTGGAACGAGGCCAGTCCGCGACTCTCGAAAAAGGCTCTGGTTTTGTTGTCGGATCCTGCGAATACGTTGCTGCTAAGCGTGGTTAGCGCTTGGGAGTTGGTACTCAAGACGCAAAGGGGGAAGTTGCGTTTATCCGAATCGCCTAGTGTCTACGTACCGACCCGCATGGCGCATTATGCGATGGAGTCGCTGCCGGTCACGCTTGCCCACGCCTTAGCGTGCGAGTCGCTGCCGCTTCATCACCGTGATCCGTTTGACCGGTTGCTCATCGCTCAGGCGACGATCGAAGACGTTCCAATTGTGACGGCCGATCCGGAGTTTCGTCGCTACGCAATAAAAGTTCTCTGGTAACGATCGTCAATAGCGCGCCAGTTTGGTGACGCGGCCGTTGCTGCGATGAATGGAGAGTAATCCGTTGGTGAAGTCGAAGGTGCCGTCGAGGCCGACGCGTCCGCCGAATTCCCCGACCAGCCGGCCATTCGTGACGGAGTAACGCCCTTTTTGGGTGGTAAACCGGATCACCAGCAGGGCTTGGCCGGCCGGATAGAAGATCATCTGCGTAGGCATTCTCTGGCCGTCCATCTCACGCCAGGTGAGCCACTCGCCGAGCAGACGATCGCGCGGGTCGGCTGCGCCTTGCCGCTGGTATTCTTCGCTTTGGCCCTGCGCGGACGTCCTCAGCACGTCGTTGGTGGGCCAGGCGAGCGTCGTTTTCATCTCGGGACCAGTGGTAGTCGCGGGGGGAAGGACTAGTTGGTCGCCTTCCACTCGATAGGGCATGTCGACGATCGCGCCGGGGCTGAAATCGAGAGTGCCGTCGGCGTTGAATTGATAGATGGCTCCGATGCCGCCTTTGGATGTTTCGACCGAGCGCCAACGTCCGACCAAATTCGCGGCGGGGGTCGTGGCGGGCGGCTGCGCGATCGCCAAGTGAAGCGCTGCAAAGAGGACCAGTAGCGGTGTTCTCATGAGTGGAAGATCGGCGGGGCTCGCCGATACGTTTAGCCCCTTCAATACGTCTTGGTGAAGCCGTTACGGGTGTTGGTCACGGTGAAGGATCCGTTCCGCTGCGCGGAGACTTTGATCCAATAGGCTTTGCCGTTATGCGCGGGCGGGGGCGGGGCGCCGGGTCCGGGCGCGGGGACTGCGGCAATCGGCATGCTTGATGGCTGGTCGTCGGCGATGTTCGCTATGAACATTCCGGGCACTGTGTTCTCCTGGCCGCTTAGCGTGGAAAAGTGCATCTGCCACAGGTCTTCGAGACCGGGCGAGGTGTGCACGGATTCCATGACGTCCGGGTCGCCACCCTTGCGCGTGCCGTTGTTCATGATGGCGACGCGCGGATGCAGGGCGTGTATCAGCACCGGTGAGTTCGACGTGGCGACTCCGTGATGCAAGCCTAGCAGCACATCCACCGGACCGATCTTGGTAGTCGGGCACATCAGCTCGAATTCCTTGCCCTTCGGGAGATCGCCCGAATGATATGTACGAAATTTCCCATAGGTAACATAGACCGAGATGGATTGGGGATCTTCCAGATTGCTCTCGGCGGTCTTGAAAGTGGCGCAGGCGGGATTCGCCTTCCCGCCGCCGGGCAGGGGTGTCTTGATGATGGCTCCGGCTGAAGTCACCACGCGCACGTCGGCGCCGGCGAGCGAAATCCGGTCGCCCGGTTTGACGACGGTGTGCTTCGCCTTGGCGTAAAGCTGCGGGTAGGTGTTCTTGAGAAACGCATCGGCAAGTTCGCCCGGCTGAACATTGGGTCCGTGATCGATGTACTCGCCGATGGGAATGTGTGCGGCTAGCTCGGCCAGTCCGCCGAAATGATCGCCATGCCAATGGGTAGTAATCACATGATCGATCTTCTGCAGACCGGCGGCTTTTGCGGCATCCAGGATGCGCCCGGCATCGCGAACTGACGCCACGGCGCCGGCGTTGCCGGTATCGATCAGCATCGACTCGCCCGAAGGCGATACGAATAAGGTGGCGTTCCCGCCTTCGACATCGACCACATAGATGTCCAATGTCTTGGAGGCTGGCGGCTGGGCCAGTGAAAGAACAGGGGTTAACGAGGCAATCGTTAAAACCAATAGTGGAGCGCGCATGGTATCCTCCTTCGAACCGGACCGCGTCAATACAGTTTACTCTTTAGTTACCCCGAACAGCGTGTTACCTTTCGACTTCCGCGCCGTCTGATAGTCTAGAACAATTATGAAATCGCTCACGAACTCCCCCAATTCAGGCCTTGGGAGGCGCTTCCTCCGCGCCCGGGCGGCGGTGGCTATCGGGGCGGCCGTCAGCATTGCATTGGTGGGCGTCGCGGCGCGAGTCTTTGCTCAGACTCCGGCCCAAAATTCGGCTCCCACCAAGATCACCTCGGTCGAGGGTATTACCGAATACCGGCTCGCCAACGGCCTGAAGGTGCTACTGTTCCCCGACGATTCGAAACCCTCCGTGACGGTGAACGTGACGTATCTGGTGGGATCGCGGCATGAAGGTTACGGCGAAACCGGCATGGCTCATCTGCTGGAGCACATGATGTTCAAGGGCACAGCGAAGCGCACCGGCATTATGGGCGAGCTGACCAGCCACGGCGCGCAGTTCAACGGCACTACGTCCTACGATCGCACCAACTATTTCGAAACCATGACGGCGACCGACGACGAATCTGCGCTGGGCGCTGGATATGGAATCCGACCGCATGGTGAATTCGCGAGTGTCGCAGAAAAGATCTGGACACCGAAATGACGGTGGTGCGCAACGAATTTGAGCGCGGCGAAAACAGTCCCGGGCGGGTGCTCGAAGAGCGGGTGGTGTCGACCGCCTATCTGTGGCACGGCTACGGGCGCAGCACGATCGGCGCGCTGTCCGACATCGAGCACGTTCCCATTGAGAAGCTGCAGGCGTTCTACCGGAATTACTATCAGCCGGATAACGCAGTGCTGGTGATCGCGGGAAAATTCGATGAAGCCAAGACTCTGGGCTGGATTCAAGAGACATTCGGCGCGATTCCCAAGCCGACGCGCACTCTGACAGCCGACGTATACCGAGGAGCCGGTGCAGGACGGCGAGCGTGAAGTGAACCTGCAGCGCGTGGGCGACAACCAGGTGCTGATGATGGCCTACCATGTTCCGGCCGGCGGCGATCCGGATTCGGCAGCGGTGGATGTGCTGGCCGCGATCCTGGACGAGCCGCCTGCCGGACGCCTGTACAAGGCTCTGGTGGAAACCAAGAAGGCGATCTCGGTGCGCGCCGAGAACAACCAATTGCATGACCCCGGCTATCTGTTGTTCGCGGCGGATGTGCGCAAGGAGGGTTCGCTCGCCGACGTTCAGCAGACCATGCAGAGCGTGCTCGACGGGATCGTGAAGGAGCCGCCCAATAAAGAGGAGCTGGACCGGGTGCTGACGCGCCGCAAAAAGGATTTCGAGCTGCTGTTCAATAACCCGCAGCGGGTGGCGTTGCTGATGAGCGAATGGGCTTCGATGGGCGACTGGCGCCTGATGTTCCTCGACCGCGACCGCACCGAGAAGCTGACGCCGGAGGATATCGCGCGGGTGGCGCAGAGGTATCTGAAGACTTCCAATCTGACGGTCGGCCGCTTCACGCCTTCGGAGACAGCGCCGGATCGCGCGGTGATTCCACCGGTGCCCGACGTTTCGGCGATGCTTAACAATTACACCGGCCGCGCGGCGGTGGCGCAAGGCGAAGCGTTCGATCCGACGCCCGCGAACATTGAATCGCGTATTCAGCGGGTCACTCTGCCTAACGGTCTAAAGCTGGTGATGTTGCCGAAGAAGACCCGCGGGGCCACCGTCACGGCGTCGCTGGTTCTGCATTACGGCGACGAGAAGAGCGTATTCGACAAGGGCACTGCCGCCGAGTTCGCCGGCGCCATGCTGATGCGCGGCACCCAAAAACATACGCGGCAGCAGTTGCAGGACGAGTTGGATAATCTGAAGGCGCAGATGACCACGAATGCATCCGACAACGACGCGAATCTGAACCTCACGACGATTCATGCAAGCATCGTCCCGGCGCTGCATCTGGCTGCGGAGGTACTGCGGCAACCGGCCTTTGTGGAGAGCGAATTCGAGCAGTTGCGGCAAGCGCAACTGGGCCGCACGGAAAGCGGCATGAAGGAACCGGGCGCGCTGGCGCCGCTGGCATTGCGACGTCACCTGATCCGCTATCCGGCGGGCGATCCGCGGGCCGTCAGCACCTTCGAAGAGGATATCGCCAACATCAAGAAGCTGACGCTTGGCAGACGTGAAGAGGCTTCTACAACGAGTTCTTCGGCGCATCGAACGCGGAGATGGCAATTGTGGGCGATTTCGACCCGGCCGAAGTCCGTAAGGCGGTGGAGCAAGATCTCGGAACTTGGAAGAGTCCGGCACCCTATCAACTGGTGCTGCGTAAGCGCGATGCCGTCACATCCACCGATCAGATGATTGAGACGCCGGACAAGGCTAACGCCGTGTTCATGGCGGGCATGACGCTGGCGATGAATCAGGACGATCCGGATTATCCGGCGCTGATGTTCGCGAACCGCATGCTGGGCGGCGATTTGAAGAGCCGGCTGTGGCTCCGCATCCGCGAGAAGGAAGGCTTCAGTTACGGCGTGGGGAGCGCGCTGGTGGCGGCGACCAAGTCGCCATTCGCCCAGTTTATGGTGCAGGCGACGGCGGTTCCGCAGAATATTCCGAAGGTGGAGGATGCCTTCAAAGACGAGCTCGCAAAAGTCTTGAAGGACGGGTTCACTGACGGCGAAGTAGCGGACGCGAAGAAGACCTTCCTCGATCAACGGATGCTGGGGCGTACGCAGGATGCGGGCCTAGCGCGGACGCTGGTGCAAAACGAGCAGTTCGGCTGGACCATGGCGCGGGAGGCGGATCTGGAGAGCAAAGTTGCGGCCTTAACCACGGCTCAGATCAACGCCGCCGTCCGGAAGTATCTGGACCCGGCGGCGATCTCCTACTTCAAGGCGGGCGATTTCAAGAAGGCGGGCGTGACGCCGTAGGGGGCTGTTTTCGACTCTCAGTACGGAATAGGACCGGAGATCAAGGCAAGCCGACGGCGTCGGGGGCCCTACCGACTCCGCTTCAAGTTGCTACGCAGGTTTTCGCGCGCACTTTCAACTATTCGGCTCCGGATACCGACGAGAGCCTGAACGCTCGCGATGTGCCAACCATCCGTACCGCTTGTCAGGATCGAGACAACATCGGCTTCGCGTAGAAGGTCTATTATGCTGACGGGAACGTACAGCAGGCGATATGCGAGACGGCGGAGAAAAGCTTCTCTTCCTGAGCGGCTTCACGAATGGCTTGTTCAAAGGGCCACGCCTCGCGGGAGTTTGTCTCGCTGGCAGACTGCATGGGAAATGTCAGCGCGCCGCAGATAATCGCTCTGATCGACAAATACTATCGCTCGAACCCCGAACAATGGAACGCTCCCATCGGGATCGCAGTCGTGTCCGCTATAACCGTGAAAGGTGGCCCATGCGAAGGCAAAACGCTGCCGTAGGTCATGAACCGCTTGGCAATCTTGAACAAGGAAATTATCCTTGCTAAAGTAAGGATGGAACCTGTATGGCTAAAGTCACATCCAAACTCCAAGTCACGGTGCCTAGGAGCCTGTCCGAGTAACGCTGCGAAGGGCTTGAAAGCCGAGTGGTTGCGTAGCACGAAATCTTCGCGGGCAGCCATAGTTGACGTCGTGGCGGTCGATTTTGCTCCAGGACCGCTTGGAAGCTGCGATTTTGAGCGAAAATCATTCCTCGATGCCCCTCATCAGTACTGCATCGCCGCGTGGAGCCGTAAAATGTTATGCGTCAGGCACAGCAGCGCCCACTCCCCTTTCACTTTCTCTTTTCCGCGTAGCAAGAATTGGCGAAATCCGCGCGCCTGTTTGATCTGCCCGAACACCGGTTCCACCACGCACTTGCGCGCCGCGTAGACGGCTTTGCCCACCTTGGTCTGCAGCTTCCGCTTCATCCGGTCCACCCTGGTCGCGCCTTTCGGCAACGGACCGCGCTTGGCCGGGAGGCGATGCTCGCCATGCTTTTGCTTGCCTGTCGCGATGAACCCTTCGATCTTACGCTCCGGTTCATCGGCCGATTCCAGGTGCTCCAGGTTCTCTTCCGAACAATATCCGTTGTCGGCCAAGATCGCTTCCGGACGCTGCCCCGATTGTTGCTCGATGAGTTCCACCATCGGCTTCAGTTGCTTTTTATCATTGGCCGCTTCTGTCACCGATTGCCCGACGATCAGCAGCAATGTCGGCTCCACCGCCGCTTGCGCATTGTAGCCCTGCACAAACCCGTCGGCGCCTTTCATGATGCGCGACTCCGGATCGGTGAAGTTGTATTGATCCTTGTCCTCCGGCTTGGCCCGCTTGGCCTCTTCGGCGCTCTTGCCTTCCTCGGCGGCCTTGTCCCGCGCCCGCTGCTCGACGACTTTCTTGGCCTCTTTGATCTTGGCCAGCCGAGTCTCGCGCCGCCGCAGTTCTTCCGGCAACTCGTCGCCCCGCTGGCCGCCGTACTGGCGGTCTTCCGCCTCATCGGCGGCCTCGGCCTGGTCCAGCAACTGCTTCACTTCTTCCTTCAGTTGCTGTTGCTTCTCTTTCATCCGGCCGTAGCTCATCGCCTTGTGCTTGCTGGCGTTGGCTTTCAACTTCGTCCCGTCCAGCGATACCCGGCCCAGTTTGATCGACCCGCACTCCAGCGCCATCGCCAAGACCTGCTCGAACAGGTTCTGCAGCGTTTCGATGTGGATCTTGCGAAAGTCCGAGATCGTCCGGAAGTCCGGCTCGTTGCCCGCCGCCAACACCTTGAACGGGATGTCTTCCTGCAACCGCTTCTGAATCCGACGCGAACTGAACACTCCGGTGCAGTAGCCGTACACCAACAACTTCGTCATCAGGCGCGGATCGTACGGCGGTTGCCCTCGCTTCTCCTTCTCGTACACCGCGTGGATTGCCGACAGATCCAGTTGGTCCACGACGTCGCTCACGAAGTACACCAGATGGTCTTCAGCCAGCCATTCGCGCAGGCTTGGCGGCAAGCAGCAGGTCTTGCTCCGGCAGGTAGGTTCGGTAGCCCTTTGGCATAAAACATTATGTACCGATTCTGTTCATTCTGCACACAGAATCTAAACTCTACAACTGTTTCTCGGACAGGCTCCTAGGAGAATCGCCGAGGAATACGGCATCCAACCCGGTGATGACATCGACTGGATGGCGGCCGGTGACGTGATTCGCGTGATTCCTCACGGTCGACAAGCGCACCCCGCGAGTCGCGAGTCACAGCTCCGCTGGTTCGATCAAGCGACTGAACGCCACCGTAAGCGTTCAGGGGCGCATGCGGCGGCGCGGCCTAGCGATCGAGGCTGGAAACGCGAGGATCTCTACGGGCGTGGCCGCTCTCGTTGATACCAATGTACTGGTTTATCGGTTTGACGGCCGCTTCCCGGACAAACAGAAGCGGGCGACCGAAATTCTCAGACGCGGCATCATCGAGGATTCAGTGCGTCTGCCGCATCAAGCGATCCTTGAATTCGTCGCGGCTGTGACCCGCTCCATTCGCGGCCACATCATTCTCAAGCAATCCGACGCTCTGCGAGAGGCGGAGGAATTTCTGAAACAGTTCACGGTGCTTACCCAAATGAAGCGATTCTCCGCGATGCGGTGCGGGGATGCGCGGCGTATCAATTGAGCTGGTTCGACGCGCATCTCTGGTCCTACGCCGAACATTACGGTCTGCCCGAAATCCTCACTGAGGACCTTCAGCATGATCGGCTTTACGGCACAGTCCGCGTCGTGAATCCATTTATGGGCTTGGCTTAGCTAGCCAACGGCGCAATCGTTTATCTTCCGACGATCTCGTCTTTTTCGACGCTGCCATCGCGAATATGGATGATACGGTTGGCGTGCTGCGCGATGTCGTTCTCGTGGGTGACCAGAAGCACGGTATTTCCCTGCTGGTGAAGCCGTTCGAACAGCGTCATGATCTCGTTGCCGGTGGCGGTGTCGAGCGCTCCGGTGGGTTCATCGGCCAGCAAGCAGCGAAGGATGGTTGACCAGGGCGCGCGCGATGGCCACACGCTGACGCTGGCCGCCGGATAGCTCGCTGGGCTTGTGATTCATGCGCGGCTCGAGATCAACGGCCCGCAGCGCGGCCTTGGCGTTTTCTGCGCGGTCCTTGCGATTCATCCCGGCATAGATGAGCGGCAGCTCCACGTTGGCGAGGGCGGTGGCGCGCGCCAGCAGGTTGAAAGTCTGGAACACGAAGCCGATCTCGCGGTTGCGGATGCGCGCCAGTTCGTCGTCGTTCATTTCGCTGACCAGGCTGCCGTTCAGATAGTACAGGCCGGAAGTGGGCGAATCCAGGCAGCCGATCAAATTCATGAGCGTCGATTTGCCGGAACCGGACGGGCCCATGATGGCCACGTACTCGCCCTTCTTGATTTCGATGTCGATGCCGGAGACGGCGTGGATTTCCTGGTCGCCCATGACGTAGGTCTTGCGCAGGTCCCAAGTGCGGATGACAACGCCGTCACGCTTGAGCTGCTGGCCGCGTTCGAGTTTGCCGGCAAGGTCCGGGCCGCCCGCTGTCAAGTTCTCTGAAGGATAGGTGGGGGACGAGCCAAGTCCCATCGTAACGCGGCGGAGGCGGCGTTCCGCGTCAGGCGGCGCTAAATGCCGCTCGCGCGAACCCAGAAGCTTTCCGTCCACTTCGCGCCGGGAGCCACCGTCTGCAGCTCGGGATACTTGCCGGCATGGTGCAAATTGATGGCATCGGTGATTCCCGTCATCGGCTCAAAGCAGATGAAATCGCGGGTTTCTCCTTCGGGGAGCCGGCGGCGCGTAGATCACCGCGACCGGATATTTGGGACCGAACAAAGTTTCCACTTTCATCCCGGCCGCTTCGATCGAGAAATGCGCGCGGCCTTCGGAGTCGCGCTCCAGATCCGTGAAGCCGGTGTCCAGCGGATGCCCTTTGAGCGGCAGGGGATCGGGCATGTCATAAGCTTTGAACTCGCCGGTGGCCAGCAGGCGGCTGTCCGCGATCACGATCTTGCGCGCGGGAATTTTGGCGATCCACTGGTCGCGCGGGACATCCGGGATGCGGTAATACGGGTGAAATGCCAGCGCGATAGGCATGGGATCCGCGCTCAGGTTCGACACCGTCGTCTGCACTTCGAGCACGCCGTCCGCGAGCCGGTAGGTGATCTCATACTCGTGCGCGAAAGGCCATTGCGCCATCAATTGAGGATATTTCCAGAAACGCAGCCGGCTAGTCACGTGAGCCGACTTACGATCCGCGGCGACCTCCGTGACTTCCCAGAGATCCGAACTCGACAACAATCCGTGAATGGGGATGGGGCCGCGCACGTTGCCGAGCGTCATGTTGAAGGTATAGTTCTTGCCGTTGGCCCAGAAGCTTTCGGCGTCCAGACGATTCCCCCACGGCGCCAGAAACGGAATGCCGTTCAGGGCAGGCTTTCTCTTAAGTTCGGCCAAGTCGGTCACGGGAAAGTACAGGATGTTTTTTCCGTGGACTTTCATCTCCGTGACCCGATTGCCCAGCGACGGCACAATCGAAACTTCCACACCTTTCGCCGCGTCCGCCAGACGAATTACCGGAATGCCTTGCTGGGACGCCGTGCGGGCCGTGTAATTCTGCGCGAGCGACGCTGCAGAAAATGTGAGCGAACAGCGCTGCGAGCTTCATGGACAGTCCTTTACCGATCGTGAATCAGTTTACAGGAATGCAAAGGGGCGCGCAGCGAATGCGAGTAGGACAGGCCCATGGCCTGTCGTCACTATGGACGACAGGTCATGGACCTGTCCTACTCTCAGCGCGCAAGTTACTGGTGTTGCGCGTCGTGCTTCTGGCGGTAGATCCGCCGGCTCTCGCGATTCTGCTGGCGATTCACCTGGCGCCGCTCCTGCGCCGTGAGCGTTCCGCCGTTGGCCTGGCGGTCGGTCTTGACTTCGTGATGAATTGCCGCTTCCTGTTTCTCCAGGTGCGCTGTCTCACCCGGCGTGAGCGAACCATTCTCCACGCCTTCCCCGATCCGCTTCTGCTGGTTCCGCTGGCGCTCGTTCACCTCGTTCTGCGCCAGCAGTTGCTCACGCCACCCAACAACAGTGCACCCATCATCATGCTTATCACTATGCGTTTCATGTCCAGACTCCTCTTTCTGTTTACGACTTTCCGCCGTATCTGGACTCTTAAACGAGGCGCAGCCCCACAAGGTTTAGCCCGGCGCACGTTAAAATCACATCATGTCCGCGCGGACCGTCTATACCATGCTCGAAGAGACCGCGGCCGTCCACGGCCAAAAGCCCGCGCTGAAACAGCCAATCGGAGGCGGCAAGTATCGCACCTATACCTGGGCCGAAGTTCGCGACCGCGTGCAGTGGACCGCCGTGGGCCTGAGTACTATCGGCGTTGAAATCGGCGACATGGTTGCGCTGCAATCGGAGACGCGCGCCGAGTTTTACTTCGCCGATCTCGGCGTGATGGCGGCTGGAGGCGTCGCCGCCGCGCTCTATACCAGCCTTCCTTACGCCGAACAGGCGCATGCACTGCGCTTCTGCGAAGCGCGCGTCGCCATGGTGGAAAATCCGAAGGCGATGCAGGGTCTGCAGACAGCGTTAGCTGCGCTACCCGAAGGCGCGGCGGCGATTCAGTGGATTTTGCTCACTGGCACTGCCGATGGCGCCATCACGCTCGATCAGCTCATCGAAAAAGGTCAGCGCAAACTCGCGGCCGATCCCGAGGCTTTCGAGCGCATCCGCGCGCGGTTTCGACGATCAGGCTCTGGCGGTCCTCTACATGACCTCCGGGGCCACCGGCGAACCCAAGATGGGGCTGGTCACGCACGCCGCGCTGGTCATCAACATCGACATGACTCCAGCGGTACTGCCGCTGACTCCCGACGATTGCACGGTGGCCTTCCTGCCCTCGGCCCACATCGCCCAGCGTGTGGTGGCCGAGTTGATGCCGGCTCGCACCGGCTCCTGCGTGTGGTTTTCGGAGGGCCTTTCGAAGCTTCCGCACGAACTGCGCACCGCGCGCCCGACCTTCTTCCTATCGCCGCCGCGGGTATGGGAGCGCATGTACTCAAGCATCCTGGCCGAGATCAAGAAGCGCCCCGCGCCGCTGCGCAAAATGTTTTATCTGGCGCTGGGCATGGGTTCCCGCGCCGCGCAACTGCGCCGCAACGGCCAGACCGTTCCTGCCTGGATGCGCTCTTCGCTGCGCTTCTTCGACAAAATCATCTTCAACAAAATTCGCGAGCGCCTGGGGGGCGCCTGCGCTTTCCCATCTCCGGCGCCGCGCCTCTGAGCAAGGATCTGGCCGAGTTCTACGAAGCCATCGGCATGCCTTTGCTCGAAGGCTACGGACTCACGGAGGGCGGCGTGGTGTCTGTCAATCCGATAGGCCGCGTCAAGCCCGGCAGCATCGGCAAGCTGCTGCCCGGCATCGAAGTCCGCCTGGAAGAAGACGGCGAGCTGCTGCTGCGGAGCGCGGTCAATTTCTCGGGCTATTATAAGGACCCCGCCGCGACCGCCGCCGTTCTGCACGACGGCTGGCTCTCGACCGGCGACATCGCCACTTGCGACGACGAAGGCTACTACTACATCACCGGCCGCAAGAAGGAACTGATCGTCGCGTCCAACGGCAAGAAAATTTACCCCGCGCGCATCGAAGGGCTGTTTAAGAAGGAGCCGCTCATCAATCACGTGCTGCTGATCGGCGACCGCTTGCCCTACGTCACCGCGCTCATCACCGTCACGGGCGATCCTGCCGCGGCGCAGTCGATCGTGGAGCGCACCGTCAAGAACGTGAACCGGCAGTTACCGTCTTTCGAGCAAATCCGCAAATTCAAAATCCTGGACCGCGATTTTTCCATCGAGAACGGCGAATTGACGCCGACCATGAAGCTGCGCCGCAGCCGCGCGCTGGAGAATCATCGGGCTTTGGTTACGGAGCTCTACGCGGGGCGGGAGTTTGAATAGGTGACGGCGGGTCCTGGTCAGCCCATTTCGCTCGGCGAAAATATCCGCTATTGTGAAACGCGGGGGAGTTTTGCTAAGGAGCCGAACCATGCGAGTCGTCGTAATCGGGTTGACCATTGTGTCCGCGGCGTTCGCGGGCACCAGCTTTAATAAAGACGTCGCTCCCATTCTTTATAAGAATTGCGTCACTTGCCATCGTCCTGGGGAGATGGCGCCGATGTCGCTGCTGGACTATCAATCGGCGCGGCCCTGGGCGAAGGCGATGCAGGCGGCGGTCGTAACCCAAAAGATGCCGCCTTGGTTCGCCGACCCGCGCTATGGCCATTTTGAAAACGACGCTCGTCTGAAGGCCGCCGACATCGAGACCATCAAGGCGTGGGTGGCCGGCGGAGCAGTGGAAGGCGATCCTAAAGATCTGCCGCCGCAGCCGATCTTTGTCGAGGGTTGGCGGCTGGGGAAGCCCGATGCGGTGATCGATATCGGACAAGACTTCACGGTGCCGGCCGGCAGAGACCTTTACAAGGACTTCACCGTTCAGACGAATTTCAAAGAGGGCAAATGGATCCGGGCCGCGCAGGTGCTGCCAGGAAACCGCAGGGTGGTGCACCATGTCCACTTCAGCGTGCTGGCGGATGAGAATGCGGCTGAGAACGATACCGGCGTAAGAAGGGCGGCCGGGAGCAGGACGGTGGCGAAGTCCTATTTCGACGTCGAAGATGGACTGACGCGGGTGAAAGCCGATGCTCCGGTGGTGGATGACGCGTGCGCAGGGGATCAGGGCATTGCGAATTTGAGTGGCTTCGACGAAGGGTCGTTCGCGACCATGCTGCCCGGGAAAGGGCCGGATATCTACGATGTCTTCGGGGATGGCAGCACTGCGAAGTACATTCCAGCAGGAGCGAGGGTGCGGTTTCAGATCCATTACGCGAGTGTCAGCACGGCGCAAGTGGATCGCACGAGTGTGGGGCTGTACTTTGCGTCCAGAGTTCCGGACCGGCCGCTGAAGCGAGTGGATCTGCGGAATCGATTCTTCCTGATTCCGGCCGGCGACTCCAATCACGAAGTCAAACGCTGTTACGAAGTAGAACAAGACAAGCTGCTGCTTGCGATCACGCCCCACGCGCACTATCGGGGCAAGGACGCCACCTACGAACTGGTTCACGCCGATGGCAGGCGCGAGATTCTGCTGGCCGTGCCGCACTACGATTTCAATTGGCAACTGCAGTATCGGCTTAAAGATCCGATTTTGATGGAAAAAGGCAGCCGCATGGTGGTTACCTTCCACTATGACAACAGCGCCAACAATCCGGCGAATCCGAATCCGGCGAGAGCGATCCGCTGGGGCGACCGGACCGAAGACGAAATGATGGTGACCTGGACGGAAACGCTGGATGCGGCACCGAAGCCGGCGTTGAGTGCGGCGTCGGAGACCCGGTAACGCGGCTCGCCTTGGGTCAGCGATTTTCCAAGATCTTCCGCAAGAACATCAACTGCCCGAGGTGATAGGCGTTGTGGTCGGCTACCAGCAGCGCCTCGCGGAGGAGCGTCTGTCCCGTCCCGTGCGGGATTTTCGCGAGAAGATCGTGTTTGGTTTCCGCGACCAGCTCCTGCACCTGCTTTAAATCGTCTTCAAATTTCTCGATGCTCTTGGTCCAGGCATGCTCGCTCGGCGGAGCTTCGGTGGCGGGCCAATAGTCGTCGGGGAACGTTCTCTCTTTATATTTCGGATTACGGCTGAAATCGAGGATATCCTCCTGCGCGAGGCGCATGTGCTCGAGCAGCTGCCAGGCGGTGTGCGGCGCGCCCGGCGGCTTCAAGCCGCGCAGCGCAGGCGGGAAATCGGACACGGCGTCATGGAAACTGATATGCGCGCCTTTCATCCGCAACAGCTCGGCGAGAGTTTTACGGAGAGAGACGGTCTCTTGCTTGGGCATGCTCCCAGTCTCGCACTGGGTGACAGCTATTCGTAAAACAGTGGGGACTTCTTCAGCTTGGCGCTGCCATTAAAATCGTGCTGGATCCAAAGCTGGGAGCCGGTTTTCTTCAGGTACGCTTCGACAGCCGCTCGGGAGGCGACGGTTTGGTCGATGTTGTATTCAGATGTCGGAAGCCGGTTGAGCTTGCGCTCCTCGGCATAGTGGTAGAGGTCGCCACTGAGCACCACCGGTCCGGTTTTCGCGAGTTTCAAATACAGGACCTGATGTCCCGGAGAGTGACCGGGAGCGGCCCTGATGACCACGGTCCCGTCGCCGAAGACATCGTATTCATCTTTCGTAAGGAACACAGTCTTGCTGTTCTTCAACGCGCTGAAGTTGGCCGGCTCGGTGCGCGGAGAAGGCGGCTCGTGGAACATGATGTCGCGTTCGGCCTTGGGCGTGAGCCAGGTCGCGCCCGCAAACAGATTGGCATTCCCAACGTGATCCCAGTGAAAGTGCGACAGCGCCAGGTAGGTGATGTCGGCAGGCACGTAACCGATTTGAGCTAGCTGCGACGTCAGGGTTTTGGTTGCGACGGCGTTGCGCAGCGTTCCGGGACCGCCGCCGGGCGGGAAACTGCTGTCGGGAATCGCTCCCACGTCCCACATCAGAGTGCCCTTCGGGTGGGCGATCAAAAAGCATTCCATGGACATCTTAGGCGTGGCTACTTCTTCCTTCAGGAGCCGGTAGCCGGACGCGTCAGTGGCGTTGATGGCGCCGCAATCGAAAATATACAGGCGCGGACTCTTCGGCGGCGGCGGAGCTTTGTGCGGCTGCGCCATCGCGAGCGGAGTGACGATGGCCAAGAGTGCGATTAGGTGTTTCATTCGATGGAAAGCATAGCTTGAACGGGGTCTTGTCGGCAAGCGCCCCCGCGCGAACCGCAACCGATCTAGAATCTAGAGAAGGAGTTCAGCCATGCGCACTGCCAGTGTTACTCGCCGCGAGGCCATTATGACGCTTGCCACGGGAGCGGCTAGCGCCCACAACGCTTTCGCAGCCGAGGCCACTTTCCATTGCGGAGGCATCGATCATCTCGCGCTGGCCGTGGATGACATCGAAAAGTCGGTTCACTTCTACGCACGCGTCTTCGGCGCCACGGTGATGAAGGAGAAGACCAACGCGCGGCACTACGTCAAACTGGGCCCCAACTATGTCGCGATGGCGCCTCCGGGAAAAGGCCAGACTGCGCCGTCGATCAATCACTTCTGCCCCGGCATCGTGAATTTCGATCTTGACGCGACTAAACACACGCTGGACCAAATGGGCATCAAGTACCGCGAGGCCCCGCCGGTTGGCTTGTTCGTTCCCGACCCCGACGGTACGCTAGTCCAGCTCTGGGCCGAGAACTCCTGGAGCCGCCTGGGCCAAACTGCCGCGCCCGATGCCATGCGGGATGCTCCGCCAATCCACGGCGAACCCCTGCTGCGGCCGACCGCGATTGACCACGTCCTGGTGAACGTCTCCGATGTCCCGAGATCCGTAGCGTTTTACCAGAAGATCCTGGGCGGCGTGATCCGAGTAGGCGGCACGCCCGAACGGACCTGGTTCAGCGCCGGCGGCAAAGATCGTGTCGGGCTGGGGCTACCGGAGCCCGGTCACAAACTGGGCATCGACCACTATTGCCTCACCGCTGAGTTCGACCGTGCCAAGCTCACGAAAGGCCTTGAAGCGGCCGGCGCAAAGATCATTCAGGGCGATGTCGCCGCGGGCCTCGATTTCCTGGATGTCAACGGCATTCATGTGCAGATTCTTCCGCCCGCGCGCGCCTGACGGTCTATTTTGATCCTCCGCGAGTTCGACGACAAGGCTGGGATGGCGAAGGCCGCGGCGGATGAAGCCGCGCGATTGATTCGTGAAGCCATTGCAGCGCAGGGCCGCGCACGAATTGTGGTGGCGACCGGGACGTCGCAAATCGAATTTCTGGAGTCGCTGGTTACCGTTCCCGACATCTCCTGGAGCCAAGTGGAATTATTTCATCTGGACGAATATATTGGACTCGCCGGCGACCACCCGGCCAGCTTCCAGCACTACGTTCGCGAACGGATGCTGGCGCGCGTTCCTGTCGGGCGCGCATGGTTGCTGGACGGCGCGGCCGATCCGGAAGAGGAGTGTAAGCGCGTGGGCGGGGCGATATCCGCCGCGCCGGTCGATGTGGTCTTTGCGGGAATCGGTGAGAACGGCCACCTGGCGTTCAACGATCCGCCGGCGGACTTCGATACCAAAGAACCGTTTATTGTGGTTGACCTGGATGAACGAGGCCGGCTGCAACAAGTGGGCGGAGGATGGTTCGCTTCGCTCGAAGAAGTGCCGCGGACGGCGATCTCGATGTCGATTCGTCAGATTTTGAAGGCGCGCGCGATTCTGTGCCTGGTCTCTGGAGAACGCAAAGCCGAGGCCGTAAAGCTGTGCCTGGAAGGCGACATCGGTCCCATGGCGCCAGCCTCCGCGCTCAGGCTGCACAAGAATGCGACGGTCTTTCTGGACCGTGAAGCCGCTGCGTTATTGCAGGGCCAGTTGAGCGCCTAATACCAGTTGCGAAGCCGGACGTCGATCCCGGTTCCAGCGAGCGCTGCCGCGAAAGCCTTAGGATCCGAGCCCATATAGTGGTACGGATAAACCACTTTCGGATGAAACGCTTTCACGGCATCCGCCGCTTCTTCGGGCGTCATCGTGTAGGGCAGATTCATCGGCACGAACGCCACGTCGATATTCTTCAACGCGCGCATTTCGGGCGTGCCCTCGGTGTCCCCGGCGATATAAATCCGCAGCCCGCCGTAAGTGACGATATAACCGTTGCCGCGACCCTTATCGTGATAGAACTTGCCTTCGGAAGGACCGCGCTTCAGGTTGTACATCGGGACGGCCTCAATCTTCCAGGGGCCGATGGTCTTCGTCTCGCCGTTGCTTAGAACCTGTGCCTCGGTGACGGTTTTGGCCACGGCTGCCGGGGCGATCACCACGCCGTCGGCCTTCTTGACTTTCGTAATCATAGACGGATTCATGTGATCGCCGTGAATATCGGTGATGAGAATCAAATCGGCCTGAGGAATGCCGTCCCAGCTCCCCTGCGCGGGATCGACAATTACAACTTGGCCGCCGGCCTCGATGACAAAGCCGGCATGCATCACCGTGGTTATTTTCAGTGGCCCGGCAGTGGTCTTGAATTGTTCCACGTTACGCGCGGCGAAGGCCGATGCAGCCAAAACGCAGCCGAGTACAATCGACGAATATTTCATAGACAGTATTATGCAGCATTTTGCGTGCGATATCCGCCTGTTACCCTAAACGAGTGATCTCCCGCCGGGCCCTGTTCGCATTCCCGATGCTCGCCGCGTGCGGCCGCCGCCGCCAAAGCGCGGGATTTCGCGGCTACGCGTTTGTGGCCAACGAAGAAGGCCACGCCATCGCAGCGGTGGATCTGGAAGCGCTGGCCGTGGCGCGGCACATCCCGCTGAATGGCGCTCCCACGAGCGTGGTCTCGACGGCCCGGCGGCCTTTCGTCTACGCGCTCAGCCCGTCCAACGGCACCGTGCATGAGATCGAAGTCGACCGGCTGAGCTTCAACCGGCGTCTGGCGGTGGCTTCCTCCGCGCTGGCGTTTGCAGTGGCGCCGGACGATAGCGCGCTGTATGTGCTGGCGAGCGAGCCGCAGTCGCTGATCCGCATCGCGCTCGATACGCTGAAAGTGGATTGGCGCATGGCGCTGCCGCGCGATCCGGTGGATTTCGCGGTGGCTGTCGACGGCGCAACCGCAGCCGTCAGTTTTGCCAATGGTGTCCGGCTGGTGGATCTGGCAGCACGCAAGTTGAGCGCGCCGGCGGGCGAGGGCGAATTCGGCGCGGTGCGGTTCCTGGCCGACTCACGCACGTTGATCGCGGCGGATCGCGGGGCACGGCGCTTGTCGATGTACGATGTGCCATCGGTGGCGGCTTGATCACGCATTTGCCGCTGGCAGTGCGGCCGGATCACTTATGTACAAACCTGGACCCCGACAGGCGCGCCACGGACGGCGGCCAACTTTTCGTCACCGGCGAAGGCATGGATGCGGTGGTGGTGGTGTATCCGTACCACACGCCTGAAGTGGCCGAGACGGTGCTGGCGGGACACGCTCCGGGGCCGATGGCGGCGTCGCTCGCGTATCTGTTTGTGGCTAGCCCGGGGTCGGGTGACGTCAATATCCTGGAAATCAATTCGCGCAAGGTGGTGGCGGTGGCTTCGGTAGGAACCGATCCAGGTTTCATCACGGTGACGCCTGACGATCAATACGCGCTGGTGCTCAACCGCAGCTCGGGCGACGTCGCGGTGCTGCGGGTGGGCGCGATCACGAAAAATCGCAATCGCCGGGCTTCTTTGCTGACGGTGATCCCGGTGGGGTCGCGGCCGGTGAGCGCTGCGGTGCGGGCGGTTTAAAGCGTCCCGTGCGCGGGAGCGAGCCACCGCATCAGGAAAAAGTGGCGGCCGCAGAGTGAGCAACGGAAGGGCAGAAGAATCCAGTGGACGGCTTTTTCGAAAGCGTTGCGCGCGCCGACTCCGCGAAATTCGACCGACCGGCAATGTGGGCAGTGCCTGGAAAATAGCACTAGTGGCTTAACCGTCGGTCTTCGCACCGCTGCCGGTGGAGGTGGCGAGGCGGTTGCGGAAAGAACGTCCAGTGTCGGCGATCTTCGGCGCGTTGCCGCGGCTGAGATCGGGACGGCTGGCTTCGCGCGCGGCTTCGATTTGCTCCGGGGTCCTGACGTCGGGTTCGGAGAGCTTTACTTTTTCCCTGGCGCGCTCCACCTGGCGCTTGTGCCGCTTGGCTAACCTTTTGTCCATACCTTAACACTACACCTGAATGCACATGCGAATGCGACACGCGAGCACACCGCCCACAAGCAGCGCGGGTCTGGCAGTAACCTTGCGGCGGCAACGGTCAAGCGGCGTGTTGCGCGTGCTTTGCCGTTTTCACGCGCCTCGTCGCGGCTGAAGCGCGGCGTAATCTCAAGCTGTCTTCGACGGCATTGACCGGCGTGAGACAGAAAAGGAGATCTTTTACTATGGGTGAACCTATCGTTGTGTTTCCGCCTTCTCCGGCCGGTAATTAGCTTGGTTGAATCGGGGCGCTGGGTACGACTGGCGCCCTGGTTCGGCGGCACCGCGCTTCCGGTACTATAGGTCCCCCACAAAAGCGCGTGCTAGCATAACCCCTGTAATCGTTGAACTAAGCAATGGCTGCCTTCGGGAGAAGCCTTTGCCTGATTCTGACGCTGTGGATGGCGGGTTCAAGCCCCCCGACGGTCATCCCGCCTAGATCGCCTGACTCTAGCCCTTGGTGGGATCAGGCCTCCCTCAAAATTCAGCAAAACGCGTTGCGCTTGCGCAAGGCCGGAGACTTCCGCGCCGCCGATGCCCTGTATCAAGAGGGCTATCGCGAAGCCGTGCGCCGTGGCGACCGGCTCGCTTCCGTGCGCTATCTCATGAGCGCGGGGGGCTGCGAGCTGCTCGCGCTTCAGTATCGCGCCGCGCTCGCGAGCTTCCTGCGGGCGCGCGATCTGGCAACCGCGGTGGGCGATCATGCCGACCTGGGAGCCATCGCCGTGAATCTCTCCAGCCTGTATCATGGAAATGTGGGATCTGCCGTCGGCCAACCGGGCCGCCGAAGAAGGCTTGCGTCAAACCGCGCTGCTGGCCGGCGATGTCACGCGCGGCGCCTACTTCAAGCCGTACTTGCTTGTGCAACTCGGACGAATTCACAGCGCGCTGGGCGACGGTCAAGCCGACGGCTATTTCGCCGCTGGGATCGAGGCGGCGCGAGCTTCGGGGGACTTTGCGCTGGAAGCGATGGCGTGGGATCAGCAGGGCGCGGAGCATCTCGCCGCAGGACGGCTGCTGGAGGCGGAAAACAGGTTTCTCGAAGCGTTTCGATTGCGGCGATTCTTTCGTCCCGGGGATCTGGGCTGGTCCTACGGGCATCTGGGCGCTCTGGCTTTCGCGCGCCATGATTTCAAGGCTGCCGAACGCTTCACTCAATTGGCGCTCGACGATGCCAAGCGCGGCGCGCCAGCTTGGCCGGAGTATTTATTGCTACAGCAGCAGGGCCGCATCTGCCTGGCACGTGGAGAGGTTGGTGCTGCGCTACACGATTTTTCCTTAGCCCTGGATGCTACCGCGGAGTGGCGCGTCCAGATTCTTCCTGCCAGGTCGTCTCTCATTAGCGCTAATGTCGCACTCGAACAGCAGATTTTCGATTCGTTTATCCAACTCGCCGCGCAGCACGCACTCCGCACCGGGAATGCGGATTGGACCGCGCGCGCGTTCCAGGCGGTGGAGATCAATCGCGCGGCGAGTCTTCGTGAAAGCCTGGCTTTGGCCGACGTTTGGCGTGAGAAACTCGCCCCGGAATACTGGGAGACGCTGGCGCAACTGGGCACCGAAGAAGCGCGGGAGCGCGGAGTTGAAGCCGCTGGTAGCAGAATGAGCGGGACGAAGGCAAACCGTCTCCGTTTGAAACTTACCGAAATGGAAGCCGAAGCGGGAATCGGGCTGCAAGTGAAGAAAGTCGAGAACTTTCGCAGCCGGATTTCACTTATACATTTTCAGGAAGGACTAAGAGGCTCGGAATTATTCCTCAGTTTCGAGCTAGGGGAGAAGGAGTCCTACCTATGGGCAGTGAGCCGGAGTTCGCTGAGGCTTTACCGGTTGGCTGCCGAACGGGACATCGCGAAGTCCGTGCAGACGTTTCGCGAAGCAATTCCCGCGGGCGGCGCCGAGGCCGTCCGGCTGGGGCGGCAGTTGTATCAAGAACTGTTCGGACAACTCAAGCCACAAGAGATCCAAAAGCCGGCATGGCTTCTATCGCTGGATGGGGCGCTGTTTAACGTCCCTTTCGCCGCGCTGGTTCCTGGGCAGGGCGCAAACCCGGTGTACTTAGTGGATACCCATACTCTACAAACCGTCTCCGGAGCGCTGCTGCTGACCGCTGCCTCGGATTCTGCGAGCGGCGAACGCCAGCGGCGCGGGGAGTTCCTGGGCGTGGGCGATCCCATCTACAACCAGGTGGACCCCCGGTGGCGGGGTCCGCTGGCCAGCCGTTCCTCCACGGGTCAACTGCAGCGCCTGGTGGGAAGCCGCCAGGTAGCAGCGCATATCGACAAAGCCATGCAGGCGCGGCGCGAGCAAATGGACCTGGACGCCAGCGCACGTGTCCCCGACCCGAGCGGAAATCCGGAAGAAGTCGCGATCTTCAATCAAAAAGAGGATTTGGTGCGGCGGATCCTGGCCGAGCTTTCCAGCCGGGATAGGGAAATTCTTACTCGCTTCTACCTTCAAGAGGAGAGCCAGGAAGAGATCTGTGCCGTGATGATCCTCACCGAGACCCAGTTTCGGCTGCTCAAATCCCGCGCCAAATCCCGTTTTGGCGAGTTGGGTAAGAAAAAACGGGGAATATGCATTTTGCAAAGCATTAGGCTAATATGGAATCGACAGGCCGGTGATTTTGCCCCACAATTGCCGCATGGCGAAACGTTGGGGGTTACGACCGTATTCGGTTCGGGAGTTGAAAGCGCTTGAACTCCGAGCGAATGGGATGCAGGCTAGGGACATCGCGCGGCGTATGGGTTGTACCAAGAACGCGATTCACGTTCTGCTTTGGTATGTCCGGCAAAAGGCTGGCTTGCGAAGCACGGCTGAGATGATCGAATGGGCCAAGGCGAACGCTCTGGACGCGCCACTTGAGCCGGAACCGCCATTGCCTAGGCCGCTACCGCAGAAACTGGGGCGCAAGCGAATCAAGATGGGTCGGTTCAGAGTAAGCCCGGATCGCCGCCCCGCCGCTCCAGTTCGTTCATGATGATTTCGTTATTAGACAGCATCACAATGCGGAGGCGGGTAGCGTCTTCAGGTTTCAGCCTTGGAATGAAATCCTCAAGGGCGGAGTCTAGCGCGGCAATGCACGCCGGGAAGCTGATCTTGCGATCCATGAACAGCCGCACTACTTCCGTGGTTTCGCGCTCGTAAACGTCCACCCTAGGAGTATACGATCATTGGCCCGCTACCTGTCGATCTCGACGGTGCCTTCGACTTCGACCGGCTGCTCCAGCTTCACATCGTTTTTAACTTCCACATCGACGGTGTTTTCAACGTCGATACTCCCGCCACCAACTTGAACCACGATCCGCTTTGTCTGTATCTTCCACACTATGAAAAGCAGTGACACGGCGATGACGGTAAGCACGACACACCTATAAAGTTCCGAGGTAAATTTCATAAGGGGGAAGCATATCACGCCTCCGCCTTCCTTGGCCTTCCGCGCTGTGGTGATGGTTCCCAAATATGCTTTTATTGAGTCTCGCATAATACAGTGACAGAGCACTCAAAAAGAAAGGCCAGCGTGCCGAAGGAAAGAGAATGGCAGGCGGCGAGTATGGCTGACGCGGCGTAGGCCTCGGCGGAACGCATCGGTAGCCTCCGCCATCAACTCCGGACAGAGGTTGGCCATTTCGCGGCTCTTGATATTGTTCCAGACGCCCTCGGTAGGATTGAGGTCGGGTGCGTATCCGGGGAGCCACTCGATTTGCAGCCAGTCGCGCTGGTCCCCAAGAAACTGCGACATTTCACGGCTCCGGTGAGCGGGCAGGTGGTCCCAGATGAGGATGGCGCTGTGGCCGCGTACGGAACGTTTGAGTTGCTTGAGGAAATCGATGAGGCTGGCGGTGTTGAAACTGTCTTTCTTGGTGCGGGCAAATAGACGGGTTTTCTGGCCATCCCAACGGAAACCCAACGCTGCCGCCACCGAAGTCTTATCCCAATGATTACCTCGCGCCTTCAGGACCGGTGTTTGGCCCCTCGGGGCCCAGGTAGTCCGGACCGAAGGCTGTTGGGTAAAGCCTGATTCATCTTGGAAATAGATCCAGGCTTGCCGCCGCCGAGCGTTTTTTTTACGGCCGGCCAACGCACCGCCACCCAGTATTGAACCTTGTCCTGACTCCGTTCTCTGGCCTGCTGCACAGGCTTCTGCACGCTCCAGTCCAGGGAACCCAGAATCTTCCAGACGTGTCCGGGATGGAATTTCTCTCCGGTGATCCGCTCGATCACAGCGGCTACCCGTGGTAGAGTCCACAGATCCGCAGGGAAGCCATGCTGACGGGCGCCTTGACGCAAGGCCGTGTCCACCTTCCGCAACTGGATCTCGCTGAGCCTCGGCTTGCGCCCCGCGCGGCCGGCTGCGCACAATCCTTTCAGGCCATCGGTCTTCCACTGCCGGTACCAGCGGCTGACGCTCTGCCGGCTGGCCTTGAGCTGGCGCGCGACCCAGGCTTGGGTGTCCCCTTTGGCGAATAGTTGAGCCGCTTGTTTGCGTCTCTGCTCCAAACCCCCAAAATCACGAGGCTGTGTCTTGTGAGCCACCATGGCCCAGTATGACATTGCCCCACCCGATTGTCACTGTATTATGCGAGACTCAATAGTTAAACTGTTAGCTATGAACTGGGTCGAGAAACGCTATGCCCGCAAGCAGGCCATTGCTGCGGCGATGGAGCCGCTCTGGATAGCCTTATGCAACGACCTGACGAAGGCCGTTGAATCTTTCAATAAGCTGCATCGCCTTGGTCCCCAAAAACAGGTTGACCTAACTCTCGCTGCGGACCTATTGCTGATCGGCGTTGTGCTGCCGCCCGTGCTACGCGAACAAAGAGAAGAAATCAAGCGCGCGATGGCCGCAATACAGCTCGATAGGATCAATCAAATAGCGACATGTACGTATACGCACAGCAGAAAATCAGGTGCGACCATCGTCGAGTTTGGACAAGATGGGTCTGGCAGCGTCATTCTCACCGTGGATGGTAATGAGGTGGACACGGACGAAGCCTCCCGTCTTATCCTTGAGGATTTCCTATTCACACTCCCGACACAATGAGGCCCTGTCCGGCCTTCGCGACCTGACGGCAGATCATACATCGCTGGGTAATGGCAGTGGTAGAATGGCGGAGAGTGGAGGGATCGGACCTCAATGCCCGGAAAGACATTTGCGGTGTATAAAGCCGCTCCTAGCGCCAACTAGACACTCTCCGCAAAGCGCGAACGTCGCAAGCCAGTTCGCGGATACTGAATGTCCCACCACGGCCCCGGCCAGCAGCCCGCAAAAGCAAGTTGGCGCGGGGCCTTCGCGTTACTCCCTGTAGCCCGTCGCCACAGGTGGGCGAGAACGACGGGCGGTTACCCTTATCGCGTTCATCTTGTCCTCCTAACAATAGGGATTATAAAGCCTTAGGTATGGGTGGAGTACATGAGTGTAGGGAGGAAATATCTAGGCGTGGATGGGTGTAAATATGGGTGTAGGAATAGGTGTAACTGGGTGTAGCTTTTTACACCCATTCAAGGGCGCTCTATTTCCATTTGGATGGACGTGGCTCAGGCCGGTATACGCAGGGGCTTTGTCCGCTCGTCAGTAAAGCGCGGAAGCATCTATCCGGCTTCGATCCTACGCCATGTAGTTCTCGAAGCCAGCGTTTAAGTTCGCTGTAATGCTGATCCGCTGCCCAACAGATGTCCAGCACCATTTCATTTGGAAAGCGCACACGGTACTGCTTATACAATTCTCGCGGAGGTATTTGGGGGCTGGCTTGGTTATTGGCTTGCGGCTGTTGTCCTAATCCGGGGTCTTTCTTCTGCCGTTCTTGGTGGTCAATTGCATTTCGCAGGTGTGCTTGAATCGTCACCCAATCCGATGCCATCTCTTGGCGCGCTTGTCGATGTTGTTCTTCGATATGTTTCGAGGACGCCGAACCTTTCTTTTCGTAGTAAACATCCGCTATGAGCGTCTTAAGTTGGTGGCCCATTTCTTTGCGTGCTTTCTCTGCGCTCATCTTTGAATGTTGGACTGCGTTACACATCGCGAAGCAATAGGCAACGAAAACAGTTATGGCGTATTCTCGGACGCATGTATCAATATCCCGTCCGCCCTGTTCGCAACCCGTAAAGGCCTGCTCCGCATTTGTGATGGTGGTCTCTACGCCATTCTTGTAGTCTTCAGGGAACTCTGGCGGATATGTCATTGGGCTTGCGCCCGATGCGCGAGAGGGTTTACGATGAGGGTGTCTTACGTCCGCATCGAGAAGCCCCGGCGTTCGCGCGCCGGGCTTTTCATTTCAGAAACTATTGTAGCGAGGGAATGACGGTGACGATGAAACCACCAACCGAAGTAGTAAAGAACCTAAAGGTGGATCGCTCCGAGTTCGATGCGGCGATGAAGAAACTCATCGCCACGCCGCCGATACGATCAGCGAACACCGCGACCGCTAAACGGCGTTCGGCGGTTCAGCGGAAGCCTTCGCGGTAAGGGCCTTGTAGCGCAGCGCCTTCCCTACCGCCAACTTCACGATCATCATAGCGAAGATGTCTTCGGCTTCGCGATTGTTGAAGCGAAACGAAAACTCATTCAAGTAGCGATGCAAATGCTTCACGGAAACCTGATGGAAGCTGCCTATCACGCCCCGCTTGAACAGGCTCCAAAAGTTTTCAATCCCCTGAGTATGGATGTTGCCGCGAACCCATTCATCTTGGCTGTGGGACACTATTTCGTGCTTCCAGCCGTGCTTGTTGAGCGAGCGGTAGGCCGCGTGTTCGTCCGTCATCACGACCGCATCCAGCGCCACGTTCTCACGGATCACGCCAGTCATCACCTGAACTATTTCGCGCTCCACCGGATACGCCTTCACTTTGGAATGACCAGACTCGCTATTGCGCTGCATGACGCCAGCAACGGCTTTCTTGCCATAAGCCGCGCGCTTGCGGCGATCATCGTAGCGTCCGCCGTGGAAAGTGGCGTCTACCTCCACCGTGCCGCCAAAAAGCCCATCTTCGCTCTGCATGGCCTCACGGATGCGATGGTTCAGGAACCACGCGGTTCGGTAGTTAACGCCAAGGTCACGCTCCATCTGCTTCGCGGAAACGCCTTTCTTCGCGTTCACGATCAGCGCGACGGCTTGAAACCAGATCGGCAACGGCAAATGGCTCTTGTCGAATATCGTGCCGGATGTGGCGCTGAACTGGAACCGGCAGGTTTCCTCGTTGCACTGGTAGAGACGGCGGGACGGTACGCGATGCGTCTTTATGACGCTGCCCTGGTCGTCCGTGATTTCGCGCTCGGTTTGGTTCGTGGTGAAGCGGGTAACCTGATCCGTACCGCAAAGCAGGCAGCGGACGCCTTCAGGCCAGCGAGCGGCTTCGAGGTAGTTCAGGCAGGATTCCACCGTTCCGAAGGTCTTATAAACCTCTATCAGACTGATGCTCGCTGGTTTCTTTGCCATAATTAATGATAGCAAAAGTGGCCTGCTTTGTAAAGTGCATAATCACCGAAAAAACTGGCGCAGAGAACTTTAAACGCAATTTGTTTGAGAAAATCGGCGAACGCGTCCCACTAAGGAACAGAGTGCCGATTTGGCACCCCTCTTGTTCGGTTCCGAGTTGGCACGACCTCAGTTTCGGCAACGGCTCAGTTCGGTGCGGTTGAGCCTGCTGCCAGGTCAGTTCGGCACTGGCTCAAGTCGATAACAGATCGCGGTAAGTTTGTCCGCAGCGGCAAGAAGCGGACACATGGAGGAAAGCATGTCTACGGATGCTCGACCCTCGGCTCCCGTCCACGCCACCGAAGAGCTTCTGGAGGAATACACTTTCGGACGAATCCGCGAGCCACAGCTCGGCTGGCTGGAAGAACACTTTATTGATTTGCCCGCAATGCCAGTCGGAACTAGACGAAATTGAGGAATACAAGGTATTCATGGAGGCCGGCTTGGCTTCTTTTGAGAGCGAACGTCTGGCCGCGGCCGGCCGCATGGCCTCGCCGGCTCATCCAGGCTCTCCGGTTCGCCCACAGTCTTCGGTGCGGGAAGCACTCTCGCTCTATTTTGCGTGGGCCCGAATGCCGGGAGCTCTGAGTTTGTTGGCGGCGGTATTGTTGGTGCTGGCCGGGACGGCCGTGACCTGGCGGATGCAGTCGTCGCCGGTGGCGATGGCTCCGGTTGCGACCATTAAATTAGTCGCATTGCGGGGCGGAGAAGGAGATGCCGCCCACGCTCCGTCCGGCCGTCCTCTGGAATTGGTTTTTGATCGACGGGATCTGCCGACGGATGTCTCCTACCGCGCGGAGGTGGTCAATTCATCGGGTCGCCAGATGTGGAGCGGAAACGTGCGGATCGCGGACCAGAATCTTTCTATCCGGGTGGATGGGCCGCTGCGGGAGGGAGAGTATTGGGTGCGTCTGTACTCTTCGGCCGGACAATTGCTGCGCGAATTCGGTCTGAGTGCCGGGTAGCGCGAATGTTTCGCCGTAGCAGCGCTGCGCGGAGCTAAAATGAAACCTTGGAACTTACGACGCCCGCCGCAACGGCTCTGCGCCACAACTGGACCGTGGCCGAGATCGAAGCTATTTACGCCGCGCCGCTACCCGAGCTGATATTCCGAGCACAAACGGTGCATCGCGCCTATCATCGGCCGGGCGAGGTGCAGGGGTGCTCCCTCTTGAGCATCAAGACCGGCGGCTGTCCCGAGGACTGCGCATACTGCCCGCAATCGGCACACTATAAGACCGGCGTCGAACGCGAGGGATTGTTGAGCGTGGACGTGACGCTAGAAGCCGCCCGAAACGCCAAAGCGCAAGGCGCAACGCGTTTCTGCATGGGCGCGGCGTGGCGCGACGTCCCCAGGGGCGAGCAATTCGAACGGGTGCTCGACATGGTGCGCGGCGTGCGCGCGCTGGGCCTTGAAGCGTGTTGCACGCTGGGCATGCTGACGGACAAGCAAGCCGTTGCGCTGGCGGAGGCGGGTCTCACCGCTTATAACCACAACTTGGATACGTCGGCCGAATTCTACGGCGAGATCATCAGTACGCGCACGTATCAGGATCGATTGACGACGCTCGATCGAGTGCGGCGCTCGGGCGTGACGGTGTGCTGCGGCGGCATCATCGGGATGGGAGAGAGCCGCCAGGAACGCTACCGGCTATTGCGGGAGCTATCGACGCTCAATCCGCATCCGGAAAGCGTACCGGTGAACATGCTGGTGCGCGTGGAGGGGACGCCGCTGGCGAATCAGCGCGCCGTGGATCCACTGGAACTGGTGCGCATGATCGCGGCGGCGCGAATTCTCATGCCAGCCTCGATGGTGCGGCTGAGCGCGGGCCGACTGTCTCTTTCTGACGAGGCGCAGGCATTGTGCTTCCTGGCCGGCGCCAACTCGATCTTCATGGGTGACCGGCTGCTGACGACGCCCAATCCGGAGGCCGACGCGGACCGGCGGTTGTTCGACAAGCTCGGCATGTGGCTGATGACTGCGGAGGCCGAGGACCAGGTCCATGCTTGATGCGCCCATGCCTGACGTGCTCACGCCGCGCTGCACGGCGAGGTTGGCGGAGCGCCTGGCCGAGCGTCTTCGAGGGATCGACGCGGAGGGCCTGCGAAGAACCCTGCGGCCGCCCGCGGGGATCGATCTTTGCTCCAACGATTATTTGGGGCTGGCGGGGCATTCGCATTTGAAACAGCGCATGGCGGATGCGGTGATGGCGGAAGGCGTGGGCAGCACCGGCTCGCGCTTGCTGCGTGGGGAGCGCAGCGGGTTCGCACGCGTCGAAGAGAAATTCGCCCGCTTTAAGGGTGCTGAGGGGAGCCTGTATTTTTCGAGCGGCTATCTGGCGAACCTGGCGGTCCTGACGACGTTTCCAGAGGCTGGGGATGTGATCTTCTCCGATGAACGGAATCATGCGAGCCTGATTGACGGAGCGCGATTGTCGCGAGCGCGGAGAGTCGTGTTTCCGCACAACGACGCGGCAGCACTGGAGCGGCTATTGCGCGAGGACGGCGGGGCGGGTCAGAAGTTTGTGGTGGTCGAATCGCTATTCAGCATGGATGGCGATCAAGCGCCGCTGGCGGAATACGCTGCGCTGTGCCGGGCCGCGGGCGCAGAACTGATCGTCGACGAAGCGCACGCCGTGGGGGTGTATGGAGAGGGCGGCAGGGGGATGGCCAGGGACGTCTTTGTGTCGATCAACACGGCAGGGAAAGCCATGGGTGTCAGCGGAGCATTCGTGGCTGGACCGGCCGATGCGATCGAATACTTGATCCAGCGAGCGCGACCGTTCATTTTTTCGACGGCGCCTCCGCCTGCTATCGCCGCTGCGCTCGAAGCGAGCCTGGAAGTCATCGTGAATGAACCGGAGCGTCGTGAACGTCTGCTGGCGCGCGCGCGCTACCTGCGGGAGCGGCTGGGACTCGCGGGCGATTCGCCGATTATTCCTATCATCATTGGCGAAAACGAACGCGCCTTGGCAGTCGCGCGCGAATTGCAAGCGGCGGGCTTCGACGTGCGCGCGATTCGTCCGCCGACGGTGCCTCCGGGGACCGCGCGCTTGCGGGTCACGGTGAATCAGGGGCTGAGCGAAGAGGTGCTCGACCGGTTTGTCGAAGCGCTGGCGGCCGCCTCCCAGGCATGAAGGGCCTCTTCGTCACCGGCACCGACACCGGCGTCGGCAAAACTGTTGCGGCCGCGGCGCTGATGCACCGCTATCGCGGCGTCGGGCCGCTGCGTTATTGGAAGCCGATTCAGACTGGCATCGAAATCGACGATGACACGGCGACGGTGCGGCGGCTGGGAGCGTGCTCGGAAGACGAACTTTTCGATCAAGGTGTGCGCTTGCCAAAGCCGGTTTCGCCGCACTTGGCGGCGCGGTGGGCGGGACAACGGATAGACCTGACGGAATTGCGTGGGCTCGTGGGGAACGACGGCGACACAACCTGGATCGTCGAAGGCGCGGGTGGATTGCTGGTGCCTGTCAATGAAACGCAGACGATGGCAGATTGGATCGCTTATCTCGGGTTGCCGGTGTTAGTGGTGGCGCGCAGCGGTCTCGGGACCATCAATCACACGCTACTTACGCTGGAAGCCTTGCGGGCACGCTCGCTGCGCGTGGCGGGAGTCATGATGATCGGTGAACCGAATGCTGACAACCGGGCGGCCATCGAACAATACGGGCACGTGCCGGTAGCGGCGGAGATGCCGTTTCTGGCACCGCTCGATCCGGGATTACTGGCCGCATGGAGCGTGACGCATCTCGATCCGCAGGGGTGTTTGCTGGAGCGGCTTCAATGAATCTGAATGAGCGCGACCGCGCACACGTGTGGCATCCCTACACGCAGATGCTGACGCAGCCGCCGCTGCTGCCCATCGTGCGCGGCGAGGGCGTGTATCTTTACACCGAAGACGGGCGCAAGATTCTCGACGGAATCTCTTCGTGGTGGGTAAATATTCACGGGCATTCGCATCCTAAGCTGAACGCGGCGCTGGCGGCGCAGGCTCGCGAGATCGAGCACGTGATCTTCGCCGGCTGCACGCACCGTCCGGCCGTCGAATTGGCAGAACGGCTAGTAGAGGTAATGCCGCCGGGCCTGAATCGCGTGTTCTATTCGGACAACGGCTCGACGGCGGTTGAGGCGGCGATCAAAATGGCGGTCCAGTATTGGCGGAATCGCGGCGAGCCGCAGCGCAGTGGACTGATCACGCTGCATCATGCCTACCACGGCGACACGGTGGGTGCGATGTCGGCGAGCGAAGACTCGGTATTCACGCGCGCTTTCACGCCGTTGCTGTTTCCGGTGGCGCGCGCGCACGCGCCGTATTGCTATCGCTGCCCGCTCGGGCTGAAACGCGCGACGTGCCGGATCGACTGTCTAGGCGATCTGGAGCAGCGTCTTGAGGAGCAGGGCGAGCGCACCGCCGCGGTTCTGATCGAACCTATGCTGCAAGGCGCGGGCGGCATGATCGTGTGGCCAAGCGAGTTTCTGGGCGGTGTTCGGCGGCTGTGCGACCGCTATGGGGTTCTGCTGATCGCCGATGAAGTCCTCACCGGCTTCGGGCGCACGGGCCGCATGTTTGCGTGCGAGCACGCACAGGTGATGCCCGATATCTTGTGCCTCTCGAAGGCGCTGACCGCAGGTTACCTGCCGCTGGGAGTGACGGCAGCGACTGATGCGATTTATGAAGCATTTCTCAGCACGGATCGAGGCCAGGCGTTTTTTCACGGGCATTCCTATACCGCGAATCCGCTGGCGTGCGCGGTAGCGATCGCCAGCTTGGATCTGTTCCGCGAGAACGATGTGCTCGCACGCGTGGGCCGCCTCGAGCAGCAGTTGCGCGCAGGTCTGGAGCCGCTCCGCGCGCTGCCCTGCGTGGGCGATGTGCGAGTGATCGGCGGTGTTGGCGTGGTGGAACTCGCGGGCGACAGCGGCTATCTGGCGGATATCGGCACGCGCCTAGGTGCCGCGTTTCTGGAGCGCAACCTGCTGCTGCGGCCGCTGGGCAACATCGTCTACTTCATGCCGCCCTATGCGATCACGGACGCCGAGACGGCATGGGCGCTGGAGCAAATTGGCGATGTGCTAGATTCGTAAATTGTCGGCTCTTCTAATCCCCGTCACAATTTTCCTGAGCGCATTCCTGTTGTTCCAGGTGCAGCCGATGATGGGGCGCTACATTCTGCCGTGGTTCGGCGGCGGGCCGGCGGTATGGACCAACTGCATGTTGTTTTTCCAGGCGATGCTGCTGGCCGGATACGGCTATGCGCATTGGGTGGGATCGCGCCGCAACCAAAAGATGCAGAGCTGGGTCCACGTGGCTCTGCTAGCAGCGTCGCTCGCGTTTCTGCCCATTGCGCCGCGCGCCGCGGTGTGGAAATCCACCGCGGTGGGCGATCCGTCCGGGCGCATTTTGCTCTTATTGGCGGCAACCATCGGGGGCCCTTACTTGCTGCTCTCCGCCACGACTCCGCTGCTGCAGCGCTGGTTCCATGTGACACATCCCGAGCAATCGCCGTGGCGGTTGTATGCGCTCTCGAACCTGGGATCGTTTCTGGCATTGTTCAGTTATCCGCTGGTTCTGGAGCCGTATTTCAGACTCAGCACACAAAGCGGAGCGTGGTCGGGATTGTATGTCGTCTTCATCGGGTTATGCAGTTGGATCGCGTGGCAGATGCGGAGCGTGCAAGCAGCGGAGCCTGACGCCGCAGACACGGTGGCAGACGACGGGCCTTCGGTGATCGACATCGCAATGTGGCTGGCGCTCGCCGCTTGCGGTTCAGTGCTCTTGTTAGGCACAACCAGCCAGATCACGCAGGAGATCGCTGTATTTCCGTTTCTGTGGGTAGCGCCGCTTTCGATTTACCTGCTGACGTTCATTCTGACTTTTGAAAGCGACCGCTGGTACCGGCGCGGCATTTTCGCGGTGCTGGCCGGGATTCTCGCGCCCGTCACGTGCATAGTGATTACTCTCAGCGTGGCGATTTCACCATGGAAGCAATTCGCGGTTTATGCCAGCGCACTGTTCGTAACCTGCATGGTGTGCCAAGGAGAACTGGCGCGCTCGCGGCCGTCGCCGCGGCATTTGACGGCGTTCTATTTGACCATCGCCGCGGGCGGAGCACTGGGCGGTGTGTTCGCCGCGATTTTTGCACCACGGGTTTTCAGCGAGTTCAGCGAGTATCCGATTGGACTGGCGGGTGCGTGCATTCTCGGTTTTCTCGCCTGGATGCGCAGCGGCGCACTGGCGCAGTGGACCGGCCGCAATTTCGCGGTGCGGGTGCCGCTGATGGCGTTGATGTTCGGCGGATTCATTTCGGTCTACGCCGCGGCCACCAACAGGCAACCGGGCGTCGAGGCGCGCCGCAATTTCTATGGCATTCTGCGCGTGGTAGAGCGTAGCGACGAGAACGGTCCTCTGCGCGAGTTGAGCCATGGCCGTGTGCAGCACGGGCTTCAGTACCTGGACCCCGAAAAGCGTCGCTGGGCCACCACGTATTACGGACCCCACAGCGGTGTCGCGCTGGCGATCGACGCGTTGCCGCGTCCGCGGAGAGTTGCCGTCGTCGGTCTCGGCGCGGGCACTCTGGCCGCGTGGGGACGCGATGGGGATACCTACCGCTTCTACGAAATCAATCCCAACGTGGAACCGATCGCGCGCAAGTGGTTTACGTTCTTGCAGGACTCCAAGGCCCGCACACAGGTGGTGCTGGGCGACGCGCGGATTCAACTGGAGCGGGAATTGGCTGAGGGGCACTCTCACGATTACGACCTGATTGCCGTCGATGCGTTTTCAGGCGACGCCATTCCGATGCATCTACTGACCGCCGAGTGCGCGGATATTTACCGGCAACGCCTGGCGCCGGGAGGCATTCTCGCGCTGCACATTTCCAATCGCGCGCTGGATCTGGAGCCGGTGACGCGCGGGCTGGCTCGCTATCTGGGATGGCAGGCGCGAATGGTGCTGGTGGCGAAGGACCTGCTGGATGAGGACAAGGGCGAAAGCAATTCGCGCTGGGTACTGGTCACGGAGAAGCCAGAGACGTTCGCGCACTCGAAGATCCGCAACACGATTCTCGGCTGGAGCGACTCGAAAGAGCCGGTGATCACCTGGACGGACGATTTCGCGAGCCTATGGCCGATTTTGAAGTTTTAGGAGCCTAGAAAAAAGTTGCGCGCACCCGGCAGACGAGTGCGCGCGGAGTAGCTAGGAAGTACTTGGCGTTACTAGCGGCGGGCCAATTTGACTTTGGGGTGGACAGGTAGCCGGTTACGTGGTCCTTGGTTACCTGGTTGATCACGATCTCATACGGCTGCATGTTGCCGGAGACGTATAACTGAACCGGCTCGTCGATGGTCTTGTCTTTCTTTTCCAGGTGCCGGTCGTCGGCCAGAACGTCGAGCGTGAAGCGGCTGTGTTTCGGGTCAGCCTTTTTGAGCGTCAGCACGATGTCGCCGACTTTCTTTGGGGCATCTTTCTTGTTGATAGTGAACTCGAAGTAATTGCGTTCACCCAGCGCACGCAGTGTCTCCAGATCCTTGGAGTTGGTGGCGATCAGTCCGCTCATCACACCCATGTCGCCCATGGCGCGTTTGAGGTCGGCGCTGGTCTTCTGAATATCGCTCTGCGCGGCGGCGACATTGGTTTTCACGGTTTCCACGTTGGCCTTGACGCCGTCCACGTCGGTGCTGACCGCTGTGAACTTAGAATTGGTCGTGTCCTGGATTTGCGAAAGCTGGGTGGCCACCTGTTGCTGCTGCTCGCTGAGTTTGCCGCTCAAGTCCTCGCCCTGCTTGTGGGCTTCCGCGCGAGCGCGGCGGATGGCGACGCTGGCCGAGTCACTGACGCCCTTCACTTCCTGCTTCATCTGCTGTTCGATGTCCTGCAGGCGCTGTTTTTCCTGTTCGAGCAGGGTGGTGGTGGCGTCGTTCAATTTTGAAATCTGAGTTTGCGTGCCGCTTTGCGTCTGCGCGATGTCGTCATTCAGACGATTGGCGCGCACCAACAGATAACCATCTCCGGCCAGCGCGACCGCGAGTCCAACTGCCATAACTACGAGTGCCGTCTTATGACTGTTGTGGGAATCCTCTACCACTGTCCGTGTCTCTTTAATATCGTTGTCCATTGTGTGCTCCTTGTAAGGCCCGACGTTCTCGATTGGCCTGACGGGCGTCGAAAGTGCACTTTATGTGCCAAAAACGAATGAGGTCTGAAACGTTTGATACGGTGAGCCTTCGAGGCCGGCGCGGGGATTTATAGGCCGTAAAAGTTACGGCTTGTCGGTAATGAGTTCGACGTTAAAGGAGCCGAGATCGTTCAACTGAACGCTGAATAGGTACGCCCAGTGGCGCTTCGACGATGCCGGCGTAGGAGCCGGTGGTCACGATCTGGCCGGCTTTTAGGCCCTGGCCGCGGCTGTTCAGGAAATGCACCAGCCAGGTAGGCGACTTCAGGGGATGGCCGCTGGGATGGGGATGAACCTTATCGAAGAGCGGTCCGGCGGCGGTTCGTATGGTCACGTGGAGGCGCTCGAGCGGGTGATCGAGAACGTTCGGAATCACCGGCCCGATGAAGAGGCGTGATGGTTGTAGGCATCCGCCAGAATCTCAGGAGGGGTGGCGGCAGCGCGGTCCGCGTAGTGCGTCGTGATGAATTCCAGGACCATGCGCGCCTCGCCGATGGCAGCGCGGATCTCCGCGTCAGTGTAGGGCGTCGCGCGGGGCGGCAGGTCGTGCGCGATGACGAAAGCAATTTCCGGTTCGATCAGTCCGATCTCTCCGGGGACCGCGCAGGGCGAGGAACGCAGGAGCCCCGACGCGGCGAGACCAGCGAAGACCGGTCCGGTCATAGGATTCGGCGTGCCGCACTTCCATCCACCAACGGTTTCGCCTAGCAGTTCCAAAACCCGTTCCTGAATCGCGATCGCCGAATCGGTATCGGTAGGGCGATAAGCTTCGGGCATGCACGGGCCGGGAGTCTTGGCCTTGCGGGCGGCCACCAAGTGGCGCGCGGCCTGGTCAATCTGTTGTGAGGAGAGCATGGGGATTAGTGGCCGGCCTTGGTTTCGACGTGTCCGCCGAACTGGTAGCGCAGTGCGGATAATACTTTGGCTGCGAAATCGCCTTCGCCGCGCGAAGTGAAGCGCTGATATAAGGCGGCGCTCAGCACCGGCGCGGGCGCGGATTCGTCGATGGCGGCTTGGATGGTCCAGCGGCCTTCGCCGGAATCCGAAACGCGTCCCGAGAAATTGTCCAGGCCGGGACTGGCTGCGAGAGAAGCTGCGGTGAGATCCAGGAGCCACGATGCCACCACGCTGCCGCGCCGCCAGACCTCCGCGATATCCGCGAGATTCAACTCGTATTGATAGTGTTCGGGGTTGCGCAGGGGTGTGGTTTCGGCGTCCACGGTCCGGGTGTGAAGACCGGCATTGGCGTGGCGCAGAATATTCAATCCTTCCGCGTATGCGGCCATCAAGCCGTACTCGATGCCGTTGTGAACCATCTTGACGAAGTGGCCCGCGCCAACTGGGCCGCAGTGGAGGTAGCCTTCTTCCGCCGTGTTGGGCGCGTCCGATTTTGCCGCTGCCCCGTCGCGCCCCGGCGTCCGCTCGATGGTGCCGCGTCCCGGCGCGAGGGTCTTAAAGATCGGATCCAGGTGCGCCACCACACCGACTTCGCCCCCGATCATCTGGCAATAGCCGCGCTCCAGTCCCCAGACGCCGCCGCTGGTTCCGACGTCGACGTAATGGATGCCCTTGCCGGCAAGCTCCTGGCCGCGGCGAATGTCATCGATGTAATAGGAATTGCCGCCGTCGATCAGGATGTCGCCGGATGCGAGATGCGGCACTAGTTGGGCGATCATGCTGTCGACTGCCGCGGCCGGCACCATCATCCAAATGGCGCGTGGCGCATCGAGCTTCGCGACAAAATCGGTGAGCGACGAGGATCCGGTGGCTCCTTCGTCCGTCAGGTGCTTTACGTTCGCGGAGTTCAGGTCAAATACGACGCAAGATTGGCCGCCTCTTACTGAGGCGGCGGACCATGTTGGCTCCCATACGGCCGAGGCCGATCATTCCTAACTGCATAGAATTCCATGGTATCGCGGAGAGCGCCGTCACAAATAAAAACCCCCCAAGCCGCAGTAGCGGCTCAGGGGGTGTCTCCTCCGACGAACGCGATGCCTTACTTCTTCATGATGTTGTCGCCAAAGATAAAGCCAATTTCTCCAACCACTCGAAACTGGTTGTTGTCCGTGCCATTGGGGCCGGCGACAAAACCCTGAGCTGCCGGCATGAACCCAGGCAACGTCCCCGCGAACGAAGAAGCCACCCTGCTGAAAGGTCGGCGTCACAGTGAATGTCGTGGCGTTGCTTCCAGGACCATACATCAGATTAACTGAATTCTGCGCCACGCTTCCTGAACTCGAAATATATTCCCAGCGTACGGGGAGGGAGAAGCCGTGTTTGAAGGCGTAACTCGCCAGGATCGCGCCGCCCTTGGTCGACGCACCATTGATCACGCCGATCGTCTTATTAGTCGGCACATCGGTGTATTGGAAGTAGGGTTGAACGATCCAGGGCCCCTTCGTGTACGTATAGATGACGTTGTAAATGCTGCCGTTGTTTTGCACCGGCGTGGCAAACGTCTGATAACCTGTCTGCCCCAGGTTTCCACCGGCCACGAACGACAGGGCATGGGGCCCGTTGGCGTAGGCTAAAGAACCCGACAGCCAAGTGTAGCGGTTGGAATAGTAACCGTCATTCCAGCTCAGCGAGGCGCTGACTTTCCCCATGGTCTGATTCACTTGGATTCCGCGACTGACCGCCGTTTCCTGGTTCCACAACAGACCGCGCTCGACGTTCATATTCTCAAAGCTGAACGTGTACTCGGCGCCGATCAGCGTGGGCAGCGAACCGATCTGAAAGGAGGTATTCTTCCCCGCCTGCAGCTTCACAAAAGCGACGGGCAGAGGGCCCCAGAAATCGCTGATCGTGTTCTTTGGTGTTAATAAACGGCGCACCGAGGTCGGGAATGTTGTAGGCGCCCGCCTGAAAGTAGAACTGAAACACGCCATCGGTCTTTTGAATCACGATGAATCCGTTGCTCAGATCTGCTTGCTTGGTATCATCGCCTGGGACGTGATTGTTCTGCAGCAAGCCATAGCCGCTGAGAAAACCGTTCACGGCGATTTTGCCGAAAGGACCGGCGTCGAACATGGCCGGCGGTAGTCCTGACAGGGGGCCGGTTATCGCAGGCGTGGGAAGCGGCGTCGGGGCAGCAGGGCGCCGCAGGAGCAGGCGCAGCCGCTGGCGCCGGTTGATCCTGTGCAAATGCCAAGGACGCGATGGCCATGAGACAACTGCCCACGAATAGTCTTGTATTCTTCAAGGTGAAACCTCCCGAAAATTTAAGCTGAAACTATGCTGATATACGGGCTACAAGCGGCGCGGCTTGCGTCCTACTGAAGTGCGAATAACCCGATTGTAATGGGCACTTTCGAGCTTGGCTAATAGATAATTTGGATAGACTCGATAGCCCCTAAATCGCTTGTGGTCAATGGCATGGATATAGATAATTTCGATTGACCTCATACAGAGTTTTTCATTGTCGCCCGCAAGGGTTGCGGGATACTGGTTGGATAGGATAAGAGATGGCGGCAAGCGCGGGAATCAGCATGGAGAAACTACAAAGCAGCCCGGCATGGAACCGGATTCGCGAGGAATTTTATGCCACCGGCGATGCCGCCGCCGTCCAAAATCAGTTAACCGGAGTCATCGATACCCTGTCGATCGAGGTTTTCGATGGCACCCTGCGGAGCGCTTTTCCGAAGGGAATTGCGATGCTGGCGGTGGGCGGATACGGGCGCCGCGAGTTGTTCCCGTTTTCCGATATCGACATCATGATCCTGCTGGAGAATGAGTCCTTGACGGCCAGTATCAAGGACTCTCTCTCCGAATTCATGCGGCAGTTGTGGGACGCGGGACTGCGGCTCAGCCATTCGGTTCGCACGGTGAACGACTGCGCGGAAGTTCACGATGACAATCCGGAACTAAACATCAGCCTTCTCGACCGGCGCTTACTGGCCGGCGACGCGCAGGTGCATGCCAAGCTCGAAGCGCGCATGCCGCTGTTTATCGCCAAGCAAAGTCACCGTTTGACCAAGCACCTCTGCCAACTGACGCGCGCGCGCCATGGCAAGCATCAGGACACGCTCTACCATCTGGAGCCGGATATAAAGGAGACTCCCGGCGGATTGCGGGATCTGCATTTCCTTCACTGGATTTCGGTGCTGCGTCCGGAACTGCGCTCGGACGCCACGCTCCTGGAGCCTGCGGCATTTCTTTCCTCGTTGCGATGCTTTCTGCATTTCCAAGCCTCCGGCGATCGCAACGTGCTGAATTTCGAAGCCCAGGAATCGGTGGTCATGCAGCCGTTTTCCAACGCGAAAACACCCACCTTATGGATGCGCGACTACTTCAGCAACGCGGCCGCCGTGTTTCGCGAAACCCAGCGCACTCTAGATGCCGCCGAGAAATCCGAGACGTCTTTGTTCAGCAGCTTGCGCAATATGCGCTCGCGAATATCGAATTCTGAATTCACGGTCTCCAATGAACGCGTATTCCTGCGCAATCCCGCGCGGCTACAGGGCGATCCGGAAACGGTTTTGCGCCTGCTGGAGTTTGTGGCGCGTCACGGCGTGGTGCTGGCGGCCGAAACTGAGCGGCGCCTGGAAGCGGCCCGCGGCGCCTTCGCGGAATGGTGCCGGGTTCCGCGTCCGCTGTGGCCCCAGATCAAGGCTATTTTGTCGCTGCCATACGCGTCGATGGCACTGCGAGTTCTGCAAAACACCGGCTTGATGCAGATCCTCTTTCCCGGAATGGGAGGGCGTGGCGAGCCTGGTAGTGCGGGATTTCTACCATCGCTATACGGTGGACGAGCATACCCTGGTGTGCATTGAACAACTGGTGGCGTTGCGCACGGCGCAGGATCCGGCCGTGCGGCATTTCAGCGGCAATCCTGACCGAGATCGACAATCCCGCGGTTCTGCTTTTCGCGCTGCTCTATCACGACGTGGGCAAGGGAGCGTTCACGGGCCATCATTCGGACGTCTCTCTCCAGTACGCGCTAGCTGCGATGCAGCGCATGCAGATGCCTCAAGAAGAACAGGACACGGTCGCGTTCCTGGTGCTCCACCATCTGGCGCTATCCGAGGTGATGGGCGGCCGCGATTTAGGCGATCCTGCTACCGCTCGGGCCGTAGCCGACCGCGTGGGCACCATCGAGCGTTTGAAAGCGCTGGCGGTACTCACGTACGCGGATATTTCAGGGGTGAACCCGGGCGCCATGACGCCGTGGCGGCTGGAACAACTTTGGCGGGTCTACCGCGTGACCCAACAGGAGCTCACGCGAGAGCTCGAAACCGACCGCATTCAGGAAGTCCCGGAGAGTCTCGCGGCCCGCGCTGGCTTCCTGAAGGGTTTCCCAGTGCGCTATCTGCGCACCCATACGCCGGCGGAGATCGAAAGCCATGTGAAGCTTTATGAACTGAGCCGGCCCACTGGGGTGGCGGCAAAACTCGAACATACCGGCGGCGCGTGGCGCGCCACGGTGGTTGCCCGCGATATGCCGTTTCTGTTCGCGTCGCTGGCTGGCGCGTTCTCCAGCTTCGGTCTGGATATCCTCAAGGCGGAAGCCTTCTCGAATACGCGGGGTCTGATCCTCGACACCTTCGTTTTCGCAGACCCGCGCCGCACGCTGGAACTGAATCCCACGGAAACCGACCGGTTGCTGGATTTGCTGCGCCATGTCGCGACCGGCAAGACCGACGTGAGGATGCTGTTGAAGAACCGGCCGCAGCCGGAGTCGAAGAGGGCGGCCGAACCGCCGAGCGTCGAATTCGACTCGGATGCGTGCGCCACCGCCACGCTAGTGGAGATCAACACGCAAGACCGCTCCGGCCTGCTCTATAGTCTAGCGATGGCGTTCTCATCCGGAGCCTGCAACATCGATGTGGTGCTAATCGACACCAAGGGCAATCGCGCCATCGACGTTTTCTACGTGGCGCACCAGGGGAGCAAGCTTTCGCCGGAAACGCAGGAGATTCTGAAAGAGCGTCTGCTGGCGGCGTGCTAGGCTGGCGGCGGTCTCGCGGCCGCATAACCGCACAGCAAAACGCCCCGGACTTAGGCCCGGGGCGCTGCCACTCTCTCGAAATGAAAGCCAGTTCCTAGAACTGATTCCACAAGTACTGGTTGTAAACCTCGTGGTGGAACTGGATCTCCGGGGCTTTGACCACGGTTCCCAGAAGACGCGGGCAGCGGTCCGCGGATCCCTTCTTAAGTTCCACGTAGCGCTCCTTCACATCAGCGCCGAACAGCTTGGTGGTCCATTCGGCTTTGCTGAAGTTGTCCATTGCGTCGTAGATGTTGTCCGGCAGGAAGCGCTTGGCTGAGCGCAAATCCTTGATCTTCGAGATGCTGCCATCGATCCCGGTCTTGAAGATCGAATACAGCACCATATACGGATTGGCGTCCGGCGCGACGGCGCGGACTTCGACACGGATGCTGCGTTCGTTGCCGAGCGGGATGCGCACCATCGAACCGCGATCCACCGCCGAAGCGATGAGCTGGTTGGGCGCTTCAAAGTGCGGGTCCAGACGCCGGTAGGCGTTGACGCTGGGATTCAGAACCAGGCAGATGTCATTGCCGGCGGTCAGAATGCGGTCGGTAAACTCCCAGCCGAACTTGCTTAATTTCTCTTCGCCCTTGGCGTCCCAGAACATGTTGGTCTTGCCCTTGCTCACCGAAACATTGGTATGCATGCCGCTTCCATTGACGCCCACCACCGGTTTGGGCAGGAAGCTGGCGGTCATGCCCATATTCTTGGCGACTTGGCGGCAGATAAATTTGTAGAGCTGGATGTGGTCGGCTGCCGCCACCACCTCGGCATAGCCGTAGTTGATTTCGAACTGCGACGGCGCAACTTCGGGATGATCCTTTTCATTCTGGAAACCCATGGCCCGCTGCACTTCAGCGCTCTTGTCGATAAAGGTCCGCAGCGGGTCGCCGGGCAGTGAGTGATAGTAGCCGCCGGTGTTCACATACTCGAATTTGCCGGTTTCGTGGTAGCGCCGCTCGGCGTCGAGGCCCGCGAAAATGAAGCCTTCGATTTCGTTAGCGGCATTCAGCGTGTAGCCATTTTTTTTGAACTGAGCCTCGGCATAGGTCTTGAGCACGCCGCGCATGTCGCCCACATACGAGGTCCCGTCCTTCTCCAGGACTTCGCCGAACACCATCACCTTGCCCTCGCCGAAAACATCCGCCGGGCCCCAATAGAACGCCGCCCAATCGATGCCCAGGCGCAAATCGCTTTCCTTTTGGGCAGTGAAGCCGCGAATCGAGGAACCGTCGAACGTCAAGTTGTCCCAGCTCTTCAGCAGAAATTTCTTGTCGTAATCCAGCATGTGCAGGCGGCCTTCCAGGTCGCTGAACATCACCGTGACTGCCTTGATCCGCTTCTCGCCTGCGAGGTACTTGAGACGTTCTTCGCGGATCGTTTCCATCGGAACGCGGCTGAGCCGCTGTTCCTTGGCTTTCAGGTTCAGTTCTTCCAATTCTTCATAAGAGAGTTGCAGAAAATTACGCAGGTCGTTGCTCATGGTTCTCCTCGAACGGGTCTATCGCAAGGTTTTGGACTTTAGGGTTGATTGCGACGAATCGCTGTTTTCGTCACCGCTCATTATATACTTCCCCCGTCCCGATCCGCTGACCGCCGGGCCAACCACAGCTATTTGCAAGCGAAAAGCCCGGGCCGCGGGCAGTCTTCGATTGCGAGTGTGTTGGGGCGCGCCGCATTCACATGACGCGCCCGCATTCTCTCTTGCGGCTAAGAGGCAGCAGCAAGGGCCGGCTTAGGAACGCTGTTAATCGTCTTCAGAATCTGCGAGACGATCTGATAGGGATCGGCTTCGGAGTTGGGACGGCGATCTTCCAGATAGCCCTTGTAACCGTTCTTGATGAAGTTCACAGGCATCCGGACCGAAGCGCCGCGATCCGAGAGACCGTAGCTGAACTTATCAATGGCTTGCGTTTCGTGCAGACCGGTCAAACGCAGATGATTATCCGGGCCATACACAGCGATGTGCGCGGCGACGTTGTCGGAGAACGCCTTCATGAGAGCTTCAAAGTATTCTTTGCCGCCCACGTCACGGACATATTTGGTCGAGAAGTTGGTGTGCATGCCGGATCCATTCCAGTCACCCTTGATGGGCTTGCAATGCAATTGGAAATCGACTTCATATTTCTCACAGAGACGCGCCATCAAATAGCGAGCGGTCCACAAGTCATCGGCGGCTTTGGCGGAGCCTTTGGCGAAGATCTGGAACTCCCACTGGCCTTTCGCGACTTCCGCGTTGATGCCTTCATGATTGATGCCGGCCGCGAGACAGGCCTCCAGGTGCTCTTCGACTATTTTACGGGCCAGGCTGCCCATGTATTTATAGCCGACACCGCAGTAGTATGGGCCTTGCGGAGTCGTGGGGTGGCCGTTTTCCGGGAAGCCGAGCGGACGTCCACCTTGATAGAGGAAATATTCCTGCTCGAAACCAATCCACAAGTCAGGGTCGTTCTCGATGGTCGCGCGCATGTTGGTGGAATGCGGGGTCCCATCCGGGTGCATCACTTCGTTCAGAACGATAAACGCATTGTTGCGGCTGATATCGGGATATAGGGCCACCGGTTTTAGGATGCAGTCGGAGCTCTTGCCCTCGGCCTGCATGGTGGAGCTGCCGTCGAAACCCCAATTGGGCAGGTCGGCAAGGGTGGGTGGATGCTCAAATGCCTTGAGCAGCGTTTTGCCGCGCAATTCAGGAATGGGAGTTTTACCGTCAAGCCAGATGTATTCGAGTTTGTATTTTGTCATGAGTGCTCCTCGGGGCGGTCTGTTTCGGAATTGTGACTTTCCCGACTGAGCCTACATTGTCAACGAAAAGCGTAGATTGGGGCAAGACTTAGACCCATAGATTGTGTTTATGGGGCCGATTGCCAACGGGGATGAGGTCGCGAGAGACGGGGCGCGGAATGCGTGACACACAAAAAGCGCCCCGGGGCGGAGGGCCAACTATCTAGCGGGCCGTCGTTTGCATCTTGGGAGCCGTGGCGGCGCCCAGTTGCTCAAGCAGCGTCAGCAGGTTCCAATCCGCAAACTGCTCCACTATCTTCTGGTTCTTGATGCGGTAAATGGAGGTACCGCTAACTGAGGCACTCTTCCGCGTGGGTGCAACCCCCAGGAACTGGCCCTGCTGGGTGCCCTTTGCGGTCCAATGCACCACGACCTCGTCGCGTTCGGCAATAATATCGTCGAGGCTGAAGCGGAGATCCGGAAATGCGTTTCGGCACATGGTGATGTGATTCTTCAGATTGTCTACGCCGGATGTCAGGGAAGGGAACGCCGGATCGTGGTACCGGCAGTCTTTGGCGACATACCGGTCCAGACGCTCCACCTTGCCTTGATTCCAGCACTCGTCATAGAAGCGGCGAGCTATCTCCTTATTCTGGTCGAGAATATTTTCATTCATTGAGACGGATGTCCTTTCTTTCAAACTACGAGTCGCCGGGGAAACACTTGCAGACACACACCTCCAGCTACTGCCCGTGCAAGGAATTATCGATACCGCGGAAGGGACAATGCCATACCGCACTTCGAACAACTCCTGACCGCACAGATGGCATCGTGGGCGGTTCAGCAGGTGTCCCGGCTACGGGTTGAGTATACACCGGGAGTCCGGCAGCGGAAGAACAAATTTCGATGTTTAATGTTTTCTTCCCGCGTTGTTCTCAGCAAAGGTAAAGCGAAGAAAACGGCCCTGTGGAGACCGCAACGTGGACGCACCGGCGGCTGCGAGCTGCGGTCAAACGCGCTCGATAATCGCGGCGATGCCCTGGCCCACGCCGATGCACATGGTGCACAGTGCGTAGCGGCCTTCGCTGCGGCGGAGCTGATAGAGCGCGGTGGTCACCAGGCGCGCGCCGCTGGCTCCGAGCGGATGCCCGATCGCGATGGCTCCGCCGTTTGGGTTGATGTGAGCGGCATCGTCGGGGAGGCCGAGTTCACGCGTGACGGCCAAGGCCTGCGCGGCGAAGGCTTCGTTCAATTCGATGACGTCCATTTGCGAAAGCTGGAGGCCGGCCCGGGCCAAAACTTTGCGTGTGGCGGGCACCGGGCCCATTCCCATGATGCGCGGCGTGACGCCGGCCGCGGCGGTGGCGATCACGCGAGCCTTGGGTGTCAGGCCGTGCTTCCCGGCGGCGGCTTCGCTTGCGAGGATCAGGGCCACCGAGCCGTCGTTGATGCCCGACGCGTTACCCGCCGTCACGGTGCCGTCTGGCTTCACCACCGGCTTCAGCTTGGCCAGTATGTCGAGAGTGGTATCGGGACGGGGATGCTCATCGGTAGCGAACTCTTTGGCAGCACCCTTCTTCTGGGGAATCATGACCGGCACGATTTCGCAGGCGAAGACGCCGGCCGCGTTCGCAATTGCCCAGCGCCTCTGGCTCCGATAGGCGAAGGCGTCCTGATCGGCGCGATTTACGTCGAACTCCTCTGCGACGTTCTCGGCGGTCTCGGGCATGGAATCGACGCCGTAGCGTGCTTGCATCAAGGGGTTGATAAAGCGCCAACCGATGGTAGTGTCGAACATCTCCGCACCACGGCTAAAGGCGGCATTGGCCTTGCCGACGACGAAAGGGGCTCGCGACATGCTCTCGACGCCGCCGACGATCATCAGCTCCGCTTCGCCGGACTTGATGGCGCGGGAGGCGACACTCAGCGCGTCGAGGCTGGAACCGCACAAGCGGTTTACCGTGGAACCGGGGACTTCCAGGGGCAAACCTGTCAGCAGCAAAGCCATGCGGGCGACGTTGCGGTTGTCCTCCCCCGCCTGGTTGGCACAGCCGAAAACCACGTCGTCGACAGCGCCCCAATCGACGCCGGAATTACGTTCCATGAGGGTTTTCAATGGGATGGCGGCTAAGTCGTCGGTGCGAATCGTGGCGAGCGAGCCCCCGTAACGCCCAAAGGGCGTGCGAATCGCATCGCAAATGAACACTTCGCTCATAAACGGCCTGGAAAGTCCATGTTAGCGTAGCTGGCGGGCGCAGAAGAGCGTGCGGGCAAGGACCGATAGCTTGCATCCAATGCGCCAGTTCCGGCATCATAGGAAACGGTAGAGAGAACCGAAAACATTATGGCTAGCGATAACACCCTGAATTTCACCGATAGCGCTTTTGACCAGGACGTGCTGAATTCGGAGGTCCCGGTATTGGTGGACTTCTGGGCTCCGTGGTGCGGTCCGTGCCGCGCTATGGCCCCGACTGTGGATGCGGTCGCCGATGAGTACCTCGGCAAAGTGAAAGTCGGCAAGCTCAATACCGACGACAATCCGGGGACGGCATCGCGCTACCAGATCCGTGGGATCCCCACGCTGCTGCTGTTCAAGGGCGGCAAGGTGGTGGATCAGCGCGTCGGCGCGATGGGTAAGCCTGACCTGAAGAAGATGGTTGACGCACACGTCGTCGAGCCGGTCTAACCCGTCACCGCCCCCTGCGCGGCGGAGCCCACCAACTTAACGTATTTCTGAAATACTCCGGTAGCATATTTCACCGCCGGCGGCTTCCAGGATTTCATTCTTTCGGCGATCTGTTCAGGGCTCAGCGCAACCTCAATCGAGCTGGTTTCGGTATTGATGGTGATGATATCGCCTTCGTTCACCGCCGCAATCGGGCCGCCGACAGCCGCTTCGGGAGCAACGTGACCCACCATAAACCCGCGGGTGGCTCCGCTGAAACGGCCGTCGGTCATCAGCGCGACTTCCTCGCCGAGTCCGGCGCCTACGATCGCTCCGGTCACCCCCAGCATTTCGCGCATGCCCGGCCCGCCGCGCGGACCTTCGTAGCGGATCACCAGCACATCGCCGGCTTTGATCTTGCCGCCGGTAACCGCCGCCATGGCGTCCTCTTCGCGGTTGAAGACGCGCGCCGGGCCGCGATGCTCTTTGCGATTGGTGCCGGCCACCTTGATCACACAGCCCTCCGGAGCCAGATTGCCCTTCAGAATCACCAGGCCGCCGGTCTTCTTGATCGGGTTGTCCAACGCGCGGATCACATCCTGGCCGGCGGTTTCCTTGGCGTCCGCGGCCTCGACGCCGAAAGTGCGGCCGGTCACGGTCATGGCGTCCTTATGGGCGTAACCACCATCCACCAAGCGCTTGGCGACCACCGGCCAGCCACCGGCGTTGTCGACATCCAAAGCCACGTATTTTCCGCCGGGCTTCAGATCCACCAGCAGCGGCGTGCGGTGGCTGATGGTCTGGAAATCCTCGATCTTCAGATCGACTTCGGCGTCGCGCGCCATGGCGAGCAGGTGCAGCACGGCGTTGGTGGAACCGCCGGTAGCGGCCACCGATGCAATGGCGTTCTCAAAGGCTTCGCGCGTGGCGATATCGCGAGCCTTGCGCCCCGCACGCACCGCATCCATCACCACTTCGCCGCAGCGGAACGCGACTTGATGCTTGCGCGGGTCGACCTGCGGCACCGACGCGGTATTCATGGGCGACAACCCGATCATCTCCATCACCGTCGCCATGGTATTGGCCGTGAACTGGCCGCCGCAGGCGCCGGCTCCGGGACAGGCCAGGTTTTCGATGGCCAGGAAATCCTCGTCCGACATTTTGCCCGCCGCGTTGGCGCCCACCGCTTCGAACACGTCCAGGATCGTGAGATCGCGGCCCTTGTAATGTCCCGGCATAATCGTGCCGCCGTACATGATGACGCCAGGGATGTTGAGGCGCAGCAGCGCCATGGCCGCGCCGGGGATGGTCTTGTCGCAGGCCACCAGTGCCACCACGCCGTCGAACATGTGGCCGCGGGCGACCAGCTCGATGGAATCGGCGATCAGGTCGCGGCTCACCAGCGACGCTTTCATGCCCTCGGTGCCCATGGTGACGCCGTCGCTGATGGCGATGGTGTTGTACTCCATCGGCGTGCCGCCGGCCGCGCGGATGCCGGCTTTGACGTGATCGGCCAGCTCGCGCAGGTTGTAGTTGCACGGCATGGTTTCGATCCAAGTATTGGCGACGCCGATAATGGGTTTCTTGAGGTCTTCATCGGTGAAGCCGATGGCCTTCAGCATGGCGCGCGCGGGCGCGCGGTCGTGTCCCTGGGTGATGGTGTAGCTATTCAGTTTCATGGTGAATCTCTATGGTAGCGAACCGCTGGGAGAAGTAACGCGACGACTGGCTCATGCATCCTTAGGACGGCAGCCCCGGATATGCGGATCACGATTGCTCACTCAAAGGGCCAGCAGCAGATGATTCAGATAGTGGATCGAACCTTCGAGGAGGCATTTCGAGGCTTAGTACCAGGGCCGCTTACTATCACGGGTCAACAAAAGGCCTGGCAAGGCTCGGTGATGAAGTTCTCGCTGATTGCCAGGATGGGGTTCATCAAGAATCCGATTAGTGGGACGGTCGAGGTCACGGATCGCGATGTCACCATCGATGCCGACCTGGGCATGCTGGGAAATCTGATCCCGACGCGAGAGGTTCAGAGCAATCTCGAAACGCGATTGCGCAAACTCCTTGCTTAGTCTCCCGCTCGGCTGCCGCGGGGCGGGGAAGCATGTTACTCTTCCCGTGAGGAAACTCCGAGGAATCGATCATGAAAAAGCTTGGAATCGCGTTAGCGGCGTTCGCCGCAGGTGTGTTCGCGCAGAGCGCTGCCAGCAACTTCGACAAATGGTGGACGCCGGAAAAAGACGCGACCGTGGCCGCACCCGCAAACCACAAAATACTGCTGGAGAACGACGAAGTGCGCGTGCTCCAGGTCTCGGTGCCACCGCATACACGTGAGCCGATGCACGTGCATCGCTATCCGGCGGTGATCTACCTGCAGTCGTCGCCACCTAACATGATTGAGCATACCGAAGACGGAAAAACGCGGGACATGGGAGCGCGTCCGGACGGGTTCACGCGGTGGCTGCCGGTCGATCAGGGTCACTTTCTGGAAAACACCGACGACAAGCCGCTGCTGGCGATCCGTGTGGAGTTGAAAAAGGCGCGCTAGCGGCCCTATACGACGCGATGCAGGAGGGGCTCGCCCGCCTGGAGCCGGCGGCAGTTCTCGACGGCAACTTTCAAACTTCGATCCAAGGTGCCGGTGGTGAGCCAGGCCAGATGCGGCGCGACGACGACGTTGTCGAGTTGCAGCAGAGCCTCGTCGGCCGGGACCGGTTCGGTCGCAAACACGTCCAAGCCGGCCGCGCCGAGATGACCGCTCTTGAGCGCTTCCAAAAGCGCAGCCTGTTCCACCAGGCCGCCGCGCGCGGTATTGATCAGAATGGAGCCTGGCCGCATCATCGCGAGCCGTTGCCGATCAATGAGATTGCCGGTGGTTGAGGTCAACGGCACATGCAGAGAAACGATATCGGCCTCACGCAACAATTGTGGCAACTCTCGAAATGCGTGCGGTAGCTTCAGCGGCGGGCTTCAGATCGGTATAGATCACGCGGGCGTCCATCGACTTGAGGATGGGCGCGAGGATTTGCGCAACCGCGCCGAATCCCACCAGGCCCACGGTCTTCCCGGCCAACTCGCCGTAAGAATCCTGCAGACCGGAATCGAGCTTCCAGCCGCGGCCCTCGCGGGTTGCGCGGTCGAGGAAGGGCAGCCGCCGGAGACACGCCAGCATCAGCAGCAAAGTCATTTCGGCTACTGCTCGCGAATTCGTGCCGGGCATGTTGCAGACCCGGATATCGCGCGCCTTCGCGGCCTCCAGGTCGATGGTGTTCACGCCGATGCCGATCTTCTGAATCAGGCGCAGACTGGTGGCTCGGGCTATGTCGTCCGCGCTGAGAGGTCTCAGGAGGTGCCACAGCACTTGGGCATCGGGAAGCAGGCTATAGAAGCGCGCGTCGTCGGTCTCATCACACCATTCGACCTGCAAGCCGTGGCGATCGAGAGTGGCAAGTTCCCGCTGCCATGCCGGACCGGGCGCGTAATGGAGGAGAATTTTCATCTTCCCCACGGGAACGCGCCGCGCGGCGGCAAAGTCCCCTGGCCTCCTAGCGCTTCGGCGATGCGCAAGCCCTCATTCCATTTCGCCATTCGTTCCGAGCGCGCGAAAGAACCAACCTTGAGCATGTGCGCTCCCCAGCCCACGGCCAGGTGAACGATGGTGACATCCTCGGTCTCGCCCGAGCGAGCGGAGACGATCACATTCCAACCCGCCTCCACCGCGGCGTCGAACGCGGCCTTGGTCTCGGTCAAAGTTCCGATCTGATTGGGCTTGATGAGCGCCGCGTTGCAAGCGCCGGAGGCCGCGGCAGCCCGAATGCGAGCGGCATTGGTGGCGAGAAAATCATCGCCGACCACCGCCACGTTTTTGGCCAGCGCCGTGAAACGAGCGAAGCCCGCAGCATCGTCTTCAGCGAGCGGATCTTCGATCGCCACGATGGGATACTTGTGAATCCAGCCCAGCAGAAGCTCGCTCCAAGCCGCCGAATCGAGCTCGCGTTGTTCCAGCGCCAGGCGGTAACGGCCTCCTTTGCCGAACTGCGAGGCGGCGATATCCAGCGAGATGGCGATCTGTTCGCCGGGACGAAAACCGGCGCGCTCAATGGCGCGAAGCAGCATATCCAGCGCCTCGCTGTTGCTGCGAAACATGAGGCCAATAGCCGCCTTCGTCGGCGACTCCGGCAAGCAGTCCGGCTTCGGCCATCAGCTCTCCAGCGGCGTGATAGACCTCTGCGGTCCAATCGAGCGCTTCGGTGTAACTGCTCGCGCCGACGGCGATCACCATGAAATCCTGAACGTCCACGCGACGCCCGGCGTGGGCTCCTCCGCCAAAGATCTGGATCTCGGGAAGCGGCAGATGCACGGGGCGACCGCCCGCAAGATAGCGCCACAGCGGCACGCCGGCGTTGTGCGCCGCGGCATGGGCGACGCTCATCGAAGCCGCTACAATCGCATTCCCGCCGAGCCGGGATTTATTGGGCGTGCCATCGAGCGCGATGAGCGCGGCATCGACCGACGCTTGATCCTCCGCGTCCATTCCGCGCAGGCGCAGCCCGATTTCAGACGTTGACCGATTGAACCGCGCGCGAAACGTCGCGGCCGCGAAAGACGGCTGCCGCCATCGCGCAGATCGACCGCCTCCCAGCTTCCGGTAGACGCGCCGGCGGGAGCCAACGCACGGCCGACCGCGCCGGAACTGAGATGGGTCTCCACCTCAATGGTGGGCCAGCCGCGCGAATCCCACAGCCGCCGGGCGATGAGGCGCTCGATCGTGCCGCTAGGCATTCTCTAATTCCTTCGCCCAGGTTCGCCGGATAGTCTCCAGGCGTTCCGGACCCGCCTGAATCAAGGGCTCGAGCGACTCGGCGCACGCGTTCCTGATCTGCGCGCGGTGAGGTACTCGACGGGCGACTTGCCGTCCACGCGCGCAAGGAAAAGGGCGGGCAAGAGCGCGGCGGCCCGCGCTTCAAGAACGTCAACCGGTTCCCACGCGACGCCCTCCAAGTAAGCCTCGCGCAGCGCATCGAAGCAGCGCAGGAAATCGGCGGAGGCAGCGGGAGTCCACAGGCACTTCAGCAACAAATGATTCAGGCAAAAGGCGAGATCGAAAGCCGGATCTCCATACCAGGCGCACTCCGCGTCCAACAATACGGGACCTTGCGGCCCCACCAATATATTCTTGGGACTGACATCGCCATGTACCAGCGCGTGTTTCGATGCCGCCGTTGTTTCGACCAACCGGCGCAGCCTTGGAGCGAGATCGGGATGGCGAAGCGCAGTAGCCTCCAGATAAGGTTCCAGGCGCAGGCTATGAAAGATCGCATCCGTTGGAAACTCCGCCGCGATTGCAGCGTCGTGCGCCGTGGTTCGATGAATAAGAGCGAGGAGCCGTCCTAGTTGAGCGGCGAATGCGGGATCCGCGTGGCCCCCGCGCAGTTCCGGTTTTCCACAAAGGGTGCGACTCCGGCGAAAGAAATTCCATCACGAACAGATTCTGCGCGGCGTCGTGCGCAATCAGCCGCGGAACGGCGTGCGGAGCAATGGCCGACACCACGCGCAACCAGGCGAACTCATAGTGGTTACGCTCGATGGGCGCAAGCCACTCCCGCTCGACGCGCAATTTGGTCAGTGCCCGCTTGACGCATACCGGCCCGCTGCGGAGATCGACGCGCCAGATCTGCGAGGAAACACCGCCAGTAAGCGCCTGGTAATGCGGCTCTTCGTCTTGCGCAGCGAGATCCAGGCTCCGCAGGGATTCGGTGAGCGCAGCGGTTTCGGCGGTTGCGTTCATGATTTTCGGGCACGAGCCCGGCGCTAGGGCCGAATGCCGGGCACCTTCAGCTTGATCCGGTAGAGTCCCGTGCGTGCCGTTATGTAAAGCGTCTTGCCATCGGCGTCGCCCCACGCGCAATTCGCCGCGATCTCCGGCACCCGGATTGTGCCCAGATGTTTTCCTTGGGGCGAGATGACCAGCACGCCTCCAGGGCCGGTGGCGTAGAGGTTTCCTAAGCGGTCGATCTTCATTCCATCCGGCACGCCGTCGGCGGAATCCTGGGTGACGTCGAGAAATTTTTTGCCGTTGGCGAGCGTGCCATCGGCCTGGACGTCATACACCATCCAGAATTTGCCAGGCCGCGTATTGGCGACGTACAGTTTCTTCTCATCCGGCGAAAACGCGAGGCCGTTGGGATATGGCATGTCCTTGGTAAGCAGGTCGAGTTTTCCCGCGGCCGTGATGCGATAGACGCCGTTGAATCCCAGCTCGGTCTTAAAGTAGTTGTTCGGATCCGGAGGATTATTGCGCGCCACTGAATTCGGGTCAGTGAAATAGATATCGCCGTTGCGCCGGCTCACCACGTCGTTCGGGCTATTGAGGCGTTTGCCCTCGTAGCGATCCGCCAAGGTGGTGATGGTGCCGTCCTTTTCGGTTCGCGATACTCGGCGGTTCCCGTGCTCGCAGGCGATGAGGCGGCCTTGGGCGTCGAGCGTTAGGCCGTTGGTGCCGATCTGAATTCCGCTCGGAAACTCATGCTCAAAAACGGGCTTGCGAAATACCGACAGGCCCGCCGCGGGAGTCCACTTCATGATAGCGTTGGCCGGAATATCGCTGAATAACAGATAACCGCCATTGCGCACCCAGACGCGGCCCTTCGGCGAACTGAAGATTGCCGAGCACTTTTTCGACGGCAGCTCCGGCGGGAACCAGTTTGTCTAGCGCGGGGTCGAGCCGCAGAGTTTCTCCAGCCACTGATAGCGTGACGGCACACGTGAGTAGAGCAAGAAGATGATGACGTATCATTTCGGCGCGTCCGGCAACGCGAAGCTATACAGCACATTGCCCGCGGAAACGGCCACGTATTGTTTTCCGTCCACCGAATAACTCATGGGCGAAGCTGCGATCCGGCCGCCGGTCTGGAAGCGCCACAGTTCCTTGCCGGTGCGCGAATCGAGGGCGATCAAGTTGCCATCCGCCGCGCTGGCGAACACCACGCCGCCGCCCGTCGCCATCACGCCGCCGCCCAGCGAGGCTTGCGAGATCTTGAAGCGCCACTTCGCTTCCCCGGTTTCGACATCGAGCGCCATGACACCGGATGACTCCATTTCTCCCGGGACTCGCGATCCACGGCCGCCCCAATACTGCTTGCCGATCTCGTAGTCTTCCGTCTGGCGAACGTATTTCTGACCCGAGTCCGTATACACCAGATACATCCAGCCGCGGGCAGGATCGTAGGAAGGAGACCTCCAATTATTAGCGCCGCCGCCAGAAGGATAGACCACGGTGCCTTCCGGGCTCGCATCCGTGCCGGGGATAACCTTGGGCCGGCCGATCTCGTCGAAGCCGGCGTTCCAGGTTTGATGGGCGAAGGCTGTGCCCGAAAGAAATTTACCGTCCGTGCGATCCAACACATAGAACATACCGTTGCGGTCGGCTTGCAGCAATAACTTCCGGTTTAGTCCGCGATACGTTTGGTCCACCAGTACGACGTCTTCGGTCGCGTCCCAATCATGGCTGTCGTTGGGGGTGAACTGATAATGCCACTTACGCTGGCCGGTGGCCGGATCGAGCGCCACCACCGAACAGGAGAATAAGTTATCGCCCTTGCGAATCGTGTAATCGCTGTCGGGACCCGGGTTGCCGACGGGCCAGTACAACACGTCCAGATCCGGATCGTAGGTGCCGGTCAGCCAACCGGGGGCGCCGCCGCGCTTCCAGCTATCGCCCGACCAGGTATCGTGGCCGTATTCGCCCGGCTGCGGAACCGTGTTAAAACGCCAAATGCGTTTTCCGGTGGCGGGATCGTACGCATCCACGTAGCCGGGGAGGCCAAACTCACCACCGGTGATGCCGACAATGATCTTGTCTTTCACCGCCAATGGCGCTGACGTGAAGCTGAAACCCTTCATAGTGTCGTCCACCTGCACCTCCCAAAGGGGCAGCCCGGTTCGCGCATCGAGGGCGACCAGCGCGGCGTCGAGAGTGCCGAAGAAAACGCGATTGCCGAGCACCGCTACGCCGCGATTGAAGGGATTGATCTCGTACGGATTAACGCGCTTTTGCTGGCGCTGATATTTCCAGATCTGCAGTCCGGTCCGGGCATCCAGCGCGACCACGGTTCCCGGCGAACCGCTGGTATACATGATGCCATCGACCACTAACGGCGTGGCCTCCAGGATCGACGGGCCGAGCAATTGCGCGCTCCATTTCGCCTGCAATCGGCCGACGTTGGCAGTGTCGATCTGTTTCAGCGACGAGTAGTGCCGCCCCTGATAATCGCCCCAGTAGGTGAGCCAGTTTTGCGGCTCGGCGGCGGAGTTTCGCAAGCGATCGAAAGTCAGGCCGCCGGGAATGTCTACACGCACGGTCTTGGAGAGGTCGCGGCCGTTGAGGGTCTTTAAGTACGCGACGATGTTCTGAATCTCGGGCGCTGAGAGACGCTTCGCGAAATCATCCGGCATGAGCGATTTAAACCCGTAGCGTTCGTCCTGGATGTGGGCTTTGTCGAGCAAACGAAGTTTGCCGGAGACATCCATCATCTGCAGCGAGAATGTGTCTTCGATGCGGAGCACGCCGCGAAGTTCGGTGCCGTCGTCGGTCTTCACGACTACCGCGCTGGGCGCGCGTCGCCCGCGGTCTGCCGGATTCATGTCAGTATCCGGGTTCAGGATCTTCGCGCGCAGCGTCGCCGCGGAAGTTCTTCCGGCCGCCGAGAGATCGGGTCCCAGCAGTCCACCTCTTGCGTTCACCGCGTGGCAGGAACCGCAGGCCGCCTTGCCATAGAACAGTTGCTCGCCGGCCGCAGGGTCGCCCGCAACCACTTCACTCGCGCCGCCCCCACTCAGGCTGCGAATATAGCTGATTAACTGCCACGTCTGATCGGTGGTCAACTTCGAAAACGACGGCATCGCCGAGCCGCTAATGCCGCTGCGGATATTGCGGAAGAGGTCGGCATCGTCGTTTCCGTGCGCGAAGGTATTGGTCGCAAGCGCAGGGCCCCGATCGCCGCGCGCCTGGCCGCCATGGCACGCCTGGCAGGTCTGCCGGTATAACTTTTCTCCCGCCGCGACCGCAGCGGGATTTCCGGCCATGGGATTGGTCCCATTGATAGCGGTGTGCTCTTGGGCCACCGCCGCGGATCCAGCAAAAACAAAGAAGGCTATGAAAGCTCTGTTGATTCCGATTGTCATTTTCCTGCCACCTATAGCTCAACGCGCCCTTACATTCTAATGCCATGCCGGGCGGCTTGGGGATGATGGATCGCCTAACCCGCTGTTTCGGCGGTATAACGTGCGATGAGTCCGGTGCGCACCGCGTGCCGGAAGACATGCCCGAACAACCAGCTCGTCAGCAACAGATAGAAAACCGCCAGACATGCGCCCCAAAACAGCGGTGACGCAGACAGCTCGCGGCGCGCAATTACTGCCCGCAAGCCTTCAAACACGTAGGATGCCGGCAGCAGCCGCGCGATGAATCGCATCCAGTGGGGCAGAGTCGAGAGCGGATAAAAAACTCCGGCGAAAGGCGAGAGCAGCGCCGGAATCGGCCAAATGAACCACTCCGCAGGGGGGCCCAGGCGGAGCACGATCGCGCTCCCCAGGATCCCCAGCGCAATTCCAAGCAGGAACAGCACTGCGAGAAATGGCACCAGCATCGCACCATAGACGAAAAACGAGAGGCCGAACACCAAGGTCGCCAGTAGGATCATCACCACCAGGCCCACCGAACTGGTGGCGATGCTCGAAATGACAAGGCCGCTGACATACTCGGGTATCGAGAGCGGAGTGGCGAAAATGTTGAGAAAGTTGCGGGTCCAGACGTCTTCGAAGAATGCCAGGGTCACTCCCTGCATCACGCGAACCATGAAATCCCACAGGAGAACTGCACCCAGCAGCATAGGCACAAAATTGAACCCGGCTGAAGCCACGGAATTCAGGTACTTGCTGATGAAGCCCCACAAGACGATGTCGATCGCCACCCAGGCAAACAACGGGAGAATACGGGCCGGGCTGCCGCGCAGCAGATAGAATTGGCGCAATATGATTGCCCAAATGCGATGCGACGCCATGCTATGTCCGTTCGAGCGCCAGCGGCTCGCGCGCTACGGCGATGAACAACTCTTCCAGGCTGTCCATCCCGTGTTCACGCGGCAGGCTCTTGGGATCACCTTCGAGCAAGATCCGTCCGCGCGATAGAAACAGAACGCGGTGGCACACTTCCTGGACCTCGTACATATTGTGCGAAGTCCACAAGACGCCACCAGTAAATTGAGCCGCGAAGTCCACAATCAGCCGGCGAATGTCCACCGCCTTCGCGGGATCGAGCGAAGCCGTCGGCTCGTCGAGCAGCAGAAGCTGCGGCCGGTTGAGCATGGCCTTGGCGAGGCACACGCGGGTTTGTTCGCCCGAGGACAGAACGCCGCACTTGGCGTCGCGGAAGCCCTCCAGATTGAACTGCTTAAGTAGATCCTCGATGCGCCGCGACAGGTCTTTGACGCCATACAGCAGTCCGAAGATCCGCAGGTTTTGCTGCACCGTCAAGTTGCCGGGCAACGGAGCGTAGACGGCTGCGAAATTGGTGTACTCGAGGGCGCGCGAGCGCTGCGCCGCCAGATCCACGTCTTCGATCCGGATGCTCCCCGAAGTGGGCTCGAGCACCCCCAGGATCATATTGATAGTTGTGGTCTTACCCGCGCCATTCGGTCCCAGCAAGCCGACGATTTCGTTGCTCCTGACTTCGAACGAGACCCCGTCCACGGCCACGGTTGTGCCGTAGTTCTTGCGCAAATCCGTGACGGACAGAACCTTAGACATGAAGTAGAAAACTGCTCGGTTCCCCTAGGTTAGCGCGGCTCCAACCGTTGGCGCGGAGCGGGGTATCGCCGCGGCCTTAGCCCAGCAGTTCCAAATTCCCCGGTACTTAAGGTTGCTTCAAAATGTAACCGAAGTGCCTGTCTTAGTCCACGCGGAGTGGGCAAAATGTTTGCAGGCTCAGAACGCCTAGAACCAAGAGATGGTTAGAGATAGTTAGAGATAGTCATGGAGCTGACCGGAATGATATGCCGGATTTCCCCATGGCATCCGGTATCCGAACGGTCGGGTGTGAGCACTAGGAACTGACATGCACTTACGGATCGAACCCAGATTCACCACTGAAAGCAGCGTGGTTCTCCAACGGCTGCGACGTGACACGCGACAACTCCCCGCGCGCATCCTGGATGTATCGGGCGTGGGCTTCCGCCTATCGGTTCAGGAAGCTCTCGCGGTGGGCGAACCATTGCGTATCCTCACCGGGGATCATAAGCTGCTCGTCATGGTGCGCTATTCCGTGGCGGTCGAAAATGGGCACTCGGTGGGCGTAGAACGAATCGATGCCTGGCTGCAGGATGATAAAGCCGTCCCATCGGAGAGGCGGAATGCCGTTCCCGCGTTGGGGCAGCCGCCGTTAAAGGAGTATCTCGGTTTCCTGCGGACGACGACTCTCAACGATCTGCTTCCGAAACAGCCCTTGGGAAGAGGCCGCAGACGCCGGTTTCTTGGAGGACTCGCGACCAGCCTTGGTCTTGTAGGATTAGCTATTCTTCTGCGGACCCCCTGGTAAGGGAACAGATCTCCGCCGGCTCAGGCAAGGCAACGGTAGGCGGGGGACTCGGGGACGACGAAACGTTCGAATGCTGGATGGGCGCCGGGAAAATTATTCTGCATACGCCGGGCGGCGATCCTAAAACCGATATGCCGCTCGACGTCAACGACGACGGTACGCTGCAGACGCCGTTCGGCGAGATCAAGCGCAAAGGCAATTAAGGGCCGGGGGCGTGTTGGTCCCGCGATGCCCATTCCGCGCCTGGGTCTTCGACGACCTGCTCATTGTTACTACGCTGAAAATAAAACATAACATTGCCTGAACGTTCTGGCTGTGGTACTTTCGGAGGGGACGCTCTGGGCCTTCTGGTACTCCCCCTCGTTTCCTATGAATCTGCGGTCTTTATTTAGTCTCTTTTCTTCCGATCTTGCCATCGACTTGGGCACGGCCAACACGCTGGTCTACGCCAAAGGTAAGGGCATAGTGGTGAACGAGCCCTCCATCGTCGCCATCAATAAGACCAATGGGGAAGTAGAAGCCGTGGGCAAGGAGGCCAAGGAGATGCTTGGCCGCACGCCGGGCAATATCGTCGCCATCCGCCCCATGAAGGACGGCGTGATCGCCGACTTCAAGGTCACCGAGCGCATGCTGAATTACTTTATTCAGAAGGCACACGGGCGGAAGATGCTGGTGCATCCCCGCATTATTATCGGAGTCCCCAGCGAAATCACGCAGGTGGAAAAACGCGCGGTGATCGACTCCGCTTATCACGCTAAGGCTAGCGAAGTGTATCTGGTGGAGCAGGCGATGGTGGCGGCGATCGGTGCGGGATTGCCTATCACCGAACCATCCGGCAACATGGTGGTCGATATCGGCGGTGGCACTACCGACGTGGCCGTCATCTCACTCTCGGGGATTGTGTATTCGCGGTCGGTGCGCGTCGCCGGCAACGAGATGGACGACGCCATCATGCAGTACATGAAGCGCAAGTATAATCTGCTGATCGGCGAAACCACGGCGGAGCGCGTGAAGATCACGGTGGGCTCGGCTTACGAGTTGGACAAGCCGATCACCATGGAAATCAAGGGGCGCAATTTGATCGAAGGCGTTCCCAAAACCATCACAGTGGACGATACCGAGATCCGCGAGGCGCTTTCCGAGTGCGTGGCCACCATCATGAACGCAATCCGCGTGGCGCTGGAGCGTACGCCGCCAGAGCTTTCTGCCGATATTAGTGATCGAGGCATTGTGCTGACGGGCGGTGGAGCCTTGCTCAAGAATTTGGACAAGCGCATTCGGCAGGAAACGGGCTTGCCGGTGTCCATCGCCGAGGACCCGCTGGCTTCGGTGGTGCTGGGGACAGGGAAAATGCTGACGGAGTTCAGGCTGCTGCGTCGTATCGCGATCGAGTAGCATGAGGGGGTTGGTCCCCCCGTTGGGCATCTTGGGCGGCTGGGGCAGCCAAATGTAGTATGGAATTTTTCCTCAATCGATACCGCAACCTCACGGTGTTGCTGGTGGCCATTGTGGCGCAACTGGTGCTGCTGGCCTACCAGGTGAAGAGCAACGGCGAAGTGCGGCTGATTCGCGTATGGGCCGTCAGCGCGGTTACGCCGCTGGCGCGCGTGATCGAGGCGGGCCGCAGCGGTACCGTCCATTTCATTCGCGATTACTTTGTTTTGTTGAACGTGCGCGAAGAAAACCAGCGCCTCAAGTCGGATCTCGACCGCACCAAGATGGACAACCAGTATTTGCAGGCCGAGCTTTCGACGGCCGACCGCGCCAAGTCCCTGGCCATTTTCCAACAACAGTCGCCCTCGAAGACCATCGCCGCGCACGTGATCGGCAACACCACCGGGGTAGGCGCCAAGGTGGTGATTGTCGACCGCGGCACCGGCAGCGGCGTCCAGAAAGGCATGGCGGTGATCACTCCGGATGGCATCGTGGGCAAAGTGATCTCCGTGTATCCCACCGCCTCTTTCGTGCTGCTGATCACCGACCCCACGTTCGCCGCGGGCGTCGTTTCACAGAAAAATCATGTCCACGGAACCTTGAAGGGCCAGGGGTACAGCACCGTGATCGTGGATTACGTGCAGAATGAGCAGAAAGTGGAGCCAGGCGAACGATTCTTTACTTCCGGGGACGACCGCATTTTTCCAAAGGGACTGCCGGTCGGCGAAGCCACCGTGGTTCGGGAGGGCAAATCGTACAAGGAAATCTTTGTGACGCCCAGCGGCCTGCAGAACGGTCTAGAGGAAGTGCTGATTGTGACCGAAGGAGTGCATATGGCGATCCCGGAAGCCCCGCCCACCTCACAACCTGTCCATCTGCAAGAGCCGCCGCCGGCGGAGTCTTCGGATTCGTCGGCCACGGATTCTTCAACGACGGATGCGATGCCCTCGCAGGCGCCTGCCCAGCCTCCCACGCAAAGCGGACCGCTGACCACCGACGCCGACCGCTTGGTCGACCAATACCGCAAGATCGGAGAGGCGGAAAAGCACGTCTACGGGCAGAGCGGCAGCGGCGCCCCGAACTTTAACATTAACTTGAGCCCGCGGCCGGTTGACGCAGCTCCCGCGCCGCTAGGGACTCAGAGTTCGGCTCCGCTGGCGGCCCAGAGTCCGGGAACGTCGACGGCCCAGAGTCCGGCTGCGCCGGGGGCCCAGAGTCCCGTGCCTCCACCGCCCGCATCCGCGGCCAAGAATCCCGCAGTCAAGCGTCCATGAGCGATCTGGGAGCCAACTTCCGCGCCGACTTCAGCGAATCACCGCTGCTGAAGAAGGGCGTTTCAAAGTATCACATCGCCGCTATCATCGGCATCCCTTTGGCCGCGATTCTGTTTCAGGTTTACGTCCCGCGCTTCTTCGAAAGACTCTCCTACCTGGAGCTGCCGCTGCTGGTGACGGTGTATTTTTCGCTGATGCGCCGGTCGCCGGTGGCGGGAGTCCTGTTCGGCGCAGGCATAGGACTCGCGCAGGATTCGCTCTCGCACAATCCGCTCGGGATGTTCGGGATCGTTAAGACATTAGTGGGCTATTTCGCGGCGTCCATGAGCCAGCGCTTCGACGTCCAGAACGCCGGTGTCCGGCTGGTGCTGGGTTTCTTCTTTTGCTTCTTTCACCAGTTTTTCTATTGGGTGCTGGGCCGGGCCTTGCTGGGCGAAGCGCTGGATCTGGATTTACAAACCACTTTGCTGGTAGCGGTGCTCAACGCGCTGGTTGCAGTGCCTCTGTTTCACATCTTGGATAAACTGAAGGTTACGGAGTAAGATGCCGCTGGAGCGCGAGCCCGAGTTTAAGCCCGATGCCACCAAGCGACTCTCGCACGACGACACTCGGTTTGCGCTGGGGCGCATCGCTGGGTTCCAGTATTTCATTGTGGCCGTCTTTTTATTCCTGATTACCGGCTTTTGGGTGCTGCAGATTCGCGACGGCCAAAGCAACAGCGAACTGGCCGAGCACAACCGAGTCAAGACCGTACCGGTGATCGCGCCGCGCGGCAAGTTCCTCGACCGGGACGGACGAGTGATCGTTGATAATCAGGCCGCCTTCACGCTGCTGCTCACCCGGGAGAACCTGAACCCGGATCACCTCGATGGCATTGCGGCCGGCCTGCATCTGGATCCCGCCGAGCTCCGCGCCCGCGTTAGGCGCTTCGGGTCGCGGCCTAAGTATGTGCCGGTGATGATCAAGCAGGAGCTGACGCCGGCGGAAATTTCGTTTGTCGAATCGCATCGCGACGCCGATACTTACCCGGAGATGGAGCTGGTACAGAACCAGCGGCGCCTGTATCCGCGCAATGGCTTCGCCGCGCACGCCATCGGCTACGTGGGCGAAGTCTCCGAGCAGGAACTGGACACCCCCGAGTTTGCGAAATATTCGCAGGGCGAAATCGTCGGCAAGGCGGGGCTGGAGCGCCAGTATAACGATATGCTGATGGGCACGGACGGACAGCGCCGCGTAGTGGTGGATAGTTCCGGCCGCGAGCGTGAAGTGCTCGAAAGCACCGAGGCCACGCCCGGCCACAGCCTGCAGTTGACGCTGGATCTGGATCTGCAGGCGGTAGCGGAACTCGGCCTCGAGGGCCAGCGCGGCGCGGTAGTCGCGCTGGATCCGCGGAACGGCGAAGTGCTGGCGATGGTCAGCCGCCCAGCCTACGATCCCAATGCTTTCGCGGCCCACATTACGAATGAGTATTGGAAGCAATTGACCTCGGGCAACGATAACCCGATGCTGAACCGCGCCATTCAAGCCCAGTTCGCGCCTGGTTCGACGTTCAAACCGATCATGGCGCTGGCGGGCCTGGAAACCGGCACGATTGACGACCACGATACGTTCCATTGTCCCGGCGGCGCGACGTTCTTCGGACGCTATTTCAAGTGCTGGCAGAAAAGAGGGCATGGCAACGTCAACGTGCACCTGGGTATCGTGCAATCCTGCGACGTTTTCTTTTACAACCTGGGCAACAAGCTGGGTATCGACCAGATTGCCGCCTACGCGGAGATGGCGGGCATCGGCAAGAAAACCGGCATCGATCTGCCCGGCGAGGCCGAGGGCCTGATGCCTTCGAGCAAATGGAAACTGCGGACGCAGCGCCAGAAATGGTACGCGGGCGAGACGATTTCCGTCGCGATCGGCCAAGGTGCGATCACGGTGACGCCGCTGCAACTGGCGGCAGCGATCGGCGGCATCGTGAGCGGTGGAAATTGGTTCAAGCCTCACATGGTGAAAGAGGCGGCGGCGCTCGAACCACGGCACGTCGATCTGCGGCCGGAAAGCGTCGCCAGCGTGGTCTCCGGTATGTACGGTGTGATCAATGAGGGCGCCGGCACAGGCGCCGCATCGCGCATTGAAGGCATAGAATTTTCGGGCAAGACCGGGAGCGCTCAGCGGATCTCGAACGACCTGCGAAAATCCGGCTTGCTGGATGCCGACGAGGACAAGGACAACGGATGGTTCGTAGGATTCGCGCCGCGCGAGAATCCGGAGATCGTGGTGGCGGTGCTGCTTGAGGGCGGCGTGCATGGCGCACTGGCCGGGCCGATCGCCCGCGACGTTGTCAAATCTTACTTCGATAAAAAGATTCGCATTTCGCAAGCTGTAACGCTCGGCGCGGCCACTGGCGCTGCTGCGGCCGCCGCGGCCTTAGCAAGCGAAGCCCAAAGTGACCACTGGACGCCGTATTTTACGCACAATTTTCCGCAGTGCCCGTAAATTTGGCCGCGTTTCTCCTGCCACCCTCTCCGTATCTGCCTGAATTGACTAGCATGGCTACGTATTGGCGATGTACCTGCACGTTAGGGGGGCATGTTACGCATCGCAAAACTCGCAGCTATCGTCTTTACGGGGACGTGCCTGGCTTGGGCGCAAGTGCCAAATCCCACGCAAACCCCCGGGTCGGCGCTCCAACCAGAACCTGGTATGCCGACGGCGATTTTCCGCATTCAGGTGGTTTCGCGCTCGACTCCCGCAGTGAACTATTTGCATCGTGGGGGCTCGACCAAGATTGATTTCGAAGGCACGCCGCTCATGCCCGACGGAAAGGGCGAAGCGAAGGTCGAAAGCGAGCGCGGCGTGATTCGGGTGTCGGCCGACTTCGAGAATTTCGCGCAGCCCAGCACGTTCGGTCCCGAATACTTGACCTATGTCTTGTGGGCGATTTCGCCGGATGGCCGGCCGGTAAACCTGGGCGAACTTACTCTGGACCACTATGGCAAAGGATCTAGCAGCGCCATAAAGACCACCAGCGAGATCCAAACCTTCGGCATGATTGTGACCGCCGAACCGTATTATGCGGTGACGCAGCCGAGCGATGTGGTGGTGATGGAAAACGTAGTGCGCAAGGATACTCGCGGCGTCATCGAAACCATCGATGCCAAATATGAGCTCCTTCCGCGCGGCATGTATACCAACCAAGGAAAAGCCAAGGGATTCCTGCCCATTCGCGTGGACAAGAAGAATCCATTCGAGCTGTATGAAGCGGAGAATGCGGTGATGCTGGCGCGCGTTGCGGGAGCCGATAAGTATGCCGCCGACAGCTTTCAAAAGGCGCTCGACGCACTCGCCTGGGCGCACCGGAATCAGGTTCAGAAGCCGGGCCAAAAGCCGGTGATCACCATGGCTCGCGAGGCTGCGCTGCGCGCCGAGGATTCGCGCGTGATCGCCATCCGCGCACAACGGGATGAAGCGCTAGCGCAGGAGCGGGCGGCATCGCAGGCACGCGAAACCGCCTCTAAGGCCAAAGCGGATGACGAAGCGCGGGAACGTGCCCGGGCCGACCGGGAACGTGCCGAGGCCGATCGCCGGAGTGCTGAAGCCGATGCGCAGCGCGTAATGGCGGAAAACCAACGCGCGGCTGCGGAAACCGATCGCGCAGCGGCGGAAAGGGCCCGTGCCGATGCGATGGCTGCCACCGCCCAGGCTAACGCCGACCGGCAACAGGCGGAGGTCGCCAAACTGGAAGCGGACCGTGCGCGTCAGGAAGCCATCGACCAGCAACAGAAGCTGGCATCAGAGGCAGATCAGGCGCGGGATGCCGCAGCCAAGGCTCAGCAGGAGCAGGCGGAGTTGCGCCAAAAGCTGATGATTCAGTTCAATCAGATTCTGCAGACGCGCGAGACGGCTCGCGGTCTGATTGTGAACATGAGCGATGTTCTGTTTGACACCGGCAAGTATACGCTGAAACCGGGCGCCCGCGAAAAACTCGCGAAGATCTCCGGCATCATTTTGGCTCACCCCGGCCTGACGATCACCGTGGAAGGCCATACCGACAGCGTGGGCGGCGACGACTACAACATGAAGTTGTCGGAAGATCGCGCCAACGCCGTGCGGACCTATCTGGTATCGCAAGGACTGGACTCCGGGACCGTGACGGCGCAAGGCTTCGGCAAGACCCGTCCGGTAGCTGACAATAGCACCGCGGCCGGACGTCAGCAGAATCGCCGTGTGGAAATGGTGGTGGCCGGCGATATGCTCGGGACCAGCGCCAGCGCGACTACGGATGTGGCGCCGCGGTAATCTTTCGTTCTCTTACGCCAGGTCGAACTTCTCGTGGTGCAGTTGCGGGTCGCTCTTAACCAGCACCGGACGCCGCAGCATCTCTTCCAGTTCCTCCAGGAACTTGTTCTGGTGCGACTTGAGGACCTTGGCGACGTCGGGATGAACCCGCAGCATGACGTCCTTGCCTTCGATGCTGCGCGATAGCTTGCGGGCTTCGGTCAGGATCTCGCTCACCACCGTCTGCGGACTCTTGACGTAGCCCGCGCCTTCGCAATGCGGGCAGGGCGCGCAGAGAGTTCGTTCGAGCGACTGCTTCACGCGCTTGCGGGTGATGGCGACCAGGCCGAAATCGTTGAACTGGAGAATTTTGTAGGGCGCGCGGTCGACGCGCATGGCCTCTTCGAGCGTCTGCATCACCTTCTGGCGGTTCTTGCGCTCGTCCATGTCGATGAAATCGATCACGATGATGCCGCCCAAATCGCGCAGGCGGATCTGGCGGACGATCTCCTTGATCGCTTCGGTATTGGTCTTGACGATGGTGTCTTCCAGGCGATTGGTCTTGCCGACATACTTGCCGGTATTGACGTCGATCGCCACCAGCGCCTCGGTCTGATTGATGACGATGAAGCCGCCGGACTTCAGCCATACCTTCGGCCGCAGAGCTTTTTCGAGCTCGTTGGTCACGCTGAAGGCGTCGAAGATGGGAGCGTCGCGCGTGTACAGCTTCACCTTCGGCACCAGCGCCGGCTGGAAGCGCTCGACGAAGCGCAGCACGCTTTCGTAGGTTTCTTCGTTGTCGATCCAGATGGCCTTGAAGCTGTCGGCCAACTGGTCGCGCAGAATGCGCTGCACGATGTCCAGATCGTGATGCAGCAGCACCGGCGCGGGGCGCTTGTCGGCCTTGGCGCGGATATCCTGCCACAGGTTGTAGAGGAACAGCATGTCGCCGGCGATCTCGTCTTCGGTGCGGCCCTCGGCGGCGGTGCGGGTGATGAATCCGCCCACCGGACCCGGCCGCTTGCCTTGCAGAATGCGCTTCAAGCGCAGGCGCTCTTCGTCGCTCGCGATCTTGCGCGAAACGCCCATGTGCTCGAGCGTCGGCATGTAGACCACGTAGCGCCCCGGCAGCGCGATGTGCGAGGTGATGCGCGCGCCCTTCGGGCCGAGCGGCTCCTTGGCGATCTGAACGATGATTTCCTGGCCTTCTTTCAGCAGATCGCTGATGGAGGGCTGGCCCTGATTGGGGCGCGAGACGGTATGCTCGGGACGTTGCTGGCGTTCCTGCCGCGGTTGCTCTTCGCGAACGGCGGCCGCGCCATCGGACTCGCCACGTGCCATTTCCGGACGAGGTTGCTCCGCCGCTCCCGACTCGGGGCGCGTGCGGTCGGCCTGATCGGGCGGGCCCTGCGAACCTTGCGAGCCTTGGCCGCGTCCGCGCCGCCGGCGGCGCGAAACCCGATGCGGGAAGCGGCCCCCGCGCTCGCGAACCGAAGCGCTGCCGGATTCCGCGGTTGCCATCGTCCGCCGACCGCTCCTTCTCCGGACGGCGCGATCTCGATGCCTTCGACGTCGCCCAGAATCATCGCCTGGATGTCGCTATCTTCGTCGTCGTCGAGCAGCGGCGCGACTGCAGGCTGATCTTCGGACTCGCCCGCGAGATGCTCGGAGATTTCGGCCGACTCCCGCGTCTCCGGCAGGAATTCGATCGCGTCAGCTTCTTCCGCTTCGGTCTCCGTGATCAGAACGCCGGGCTCTGCGGGGACTTCCGCCAAGTCCGACTCGACCGTGCGCTTGTGCAAGGGCGCGTCCGGCAGAGCGTTCTCCGGTGGATAGTGGATGGGCTCGTCGAACTCGTTTTCGTCCACTCCGTCGGTCTTCCGACGCGCTGGTTTCCACTTCGGAGGCTTCATTCGACGGTGAACGGCGGATTCCGCGCTGCGCGGCGCTTGCTCCGCGCGGCGCGGCATGGCGATACTTCGCCAGCGATTCGCCGGGTAAGACAGGTAATGGGGGCGACCGGCACCGGTGCCCAGGCGGGGGATATCGGAGTCTCGACAGCGGCCTCAGCCTCGGCCTCCTCTTCGCCTCCGCGCGGCGTTTGCGATTCCGCTGCTGGGGCCTCCGGCGGCGCGGCCGGACGCGCGCTATCACTGGCGTACTTCGAATCCGGGAAACCGTGTCCGCCACGGCGGCGGCGGCGGGACCTGCGGCCCCTGCGCTCACGCTCTTCACGCTCGCCCGAAGGAGCTGGTCCGCTTCCGTTCGCGGCGCTCGCCGCAGGCGCAGCAGCGGCCGTCGTGCCGTTACGGCAGCGCCTTCGGCGAGCCGCGGCGCGCGAACGACGGCCTCGTCCGACGGGAGCTTGGGCCGGTGGCCGGTAGGGCGGCGCAGCGTCACGTTGCTCACGGGGGCCGCGGTCTCGATCCCGGCCGCGGTCTCTTCCCCGATCGCGGTCACGGTCCCGATCACGCACCGGGCGCTCATCGCCGGTGATCTTGTCGAAATCGTCGTGCTCTTCGAGGAAGTCCGAGACGTAGAGAAACGTGTCGCGCTCCAGGCCCACATCGACGAAAGCCGATTGCATTCCGGGCAGCACGCGCGTGACGCGTCCTTTATGAATGCTGCCGGCGAGCGAATATTCGTTGGCGCGCTGGAAGTAGACTTCCACCAACTGGTCGTCTTCGATCAGCGCCACTTTGGTCTCATGCCGATTGGCTGAGATCACCAATTCCTTACTCATGTGTTCATCCCTTCATGGGCCTTCGCCTCAGAGGCCTTCGGAGGACCACGGCCGTCCAAGGGATGAGGCGTGTAGCGCGGGCTTCGATCGATAGCTCACTGGCGGCGTCGCCGGGATGGAGACTTTTCCTCGCACATCCCGCTTCGAAACTGCTCCAACCGCCAGCAGAAGAACCCACTCTCGGGGAGGCCAAGTGATCCGCCACGATCGGCGCGTCTCAATCCCCTTGAAGGAGTTCAAAAAACTTTGGTTACCGAAATCCGTTTTACGCCTGAACGCCTTTGGAGCGCCAAGTCCGTGTCTAAATCAACTCACAAACCGCCGGAGCCGTACGTTGTTCACCAGCCCCAGCATCATAAATACCGAAAACATATTCGAGCCGCCCGAACTCATGAGCGGCAAAGGAATCCCCGTCACCGGCATGCGCCCCACCACCATCCCCACGTTCACCAGCACATGGAACAGCAGCAACGCCGCCACGCCCATACAAACGTACATCCCGGCCCGGTCGGGGGCCATCTGGGCATTTTGAACGATCTGCATCAACAGCAAAAAATAAAGACCTAACACCACCACCACACCCACGAACCCATGCTCCTCCGCGAAGGACGAGAAGATGAGATCGGTATGAGTGGCCGGCAGGAAGCGAAGCTGGGTTTGTGTGCCGCGCGTGACTCCGCGCCCCCAGACGCCGCCGTCGCCCACCGCAATCTTGGATTGAATTACCTGATAACCGGCTCCCCGGGGATCGCCCGAGGGGTCGAGAAAAGTCACCAAGCGCTGCCGCTGATAGTCCTTCAAAAGGTACCAAGCCCACCGGCAAAGTGAGCGCGCCCACCAACGCGACGATGGCCAGATATCGCCATTGAACTCCGGCTATCAGAATCCCGACGGCTAGGATCGGCAGGTACGTTAACCCCGTACCCAGATCCGGCTGGGAAATCACCAGCAGCGCCGGAATTCCTACTAACCCTCCTAGTTTCAACAAATCACGAGGCTTTATCTCGTCGCTACGGAGCTCCGAAACGTATCTCGCTACGACTAATATTATCACCAATTTGACAAATTCCGAGACCTGAAGATTGACGCCCAGGACTTTTATCCAGCGGCGGGAGCCGAATACCAGGCGCCCGGCCAGCAGCACGCCGACGAGGGCGGTGACCGACAGAGTGTAAAGCAACGGGATCTGGCCCAGCAGCGTGTGGTAGTCGATGGATGTAACTACCCACATCAGGGCGAGAGCCACGCCTATCCAGACCAGTTGTTTCCACCAGGCGTCTTCCCAGCGCGTATCGCGGGTGGCGGAGTAGATCTGCAGCACGCCGAGTCCGCAGATGATCAGAGTAATCAACAGCAGCGGCCAATCCAGGTCCCGATAACTGCGGTAGCGCGCCATGCAGCTTTCAGTTTACGGCAGAAGCGGGGGAAAGCCTACGAGTTTTTTCGCCGTCGAGACTCGTATGTTAATATGCTTTTATGCGTACGACCATCGACATGCCTGACGCTTTGTTCCGCAAGACCAAGGCGGTCGCGGCGTTGCGCGGGTCCAGCATGAAGGAACTGATTATCCGCGCCATCGAGCGTGAACTGGCGAATAGTACGTCAGTGTCCAAGCGCAAGCGCGTAAAGTTGCCCCTGGTTCAATCGTGGACAAGCCGGAAGCTCGACATGACTGGCTTCGATTTTGATGAGCTACTTGGCTGAATGCTAGAGTCAACCGTCTGACGGCGCTAAGGGGCCTTGGCAAAAGCTGCCCGCACAGGAGCGAGTTCCGGCAGATTCGGATTCTCGTCGAGCACTTCTTTGAGCCACTCCCAGCGGCGGTCGTGCGGCCCGCGCGCGATCGCGAGAAGATGGTCGCGGATTAGGTGATAGAGTTGCGGCCCTGCTTCGAGCGAACTAAAGATGTTCTTGACGTAGGCGTCGGATGCCTCTGAGTTTTTCGCGTCAAACTTAAACGCGCCTTGCCCGATCGGCCGGGAAAATCCAATGACTTTTTCATCACCCCACAAATTTGTATCGATTGCAGAACGAAACCAGGGAGTGAATTCGACGTGATAGATGAACTCTAGCGTTTCTCTGCCCCCCGATTGACTCCCTCGAATGAAACGAGTCTCGAACTGCCGTGCCGGGTTTTCGTTGAATTGATCACCAGCCAGCGGTACGGTTAGGACCATCCTAAGTTTGCCGCTTTTCAATTCATACCAATCGGCGTGAGTCAGACTGCAACCCGTGCCGCAGTGAGGATGCAACGTTACTACCAACCAGCGCTTTCCGGCCGAATAAGAAACGGATATGCTTGGAAAGTTGTAGTCCCACTCGGTTGAATCCAAATAGTCGATTAGTTGCCAAGGCTCGTCTCCCTTGCGATGAAATATTAGAAATCGACTTAAGTTGGCGTTGAGATATGCAGGCGAGATTCTAATCACCGCGTCCTGGTCGTCGCGGCCAATTGGGGCCGACATATTCCGCCTCGCAACGGTCGTCCGACGCGCAGTCGAAGCTCCGGTTCGTATCCCTGGCCCCATCCGGCGTTGTCTCCCTGATCTTTTCACTGATCCCGAGAGTTAGCCAAAGCTGAGTCACATCGGCGAGGCGGAGGTCCTTCTCATCGCGCAATTTGAAGGGATCGATCGACGATTGCGCCGCCGCCGTAGCGACGAAGGCCAAGAAAATCAGCAGCGCCCGCATAGGCGTATCATATCGCTACGCCAGCCACTCCGTCGTCACACCCACCAGCAGCGGACCGAGCAATGACGCGGCCTCGCGCTCCACGCTCTGCAACACTTGCTCGGCGAAGGCTTGATCGGGCGATACCGTGACGCAGGCCACCAGGCCGCGCTGCCACAGGTCCTGATGATCGATCTCGGCTACCGCGACGTTGAACTTCGCGCGCAGCCGGTCCTTCAGGCTCTTGACGTAATGCCGCTTGTCTTTGAGAGAATGCGCGTCATCCAGGCGCAACTCAAAAGTGATGACGCCGATGGCGGGCATGCGACCCGATACTACGCCATGGCTTCGGCAGCCACGCGCTCGGTCACGAACGCTTCGATCACGTCGCCGGGCTTGATGTCGTTATAGTTGGCGAGCGAGATGCCGCATTCGAAGCCCGACTTCACTTCGCTGGCGTCATTCTTGAAGCGCTTGAGCGACTCGATCTTGCCGGTATGGATCAACACGTTATCGCGCAGCAGCCGAATTTCGTTGTTGCGGCCGATCGCGCCGTCGTCCACATAGCAGCCCGCGACGCTGCCGACCTTGGAGATCCGGAACACGTCGCGCACCTGCGCGCGGCCCTTGTAGACTTCCTTGAACACCGGCTCCAGCATGCCGGTCATGGCCTTCTTGATCTCGTCGGCCAGTTCGTAAATGATCGAGTGCAGGCGGATGTCGACCTTTTCCTGCTCCGCCGTGGTCTGCGCCGCGCGGTCGGGCCGGACGTTGAAGCCCACGATGATCGCGTTCGACGCCGAAGCCAGCAGCACATCGGTTTCGGTAATCGCGCCGACGCCGGAATGCAGCACGCGAATCTTCACCTTTTCGTTCGACAGCTTCTGCAGCGTATCCGACAAGACCTCGGCGGTGCCGCCGACGTCGGTCTTGAGGATAATGTTCAGCTCCTTGGTTTCGCCTTCCTTCAACTGATCGTGAAGCTGGTCGAGCGTGATGCGGTTGGTCTTCGACATCGCCACTTCGCGCGCCTTGGCTTCGCGATAGATGACGATCTGCTTGGCCTTGGCGGTGTCGGTGACCACTTGCAGCGTGTCGCCGACTTCGGGCAGGGATTCCAGACCCAGCACTTCGGCGGGCATCGACGGGCCGGCCTCGCGGATGGGCTCGCCCTGATCGCCGAACATGGCGCGCACTTTTCCGAACACCGAGCCGCAGATGAAATAGTCGCCGACTTTGAGAGTGCCGTTGCGCACCAGCACCGTCGCCACCGGACCGCGTCCGCGATCGAGTTTCGCTTCGAGCACCGTGCCCATCGCGGGACGCGCGGGATTCGCCTTCAGATCCTGAATCTCCGCCACCAGCAGAATCATTTCGAGCAGCAGGTCCAGATTGGTCTTGGCGCGGGCCGAAACCGGAACCATGACCACGTCGCCGCCCCAGTCTTCAGCCAGCAAGCCGCGATCGGCCAGTTGCTGCTTGATGCGCTCGGGCTGGGCATCCGGCTTGTCGATCTTGTTGATGGCGACGATGATCGGAACGCCAGCCGCTTTGGCGTGGTCGATAGCTTCGAGGGTCTGCGGCATCACGCCGTCGTCGGCCGCCACCACCAGCACCACGATATCGGTAACCTTGGCGCCGCGGGCGCGCATGCGGGTAAACGCTTCGTGACCCGGCGTATCGATGAAGACGATGTTCTTGCCGTTCTTCTCGACGTGATAGGCGCCGATGTGCTGCGTAATTCCGCCGGCTTCTCCACCCGCCACGTTGGCCAGGCGAATCGCATCCAGCAATGACGTCTTGCCGTGATCGACGTGGCCCATGATGGTGACCACCGGAGGACGCTTCTCGCGATCCAGATCGACTTCGGTCTGCTGAATATCGTGCGTGCTCTCTTCTTCGTAGCTGAGCTTGTTGGTGGATGCGCCGAAATCGCGCGCCAGTTCCTCGGCCAGCTTCACGTCCAGGGTCTGGTTGATGGTGGCGAAAATCTTTTTCTCGACCAGCCGCTTCACCAGCAGGTTGCCTTTGATGCCCAGCTTCTCGGAAAGCTCCTTCACCGTGATGCCTTCGGCGATGGTGATCTCGCGATCGATGGGCGGCGGCTGGAAGGATTCCTGGCCGGCGCATCACCGGACGGATGCGTCCCTCTTCATCCTCACGGCGGCGATCGGTGCCGCGGACTCCGGGCTTGGTAGCGTGGCGGCGGCCGGGATCGGCCGGCAGCGTCGCGGGTTCGGCGCGCAACGGAGAAGACGTCGGATGCATCGAGCGCCCGCGCGGCGGACCGCCGGGACTACTCGGCCGCGGACTGCCCGGACCACCGGGCCCGCGCATCAATGGCTGGCCGGGACGAACCGGACCGGTATAAATCGGACGGCCTGGAACCGGGCTCGCGGGGCGAGTGGTCGGCATTCCGGGACGCGGCGCACCTGGCGCGGGAGCACCTGGCATGGCGGCCGGCCGCGCGAGCCGCGCCACCATATCGGCGCGCGGCGGAACCACGGGCCGGGCGGTGGGTTGGCCCACCAAATTTGGCTTGGCCGGGGGACGCAAGGGGGCGCCCCCGGATATTGTGCCCGCTCCCACGGTTTGCGAAGGCGGAGGCGCGGATCCCGGCGTGGGTCTTAACGGAGGCCGGGCCGGCATAGGAATCGTCGGCACTGCAGCGCTGGGCCGGGGAGCGCCCGGCGTCGTGATCATTACCGGCGGCGCAGGCGCGGAGGGAGCAGCGTGCGCGGTATCGAAGCGACGGGATCGGCTGGCGCGGTCCCGAAAGAATCTGTCCTGGGCGGGGCGGTGGAGGCGCCGGAGCGCGACGGAATCAACGGACCGCGATTAGCCGGAGCATTCGGGCCACCCGGTTGGCCGGTCGCCAATGGCGGGCGCAATGGAAACGCGGGACGCACCGGCGCGGGAGCTTCGGAATGTCTCAAGCGGTGCGGAAGCCGCGGACCTGACGGGTTCTGGCGGAGCCGGGGATGAAGCACTCTTCGAAACCGGTGCAGGCTCTTCCACCGCAACCGCCGACTGCCGAGCAGGTTCCTGGCGCGGCGCCGCTTCATGACTCGCGGCCTGCTCTTCGGCGCCCATTCCCGCCACGCGCCGGCGGAGATTCAGCACCACGTCGTCGTCGAGCGAGCTGGAATGCGTCTTCTTGTCTGCGACACCTAATTCCGGCAGCAAATCCAGAATGACGCTAGGCTTTACCTCGAGTTCCCGGGCCAGCTCGTTGATGCGAATTTTACTCATACATAAAACCCCGGAGCGTAACGCCGGTGCTCCAGGGATTGCGCGCTAAACCTTTCTCAGAACATCGTCCGAGAGCCAAAATTTTACTTCGGTCCCTCGACAGACTCCGCATTTTCTATCGTAACAGATTCATTTTCCGGCTCACTTGCTTCGCTCGCGGCCGGATTCGGCTTCTTCAGCCTCCGGCGGCGCCGCTGCCGGCGGCGGATTCGCCTGCTCTCTTCACGGCTGCGTCCTTCCGATGCCTTCAAACTGCCCGTAGTAGCCGTTGACGGCCGTCTGGATCGCTTCAACCATTTCCGGATCGATCCCCGGCAGCGCCTCCAGTTCTTCCGGCGTCATCGAACCCAGACTCTCCACCGTGTTCACGCCGCCGCCATCAATGTTCTCGACCATCGCCTCGGTGAGACCGTGATCCATCAGCACCGACACCGGCGCGCCCGGCACCACCGCGCGCCATCTGCGATTCCACTTCCTGGCGCTTCTCTTCCTCGCTCTTGATATCGATCCGCCAGCCCAGAAGCTTGGCGGCCAGGCGCACGTTCTGCCCCTTCTTGCCGATGGCGAGCGAGAGCTGGGTGTCGTCCACCACCACTTCCATGTGCTTGCCCAGCGCATCCACGATGGTGACGCGCGCAATTTTCGCGGGACTCAGCGCGTGCGTCGCGAACACCACCGGGTCGTCGTTGTATTCGATGATGTCGATCTTCTCGCCGCGCAGCTCGCGGATGATGGATTGCACGCGCATGCCCTTCATGCCGACGCAGGCGCCCACGCTATCCACGTCGCGGTCGCGGCTGGAAACCGCGATCTTGGTGCGCTCCCCGGCTTCGCGCGCGCAGCCCTTGATCACCACCGTGTTGTCGTAGATCTCCGGCACTTCCTGTTCGAACAGGCGCATCACCAGTTCCGGCGCGGCCCGCGAAACAATCACGCCCGCGTTCTTGCCGGCCTTGTCCACGCTCTTGATCACGCAGGCGATGCGGTCGCCCACGCTGAAGCTCTCCAGCTTCGACTGTTCCCTCTTCAGCAGGCGAGCCTCGGTCTTCCCCATGCCGACGATGAGGTCCGGACCTTCGATGCGCTTCACTTCGCTGCGCACCAGTTCCCCGATGCGTCCCGCGTATTCCGAAAAAACGTTGTCGCGCTCGGCTTCGCGCACCTTTTGCAGAATCACCTGCTTGGCGGTCTGCGCCGAAATGCGGCCCAGCGCATCGGTGGACTTGGGGAAGCGGATTTCCGAATCGATCTCGGCGTCGGCGCGAATTTTCCGCGCGTCCTCGAGCGAGCGCTGCCGCGGACGCCGGAAATCGCGCGGGGAGCCCTGGAGGTCACCGGCGCCTATCACGAGCTGGAACAGTTCGATGCCGACCCGGATTACCGCGACCTGCTAGCGGCCCGCGTGGCCGAGCACATCAAGGTGCTGCGGCGGAAGATCGCCGACCGCGGGCTGGCCGCCGCCGACGTCCGGCTCTCGGACGAGGTGGCCGTCCGGATCCTGATCGAGCACGGCATCATCACCTCGGCCGACCTGAGCCGACTGGACGACCCGGCCTGGCGCTCCCGCCAGGAAGACCTGTGGTGGACCCAGAGCTGATTACCGTTAGCGGGGCGCTCCGGCGGGTATCACGATGAATACCGTGGTGGCCCCGCTGCCGCCTGGTCCGGTCACCTCGACGATGAATTGTCCTAGCCGCAACGAGCCAGGGAAGAGCTGGTTGATGTTCAGGCGCACGGTCCCGTTCGGAGCGACCGTCGGCTTGACCCGCGCCGTGTGGTGGAACGTCTGATTGGGCGCGTACTGCGGCGGGCTGTTCCAGGTCAGCGAGACCGTGACGGAGGTCCCGGGGCGAAGCCGCTACCCTGGACGACCCACGCGGCATCCGCGGTGCCCTCGCTCTTGTTCAGCATGCACAGGGCGGGGCCGCGGGTGTTGCTGGCCGACGTGCCGCACACCGTGTTCGGCGCCACTGGGGGCGGAGGCAGCGCGCCTGACGTCTGCTTCGAGCCGGCGGATCCGGGGCGCTCGAACTGCTGAGCGCGGCGCCGAGGACGACGCCGACCACGACCAGGGCCGCTCCGACGGAAGCCCATCCGGCCCAGGCCATGTGCGACCTGAGCCACTGCAGCCAGCCGGGCCGGCCTGGACCCGGCGACTTGGTCCCGGGCTTGCGCCGGGGGACGGGCTTGTAGGAGGCGGGAAGTTCGGTGATAGGAGGCGGCGGTGGCGTCGTCGCTGCGATCTCGCCGGGCTCAGCTGGCGAAGGCGGCCGAGCTGAGGGCTGCGCTGATACTCCGCCGATCAGGGCCATCGCCGCCTCGGGCAGGTAGGCGTGCTCTTCGTCCGGGCCGGCCTGGGCCTCGGTGAAGTCCCCGAGCTGGGCCAGCATCGCGGACGAGGTCGGGCGCTGCCGGGGCACGCGGTGCATGCAGGCGGTGATGAGCTCGGTGAGCTCACCGGGCAGGCCGGACAGGTCGGGTTCCTCGGTGGCCAGCCGGGCCAGCACGTCCATGACCGTGACGCCCTGAGTAGGGCGGGTGCCCGGTGGCCGCGAACAGCAGCGTCGCGCCGAGCGAGTACACGTCGCTGGCCACCGACGCCTCGTGGGTGTCCCTGGCCTGCTCGGGCGCCATGTACGCGGGCGTGCCGACGGCTCCGCGCGAGGTGGTGCGCCCCATCCGCTCGGCCGCCCGGGCCACGCCGAAGTCGATCACCCGCGGCCCGTCGGGCGCGACCAGGACGTTCGACGGTTTCAGGTCCCGGTGCACCAGGCCGGCCCCGTGGATCGACTCCAGCGCCTCCGCGCACCCGGCGGCCAGCCACCGCACGGTGGTCACCGGCAGCGGGCCGCAGGCCAGCACCAGCCGGGCCAGCGAGGGCGCCGGGACGTACGCCGTGGCCAGCCAGGGCAGGTCGGCCTCCGGGTCGGCCTCGACGACCGCGGCGGTGAAGACGCCGCTCACCTTCCGCGCGGCCGCCACCTCCTGCGCGAACCGGTGCCGGAAGCCGGCGTCCTCGGCCAGCTCGACCTTGATCGTCTTGACCGCGACCAGCCGTCCCGCCGCCGAACGTCCCAGGTACACCTGGCCCATCGACCCGGAGCCGAGGCGGCCGAGAACCACGTACGGCCCGATCCGCTCCGGATCCCATCTGCGCAGTGTTTCCCGGACTAGGCGGCGTCTCCCGGGTAGGCGGCGTTTCCCGGACAGGTGGTTCCTGTCCCGACTGCGGCATTATTTCGGCCCTCCCCTGACCAAGGCCGCTCAGAACAGTGGCCAGTCTCCATCATGCCGAATCGTTCCGCCAATGTGCAGCGCCTTCGTCCGGATTGTTACAGGTGTGGATGGAGAAAAACCAATGCCGTTCGGGATAATTATTTGGTTTTATCCGGGGTGGTGGGCCCCGAGCATGCTGACCGGGACCACCGCATCGCTCATCGCCCGGGCGGTGGCGAACCCCGGCTTGATGACCGTGTTGATGAGGTGCAGCCGTTCGTCGAAACCCGCGAACGCGCTTTTCATCGCGTTTACCGTCAGCCATTCGATGTCGGACCAGCCGTAGCCGAATTCGGCTGCCAGCCGGTGGAACTCCGAGCTCAGCGTGACCTGGCTCATCAGCCGGTTGTCGGTGTTCACCGTCACCCGGAACGACAGCTGGCGGAGCAGCCGGATCGGATGCTGCGCGATCGACGGCGCCGCGCCGGTCTGGACGTTCGAGGTCGGGCACATCTCCAGCGGAATCCGGCGGTCGCGGATGTAAGCGGCCAGCCGCCCGAGCCGGACGTTGCCTTCGCTGCTGATCTGGATGTCGTCCACGATGCGGACGCCGTGGCCCAGCCGTTCGGTTCCGCACCACTGCACCGCCTCCCAGATCGACGGCAGGCCGAACGCCTCGCCCGCGTGGATGGTGATGTGGAAGTTCTCCCGCTTGATGTACTGGAACGCGTCCAGGTGCCTGCTCGGCGGCCAGCCCGCCTCGGCGCCCGCGATGTCGAACCCGACCACGCCCTGGTCCCGGTAGCGGACCGCGAGCTCGGCTATCTCCAGTGACCTGGCCGCCGTCCGCATCGCGGTGAGCAGGGCATATACCGTGATCCGCGCCCGGCCCGGCCTGGTTGGCACTGCCCTGGCGGAAGCCGTCGAGCACCGCCTCGACCACCTCGTCCAGGCTCAGCCCGCGCTCGGTGTGCAGCTCGGGCGCGAACCGCACCTCGGCGTACACCACCCCGTCGGCGGCCAGGTCCTCGGCGCATTCGGCGGCCACCCGCCGCAGCGCGTCGGCGGTCTGCATGACCGCGACCGTATGCCGGAACGCATCCAGGTAGATCTCGAGGTGACCGCGGTGCGCGCCCTCGGTCAGCCGCTGGGTCAGCTCTTCGGTATTGTCGCCGGGCAGATCGTGGTAACCCGTCTCGCGGGCCAGCTCCAGGACGGTCTGCGGGCGCAGGCCGCCGTCCAGGTGATCGTGCAGCAGGACCTTCGGGACCGCCCGGATCTCGGCAAGTGTCGGCATCCCCCCATTGTGCTACCCGGCTAAGCGGGGATGTATTCGATGACCGGGGAGACCTGCGGCGGGGGGCCGTCCTGGCTGATGGCGATCGCGCCCTCCAGGGCGGCCAGGGCGGGACCGAAGCGCCCCGCCTCGTCGGCGCGGAGCTCGAGCAGCGGCTGACCGGCCTGCACCGCCTCACCCGGCTTGGCCAGGCAGATGACCCCCGCGGCCGCGCTGACCGCATCCTCCTTGCGGGCCCGGCCCGCCCCGAGCCGCCAGGCCGCCGTGCCCACCGCCAGGGCGTCGAGGCCGGTCAGCCAGCCGGACGCGGGAGCGGGCAGGACCTGGGTGAAGGCCGCCCGGGGCAGCGGCGCGTCCGGGTCGCCGCCCTGCGCGCGGACCATCGCCCGGTAGGCGGCCAGCGCCCGGCCGTCCGCGATGGCGGCGGCGGGATCGCCAGCTGTGTCACCAGCCAGGCCGGCCAGGGCGAGCATGTGCCGGGCCAGGGCGAGGGTGACCTCCATCAGGTCAGCTGGCCCGTCTCCGTGCAGCGCCGCAACGGCCTCCTCCACCTCGACGGCATTGCCCACGGCACGGCCCAGCGGGACGTCCATCGCAGTCAGCAGCGCCCTGGTGCGCACGTCGTGCTCCTCGCCGAGGGCGACCATCGTCTCGGCGAGCTCCCGCGCCTGGTCCTGGCTCTTCATGAAGGCGCCGGTCCCGACCTTGACGTCCAGGACGAGCGCGCTGGTTCCCTCGGCGATCTTCTTCGACATGATCGAGCTGGCGATGAGCGGGATGGACTCGACCGTCCCGGTGACGTC
>CAWCER010000005.1:0-344922 GCA_963794595.1 Bryobacterales bacterium | reverse complement strand
GGTCTAGCTGCAGATCGCCGGGCCGGATATCGAGTAGTTCTTGCACGCGGGCGCCCGTATTGAATAGGGTGAGCAGCAGCGCCCTGTCCCGGACATGATCTCGCCGATGAGCCGACACAGCCTCCAGCATTGCGCCGATTTCGTCGCCTTCCAGGTAATCTACAGCGCGGGTTGGTCCGCGCTTGGTGGGTATAGCCAGAAGTCGCTGGCACTCTTCAACGGGCTCAGGATCTCGCGTCGCCAGGAAGCGCGCAAAGGCATGAATGGCGGCCAGACGGGCGTTGCGAGTGGCGACGCTATTCTTCCGCTCTGCTTCAAGGTGTTCCAAAAACGCAAGAACATCTCCAGCCCGTAGGTGCTGGAGTTCGAGATCAACCACACCGCAGCGGTGGCGGGCGGCGAGAAAGCGCAACAGCAACACGAACGAGTCGCGGTAACTCAAGACCGTCCGGGGACTGAGCCCTCGTGTAAGCGGCAGATGTTGGGCGAAGAACGCGCGGAGGGCAGTGGCAAACTTGGTGGGGGATGGTGTCATCGACGCCCCCCCTGCACAGCACTGGGGAACAGCCAAGCTGCCGAGTTAGTGTGGAACCGTTCGTTAGCCGCCTCGGCGGTCGCCTGAAGGAAGGTCAGGTAGTACTGTGTTGAAACGACTGATGAATGCCCCAGGTAGGTAGCCAGAGCGGGCAGCCGGGCTTGCACATCGACGCCAGAACGGTACCAGCGCAATAGAGCCCGGACCGCAAAGGTGAAGCGGAGGTCGTGGACCCTCGGAGCCCGACCTTGGGGCGTCCGAATGCCGGCCGCTAGTATCACCTTACGCAACAAGCGGCCGAACGCCGCACCCGTGTAACCACGAAACCGTGCACCATGATTGTGCACCAACAGCGGTGCATCGCCGTCACGAGGAGCACCGGCCTGACGACGAGCCGCGAGATATCGATCGAGTTCCTGCGTGGTGTCAACCGACAGAGGCACGAGACGTGACTTGGCGAATTTCGAGCGGCGCACGTGAAGGACTCGGTCGACCTGTTTGTAGTCGCTGAGGGTGAGGCTCACCAGTTCCCCTCGACGGAGACCTGTCGTGTAGAGGATGACGATGCCAACTCGGGCCACTTCACAATGCAGTGGCGAACCCTTGTGTGGCGCCAGGGATTCCACTGTGGTGAGCAGGCGGACAATCTCGGCTTCCGAAAAGATATACGGCAAGGGTCGCGGGCCGCTGGGTGGAAACTGTGTCGGGTCTGGCACAAAACTGGCGGGATGTTCGCGCTGGCGAAACAGGCACAGGTGATACACGGCACGGAGTCGCGCCAAACGTGTGTTCAACTGTAACGAGGTCATCGACTCGCTCCAAGTCGCGAATGTCTCGCGCGTTAGGTCTGCGGCGCGGCACGACGTGAGGAAGCGATCGATATAGCGGAGAGTATATGCCATCGTGACAGCACGACGGCCGAGCGCCCGTTTCATGGCGAGATAACGGGTGATCAGCGGTCCAATCGACGATGTGAATGCCTCGGACTCTTTCATAACCGCGCCCCCGAGCAGGAATCCGACTTTGGGAGCGAGAGACCTACGTCGCGTAGATCCTCAACGTGGAGGCGCAGATAAACGCCAGTGCTTTCGACGCTGCGATGACCGAGGAGATCACCTATGGTCTTGAGTGGTGTGCCCTGCCGGAGAAGATGCATGGCCAATCCATGTCGAAGAACGTGCGGACCGCCAAGGCCCGGCACATGCACTCCGGCGCGCACTGCCCAAAAATCGAACACATCAAAGACTGCGGTCGCCTGGATAGGACCCCGCGGTGCACGGACACGCAGGAAAAGTCGCCGCTCGCTGGCCTCCCCAGCACGCTGGCGCAAGTACTCCACCAAGGCTGTAGCGACTTCGTCAGTGAGCGGCACGACCAGCGGCGTGCCTACCTTGGGCCTCGGTACGCGAATCACCCGGGCGCGCCACTGAATGTCGTCAATATCCAGACTGGAGACTTCGCTTCGGCGAAGACCATAGGTCGCGATCAGGAGCAGCATGGCGTAGTCCCGACACCCTTTCACCGTGGAGCGATCGATGCCGCGCAGCAGTGAGAGTATGTCCTCCCAGCGGAGGGCGCGGGCGAGCCGTTCGCCCCGGTGATGCCGTGGCGATTCGAGATGCCGGTCCAGCCCGATCGGAATCTCACCACTGGCGGCGAGGAATCTCAGAAAGGCGCGCATTATGGCGATGACCTTCTGCATAGTGATGCGACCCACGCGGGCGCTGGCTTGGATTACGAAGGTCTCTAGGTCACTAGCCTGAACCTGTGGCAGGTGCTGCGTGTCTTCGTCGTACTTTAAAAGGCGCAGAAAATCGCCGGCAACGACGGCGTGTCGTGCGATAGTGGAGACCGCGAATCCGCGCACGCGAGCGAGGTGTTCGCGGTAGGCGCGGATCAGCCGTTCCGATGCGTTCGGCTGCGCGGTTTCCAGGGAACGTTGCTCTTGCAGATACAGGAGTAATGATTGGCCGAGCGTGCAGGCGATCTGTGGAGTCCAGCGCTTCTGTCGCGGAAAGCATGCACGCAAACGGCCTGCCGTGCAGCCGGATAGCAACTCGATCTGGTGCCGCTGGAGACATTTTTCAAGGAACGGAGCAGCTTCTATCCGCCGAGATATGGCGCTCGGCGGATAGCCATGAGCGTCCAACCATGAGCAGAGATCTTCAAGAACGGCACCCAGCACCGGCAGCGACGTGTAGCGGGTGTGCGTATTGGGGAACAGTGACGTAAGCATCGAGTCCTTCTTTATGAGATGGGCCGCCGTGCGGCCAGGCCTCGATGCTAGCCCCCTTTCGCTGAAGGGCGCGCGCATTATGTGGAGCGGGACGAGTTCAAAAGGGCGAGAGAAAGGAGCGCGCCAAGGTCAACTCCACATAACACGGCGCTTCACATAAGTCCCAAGATGTGGAGCTCCACATCTTATGACGGGCAGGGGTTTTGGTTGGCGACCAAGCGCCTGTCGAAAGGACGCTTTCGCTGGTGGCCGCAGGGCGAGGAACCGGCGCGGGCGCTATGCGTGCATCAAGTGCAGGTGCTGTTGGCGGCGGGCAATCCGGAGATCGATGCGGCGCCGGTGTGGCGCAAAGTGATGAGCTGATCACTTTTTACTTGCGTTCCGAAACTGGTTCTGGCACACTGCTGCTATGACGGTCTACCGAGGCCGGAGCATTACTGGCGAAGAGATCGCTTTCATCCGGAAGCTGATCTCAGATCGGCCGGAGCTGAGCCGGTGGAAGCTGTCGCGGGAGCTGTGCGAAGCCTGGCAATGGAAGCAGGCCAACGGGGCGTTACGCGACATGGTCTGCCGCGGATTGCTGCTGCATGCTTCACCGCACTGGCGAGATCGAGTTGCCGCCCGTAAAACGCATGGTGCGGAATCGCATCGCGGAGCGCGCACGGCCCGCTCGCGTAGTCATGGAGGAGCGTCCGTTGCACGGATCGCTGGGCGACCTTCAGCCTCTGGAGTTCGTACAGGTGCGGCGTTCGCCGGAAGAGGCGCTGTTTAATAGTCTGCTCGAACAGCATCACTATTTAAGCTACGAGCGGCCGGTGGGCGAGCATCTGAAGTATCTGATAAAGGCCAGCGGCCAGGTGATCGCGTGTCTGGCGTGGTCGAGCGCACCACGGCACTTAAAGCTGCGCGACCGTTACCTGGGCTGGAGCGAGGAAGCGCGCCGTGCGCAATATACACTTGCTGGCCTACAACACGCGCTTTCTGATTCTGCCGTGGGTCGAGGTGCCGCACTTGGCGTCGCACATTCTGGGGCGCATGGCGAAGATCGTTCCGGCAGACTGGCAACGTCTCTACGCGCATCCGATTTACTGGTTGGAGACGTTCGTCGACACCTCGCGGTTTCGCGGGCACGTGCTATCGCGCCGCCAACTGGCAGGAGATCGGCACGACGCAGGGACGCGGCCATCGCGCGCCGACGTTGGAGCAAACACGTTCCGTGAAGAAGATGCTGGGTTTGCCCTTGAACGCCAAGTTCCGGGAGATGCTCCAGCGATGAAGCGCCCGCGAATGGACGTGAATCTGGAAGAGCTGGACCAGATCATCGATCGCGGCACCCACGCGCCCTTGAGCGAATCGGAAGGCGAAAAGCTCAAGGGCGCACTGCACGCGCTGGCGGGAATGCTGACGAAACCACGCACGCACGGAAAAGACCAGCGCGGTGCTGGAGCCGCCGGAAGCCCCGCCCGAGCAAAGACCCTGGCCTGCTCCAACAGGGTCACGGGCGCAACGGCGCTCGATCCTACACGGGCGCGAAGAAAGTTGCGGTTCCGCATCCCAGCTTGCACGCCGGCGATCCCTGCCCGGGCTGCGGGAAAGGCAAAGTCTATCCGCAGAAAGAGCCCGAGACGCTGGTGCGCATCGTGGGACAAGCTCCGCTGGCAGCCACGGTGTATGAGCTGGATCGTCTGCGCTGCAATCTGTGCGGCGAAGTGTTCACGCGCCGAAGAGCCGGAAGGCATCGGCCCGGAAAAATACGACGAGACCACGGCGGCGATGATCGCGCTGCTGAAGTACGGCAGCGGAATGCCGTTTTACCGTTTAGAAAAGCTGGAACATTTACTGGGGATTCCCCTGCCCGCTTCGACGCAGTGGGAGATCGTGGAAGAAGCGGCGGAGGTGATCAAAGCGGCGCGCGATGAACTCATCCGGCAAGCGGCGCAAGGCGAAGTGCTGCACAACGACGACACCAGCATGCGCGTGCTGCGCCTAGCGCGCGAGCCATCCGACGAGCGCACCGGTGTGTTCACCTCCGGCATCGTGTCCACACAAGAAGGACGCAGGATCGCCTTGTACTTCACGGGCCGCCAGCACGCGGGCGAAAATCTGCGCGATGTGCTCCAACACCGCACCGCGGATCTCGCCCGGCCCCTTCAGATGTGTGATGCGCTGTCGCGCAATACGCCCAAGCTCACCGACGGCGCGGAGATCCTGCTGGCCCACTGTCTCGCGCACGGAAGACGGCAGTTTGTAGAGGTCGCCGCAAACTTCCCGGAACCATGCCGTTATGTTCTGGAGACGCTGGGAGACGTATATAGATATGATGCGGAGGCGCGCGCGCGCCGCCTTTCTCCGCTCGGAGCGCCTCGTCTTTCATCAGCAACACAGCGGCCCGGTGATGGAGCAACTGCATCGAGTGGCTGGAAGCGCAGTTCGCGCTCAAGGAAGTGGAGCCGAACTCGGGCCTGGGCAAAGCCGTCACCTATTTATTACGTCACTGGAAAGGGCTGACCGCGTTCCTGCGGGAAGCCGGCGCACCGTTGGATAACAATGTCTGCGAACGCGCGCTGAAGCGTGCCGTGCTGCATCGCAAGAATGCTCTGTTCTATCGCACGCTGCATGGCTCCGAAGTGGGCGACCTGTTCATGAGCCTGATCCATACCTGTGAGCTGGCGGACGCCAATGCGTTCGACTACCTCACCCAGCTCCAACGGCACGCCAGTGAGTTGGTGGCGAATCCTGCGGCGTGGATGCCGTGGAACTCCTCGAATGCCGGCCACAATCATTAGTTTCCGGCCACTCTCCGCTACCCTGCGGAAATGCCCACAAAACAGGCTTTCCAGCAAACGCAATCTCGCAGGGTTTTTGGCCACCCCTACCGCGTCGGCCTTTATGCCCGCGTTTCCACCCACGACCAACAGACACTGCCTCTGCAGATCCGCACCATGCGCGAATACGCTTCCAAGCGCAGCTGGACCATCGTCACGCAGGTGAAAGAGGTCGGCTCCGGCGCTTCGCAACGCGAGTTGCGCGAAGCACTGATTGCGGCCGCACGACGGCGCGAAATCGATGTTGTGCTGGTGTGGCGCTTGGATCGTTGGGGCCGCTCCGTGGCGGATCTTGTTTCGACGCTCCAGGAACTGCAGCACCTCGGAGTCGGTTTCGTTTCGCTGACCGAAGCGCTCGATCTGACCACGCCCGCCGGTCGAGCCATGGCCGGACTGCTCGCGGTGTTCGCTGAGTTCGAACGCGAAATCCTCCGCGAGCGTGTCCGCGCCGGCTTGGCCCATGCACGGCTGAACGGAAAACGCCTCGGCCGCCCTCCCTCGGTGGTTCACAAAGCCATCGAAACCCGGAAACTATACCGGCAACGCATCAGCAAATCCGAGATTGCACGCACGCTCAACATCAGCCGAACCTCCGTCCGCCGCATCCTGTCCCCAAAGAAATCCTAACTTACGCAGCCTTGCCGGAAGGACACGCTGCATTTACTTCGTAAGGGCCCGTGCAGTGGACTCCAAGGTATCGCGCAGCGATTCCCGAGGCAGCTTTGCGGCTAATCCCTTAAGGGCCCAGCCCAGCCCCACAGGCACATCCCGCGACATCGAAATTGCACGGCATTCGATGTAAACACCCTCCGGACGTTGCTCCAACACCCAGTAGGCGTTTAGTCTCCACAGGAATCCATGGCCCGTCCCGACCGGCAACAATACGCCATCCTCAACTTCAGAAATTTTGGTCGAGTGCGAAAGCATGGCCCACCGGCCCTCGCTCAGGCAGCGGTACTCCACATCGTACTCGCTGGCCAGATTCGCCGTGAGAAACGCTTTCTTGTAGAGTTTGAGATAGATCTTCCACTGGTTGTCGTGGTGGCTATACACCTTCGAATCAGTGATCTGAGGCGCATACAGCCGTCTGTAGTCGTTGTAGGATTGCAAGACTGCAAGAACCTGCTCCACCGTTGCGTTCCGAACCACCTCCGCGGCGACCCAGTCATGAATGGTCGCGTCGGGCAATTCAACAACGGGATTCAGTCCTCCCGGGATAATCTTCACGCCGTGTTTGTCGAGCGGAACATGGTCCCGCCAATCGAATCCCGCCTCCGCGCCTTTACGTAATCATCGAAAGCACGGGCGGATTCCGCAGAAAGGCTGGTTGTCAGTGGCGCACCAGCCAGTGCCGGGAGTGCCAGCGTCACGAAGGCGACGATCTGGGAACGGATCACTATACATCTATCTTACGTGGCTTGCCCGTCCCCCTTCTATATAAGTGCGGTGGGTAGGATAGAGTCGTGGGTCAATACGTGTCTCTCACTTTCGGAAATCACCGCGATGCGCACAAAATCCCGCCAGCGGCGTGTGACAGAACGTACAAGCCCTTTCTCGAGGCAGCCTGTTGAAAGGACCGTTGCGGGTGGCGTTATTCGCCGATTCATTCGACGAGCCCAACGGAGTTGCCACCCTAAGCCGCGAGTTCGTCCGCTTCGCCGGCCATCGTAAACTTCCGTTCTGCTGTGCACATGTCGGCACTGAGCGGCGATCCAGTTACCAGAGTTCCGTGATCACGCTGGAGCTGAATAGAGGCTGGGCGTCCTTCCCGCTCGATAAAGACTTGAAGTGCGATCCCCTGCTCAGCCGGCACCGGAAGTGGGTAATCGATCAGCTAAGAGAATTCCGGCCGGATCTCATTCATATCACCGGCCCAGGAGATTTTGGGACGCTTGGCTTATGGGTAGCGAAGTCCCTAGGAATCCCACGAGTCGCTTCCTGGCACACAAATCTGCATGAGTACGCATCCAAGCGTCTGCAGAAGGCCTTAAAGTTTGTGCCCCACGGCCTCCAAACGCGCATCGTGGCGGCGGCGGAAAACTTGAGCCTGGATGCTGCGATGCGATTCTATCGTCTTGCGCACGTCGTCCTGGCGCCGAACCAGGAGATGGTGGACGAGTTGCGCCGCCGGACGCAACGGCCGGCCTACCTCATGGCGCACGGCGTCGATAGCACGCGGTTCTCCCCCGCTTTGCGCAAACGCAGCGACAAACTCATCTCCATTGGCTACGTGGGCCGGCTCACCCCGGAAAAAAACCTGAGATGGTTCTACGAACTGGAGCGCAGGATATTGGCCGCGGGACAACGGGACTTTCGTTTGGTGCTCATTGGTGACGGAAGCGAGCGCGAGTGGCTGAAAAGGAATCTTCAATTCGGTGAGTTGCCCGGCGTTCTGCGCGGAGACGAATTAGCCGCTGCCTTCGCAGACATGGATATTTTTGTTTTCCCGTCCCGCACCGACACTTTCGGATTAGTCATTCTGGAAGCTATGGCATCCGGAGTCCCGGTGGTTGTGAGCCCGGAGACTGGAGCACGGGTGCAAGTGCAGGATGGGGTCGCCGGATTCCTGGCGGAGGACTTCACCGAAAGCGTGCTGCAACTGATGGGAAGCGAATCCTTGCGGCAACGGATGGGAGCCGAGGCTCGTCGGTTCGCTTGTCTCAAGGACTGGACTAGTGTTTTCGACGACCTATACCAGACTTACGAGGCGGCTCTCAATATGATGGAGGTTCGCAGCACCAGAATGCGGACCTGATCAACCGCGGCGGACGTACCTTCCGGGTGCGCCGCAACTCAGGCGCTATCCGCTTTCCCGACCGGGTACACTCGTTAAAACACGCAGATGCAGCTTTTTCCAGGCGGCAAACTCGGCCCGTATGAGATCCTCGCGCCTTGTAGAACCGGACAAGTGCCCGATAACGAGCATCATTATCGGTAGCTTCGACCCGATTATCAGCTCTCAGAACAGCGGAGTGGTTCGTACTGACAGAAGGGGTCTGAGGCGAGCGGATTTCCGGTTGCCGCGAAGGCGCGTGCCCGCGAGCCCCCGCAGAGCGTACGGTAATCGCATACACCACACCGATCCTCGAACTGCGTCGGATCATGCAGTTGGCGAAACAATGTAGAGTCGCGGTACACATTTACGATTCGGTCCTCACGAACGTTACCCGCGGCTAACGGCAGGAATCCCGCAGGACAGATGTCGCCTGTGTTCGAAACGAATAGGACGCCGTGGCCGTCGCGGATTCCATAGCTGCGGGTCACGCCGCTCTGCCGGATCTGCTCGCCCGTCAACCCCTCTGCGCGCATCCGTTCGAGCGTTACGCGCCGGAACGATGGAGCCTCGGTCGTTGCCACAATGAAGGGTGCATCACGCGAGGTAGCGTGGATCCAGTGCATGAGTTTTTCGCCATCTTCCGACGACAGCGGTTGGAGAATCTTTCCTCGCCCAACGGCTATCAGGAAAAACAGGCTCCAACGGGCGATGCCGTACGGTTTCAGTACTTCGTAAATCGCGCGCATATCCTCGGCAGTTTCAGCAGCAACCAAGGTGTTTACCTGCACTGTCATCTCCAGTTCCTGTGCCCAGCGCAGGGCCTGGATCGTGTGGTCGAACGTGCCTGGAACGTCGCGAATAGAGTCGTGGCGTTCCGCGCTCGGCCCGTCGAGACTCAATCCCAGGCCTTCCACTCCGTGTTGCTTAAGGCGTAACATCACTTCATGCGTTAAAGCCGGTGTTGCAGCAGGGGTAATCGACACACCGATGTGCAACTTGCGCGCCTCGTAGATCAAGTCATACAGATCTGTCCTTGCCAGTGGATCACCGCCCGTAAGAATTAATTGTGGCAATGGCTCCCGAATTCGAGGATTTGGCGGAAAAAGGCCACGCTCCCTTTGAAGTTGAGTTCCCTCGGGTGGGCGGTCGAAATCGCTTCTGCGCGGCAATGACGGCACGCCAAAGCGCACGCCTGGGTCATTTCCCAATAGACGTTTATGGGGGCCTTTGCGTGATCACGAAGGGCGTGGTGAAGACTTCCCATACTTTCGGCGTATACCCATCCAGCGCTTCAGAATCAGACTGTTTCTGCTATGGCAATACCAACCGCTTTCTCTTTCCCCCACCTTCCTCAAAAACCGCATTGTCCGTCTACCGGAAGCCATCAATCCGAGGTGAACGTACGCCGTATTGGGAAACGCGTGGGCTTCCTACCCGAGGGCAGCCGCTATATTCTTTTTCGTACTTGCGTAAACTGGACTGCGATCGACTACTAGCAGGCGGACCCACGAACCGGTGAGCCTCATGGAAACAACGACTCAACATTTGCTAACTCCTCGGAACTGGGCACCCATTCGAGATCGCAGAAATCGCAATAAAAAGATAAACAGTTTTCCCTAAGCAACCGCCTAGTCTCATCTGGTTCACGCGGGCATTGACCCACCTCGTTCTTGCAGTTGGGGCACCGAGCCGAAAACCTGATCTGATCGCTCATTGCGACAAAGCTCAAAAGGGCAGCTGCGGGCAAACCGGAACCTCGGAGGAAAATCCCGGCCTGCTAAGAGGCAACCCCCCCATAAAAATAGCCTGCAAATCCCATTCCAACAGCACCGGACTATAGAATCAGTCAATTGCGAATGTTACAGGCCGATCGGGTGGATGCTTTCGGGGGAGCAGACACAGGAAAGAGCGCCCCTAACTGCGTGATCTCGCGCACTTCGATCCGAGCGCAATAGTGAACGATCCAATCTAACTTACAGAAACTATTTATGTTAGCCAGATGTCAAATCCCGGCAACCAACGTGCGTTGTTTCGTGGACAAGGGGCGAATCGACTTGAGGGCTTCGTCACCGGCATGAAGGAGGTCACGCGTGAGGATTCCGTCGAAGATGTTTCCTGCATTCGCTTTGACTGCGGTGTTATTGTTCTTGCTGCCGCAAAAGAGTTCGGCGATACCGGCTTTTTCCCGCAAATACGCGACATCCTGCATGACGTGCCATGTAGATTTTCCGAAGCTCAACGATTTCGGAAAGGCCTTTAAAGATGCGGGATTTAAGTTCCCGGAAGGTGACGAGGACCAGATAAAATCACCTCCCGTCATGTTGGGCGCGGACGCACAAAAGCTGAATTTTCCCAACTCGGTCTGGCCAGGATCGATTCCGGGGATGCCTCCCATCGGGTTGCGTTTCAATACGTTCTTCCAGTTAACAGGGGCGAATCGCAATCAATTCAATGAGCTTACTCCGGCAGGGAGCGTCCCTCAGGTTATCCCTGGAGATGATTTTGCGAGCGGATTGTTCAGCATCTTCACTGCGGGGAACTTCGGCAGCAACATTGCGTTCTGGGTCGATGACGATATCAGCGTCGGTGGCAGCAACAGCGCGGGCGGCCTGGGCGATGCGTATCTGAAATTCGTGAATGTGAGCCGCTTTTTGAAACTCCCCAAGGACTCTATCTCCGTGCGCATCGGGCAGTTCGAGCTGGACTTGCCGATTACTCAGGCACGCAGCTACAACCTGAGCCCTTACGATATTTACTCGCAGGCCAATATCGGGGCGATGAACTCCATGGTGTCGCTGCAACAGAACGTGTCGAACCAGTTCACGTTCGCTGGCGCCGCCAAGGGGATCGAATTGAGTGGAGGGCACCAGTACGGCGGCTATCATTACTCTGTTGCCGTGGTCGATGAGAATTCGGGCGGCGTCGATCAGTCATCTAACACGAGCCCCTACGTTCCGTCGGCGACCGGAGGCGCCAATGGGGGCGTCGGCTTCGGCTCCAGTGCCGGCTTCAAGACCATTTACAGCCGCCTGTCTTACCGCTTCAATCTGGAGCGCGACTCCGAAAGCCGTCACGCGGTCCAGGCCGCCGGCGCGACCGGGCCCCACGACCACACTGCCCTGACCTTCGGTTCCTTCTATCTGTACGGGAAGTCGCTGCAGCAATTCGCGGGCGCCACCGCCGCCGGTGACAGCGCGATTCTGCGGGTGGATGAACCTTATTATCGAGCCGGCGGCGATTTCAATCTCAACTTCCGGAAGTTCAACGTCTACGGCGTATACATGTACGGACGCGATCAAAACCTGCTCCCGGTGGATCAAAACGGCGATCTGATTCCACTTCCTCTTTCTGGCGAGGCAGCGCTTCCCATCGCTTTCGTCAAGAGCGTGCCGGCGCGTTTTAATGGGGGCTTCGTGCAGGCGGATTACATGATACATCCGTGGATTATGGCAATCGCCCGCTGGGACGGGGTCAACTCCACCGCCGACCGGATCAACGGCCTAGCGCTCTCCCCGGACACTCCGTTCTTCGGACCGCTGCATTCGTCGCGCGAACGGTTCACGCCGGGAATTCAATTCCTCATTCACCCCAACATCAAGTTCTCGTTTGAGTATCAATTCCGGCCGCAGCAAACAGCTGAAGTGCAGACCAGTTCGCTGACGGGCGCATTGATCGCGGTGAATCCGTTCCGGGTTAACACCGCTTTATTTGGTCTTGAATTCGTCTACTAAGAAAGGTTCGAGATTATATGCCAAAGATTCAGTATTTGCCGATGATGATTCTGGCTGCGGCTAGTGTAATGGCCCAAGCCGGTGATATTAGCGGGACTGTGACCGCCAGGAAAGGGATTTCCGTAGTGTATGTGGAAGCTGTTGCCGGGAAGACTTTCCCCGCTCCCGCAAAACCATTAGTGATGGACCAGAAATCGCTGTTGTTTCAGCCGCACATCATGGTCGCACCCGTCGGCGCTACCGTGGAGTTTCTCAATAGCGACAAAGTACAGCACAACATCTTCTGGCCCGCCATCAACGGCAACAAAAAATTGGGCCACAACATGGGAACGTGGCCTACCGGTGAAAAGCGGGCGTTTAAGTTTGAGACGCCTGGGATCGTTCCGTTGCTGTGCAACGTCCACCCTGAGATGTCGGGGTACATCATTGTCACTCCCACACCTTTCTATGCGGAATCCGATGACGCGGGGAGTTTCAAGATTGCCAATGTTCCCGATGGCAGCTACACAGTCACCGCATGGCACGAGGGCTTCAAGACGCAATCCAAGCCCGTAACAGTAGCAGGGGCGGCGACAGTGGATTTCACGTTGTCTAAGTAAGCTAGACCTCCCTCCATCTCTGAGAGAATCAACGTGCTGCATCGTTTCGAGGACAAGAGAGTCGACCGGGAATGGTTGAATACTAACTTCCCGTGCATGATGGCATGTCCTGCCGGGACCAATGCCGGCCGCTATGTTTCGCTCATTGCCGAAGGAAACTTTGAGGAAGCTTACCGCTACGCGCGGGATCCTAACCCGATGGCCAGCGTCTGTGGCCGCGTGTGCGCGCACCCCTGCGAGACCGCTTGCCGCCGCGGCGAAATCGACAGCCCCATCTCGATTCGCGCTCTGAAGCGCTTTCTCACCGAACGGTATGGGCCCGAGTCGCGGCATCCTCTGGAAATCCGGCGGGCGCCGGTAGCGAAAATGCCGCATCACGTGGCCATCGTGGGCAGCGGGCCTGTGGGGCTTTCGGCGGCGCACGATCTGGCTCTGTTGGGATACCCGGTCACTATCTTCGAAGCTGCTTCGGTCGCGGGCGGCATGCTGAGCCTGGGCATTCCGGAATACCGTTTGCCCCGCAGCGTGGTCGAAGCGCAGATTCGCGAGATCCTGGAAATCGGCGACGTGACCATCCGCCTGAATCAAGCCGCCGGGCGCGATTTCACCGTTCGCCAATTGCGCGAGCAGGGTTTCGCTGCTGTGGTGCTCGCGGTGGGAGCGCACCGCAGCCGGGATCTCTCGATCCCGGGAGTGGATCTGGATGGTGTTCACAAAGGGATCGACTTCCTGCTGAACGCCAACCTGGGATATCGCTTCACCATCGGCAAGAAAGTGGTGGTCATTGGCGGCGGCAACGTGGCGATGGACGTGGCGCGTTCCGCGGCGCGCGAAGTACTGAAGCAACATGATCCCAACGCGGCCGAGCCCACTGAGGACAACGTTTCCACCGTGGCCACCCACGAAATGGTGGATATCTCGCTCTCGGCTCTGCGGCTGGGCGCGCGCGAGGTGAGCATCGTATGTCTGGAACGGCGCATCGAAATGCCGGCAGCGCTGGAGGAAGTGGAGGAAGCCGAACTTGAGGGCATCATCCTGCGCGACGGCCAGGGTCCCAAACGCGTCGTAGGCCAGAACGGCAAGGTAGTGGGTTTGGAGACAGTGCGGACGAAAGCGGTGTTCGATGCCGCAGGCAGGTTCAACCCCGTTTTCGAAGAGAACAGCGAATCGGTCATCGAATGCGACACGGTGATCCTGGCCATCGGACAAGCTCCACGGCTCGACTTCCTCACGCCCGAGGATGGAATCGAAATCTCGGGCCGCGGCTTGATCGTCGCCGACCGCGACAGCCTCATGACTTCTGCCCCCGGCGTCTTTGCGGGCGGAGACTGTGTATTCGGTCCTCGCCTGATCATCGACAGCGTGGGTGATGGCAAGCGCATCGCCGCCGGCATCGACAAATTCTTGACCGGCCGCGAGAGCCCTGAGCCAGAGATCGAGGTGCAGGTCCTCGAACATCACCACATGCTGGATGATTTCATGAACCTGGGCCGTGAGCCGGTTCCCATGCTTCCGCTCGATCGGCGCACGGGAATCACCGAGGTGGAGGTGGGCTACGACGAAGCCTCAGCCATGCGCGAAGCCAGCCGCTGCCTGCGTTGCTGGATCAATACGGTGTTTGAAGGCAATGAGCCGGATGGGTCGCAGTGTGTCCTGTGCGGCGGCTGCGTGGACGTGTGTCCGGAGAACTGCATCCAACTGGTGCCGCTCGAAAGCATTGAATTTCCGCCGGAAGTCCTGAGAGAGATACAGGCGAATCCCACGATGTTCCATGTGGAACTCGACGACGTCGCGGCCCAGGAGCTAGGAGTCATTACCGGCTCGGCCATGTTGAAGGATGAAACGCGGTGTATTCGCTGCGGCCTGTGCGCCGAGCGTTGTCCGGTCAGCGTGATCACCATGGAAGCCTATTCGTTACGCGCAGGAGCAGCCCGATGAGCCAGGAACAAGATCACAGCGTGAAGAAAACCGAGTCTTGCGGAAAATGCGCCACGTGCAATCGCCGCCAGGTGTTCGTAAAGCTGGGAGTGGGATCGATCGGCGTGGCTTTTACCGGAGCGGCCGTCTTTGGCTATGAGTTTCTTTCCCCCAATGTGCTCTACGAGCCGTCGCCCATCGTGGACGCCGGCAAACCGGATCAGTATCCGCTTGGTACGGTGACGCAGGACGTGGAGGCGGAAGTTTACATCGTGCACGGTCCGGAAGGCATCTACGCGATGTCCGCGATCTGCACGCACCTCGGCTGTCTGACGGCTTGGAACCCCGATCTCGGTATCGTTGCCTGCCCCTGCCACGGCAGCAAATTCACGCGGGATGGGACCAAAATCGAGGGGCCGGCGCCGCGCCCGTTGATCTGGCTGCGCGCGTCGATCAGCGATGAGGGGGATCTTCTGGTCGACCGTTCCGCTCCGCTGGAGCGCAAGGAATACGTAAGGATCTAAGATGGCGAATTCTTTCGAAGCACATCTGGAAAATCTGCGTGAAACGCGCGTCTGGCGATCCATCTTTCGCAGCGGATCCGGGTCGAGCAACCTGCATCGTGCGCTGGCCGTTCAGCAAAACGTTTTCCTGCATCTGTCGTCGGTCAAGATACGGAAACGGTCGCTGGCCTTCCGGGTCACCTGGTTCCTGGGCACGCTGAGCCTGGGAGGCTTCCTGATTCTGGTGGTGACCGGAATTCCGCTGATGCTTTACTACCATCCGTCGGTGCCGCAAGCCTACGCCGACATGAAGGATCTGCAGTTCGTGGTGTCGGCAGGCGTGTTCCTGCGCAACCTGCATCGCTGGTCGGCGCATGCCATGGTGCTGCTGGTCTTCGCGCATATGTGCAAGGTGTTCTACCGGGGAGCCTACCGCCCCCCGCGGGAATTCAACTGGGTGGTGGGCGTAGTGCTGCTGATCCTGACACTGCTGCTAAGCTACACGGGCTATTTGTTGCCCTGGGATCAATTGGCGTTCTGGGCGATTACGGTGGGCTCGAATATTATGTCTTCCGTGCCGGTGCTGGGCGCCAAGATGCGGTTCCTGATGCTGGGTGGCAACACCGTTAACGCTAACGCGCTGCTGCGCTTTTACGTGCTGCACTGCGTGATCCTGCCGCTATTCGCCGTCATGTTTATCGCGGTCCACTTCTGGAGGATCCGCAAAGACGGGGGCATTTACTCGGGGGAAAGTAAGCGCCATGAATGAACCCAAGAAGTTCACCGCAGCCATGGGCTCGGACGCACGCAAGTCCCCGGTACGCGTTGCGTTTGTCACCCGGCGGACATCGCCGCAGGTGAAGGCGCATGACGACGACTATGTGATGACGTTTCCGGAAGCGCTGTTTCGCGGCATCGTTGCCATAGAAGTTCTCACCCTGGCTCTGGTGGTGGTGTCGCTACTGTGGGATGCGCCGCTCGAAGGACTCGCCAACCCTTTGCAGACGCCCAATCCAGCCAAAGCGCCCTGGTACTTCCTGGGGTTGCAGGAACTGTTGCACTACTTTCCGCCGGTGGTCGCGGGCGTCCTGATTCCATCGCTGGTTATCCTGGCGCTGATTGCCATCCCCTATTTCAAAATCAATATTGCGGATGAGCCGCTGTGGGCACGTTTCCGGACGCAACGTCTGCGGGCACTTGCAGCCGTGACCGTGATTTTCTCGATCTTTCTGATCTACTTCAACGTTTACGCCGCGCTGGTTCCGAGCCTTGTAGTCTCCGCACTGATGTGGTTCTCCGCCGGTACACCGGCGTCCCCTGGCCGCTTCCGCGGCTGGTTGTCGGTGAAGCCCTTGTCTTTCTGGATCATGTCGTGGTTTCTGTTACAGGCGGCCGTGCTGACTGTGATTGGAACGTTTTTCCGTGGCCCGGGCTGGTCCCTGGTGATGCCCTGGAGTGGCCAGATATGAGTGGGCAAATATGAGCGTTCGGGAGAGACTGGCCGCGGTGTGGCAATTTCTGTTCGGCGACAGCGCGCGTGCGTTCGGGAGCCTCAGCGTGCTGCTGCTGTTGCTGCTCACCATCGTCCCCGCCAAGGATTATTTCCGACAGTGGCGCGGCTATCAGAAACAGTATTTGCGATTGATCCGGGGACGCGGCGATGCCACCTCCCTCAGCCGGCGGTTCCAGGGCGGCCAGCAGCAGATCTGGTTGCCGCAGTTGGATGTGGTGGATCGCTGCACCACCTGTCACGTGGGGCTGCGAGAGGCGAGTCTGGTGGACGTCAAGGCGCAGCCGTTTCGTCCACACCCGCCGATCCCGCATAAGCTCACAGAATTTGGCTGTGTGCTGTGCCATGAAGGGCAAGGCACCGCGACCACGGTCGAAGAAGCCCATCGCAGCACTAAATCCTGGGAGACTCCCATCCTGCCGGCCCGCTACCTGGAAGCGGGCTGCGGGCAGTGCCATCTCGACCGGCTCACGGGAACGCCGCAGTTGAATCAGGGACGCGACACGCTCTCCCGCTATGGCTGCGTGCGCTGCCACACCGTCAAGACTCCCGACGGGACTATGCTGACGGGTACCGACGACCCGCCTTCGCTCGCGCACATCGCCGACAAGACCAGCCGTGAATGGATCGCCGCGTGGCTCAAGAATCCGCAAGCCTATGCCGGGTCGGCCACCATGCCGAATTTCCAGTTCAAGGATGACGAGATCCGCGATATTTCCGCGTTCGTGATTGCCCAGAGCACGCCACACAGTTCTTCCGGCGCTCCAGTGCCGATGCCCGCCGTAAGGACAGACGATGCGGCGGTGCAGGAAGGCTCCAGCGTCTACGGGGAAGCTTTCTGTTCTTCGTGCCACGCCATGCAGAATGCGGCTGGAAATCTGGTCGGCGGCAACCTGGGACCGGAACTGACGCTGGTCGGGTCCAAGGTCACGCCCGAATGGTTGGCGGATTGGCTGCGCGATCCCAAGGTTTACGCCCCCCAGACGAAGATGCCGCACTACCGCTTCGACAGCAAGCAGATCGGCCTGCTCATGGGATTTCTGGCAAGTAAATCCGATTCCGGCTTTCTGGGCAATCTCCACTTCGATGCCGCCACGCGGCCCCAGATCGAACACGGCAAGGCATTGGTGATCGAGCGTGGCTGCGCCTCCTGCCACGAGATCAACGGCGTGAAGAAGCCGGATAATTTTGCCCCGGAACTCACCGCCGTGGGCAGCCGTCCTTTGGCGAAAATCCTTTTCGCGCCGGGAATCGAGCATACTTTGCCGGACTATATCGCCGCGAAGATTCGCAACCCCCGGTCCTTTGGAAACGCGCTGAAAATGCCGCAGTACACGCTGGCGCCAATACAGGTGGACGCACTCGCTACCGCGCTGCTCGCGCAGACGGAGCGCGCGCAAAATTTGCCGGCGTCTTTGCGGGTACCCGCGCGCAAGCCTTCGGATTATCATCCCGCGGGGAAAGCTGGAGAGCTGATGGAAGACATGTCCTGCTTGAGTTGCCATTCGATCGACGGCCGTGGCGGGGACATGGCTCCCAACCTCACCTGGGAGGGCACTTCCGTGCAGCGCACCTGGCTGGTCAATTTCTTCAAGAACCCGAACACGCTGCGCCCAGCCCTGGTCCGGCGCATGCCCAAGTTCAATATGACCGACCTCGAAGCGAACACGCTGGCCGATTACATCATGACGGTGTACCAGACTCCGGCCTTCGATCGTGATGCGATCGACGCGGCACGACTGAATGCCTCCGAGATCGAGCGTGGCCGAGGTTTGTTCTATGGCAAATACGGCTGCCAATCCTGCCATATCGTCGATCCGGTCAAAGACAAAGGATACATTGGGCCCACCTTAACGCAGGTCGGGATTCGTCTGAATGCCGCCTGGATTTTTCATTGGTTGAAGAACGCTCAGAACTTGCGCCCCGGGTCGCTTGAGCCTGTCTGGAATATGCCCGACAACGACGCGCAGGCGATTACGGCATTCCTGATGGCGCAAAAGAGCACGCCGCGTGCAGGAGGGGCGCAAAAGTGAACCGCATTTGGATTGCGTCGATCCTGTTCGCCGTGAGCGCAGCCTGCGCGAAACGCGCCGTTGCACCGGAGGAAAAACCCAAGGCTCTCGGAGCCGCGCTGGTGTCCGTGAGCGGCGACAAACAAGCGGCCGGCGTGGGAGCCCGGTTGGATCAACCGCTGGTGATCCAGACGAACGACGCGCAGGGAGCCCCGGTTCCCGGCGCGCTGGTGCGCTTCAGTGGCGCGGGAGGCATGACCTTCCAGCCGGATCACGGCTTGACCGGGCCGGACGGTCAGTTCACCACCAATGTGACCCTGGGAGGAATGTCGGGGCATTATCAGATCGCTGCCACTACCTTGAATTCCACTGGAAAGCCCGTGGCAATCCATATTGATGAGATCGCGCTGGGTTATCAGGCCATGCTGGGCGAACAGATCAACCAGATCCATTGCGTCCGCTGCCACGACTCTGAATCGACGCCCGAACGCGTGTCCAATCACGATAATCTGGATGCACCGCCGCATGCCTTCACCAATGGAGCAGTCTTGAATTCGATGAGCGACGCCAACTTGGTTGCGATCATCTCCCACGGCGGCGCAGCGCTGAATAAATCCCCCGAGATGCCGCCCTATGGAGATACCCTGACGAAAGCTGAAATCGATGCCCTGGTCGCGTACCTTCGGGCCGTGAGCGATCCGCCGTATCGTCCCCAAGGAGTGTTTTATGCGAGTAATTAAGGTGGCCGCGCGGGCGCTTTGGTTTTCAACTCTGTTGTTGGCGGTTTCAGCGCCTGCCCAGGTGATCGCGCCTGACGAAATTCTCGACCCAAACCTGCGCGAACTGCAGAGGAAATATTTCAGCGAGTTGAAGCGCATTACTGAAGCTGCCGCCGCTCACAATTTCCCCTATCACTTCTACTTCAGTCCCGTGCTCGGCCTCAGCGAAAAGGACACGCGGAATAACGATCAGCGTTCCGTGCGGTTCGACCGGTATCAGAGCCAGATCGTGCTCAAGATAACTGGCAATTACTTCGCGGCCTACTCAATGGAACTCATGAAACCGGAGGAGCGAGCCCGGCAGACCTACCGGGATGTGATCCTGCCGCTCTTGCAGGCGGCGGTCCCTGCACTCGAGAAGGCGGACATGCCCCAGGCGTTCGCGTTTGAAATTTCTCATCACGTGCGCAAGAAAGTCATAGGGGTCTCCTCGGAAGGCACCGAAAACGTGGTGGTGATTCTCCCCAAGGCTTCCGCGCAACGGCTGGTGGCTGCGACCGACCCCGCAGCACAACAGGCGGCGGTGCTCGAAGGCGAGGTTTTTCTCAATGCGAAGCCTATCGCGCTGTGGCCTCGGCCTGAGGGTGTGGCGGCAAGGATGGAAGCCGCAAAGGTGAGCGCGCCTGCTTCTGCTCCTGCTCCGGCTGAACCCTCGCGGCCGATCAAAGCTCCCATGATCCCGCCGGTTCCCAATCTGCTTGCGGCAAAGCTGGAGCCGCCGGTGAAGCCTCCAAGCCTGGCGGTCGCGCCCCTACGCGAGACGTCGCCGGAAGCCTTGAAGACCCTGCAGAGTTCCTACCAAGGCGTCCTTGATCGCATGGTGCAGGAGCTGAATGGGCAGGCGCACTTCGTGCGTTACGCTCCGCCCGCATTCATCCCGTTTCATAAGGGGCTGTATCTTCAGCTTTCTCTCACCACCACGCTGCCGGAATCCGCCGCCGGTTCGCAATATAGGCTGGCGGCGCTAGCCTTCGATCAGCACATCGCGCATTTGCTGCGCCCCACCTTGGCGTATTTCAAGGAAGATCACGGAGATTTTGACGGAGTAGATTTCAGTACGTCGGTGCGGCTCAGCGACGACAAGAACCTGGATGGCGGCCAGGTCGCCGTAGAGTTCATATTCCCCCTAACGATGTTGCGGGCCTATGAGCAATTTGATTGCACCGGACAAGAACTCATTGACTCCGGCTTCGTGTTGATCAATGGGGAGCGAGTCAGTCTTAACTTACAGGTAGCGGAAGTCAGCTTCGCATTGCGATAGGTTCTATCGATGATCTTGCCCTGCGGATTAAGGGTCTGGCGAGGGATCGGAACCCTTGAACTCCGCGAACGCTAAACGGCTGCGAGGCTAGACCCAAGTCGTCCCGGCTAACCGTGTGGAAGTCCAATACGGCTCGGATAGCGGACGTATTGTCGGGGATACGGAACTACTTTTTGAAAAATACTTTTCGTATAGCGCGTGATACAGGATCTATCTGCTTTGCGATCAGATAAACCTAGCTGAATCAAGTTGAGTGGCCAACCCCAGATGCGCTCTGGCCGCTGCGGTCAAGTCGATCGGGTCGATGCGACCCAGAAGTCCTTAGGCATGTAGAAAACACCCGCGCAACTCCATCGGACAGGGCGGGTGACGAGGGCGTTCTCATATGCCGTACTTCCCGCGCAGAGCCAGTCTCCAATGCGCATAGTTGAATAAGAATTGAGTGTCCGCAATGGACATATCGAAAGGCATAGACACCACGATTTCCGCCACGATGGACTCGTAGGGGCTGTCCGGTGCCAGCAGCTTGCTATCGAGTGCCTCTGCAATCGTGCGCTCGTGGTCGTTCGTGGGTTCGGGTGTACGGTCCATCTGGGCTAGACTTTATCGCGAATCGCGGACCCCTCATCCCGCCATCGGAGTTTCAGAACAGCTCTCTCCCAGCAGCATTAAAGCGTCGGACTCTCGGAGTTAGGGCGGTCTTGTGCCGAGTGTTTGTTGGCACTTTGGCCTTATTTGGTTCCGGCGTACCGGCGCCAACGGACGTGGCTCTAGCTAAGGGCGGTATTTCATCGCTACTAGGGGACTCGAATTTAGTACGTGCCTCGAAGTCGATTGCGAATAGCCATACTGATTGCCCGTCCCAGCTAACCTCCACCATCTCGGGATGTCCAGCTATTTGTCCGACTAGGTCTGTGACCGCCTGAAAAGAGGTCATAAAGCATTTCCGATTCAGAATGTTTTGGCCTATACTGGGGTCCCAGGCTGAGCAAATACTCCTCCGTCATCGCGCCCAACAAGTATTGACGCGCGCTTTGTAGATGCTCGTGCAGAAGGTCAACATCCCGGAAGCGTTCGAGCTCAGCGATCATTGCGTCGAGACGCCCGAGATCGGCTTCCCTCTCCGCAGGATTCAAGGTTGAATGGCTCATAATCCCCCCTCTCTAGATTAGATCCTGCACCCGCTCATACGTTTCCTCTGGGGGCCTTAGCAAATCTTGCGGTATCAAGCCAGCCGGCCCTAAAGCTTCAACCGTCGAATGCCCGGAATGTCGCTGAACCCCGCGTTATAGGTGGCTACCCACTTGATCTCATGATTCAACATGACGGCGGCATGGATCGCATCGCGCGCCGAGATGCCATCCACGCCGACCAACAAATCCCGCGCCCTGTCCGTATCCGCGAGCGTCACGCTCAGGACCACCGGGCAGATTTCGACAAACAGGTCATAGATGTCGCGCCCCATTTCCTTGCGGCCGATCGCCGAATACCGGTAGAGAATTTCCTGAAGAACCTCCGTGCTGGTCACGCCTTCCGCCTCGCCCGTGCGCACCCGTTCCAGAAGCTTCCGCGCCGGTTCCCGATGCGGATGATCGCTCCCCGCGACATACATGGGAATATTCGAGTCGATGAAAACCTTCAACGGCGCCCCTCGTCGATCTCGGCCAGGATCTGATCGATGTCGGCCGCAGGACCGCCCAACGCCGCCATGCGCTCCACCGGGTTGGTCTTGCTTCCGCTGCCCCCGCGTCGCAAAGACGCCTTCAACGCGCGGCGAACCCATTCCCCTTTGGATACCCGGCTGCGCTGCGCGGCCTTGTCGATTTGAGTATCCAAATCCGGCGGAATGAGAACCTGCAATCGATGACTCATATGAGCATGCTAACATACTCCACCGTGCCGCGAAGGCGCTGCGTGCGCTCAGAAAAAGCGGCCCAGGCATAGCAGCTCGCGGCGTCTATCACCGCACCGCCTCGCGCATGGAGTATATTTCATAGACGGGGATCGAACAGTCCGATGACTGCTCGCCCGCCAGCTCGTTTTTGCCTTAGGAGGCGTGAATGGTAGTGCCGAGTGTTCTTCGTTTTGGATTTCTTTCCGCTGTATGCGGGCTGATGGCCTCGGCGCAAGCCCCGTCCGAGCCCGCAGCGCCGCCGCCTCCTCCCATGCCGCTGGTTCTGCAAAATTATACGCCGATCACCGCGGAGCGCCTAACCAAGCCGGAGGATAGCGACTGGGCCATGGTCCGTCGCTCTTATGACGGGTGGGGATATAGCCCGCTCGCCCAAATCACGCCGCAAAACGTGCAGCGCCTGCAGCCGGTTTGGGTTTTTTCCACCGGCATGACCAGCGGTCATGAGGCCGCGCCCATCGTGGCCAACGGTGTGATGTTCGTCGTTACGCCTGGGAGCCAGGTGATCGCGTTGGAGGCCGCTACCGGCAACTTTCTCTGGCGCTACAAACGGCAGATCCCCGAGGGCGCCATCATTCCTCATCCCACCAGCCGCGGCGTCGCCCTGTACGGCGACAAAGTTTTCCTGGCCGCCGGAGACGCGACTCTGGTCGCTCTCGACGTGAAGACCGGCAAGGAAGTCTGGTCCAAGCAGGTCGCCGATAACAAGTCCGGCTACTACATGTCGCTCGCTCCCCTCGCGGCCGACGGCAAAATTATGGTGGGCTGTTCCGGCGGCGAGATGGGAATCCGCGGTTTCGTCGCGGCGTTTCAGGCCGAAACCGGCGAGGAAATCTGGCGTACCTACACCGTGCCCTCTCCGGGCGAGCCTGGCAGCGAGACCTGGCCGAAGGGCGAGCAGTGGAAAAACGGCGGCGGGTCCGTTTGGGTAACGGGTAATTACGATCCCGCGACCAAGCTGGCGTACTGGGGAGTCGGCAACGGCGGCCCCTGGATGGGCGATCAGCGTCCCGGCGACAACTTGTATACAGCCTCCACCATCGCACTCGATGTGAACACCGGAAAAATAAAGGGCTATCACCAATACACGCCCAACGAATCGTTCGACTGGGACGAGGTATCGCCGCCGGTGCTCATCGACTTCCAGCGCAACGGAAGAACCGTCAAAGGATTGGTCGACGTGGCCCGCGACGGCTATCTGTGGTTCCTCGAGCGCACCGACGGCCCGATCAACTTTGTCGACGGCAGACCGTACGTCAAGCAGAACGTCTACAAGAGCCTGGACCCCAAGACCGGCCGTCCCGAGATCGATCCCGAGCGCAAACCGGGAACGGCGAAGACGGCAACTTTTTGCCCCTCGCTGTGGGGCGGCAAGAACTGGCCGCCGATCGCCTACAGTCCGCAGACCCGCATGATCTACATTCCCGCGAATGAGAATCTCTGCACCACTCTGACCGGGCTGAATGTGGAGTACACACCCGGGGGCCGCTACATGGGAGCCAGAAGCACGCTATTGGCCGCGCCCGGCGCGGATCACATCGGTGAAGTGCAGGCATGGAATGTCGATACCGGCAAGCGCGTGTGGACGCACACCTACAAGGACTCGCAGAACTGGGGTCCGATGCTCGCCACCGGCGGCGGCCTGGTATTCAGCGGCGGGACCAACGACCGCAAGTTCCACGCGTTCAACGCGTCGACCGGCGAGCTCCTGTGGGAGTTCCCCACCAATTCGGGCATCACCGGACAGCCGTCTACGTTCATGGTGGACGGCAAGCAGTATGTCGCCGTGCAATCCGGTTGGGGCGTCGACGCCAAGGGAATGGAACTCCTGCTCAACGGCCTCTTCCCCGGCAAATACCCCGAGGTTCCCGAAGGCGGCGCCATCTGGGTTTTCGCCGTCAAGTAAACGCACGGCCCATACGCCCCGTACCGATCACTCAGTTTCTTTGTAGTTCCCGTTTTTCTTAGCAGCCTCTATCAGCGTGGGATAGAACTGCACGAAAGTAGTATCGGTCGCGCCGTTCTTCTCATGGCAGGAGTAACAGTTGGCGGTCTTCGGAAACAGCTTCCCCTTTTCCGGGCTGTCAGCGTACCCGTAGAAGGCCCAGCCGCCGCGCGCGGCATCTTTCACGTGAACCTCCGTCGCGGCCACGCTGGTTTGAACTCGCCCGTCCTTATTGATCGAAACGCGGCTCTCGGATTTCCTGATCTCAAGCACCATCACAGTTTTGTCCGGCCACGTGCCCGTCGTCAGAAACCCCTTGTAGGACTCCGGATTGACGAATACATTTTCGAACGCGGGGTGCTTGGAAGCGCTGCCGGAATAAGTCATCCCGATGCCGGACGATAGAAAAATCCACTGGCGGTAATCCTTGGGCAGCAGCAATTCGCCGTCCTTCGTGTATTGCTGCGCCATCCCCGTGGCCGCCAGGTACAGCGCAAGCGCGATTACGTATCTCATTTGGAGCGATGTTAGCATACGGCCACGTCCGATCCCTCGACACAACCAAATTGACGAAGTTACCGTGATGTTTGTAGGGGTCTGTGCGTGCGCTATTGGTTTGTTCTCCTGTTGTCCGTACCGCTCGTTCTGAACTCGCAAACTCCGGCGCCCGGAAAAGCTTGGACGCCCACACTTACCATCGATGGCCAGCCGGATCTGCAGGGCACCTGGAACTTCGGCAGCAACGTTCCGCTGGAACGTTCCGATAAGCTCGGCGCTAAAGAATTCTACACGCCGCAGGAAGCCGCCGAAAACCTGAAGAAGGGATTTCAGGGCGACAGAGCCGTCACCGGAGGTGCACACTACGACCTCGCCCAGTTCGGTCTCGATCCATCGCAGGCTCGATATCCGCCCAATCTCCGGACCTCCATGATCGTCGGACCGGAAGGCAAAATCCCGGACGAGACTCCTGAAGCGCTTCAGCGCTATGCGGCCGATGCCGCCCGGCAAAAAGGCCACGAATTCGACGGCCCCGAGAACCGCCCCTTGGGCGAGCGCTGTATCCTGTTCCCCACCGTGGGTCCGCCGATGCTTCCCTTCGCCTACAATAACAACCTGCAGATTTTCCAGGCTCCGGGATACGTCGCGATCCTGCAGGAACTGGTCCATGATGTGCGCATCATTCCGATCGATGGCCAGCCGCACCTGCCTGCAGGCATCCGCCAATGGCGTGGCGATTCACGCGGACATTGGGAAGGCAACACGCTGGTTGTCGACACCACCAATTTCAGCAGCAAGGGCGCGTTCTTCGGGTCCACCGAATCCCTGCATGCGATCGAGCGATTTACGCGCACCGCGGAAGACGCTCTCCTCTACGAATTCACCGTCGAAGATCCCGCCACCTGGGTCAAGCCGTGGACCGCGCAACTACCCATGATGAAAGATCCCAACCGGATCTTCGAATTTGCGTGTCACGAGGGGAATTATGGAATGGCCAATACGCTCAGCGAAGCCCGCGCGCTGGAAGCTTCGGGGAAGCAGCCACAATGAGCAAGCGCGACATCAGAATCTTTCTACTTGCCGCTAGCGGCCTGCTGGCGGCAGCTCCGGCGTGGGCGCATCATTCTTTTGCCGCGGAATTCGACGCCGACAAGCCGATCAAGCTGCGCGGCAAGGTGACTAAGGTGGAGTTCATCAATCCCCACTCCTGGATCCACCTCGATGTAGCCGGCCCCGATGGCAAGCTGGTCAACTGGGGGGTGGAGGGAGGCAGCCCGAACGCTCTCCTCCGCCTGGGATTTACCAAAAACTCGCTGCCCGTGGGAACGGAAATCGCGGTGGATGGCTACCAAGCGAAGGATAGCTCAACCCGCGCGGTGGGCAAGGACTTGACCTTCGCGGATGGCCGCCGCCTGTTCCTGGGCGGCTCCGCACCAGGCGCTTCGGGCGACGGCGACGAGAAGAAGTAGTCTAGCGCCTCTCGGCACGAAACTCGCGGCGGGAAATGGACCGGCTTGACGCCCTGATCGCCGCAGGATTACAATCCGAGTGGAATGCGTCTGTGGAAGAATGACGACGGGGGAGATGTGTCTGAATACAGCCTCCTGGTCGCTTTTTTGCTGCTGGTTTCTGCCTGTCTGTTTCTTTCGAGTGCTTCCAATGTCTCCAGCGTCTGGCAAGCTGCCAACAGCTTTTTTGTGAGGGGCTCCGCCGGGCAGTCACAAAGCATCAACACGTCAGCCCATTAAAGCGTCCGGCAAACCGCCGTGGGAAGCCGCCTTGGGCTGGTGTGGCGAGATGCTGTGGTAAGATGAAAATTCCCAAGGAAAGTTTGAGAGCCTCGCCATGAAACCTGGTATCCACCCTGCCTACGAAGAAGTGAATGTGACCTGCGCCTGCGGACATAAGTTCCGCACCCGCTCGGCGCACAAGGGCGACATCCGCGTTGAAATCTGCTCCAGTTGCCACCCGTTTTTTACCGGCAAGCAGAAGCTGATCGACACCGAAGGCCGCGTCGACCGTTTCCAGAAGAAGTACCAGAAGGTCCGCGACGCAGCCGAGGCCAAGGCAGCCGAAGCCAAGAAGAAACAGCCGGTCGCATAAAAGCGGTCCAGATAAAACCGCCCCAGATAAAAGCGGATTGGCGTGGGCAAGCCCACGCGTTCGCAGCCAGCCCAAAAGCTCAAAATCTACGGCTGAGGCGCAGGAGGCGTGGCCTCTCGGCCCTTCTTGCCCACGCGCCGGCGTTGCCGTTCTTCCACGATTTTTTGCCATTCGGCTTGTTGGCTGGGGGAGAGCAGCTCGCTGATTTTCTGCCGCTGCTCCTCGCGGATCTTCTGCATCTCCGGCTCGAACTTCTCCCGGACGTCGCGGAACCGCGCGCGCGTGCCGTCCATGATGTCGCCCAGTTTTGCCGCTTGATCGTCGCTGAGTTGCAGCCGCGCCTTCATGTCGGCCATGAACCGCTTGCGGAATTCCTCGGGATTGCGCTGGACAACATTGGCGCTGACGCCTGAAACCGTGTACAGGCGATGCGCAAATGCCCCCACCACGCCGCCGCACGCGAACACCAGCGCCATGTACAACGCTACTGTCCAGCGCGTGATTTTCATTCGGTTTCCCCCGACGGCGGCAGCACGAAACTATCGTTGGCCGAATCCGCCGCTGCCAGCACGTCCACATAGCTCGCCAGATACGCGGGAGGATTGCTCTGGAAGCGCGGGATCAAAATTGCGCCCATGACGATCGCGAGAGTCACGGTAGCCGCCACCCACACCTCGGCCCATAGGCGGAACCAGGAGGAGGCCACAGCGCTTCGCTGGTTTTCAATACGCTGCCACAGCTGCGGCATGAAGTGAGCGCTGGGTTCGGCGTCGGGACAAGCTTCGCGGTACGCGGCCCACAAGGGATCCAGCTTGTCGCCGATTCGATCCTGGTCCATCCCGTTCATTATATGCTCCTCGCCGCCGATTTCAAGCCCGCCCGGCCAGCTACCGGTCCACTACCCAACCCACGCCCCACTGCCGGGGGCCCACTGCCCGGCCCTTCAAACTTCGTCCGCCTCATACGCCTTCAAAACTCTCTGCCGCGCCCGGAACAGCCGGACCTTCAAGGCGTTCTCATTCACCTTGTAGATCTGTTCCAGCTCCTTCAGCGACAACCCTTCCACTTCCTTCATCAGCAGCAAAATCCGATCTTCCTCGGAAACCTTGCCCAACAGCGACTGCACCATTTCGCGAACCTTCGTCCGCCGCAGTTCCTCGGTCTGCTGCTTTCCGCCGGCGGATGCGTCCGCCATCATCACCTGCTGCTCGCTCAAATCCGACATCCGGCTTTCGTGCCGGCGCTTCTGCCGCCGCAAATAATCGTAAGCCGCGTTCACGGTCAGACGATACAACCAAGGCTCGAATACTTCCGCGGCCCGCAACTGGTCCAGCGAAAAATACAGCCGGAGAAACACCTCCTGGCCGACATCTTCCACGTCTTCCGGCCGCCCGATCAAGCGCGCGATAGTTCCCAGAATCCGCTTGCGGTATGCTGTGACAACCAGGTTGAACGCTGCGTCGTCCCCGCTTTTTGCTTTTTCAATGAGCTCGAATTCAATCAGCATCGCTAACGCCCGCTGTCTCGTCTCATCGCCTGGCGGTAGCGCAAACTGGATTTATGCATTTGAAAAGGCGCAAGTATACCCACTCAGGTTACAACAGCCCTGAGGGGTTGGACGCCGCGCGCAGGAAATCGTGTAGCCTTTCGCTACGCCGCTCCGGCTAACCTCGCATCGCCCTTCATCTGAAACACCTTGGGAGCTCTTTGGGGGATCTCTGCACCCGGGTGCAGTGCATAAACCGCATAGCGCTCCAGCGAAGCGATCACTTCGTCGAGGGCGGCTTTCCGATCCCGTAGATCAGCTAGGCGCGCCCGGATTGCTCCGGAAGTCTCGGGGGAGGTCTTCGGAAACATGGACCGAATTGTCTTTAGATTGTTGAATTTCACTAAACCGTGGCGGGTCGTGATGGGAGACTAACGTCTACCTGCAATATATCTGAATAGTAGTAACAGTACCAATACCCGCAAATGGGGGCAAGCGCGCGAATCGTGGTAAAATCGTCGGTTAATGGATTTTCTTGACGGGTTGAACCCCCGCCAGAGGGAGGCGGTCGAGCACTCCGAGGGCCCCCTGCTGGTGCTGGCCGGCGCCGGCAGCGGGAAGACCCGGGTGATCACCCACCGCATCGCCCACTTGATGACGGCGTTCCGGGTTCCCGGATGGGCCATCCTGGCCGTCACTTTCACCAACAAGGCAGCGGGCGAGATGCGCGACCGCGTGCGTTCCCTGGTCGCTACTGGCCCCGAGGGCGCGCCGACGGTTGCGACTTTCCACTCATTCTGCGTACGGTTGCTGCGGCGCGACGGCGCTCCGCTCGGACAGCTTCGCCGCGGCTTCACGCCGCTCTTCACCATCTACGACGACGACGATCAGATCTCGATGATCAAGGCGATCTATAAGTCGCTCGGCCTGGACGACAAGTTCATGCAGCCGCGCGCGGCGCTCTCGCGCATCAGCAATGCCAAGAGTCACGCGCAATCGCCCGAAGAAATCGCGCGCGCTGCCACCGACCCCACCGGCACTCGCTTCGCTACGGTTTACGAACGCTACGAGGCGCGGTTGCGCGAATCGAACGCCCTGGATTTCGACGACCTGCTGCTCGAAGCCGTGAACCTGCTGCGCCATGACGACGCCACCCGCCAGCGCCTGAACCAGCGCTACGAATTCGTGATGGTGGACGAATATCAGGACACCAACCGCAGCCAGTACGATCTGATGCGCCTGCTGACCGAGCAGCGCCACAACATCTGCGTGGTCGGCGACGAGGACCAATCGATTTATGGATGGCGCGGCGCCAATATCCGCAATATCCTGGACTTCGAACGCGATTTTCCCGGCGCCACCATCATTCGCCTGGAGCAGAACTACCGTTCGACTCAAACCATTCTCGAAGCCGCCAGCGCCGTGGTGGCGCATAACACCGAGCGCATCGGCAAAACTTTGTGGACCGACTCGGGCGCGGGCGAAAAGATCACGCTCTACGAGGCGCCGGATTCGGAAAACGAAGCTCTGTGGATCGCCGACACCGTCGAGAACCGTCTGGCGCGCAATCCGCAGGAGCGCGTGGCGGTGCTCTATCGCACCAACTCGCAATCGCGCCAGATTGAAGAAGCGCTGCGCCGTTACGGCCGCAAGTACGTTGTGGTCGGCGGCTTCAGCTTCTATCAGCGCGCCGAAGTGAAGGACATTCTGGCGTATCTGAAAGTCTTGGTCAGCTCCGCACGATTCGATCGGCCTGCTGCGTGTCATCAATACTCCGGCGCGCGGCATCGGCCGCACCACTCTCGAACAGATCGAGCAATATGCGCTGCAGCACGGGCTCTCGCTCTGGACATCACTCGAACAAATGCTCGAAGCGCACGCTTTTCCCGGCCGCGCCGAAGCGGCTCTCGCGGCGTTCCATCGCATGATGACGGAGCTGGCCGGGCAACTCGATACCCGCCCGATTTCGGATACGCTGGCCGATGTTCTGGAGCGCACCGGCTACCGCAAGATGCTCGAAGACGAAGGCACCGAGGAAGCGCGCCAGCGCCTCGCGAACCTCGACGAACTGCTCAACGCGGCGGCCGACGCCGGCGAGCGCGGCGAAACTCTGCGCGATTTTCTGGATCACGCCGCGCTGGTCTCCGACGCCGATTCGGCCGACTCGCGCGTGCCGGTCTCGCTTGCTCACCATGCACAACGCCAAGGGCCTGGAATTTCCGGTGGTGTTCATCGCGGGCCTGGAAGAAGGCTTGTTCCCGCACAGCCGCTCGCTCGATTCCGAAAGTGGAATGGAAGAAGAGCGCCGCCTATGCTACGTCGGCATGACGCGCTCGGAGACCAAACTGTACTTAAGCTGGGCCCGCTATCGCCGCCGCTTCGGAGGCGGACAACCGGAAGTCTCGCTGGCCTCGCGCTTCCTGAATGAGGTGCCGCGCAACTTGGTCGACGCCGTCCGCGGGGATCAGCCGCAGGCCCGGTCGGTGGACCTTTACTCCGAGCGCTACCAGGTCCGCGAATCCGCTCAGCGGAACCTCTATACTGGGAAGACTTATAATTCTGTCGATAACATCCGGCAGTTTTTTTCGGAACGCGGCATGCCGGCGCCTCAGGGGATTGCCCCGGCGGCGGCGCAGCGCAGCCCAACGCAGCCAGCAGCGGCGCCCGTTCCGCAGTTCAAGAAGACAGGTCCTAAGAAATTGGGGCCAGGCTCAACGGTGGAACACACCAAGTGGGGCCGGGGCACGGTGCTGCGCCTGGAAGGTTCGGGCGACGATACGAAAGTGACCGTGAGTTTTCCCGGATACGGCTTGAAAAAATTAATCGCGAAATACGCAGGGATCAAGGTGGAATGAATACCAAAAAAGTTACCGACAAAGACGAACGCAAGAAGCTGAAGCGCGCCGCCCGCAAGAAGGTGGCGCCCAAGGCCAAACGAGCCGCCGACGTTGCCCGCGGTTCGCAAAAACGCAAAGTAAAGAAGATGGTCAAGGGCCAGCGCAAACGTTAAGGTGGGACCGGCCCATGGCCGGTCACTCCCCGGCCGCATGTCCACTCTCTTTCGCACTAAGAGCATCGCGGCACTAATCGCGGCCAGCGATCACCCATCGCATCGCCTTAAAAAAACGTCTAGGCCTTGGGAGCTTGATCGCGCTCGGCATCGGCATCGTAGTCGGCTCCGGCATCTTCACGCTAACCGGCACCGCTGCCGCCGGGCTCAAGTTTGAATATCCGTCGATCCTCAAAGCGCCCCTGTTGAACCTGCTGATGAATGGCAGGCACGCCGTCGGCACCTTTGGACGGCCCGGCGCCGGTCCCGCCATCTCGATCTCATTTCTCTTGGTCGCCTTGGCCTGCAGTTTCGCGGCGCTATGTTACGCGGAACTGGCCTCCATGATTCCCGTGTCAGGGAGCGCCTACACCTATGCCTACGCAACCATGGGCGAGATTTTCGCGTGGATCATCGGCTGGGATCTGATCCTTGAATACGCGGTCGGCGACATGGCCGTAGCCGTGGGTTTTGGCGCGTATTTCAACGATCTGCTCGACAACGTTTTTGGCTTCCACCTGCCTCTCCAACTCACCCAACCGATTTTCATGGAAGGCAAACCCACCGGCGCGTGGTTCAACCTGCCCTCGTTTCTCTTGGTCATGCTGCTCACGTGGCTGCTGGTGCGAGGAGTGCGGGAATCGGCGCGCGCGAATAGCATCATCGTCGCCATTAAAGTAGGCGCCATCTTGTTGTTCATCTTCGGCGCCGCCCGCAGCGTCGACACTCGCAACTGGCATCCGTTCGTGCCCAACGGTTATTCCGGAGTGCTCACCGGAGCCGCCATCGTCTTTTTCAGCTACATCGGCTTCGACGTGCTATCGACTACCGCCGAAGAATGCCATACCCCCCAGCGCGATCTGCCCCGCGGAATCATGTTCACGCTGATCATTTGCGCGATTCTCTACGCGGGAGTGGCATTGGTTCTCACCGGCATCGTCCCTTGGGAGACGCTCAACAACGACGCTCCGGTGGCGAACGCGCTCAAAGCCGTCGGACTCAATCGCCTGCGCTTCATCGTTACCGTGGGCGCACTGTTGGGAATGATCAGCTCGGTTCTGGTCGGGCAATATGGGCAGTCGCGAATTCTTTTTGCGATGTCGCGCGACCGTCTGCTCCCGGGCGTGTTCTGCCGCGTGAGTCCTAAGTTCGAGACGCCCGATATCAGCACCTGGATCTGCGGTATCGTCGTCGCGATTCCCGCCGGCGTGTGGGATATTGGCACTTTCGCCGACCTCACCAACATCGGCACGCTGTTCGCCTTCGTGGTGGTCTCCGCCGGCGTCATCATCTTGCGCCGGTCGCAGCCGGATCACCCGCGAGTCTTCCGCGTGCCTTGGGTTCCGTTTCTTCCGCTGCTGTCGATCCTCTGCTGCCTCTTGCTGATGCTGAGCTTGCCGCTCGAAACCTGGATCCGATTTTTCGTTTGGTTGGCAGTTGGCCTGGTGGTCTATTTCGCATACAGCCGCAAGCGGGTTGCGGTGTAACTGGGCCGAAATTCCCACTTGACAATAGGGCGAACATAAGGCGAAACTGGGCGAGTGACCCAACTGGTCGGAATCGCTCGCTTAGCCGCGGAAAGCCCCTCCCTCGAAGCGAAGCGCGCGACCGAATATTTCGAACTTCCCACAAGGAAATATCTGGCGCGCTGCGATAGTCCGCGCATGCCGTTCCGCTGGATGATCAATCCCTACCGGGGCTGCGAATTCGGGTGCAAGTATTGCTATGCGCGCTATACCCACGAGTTCATGGAGCTGCACGATTCGGAAGCCTTTGAGCGTAAAATCTTCGTCAAACATTTCGACGGCGCGGCGTTCCGGGCGGAACTGCGGCGTCTTCCGGCGGGCGAAGCGATCGCGATTGGCACAGCCACTGACCCGTATCAGCCGGCCGAGCGAAGATTTCGGGTAACCCGGTCCATCCTGGAGCGTCTCGCGCAAAGCAGCGGGTACCGCATCGGGCTGATCACTAAGTCGGATTTAATCACCCGCGATATTGACGTCTTCCGGGAGATTAACCGGCGCAATTATCTGACTTTAGTGCTGACAATTACAACACTTGACCGCGATCTGGCGCGCTTGCTGGAGCCACTGGCGCCGCGCCCCGACCTGCGTCTCAACGCCGTGCGCAAGTTGAGCGCGGCGGGTCTGCGCGTAGCCGTGAATCTCGCTCCCATCCTGCCGCTGATAAACGACGCGGAGCCAAGCCTGGACGCGGTTGCCAAGGCGGCGGCCCGCGCCGGCGCGGAGCACCTTGGCGGCAATGTGGTGTATCTGAAGCCGTGCGCACAGAAGGTCTTCTTCCCTTTCCTGGAGGAACATTTCCCGGCGTATTTGAGGCGCTACCGGGAACGCTTCGAGCGCAGTGCCTATCTGCGCGGTGCTTATCCCGATATGATTCGCGAACGGATCGATCGTATCCGCGGCCGCTATAATCTCCGGCCTCGAGAAGACGGCCGCGCCGAGCCCGAGCTATGGCCGCAAGATCCTCAAATGACGCTATTCTCGGAAAGTGAGTGACGAAAGCTACATGCGCATGGCGCTCGATCTGGCCCTTGAGGCCGAGGCCGCGGGCGAGGTCCCGGTGGGCGCCGTGATTGTCATGGCAGGCGAGGTCATCGGCCGCGGACGCAACGCTCCCATCGAGCGCTCGGACCCCACGGCGCATGCTGAAATCCTCGCGCTTCGCGAAGCCTGCGCCGCGGTGGGCAACTACCGGCTGGAAGGCGCGATTTTGTACACCACGCTCGAACCGTGTGTGATGTGCGCGGGCGCACTGGTGGCGGCGCGCATTACTAAAGTGATCTTCGGCGCGCGCGACCTCCGTTTCGGCGGCGTGCGCAGTAAGTTCCGCCTGGCCGACGCCGAAGTACTCAATCACCGGCTGGTGATTGAAGAAGGGTTGCTCGGCGCGGAGTGCGCCGAGCTGATGCTGCGTTTTTTTGCCGAGCGCCGCTAGGCCGTCTTACCGACCGGCTGCGGGAAACGCAGGTGCGGTGGGCGCAGTGGAATCACACGGCACTTCGGCTCGGTGACACGCGCGGGATCAAACCGGGACGGTCCATGAAAGTAGTCGTCCAGGGGAAACAACGGATAGGGCTGCAGTTCCCGGAACACACGGCCTAGTTTCTGTTCGATGCGATAGACCGCGTGAAAGAAATTGCCGCGGCTCATCCCCAGTTTGCGCGTGCACAAGGTCCAATCGGCGCCCAGCAAGAAATGATAACGGAATAACTGATGCTCCGTTTCACTGAGATTTCGCCGTGAAACCAGGCAAAAATCGGCCATATATTCTTCGTCTTTACGGCCGAATGTCATCGGCCGGCGGGCTCCCGCCGCGGGTTCCATGGAAACCCGGCTGACATGCCTTTCCTGTTCGGTGCAGCGCCGAAAACGATCGTAACAGATGCGAAACATCGCGCGCAGGACGCAGTTGCATGGCATCCAGTCCCCTATATTTCGTAGCCGCAGTCCACACCCGTGGCATTGCGTGCAATTGTGCATGGCGAGCGCCAGTGTTTCTGAGCGTGTCCATTCCATTGCTGTGTTTAGTTCCTCTCATTGCTTCGGCGTTCGCTGTGGACCCCCACCCGCAACCGCATAGGTATAGTACTTCCAGGGCTATTTAATGTCAAATAGTATTTACTCAAACTGCACTAATTACACGCTATTTAGTTGCGATTCCCGGTAAATGGCAAGCACTTGCTGCGCGGTGGACTCCCAATGAAAGCGCTTCGCCTGGGCCCGGCCTGCCGCCTTCAGGCTTTCGCGGCGTTCGACATTCAGCAGAACCTCGCGCATTCCGCGCTCGATATCAAATACATTATCAGGGCTGACCAGCTCGGCGGCTTGCCCCACGGCTTCCACTAGAGAGGGAAGATCGGATGCAACCACCGGCGCGCCGCAGGCCATGGCTTCGAGTGGCGCCAGACCGAAACCCTCGTAAAGGGTCGGGAAAGCGAATGCCTCGGCGGCGCAATAGAACACACGCAAGGTGCCGATCGGCACGAATCCCAGAAAACGGACGGCGTTCTCAATGCGTGAATGGGCCACGGCGCGGCGTACCGCAGGATTCTTCGAGAGTTCGTCGCCAATAATCACCAGGCGCAGATCCTTATATAGCGGGTGGCTTTCCAGCTTGTGACGCAGCACGGCAAACGCCTCCACCAGGCGCGGCACATTCTTGTGCACGCGAACGGTACCCGCGTAAAGGATGTAGGGATAAGTGATCGAGTAGCGATCCAGAATCTGGCGCTGTTGCGCGGGATCGTCGTGCACGGCGGTGAACGCAGGGTCGGGAGCGCTGTAAATGGTGGATATCCGTTCGTCTGTAAGGCGCAAAACCGCTTCCAGATCGCGGCGGGTGGCATTCGAAACGGCAATCACGCGGGCTGCCCGCACTACGCCGCGCCGGTAGCGCTGCTGATGGAGGGTGTAGCGGAAATCCCGGCGCTGGGGAAACAGCAGCGAGCTCATATCGTGGATGGTCACGACGTAGGGGCGAGGCATCGCCCAGGCCACCGAATTAAGCGGAATATGATACAGAGAAGCGTTTAAAGATTTCAAAAAACCCGGGAAAGAGAGATTGTGTTTCAGGCCTTCATCGCTAACCGCGAAGGGAGCGATGCGGAAATTTGGGCCCAGCCCCGCAAGTTCGCCGGCATCATGGGGATGTGCGATCAATGTGTACTGATTGTCCGCGTCCAGTGCCGATAGCGCCCGCGTGAGGTTGCGGATATAGGTGCCAATGCCGAAGTCGCGGACCCGCCGGGCATCGATGACGATATGCAGCGGCATCTTTCCTCCCAGTCGGATCGTGTACGCGCGCAGTGGATCCTAATTAACGAGCTACAGCCGGGGTCAGTTTCCAAGAGTAGAGCGGAAAACGGTCGGTGAGTGCCGCCACTCGCCGCCGCACCTCGGCCAGGACGTTTTCGTCGGCCACGTTTTCGAGAACCCGCGTGATCAGCGCCGCCACTTCGCGCATCTCGCTCTCGCCAAATCCGCGCGTGGTGACGGCGGGGCTTCCGAAGCGCATGCCGCTGGGATTCACCGGGGGATTCGGGTCGAACGGAATCGCATTTTTGTTGGCGGTGATGTAAGCGCGATCCAGCGCCACTTCGGCTTCCTTGCCGCGCACGCCTTTTGCGAACACGTCCACCAGCATTAGGTGGGTGTCGGTGCCTCCGGAGATGATGCGGAATCCGGCCGCGCTCAGCTCCTTCGCCAGAGTCTGCGCGTTGGCCACTACCTTCCGACTGTAGGCGACGAACTCCGGCGTCATGGCCTCGCGATAACAGACGGCCTTGGCCGCGATGATGTGCATGAGCGGGCCGCCCTGAATTCCCGGGAAAACCGCCTTGTCGATGGCCGCGCCGAGTTTCTCTTTCGCCAGGATCATGCCGCCGCGTGGACCGCGCAGAGTCTTGTGCGTGGTGGAGGTGACGATGTCGGCCCAATCGCACGGGTTCGGGTGCACTCCAGCGGCGACCAGTCCCGCAAAATGCGCCATGTCGACCATGAAGAGCGCGCCGGTGGCATCCGCGATCTGCCGAAAACGGGCGAAGTCGATGATCCTCGGATAAGCGCTGCCGCCGGCGACGATCAGTTTGGGCTTGTGCTCCGCCGCCAGACGCGCCACTTCGTCGTAATCGATCAGCTCGTCTTCTTTGCGGACGCCGTAGGGCACGATCTTATACAGCTTGCCGGAGAAATTGAGCGGATGCCCATGCGTCAGGTGGCCGCCGTGCGCGAGGTTCATGCCCAGGATGGTGTCGCCCGGATTGAGCACGCTGAAGTACGCTCCCTGATTGGCCTGCGAACCGGAGTGCGGCTGCACGTTGGCATACTCGGCGTGGAACAGTTTCTTGGCGCGGTCGCGCGCGAGGTTCTCGACCCCATCCACGTATTCGCACCCGCCGTAGTAGCGCTTGCCCGGATAGCCTTCGGCGTACTTGTTGGTGAGGATAGTGCCGGCGGCTTCCAGAATCGATTCGGAAACGAAGTTCTCGCTGGCGATGAGTTCGAGGCGCGAGTTTTGGCGCTCGGTTTCGTGACGGATCAAATCGTAAATTTCGGGATCGGCTTCGGCCAATGGGCGCGCCGGTGGTGCTTGGTTGCCGGATTTCGTCATTTTAATTCCGCTCCAGTTCTAGGATCTTGTGTACTCGCCGCTCATGGCGGCCGCCGCGCTCAAACTCGGTTTCGAGAAACAGCTTTACAAATTGATTGGCGGTCTTGGCGTCAGTATAGTTGGCGCCGAGAGCGAGCACGTTGGCGTCGTTATGGCGGCGCGTGAGCTGCACCTCGTCGGGATTTACGGCCAGTGCCGCGCGCACCCCGTGAATTTTATTCGCCGCGATGGCCATGCCGACGCCGGTGCCGCAAACCAGGATGCCGCGATCCGCCGAACCGTCGGCGACGGCGCGCCCCACGGTGGCCGCATAGTCCGGATAATCGGTTGACTCGGCGTTATTGGTGCCCTGGTCGATCACGTTGTGACCCGCTGCGCGCAACATTTCCGCAATTTCCCGTTTTAGGCCGAATCCAGCGTGGTCGGCGCCGATTGCAATCTTCATGGAGTATTTGATTTTACCATTGCGGAGGCGAGAGGCTGGTAAGAAACGCGTGCGCCGCCTACCGGATTACCGTGGAATGGCGGCCCGAGCTCGGAGCTGGCCAGTACATACCACGCTGCGAAGCCTGTGGAGCCGAAAAACTTCCAACGGGACCTCGAAATCGGCACACGAGGAAACGGACGAGGGCGTAGGAAACTTCGGGCCGCGCTGTCATACAGGAATCGAACGCTTCGTGATTGGGTACACTGTCCGGTGTCACTGATGTGCAGTAGGAGCGAGGTACAGGATGGTTTCCCGGCGAACGGTAATGCTTGGCGCGCCCATGGCGTGGGCGGGAATGTTGCGCGGGGCGAATGAAGCGGTGAGCGAGTTTATTTTTGACTCGGCGCCGTTTCCTTCGTGTCATGCGTCGACGGTGGTGGAGCTGGCGAATGGCGACTTGATGTCTGCGTGGTTTGGCGGCACTGGCGAAGGCAAACCGGATGTCGCGATCTGGGCTTCCCGGCGTGCCGCAGGGAAGTGGACAGAACCCGTGGAGATGGTTCGGGAATGGCAGACGCCCTGCTGGAATCCGGTGCTCTTCTACTCGAAAGACGGCCGGCTGTGGCTGTATTACAAGTTTGGAACTTCGCCGTCGCAATGGACGGCGGGGCGGAAGTATAGCGATGACCACGGGAAGTCGTGGTCGGCGGTGGAGCATCTGCCGGCGGGGATTTATGGGCCGATTCGAGCGAAACCTCTGGTGATGGCGGATGGCACGATTGTCAGCGGCACATCGGTCGAGAGTTATCGGAGCTGGGCTGCGTGGATCGAGAGGAGCACGGATGGCGGACGGACGTTCTCGCGCATTGGGCCGATTACGGCGCCGGATGATGGTGGCGGCCCGGACGATGGCAAGTCGACGCGCGGCTTGATTCAGCCTTCGGTGATTTCGTTGGGCGGGAACAAGCTGCGAATGTACATGCGGTCGACGCAAAATATCGGGCACGTGTGTGTGGCGGATTCGGAGGATAGGGGCGTGACGTGGACGAGGGCTCGCCTATTGGATGTCCCGAACCCGAATTCAGGATTGACGCGGTGGCGCTGCGGGATGGCCGAGTGGTGCTGGTTTATAACAATACTGCCAAGGGACGGTCGCCGTTGAAAAAAGTTCACGATGTTCCGCACGTTGGAGGATGCGCCGGGTGAGGAGTTCTCGTATCCAAACGTGATTCAGGGGAAGGACGGGGATCTCCACTTCGTTTATACGTGGCGGCGCAAGAAGATCAGGTATGTTAAGTTGGCGCTGGCGGATGTGCCGAAGTAGTGCGCTCAAGCGCGGCCGGAAAACTCGCGGGTTTCGGTGGCGATTTTCACCTTTTCGCCTGGCTTGATGAAGAGCGGGACGCGGACCTCGAGGCCGGTCTCAAGCTTGGCTAGCTTGGTGCCGCCGCCGCTGGCGGTGTCGCCGCGCACGCCGGGTTCGGTTTCGGCGACCTCCAATTCCACGAACGCCGGCAGTTGCACGCCAATTGGATTGCCGTTGTACTTGTTCGCATGGATCAGTGCACCCTCGACGAGCGGGTCCAACGCATCGCCGATCACGGAAGCGGGAAGGTTCAGGGTCTCGAAGTTGTCCTGGTCAAGGAAATAGGAACCGTCGCCGTCACTATATAAGTAGCTGACCGGAACCAGTTGCATATCCGCTTCTTTGAACCGCTCACCGGCCTTGAAGGTTTTATCCAGCACGGCTCCGGTGAGCAGGTTGCGAACTTTCAGGCGCACCAGGGTTTGCCCGCCGCGGGCGGTGGGCGTGCTGATGTCCGATTCCAGGCAGTAAAACGGAGCGTTTTCGTGTTCAAAGACGGTCCGGCGTTTTATGTTGATCGCGTCAATCAGGGAGGCCAATGGTTCAGTTCCTTAACTTCCAAGTATAGAAGGCGCCATCGCAGTGGGCGAAGCGCGGCGAGAGCGCGCCGGATCAACGCTCTGGCAAATGAACCTCGGGCTTCCTGAGCTGGAAATTCTGCCTGAGATCAGGCTAGGTCGTAGCGATCGAGGTTCATCACCTTGTTCCACGCAGCCACGAAGTCTTTCACGAACGCCTCTTTCGAGTCACTGCACGCATAGACTTCCGCGAGGGCCCGGAGCTGGGAGTTCGAGCCGAAGACAAGGTCGACACGAGTGCCGGTCCACTTGACTTTGCCGGTGGCGCGATCGCGCCCCTCATACACGCCGTCGGTAGAGGAGGGCTGCCACTTCGTACCCATGTCGAGCAGGTTGACGAAGAAATCATTGGTCAGCGTCTCGGGCCGGCTGGTGAGGACGCCGTGCTTGGACTGCCCCAAGTTCGCGTTCATGGCGCGCATGCCGCCGACGAGGACCGTCATCTCAGGGGCGGTCAGCGTGAGCAACTGCGACCGATCCAGCAGCAGTTCCTCGGCCGGCAGGGGCTGTCCGTTTCGAAGATAGTTGCGGAACCCGTCGGCAACCGGTTCGAGCGGCGCAAAGGAGTGCGCATCGGTCTGCTCCTGCGAAGCGTCGGTACGCCCCGGTGTGAAGGGCACCTTCAGGTCGTGTCCGCCTTTCTTCGCCGCTGCCTCGACGGCCGCGCAGCCGCCCAGAACAATGAGGTCGGCGAGCGAAACCTTCTTTCCTTTTCCATTGGACTGCGGGCCGCCCGACTGTGCGCCATTGAAATCCTTCTGGATCGTCTCCAGCGTCCGAAGAACCTTCGCCAGTTCGGCCGGCTGGTTGACTTCCCAATCCTTCTGCGGCGCGAGGCGAATGCGCGCGCCGTTCGCGCCGCCGCGCTTGTCGGAGCCGCGGAACGTCGCCGCCGACGCCCAGGCCGTCGAGGCGAGTTGAGAGATGGACAGCCCGGATGCGAGGATCTTGGCCTTCAGCGCGGCAATATCCTGGTCACCGATCAACGCATGATCCACCGCGGGAACAGGATCCTGCCATAGCAGCGATTCCTTCGGGACGAGCGGACCGAGGTAACGCGCGATGGGACCCATATCGCGGTGCGTGAGCTTGAACCAAGCCTTGGCGAACGCGTCCGCGAACTCCTGCGGGTTCTCGTGGAAGCGCTTCGAGATCTTGGCGTAGGCCGGATCCATCTTCAGTGAGAGGTCCGTCGTGAGCATGGTCGGCGCGTGCCGCTTCGACGGATCTTGCGCATCCGGCACCGTGTCTGCGCCTGCACCGTTCTTGGGCTTCCACTGATGCGCGCCGGCAGGGCTCTTCGAGAGTTCCCACTCGTAACCGTAGAGCGTGTCGAGGAACGCGTTGCCCCACTTTGTCGGGCTAGGGGTCCATGCGCCTTCCAAACCGCTGGTAATCGCCTCGCCGCCTACGCCGGTGCCGAAGGTATTTTTCCAGCCGAAGCCTTGTTCCTCAATGGGGGCGCCCTCGGGCTCGGCGCCGACATATTTGCCCGCATCGGCAGCGCCGTGAGTTTTGCCAAACGTGTGGCCGCCGGCAATGAGCGCAACGGTCTCCTCGTCATTCATCGCCATGCGAGCAAAGGTCTCGCGAATGTCGCGCGCCGCAGCGATGGGATCGGGATTTCCATTGGGCCCCTGCGGATTCACATAAATCAATCCCATTTGAACCGCGCCGAGAGGATTATCGAGCTGGCGGTCGCCGCTATAGCGCTCGTCTCCCAGCCACGTGCTCTCAGAACCCCAGTAAACGTCTTCTTCGGGCTCCCAGACGTCGGCGCGGCCGCCGCCGAAACCGAAGGTCTTGAACCCCATTGAATCCAGTGCAGCGTTACCGGCGAGAATCATGAGGTCGGCCCAGGAGATCTTCCGGCCATACTTCTGCTTGACTGGCCAGAGCAGGCGGCGCGCCTTATCGAGGCTGGCGTTGTCGGGCCAGCTATTGAGCGGCGCAAAGCGCTGCGTGCCGGAACCTGCGCCGCCGCGGCCGTCGCCGATGCGATAGGTACCTGCGCTGTGCCACGCCATACGAATGAAAAACGGCCCATAGTGGCCATAGTCGGCCGGCCACCAAACCTGTGAATCCGTCATCAGGGCATGCAGGTCCTTGATCACGGCGTTTAGATCGAGGCTCTTGAATTCCTCAGCGTAGTTGAACGACTTTCCCATCGGATCGGAAAGGGGCGAGTTCTGGTGCAGAATTTTCAGGTTGAGTTGGTCCGGCCACCAGCCCGCGTTGGTCGGGGCCCCGGCCACCGTGTTTCTGCGAGCGCCAACCTTCACCGGGCACTTGGCTTCGGTTGGATTATTGGGGACAGCCGCCGCGGTCCCTGTGAGTTCTTTTTCCATTTGTTGATTCTCCTTCGAATTAGTTAAAAACTGTGACCAACTACGAACCTATTCTGGCCTTCTCATTCGCGCCAACGCCCGCGGACACGCTTGCCAATGCGGCCATACGGCTATGACACTTTCCTGGACGCTCGCCGCGGAGCACACTTTGTACAGAGCCCCCGGAAAATAAGTTCGCATTCGCGAAAAATCCGCTTACCGAGGGATCCCGAGGCGGGCCGGGGCACGTCGTACCACTCAAGGTCCTCAACGTTGCCGCAGCGGTCGCAGATGAAGTGGTGATGCCGCATGCCTTTCGCATCGAATCGCGCGGCGCGGCCCTCGACGGCCACTTCACGCACCAAACCCGCCTTCACTAAATCCCGCAGATTGTTATAAGTAGTAGCTCTGGAAGAGCGCGGATCCACTCGATTCACGCCTTGGAAGATTTCCGCGGCCGTGGGATGGCGATTGTGCTTCATCAAGAACGCCATCACGGCGTAGCGCTGCGGAGTACACCGCATCCCGCCGCCTTCCAGGGACCGTTTAATCTCCTCGGCGTCCATCCACAAATTAGATTATATCTAATGTGACATTTTGTCAAGACTTGCCGGCCAGGGGGCTATTTCGATTCCGCGGAATTGTGGTGGTAGCCGAGACTGTCGGCGGGCGCCTGCTCCCGGTCAGACATGCCATAGTCCCGAATTATGCCGGCGACGCGCAGCCGGTAGTCGCGAAACACGCCGGCTCGTCCCACTGCTTGGGCGATGCGGTGCGCTTCCAGTTTTCGCCATTGTTCCACGGCAGCTTGATCTCGAAAGAAGGAGAGGGACAGGATCTTTCCCGGCTCGTAGAGACTTTCGAAACGCTCAATGGATATGAACCCGTCGATTTGATCCAAGAGCGGCCGCAGTTTCGCGGCGATGTCGAGATATTCCTGCTTCTTTCCCTGCGCAGGCCACACTTCAAAAATGATTCCGATCACGTTAGCCTCTCCGGCTATTCTATCGCCGGAGCATGGCGTGCCCGCTCAGCCGCATCACTCAAGGCCGACTCGGCCGCACCGCCGCTGGTGATAGGTTGGCATTGTGCCCGGATGGCTTTGCGGGTTGGGCGACCATCCGTGCGCGTGAGGCGGCCAGTTCTGAATCATGGACGACCGCGTCGCACTTTCGCCATGGGGCCGCGATTCGTAATGCCTGCCGGGAGCCCAGCGCGGTGGGAGGCGGGCCTCCGCGAGAATGCCGGCACGCTCGTTTCTTTTGCGAACTGCAAGATCTGCTCACGCAATTCCCGATGCAGCGACAACGCCAACCCGAACGGCAGCACGTAGGGGAGCACATTGGGCACAATGTACAGGCCCAGACGCCGGCCCCATTGAAAGCCGGGATCCCCTTGGATCCGGGATATTGCGTCATAGGCTGTAAGGTCGACGAAGGCAAGCAGCAGAGCCACCTCAAGAGCCGCCATGATGGCAGTGCCGATCAGCAGCGAGCGCAAATTCCGTTTAAGGGCCGGCGCCGCCAGAATAATCGCCCAATACACCGGAAGACTAAAGGTGAATCTTGAAGCGTCGCTGGGGGGCATGTCGAAATTAACGAAGTGAATCTGCCGCGGCATGGGACGCTGAGCAGTCGGGGGCAGAAGTTTTTCGAAAGGTACGCGCACGGCCCAGCCGCCCGACGGGTTCTCCTTGATCTGCAAGAAGACTCCCGCCGCATCGTGGAGCAGGTCCAACATCGGGCCCCGCAGTGCGACCCACCATAGCGCGAGAATGCCGATGAGCAGCACAGACCCGCTCATCAGGAAGCGGGTGGTGGGCTTAAACCGAGGCACAGGCGGCGGCATCAAGCCGCACGACGCGGTTCACCCAGAGCCAGAAGACCACCATTGTGTCGAGCACCAGCATGCTTTCCCATAAATAGGTGTGAGCGAAATCGAACCACGTCAAACTGTATTGTCCAAGGTAGAAGAGACTGATGAAACGAGCGATGTTGAGCACCTGAATGATCAGACTGCCGGCTACCAACCCGATCGCTTTCATTCTCCAGCGAGCTGGAAATGCAAGGATCGCCGACCAAAGCAAAATTGTCACATTGATCCCATTGCATCCGTCGCGCATCTCCACTGCGAAGCCATTGGGAGCGCGCAAGATCGCGGCGTCGCGAATCGCGTGACTTCCAAACCCGGCCAACACGCCGTGGGCGATTTTTACCAAAGCCAACGACAATCTGGCATCCAAGTACTGAGCGGGGCCGGTGAGCAATACGCCAAATGCGGCCAATAAGGTCCCCGCGAAGATGAGCACGAATCGCAAAGTGCGGCGATTCGCGCCGGTGACTGCGTTCCCTTGGCTGACGCCTAAAGCGCCATTCGCGATCATAGGCGCGGCAGCGCTGCGCTGAACACCTCTCACGTTACAGGTCACCGTCCCGCGCTGGGAAGCCGCTGCTCGCGACAGCCTTCATCCCGAACAGGAGGAGGGCGCCCCCCAAGAGGATCATTCCCCAGGTCGAGAGCGCCGGCGTCCCGGTTGGCACGACTGGCACGCCGCCCACTGTAACGCCGTCTACCGCAAGCCCCGTGTCGTAATCCTCGTCTTGCCAGTTCGTGACCCCTACTTGAAGGTAGTACGAGCCAGCCGCCGAAATTGTGTAATTCGACTGGACCCAGCCCGTGTAGCCGCAGCCCGAGTCGTAGCAGACACCCGAAAAACTACCGAGTGGTAACCATGTCGGTGCACCGCCGATGATGGGTACGGAGGAGGGCGTGAGCGTCGCCAGGGGTGCAGGCAATCCCATCCCCGGAACAATGGTGCCACTGGTTGCTGTTCGTGCCGTGAACAGCAGCGCAACCGGGGTGTTGGATGCGTTAAAGAGCTCCGCCCAAGCGTAATCGGCGTACCCTGCTCCGTCGGACGTCACATAGTTGAAATAAAAGTTTAGGGCGGTTCCGGCGGTCGCCGTGAAGACGGGAGTCGTGAGCGTAGATCCATTTGTCTCGCTGCCTAGCGGTCCGGTTGGAAGCGCACCGACCCCTGGCGTGCCTCCGGATGTCGAAACCCACTCATACGCAGTGCTACCCGCTGGTGAGAGCGGCACCACGCCGTCAGCACCGTCCGTGCCGCAGTTGCCGCTGCACGTCCAGCCGGAGGGGATCGGGCTCGGGTCAACGAACGTCCCTTTGCTCCGAAGCAAGTGACGCGGAACCTTTGGTGGCCGGCGTGCCGCAATCTTGCTAGGCGGCGGACTGGCTGTGGACGATTGATCTGCGGCGAGTCCGGAAATGAATGGGGAACCCGCAAACAGCGCAACGACGCACATTCCTGCCGACGATGTAACGATGAGTCTGGAAGCCTTCACTCTCTACTCCTCGAATCGCGCGATTCAGCCTGCTCCTTCAGCAACACTTCGGCATGGCTTTCGTTTTCGGCTACCACTCTTTGAGTGGCACAACCGTCCTGGTTTACAGCTCTGAATTTGATCAAGTATACACCGAAGTCGCCATCGATTACGAACGTGACGACCAGCTTCGATTCGCAGGTGCGGCGATATGCGGAAGCGGCGATGCATCCACTTTGGCGCGTAGCCGGCAAACCGTCGATATGACCCTTCGTCCCCTGCCGGGTCTCAACCACTTCCCCGGTTTGCGCGTCAAAGTGACCCAAAATCACGCGCTACCCGTAAACCTTCAATTGGACGAAGCGCTGCTCGGTGGAGATTTAGGAACGAGACAGTTGTAAGTGCACCCGGGCGCGCTCACTCTTCGCGAACGGCGGGGGCTTGTGTCACACTGAAGTTCACACTCATGAGAGAACGAATTAGGTCCACGACGATCCTCTGTGTACGCCGCGACGGCAAAGTGGTGATGGCCGGAGACGGGCAAGTGACGCTGGGCTCAGAGGTATTGAAGGGCTCGGCGAAGAAGCTGCGGCGCTTGTATAACAGCAAGATCCTGGCGGGGTTCGCGGGGGCGACGGCCGACGCCTTCGCGCTGTTCACGCGCTTTGAAACCAAGCTGGAGCAGTTTAACGGCAACCTGCCGCGCTCCGTAGTGGAAATGGCGAAGGACTGGCGCACCGACCGCATGCTGCGCCATCTGGAAGCGCTGCTGCTGGTGGCCGACCCTACCAACACCTTCATCCTCAGCGGCACGGGCGATGTCATCGATCCCGACGATAATATCGCGGCCATTGGGTCGGGCGGGGCGTACGCGAAAGCCGCGGCGACGGCGCTGATGGAGAACACCTCGCTCCCGGCGCATGAGATTGTGGCGAAGGCCATGGCCATTGCCGGCAAAATCTGCATTTATACCAACGACAGCGTAGTGTACGAAGAGCTGGGCTGAGGTCTATTACGCGTTCGCTGGTGCGGATTGTCATGGCGGACCGGGTTTGGCGCGGGTCTCATTTGGGTATGCCACACTGGGAGTTTGAAAACAGTTATGAAGCATTTCACGCGCGGGGGGCATAGCGAGTGGTGATCTATCTCCCTGCCCAGACATCCGAAGATACGCCGCTGCTCGATGAGCTGACGCCGCGCGAAATCGTCCGCGAACTGGATAAATATGTCATCGGCCAGGGCGACGCCAAGAAGGCCGTCGCCATCGCGCTGCGCAATCGCATTCGCCGCCAGAAGCTCGACCCGGAAATGGCGGAAGAGGTGATGCCCAAGAACATCCTGATGATTGGGCCGACCGGCGTGGGCAAAACGGAACTGGCGCGGCGGCTGGCGAAGCTGGCCAATTCGCCGTTTCTGAAGGTGGAAGCCAGCAAGTTCACCGAAGTGGGGTACGTGGGCCGCGATGTTGAATCGATGATCCGCGATCTGGCGGAGATCGCGATCGACATGGTGCGCGAAGAGCGGCTGAATGAAATCGGCGAGCGTGCCGAGCGGAACGCTGAAGAGCGGCTGCTGGATCTGCTGATGCCGCCTCCTGGCGAGACCGCCGAGGCGCCGGAGAGCGTCGACCGCACTCGCGAAAAGCTGCGGGAACGGCTGCGGGCCGGCAAACTGGACGACCGCATGGTGGAAGTGGACGTGAAGGAGCGCGGCCCCACGTTTGAAGTTTCCACGCTGGGCGGCATGGAGGAGATGGACATCAACCTCAAGGACGTGCTGCCGGGCTTGTTCGGCGGACGCACGCGCAAGCGCAAGATGCGCGTGGGCGAGGCCATGGATTATCTGGTCCAGGAAGAAGAGCAGAAGCTGGTGGACATGGACCAGGTGACGCGCATCGCAATCGAGCGCGTGGAGCGCAGCGGCATCATCTTCCTCGACGAGGTGGATAAGATCGCGGGCCGCGAGGGCGGGCACGGCCCCGATATCAGCCGCGAGGGTGTGCAGCGCGACATCCTGCCCATCGTCGAAGGCACCACCGTGAATACGCGCTACGGCTTTGTGCGCACGGATCATATTCTGTTTATCGCGGCGGGCGCGTTCCACGTGTCGAAGCCCAGCGATTTGATTCCCGAACTGCAGGGCCGCTTTCCGATTCGCGTGGAGCTGAAGTCGCTGAACGAGGCGGACTTCATTCGCATTCTGAAAGAACCCAAGAACGCGCTGATCAAGCAGTATCAGGCGCTGCTCGACACTGAGGGCATCAAGCTTACGTTTACCGAAGACGCCATCCAGGAAATCGCAGCCTTCGCGACGCGCGTGAACGAATCGATGGAGAACATCGGAGCGCGGCGGCTGCACACCATTCTGGAGAAGCTGCTGGAAGAAGTGTCGTTCGACGGTCCGGACCTGAAGAAGAAGGCCGTAAAGGTTGACGCGGCCTATGTGCGCAAGCAACTGGCCGATATCGTCAAGGATCAGGACTTGAGCCGCTACATTTTGTGACACGCGCCGCTGCCCTGTTTTGCATTTTCTGGCTGGCGGGTTGCGCGTATATCGGACCGCCGAAGCCGCCCGCGCTCGATATTCCCACACGCATCACCGACCTTCGCGCCGCCGAATACGGCGACCAGATTCTGGTCCAGTTCACGGTCGGGGCACTCACCACGGACGGTCTCGCACTCACGAGCTGTGAAAGCGGTGGAGCTGCAAGTGGCCGCGGGGGATTCGCCGCGAATATTGCACGTACCGGCGAAGGCGCCAGGACCGGTGGATGACGAATTCCCGGCGAAAGATTGGGTGGGGAGGCAGGTGACCCTGATGGTGCGGGCAAGGGGCCCGAAGGGGAAAGCTGCGGACTGGTCGAATCCAGTGACGCTGGCGGTGGGCGTGCCGCTGGCGACTCCGGCCAACCTCAAAGCCGTTTCGGATCCAAAAGGTGTGCGGTTGACCTGGCTGGGTTCGGAGGGCGACCGCTATCGCATTTTTCGCGGCTCGGGCGATGCGATGCCGCAGCGGTTCGCGGAATCCGACAAGCCGGAGTACGTGGACACCGCCGTCGACTTCGGATCGCCCTACCGGTATTTCGTGCAGGCGCTGGTGGGAGAGTTGCGGCAGAGCGAGATTTCCGCCATCGTTGGTGTCACGCCGATGGATGTGTTCCCTCCGGCCGTGCCAGCGGGGCTGACGGCCGTGGCGGGTGTGAACTCGATTGAGTTGGCGTGGCAGCCCAACACCGAAGAAGATTTGGCGGGCTATCAAGTCTACCGCTCGGCCGACGGCGGCGCGCGCGGAGAGAATCGCGGGGCCGGTCGATGCGCCGAATTTCAGCGATCGCACGGTGGAGATTGGCAAGAAGTACAGCTATACGATCACCTCGATCGATCGCACCGGGAATGAGAGTGCGCACTCGGCGGCGGTAGAGGTCACTGCGCAATAGGCGCCTCTTCTGTTTCGCGGAAGTAGCGTCCCGCAGCGCGCGCGACCAGCAGCAGCACCACGGCTCCCATTCCGTTGGCGAGAGCGTCGACGGTCATCAAACCGCGAACCGCACCGTGCTTATAACCGACGCCATCCAGCCACGTCATATAGAGAATTGGCACATTGCCGGTGGCGACGAACAGCGCGTAAGCCGTGCCGGCGGCGTGGTGGCGGCGGCCCATCACTTCGAGCACCAGCGCAGTGAAAACTGCATACGCGAAACCGGCGGCAATCGAGTAGCCGGAGTAACCCAGCGCGTAGGTCCAGGGCGTGTGCGGCGCGAAGGCGAGGTAAGACGCAAACAGCGCGGCCAAGCCGCCCGAAAGCGCGTAGGCTTGCATGCGATTCATACGGTCGCATACGAAACCGCCCACCAGGCTGCCGAGGGCGCTGAGCAAACCTCCGGCGATTCCGGAGATCCACATCACTTCGCTCGCTGGGCGCATGATAATCGGGTCCGAGTCCGGAGGCGAGATTAGCGACGGCGGCGCTGCCAACAGGTGAAAGAAAGAAGACCAAACCGATGAGCGTCCGGCGGGACCAGAGCAGTTCGCGCAAGTCGTCGAACAAGTCCTTAAACACCGGGATCACGGCGCGGCGATGCGGGGCCGGCTCACGAATGAGAAGCGCGGCGGTGGCCGGCAGAACAATCAGCACCATCACGCCGAGTGCCAGTTCCGGTAAGTTTACGCGATCGGCCAGCCAGATGGCCATGCCGCCGCCGATGGTGCCGCCGCCGAGATTGCCAGCCTGATACCAACCGCTGGCGCGTCCGCGCACGTGGGGGTCGAGGAACGACAGGAGCGCTCCATTCGCCGACGAAATCAGGCTGCCGACCGTGCCGGATGTGAAGAGCAGGGCGGTTAAGATCGCCAATGATCCGGCCGAGGACAACACGGCAAGCGCGGCGAATAATCCGGCCGCGGTGGCAGAAAGCAAAATCCACGAACGGCGGCGGAGACCGAGATCGACCACCGGCGAATACAGGAAATACCAGACGTTAGGAATGCTGGCCACGGCAACGACTTCCGCGATGCGATCCACCGCCACGCCCTGTCGGCGCAGCACATAGGGCATGAGGATCACGATGATCGCGTTGGAGAGGCCGTTGGGGATCCCCAAAAATCCAAACAGCCAAGGCGAATTGTGCTTTACCGCAGATTCGTCGACCAACGGTTCATTGTAGCGAGCGGGCGGGCGGCGCGAGACTGGCGCTGCGCGAGACTGGCGCTGCGTGAGACTACGCGGCGCGAGGCTGACGCTACGACTACTTCGCTTTGCGCCGTTTGACCAGACGCTTGCGCCAGCGGCGGGCGATGGAAGGCGGAGCGAATGCCTGATCCAACAATTCGGCCTGCTCGCGGTTGTGCACTTTGGTGGAACCGGGCGCGGTGGATGCGCTCTCCGGACGCCCCGCATAGCCCAGTGCGCGGGCTTCGTTCGCCATGATGCGTTGCAGACGCGTGCGCATGAAGATCCAAGCTCCCATGTTTCTCGGCTCTTCTTGCACCCACACTACGCCGCTCGCCGCCTTATAGCGTTCGATCACGGCGCGGATCTCGGCTTCGGGGAACGGATAAAGCTGCTCGATGCGGACAATGGCGGTGCGCAAGGCGGTCTCGTCGGCGCCCTTGCGCGCCTCGCGGGCCGCCAGCACTTCGTAATAAACTTTGCCGCTGCACAGCAGGATCTTGCGGATGGCCGCGGGATTCGTCACCGTCGGATCGTCCAGCACGGGATGGAAGGCGCCCTTGGTGAGGTCGTCGACAGTTGAGATCACCTGCGGGTGGCGCAGCAGGCTCTTCGGCGACATGACGATCAGAGGCTTGCGCAAGCCGCGCAGATCCGGACCACCGCGCATCTGGCGGCGCAACAGATGGAAGTACTGCGCGGGAGTGGTGCAGTTCACCACTTGCAGATTGCCTTCGGCGGAGAGTTGCAGGAAGCGTTCCAGGCGGGCGCTCGAATGCTCGGACCCTCCGCCTTCCTGGCCGTGCGGCAGCAGCATTACCAGGCCGCTCGGCTGGCCCCATTTCGATTCCGCCGAAGCGATGAACTGGTCGATCATGATCTGCGCGCCGTTGGCGAAATCGCCGTACTGCGCTTCCCACACCACCAGACTGAACGGATCGGCAACGCTGTAGCCGAATTCGAAACCCACGACGGCGTATTCACTGAGCGGGCTGTTATAGACTTCAAAGTCCGCCAAGCCTGGCACCAGGTGCGCCAGCGGCACGTAAACGGCGCCCGATTCGTAATCGTGAAAAGTCGCGTGGCGGTGGCTGAAAGTACCGCGGCCCACGTCCTGACCGCTCAGACGAACCGAGGTGCCTTCGAGCATCAGGCTGCCGAATGCAAGAGTCTCGGCAAGCGCCCAGTCGACCGAATTATCGCGCAGGGCCGCGGCGCGCTTCTCTATCAGACGCGCAAGTTTCGGATGAATTTTGAAGCCGGGCGGGAACTGCGAGATGGTCAGGATGACCTGTTCGAGCGCCAGGAGGCTAGCGCCGGTGAGCGGAAGATCCTGCGGCCTGGAACCTGGCTCAATCGGGCTGAGTTCCAGCAGCTCCCACTCTTCCTTGTTGGTCTGCGTCAGGTCGTAGATTTCGTAGAGGTATTTCTTCTGCGCTTCCTGCAGGACGGCGATCTCTTCGGCGGTGATCACACCCTCTTTCTGAAGACGCGCGCCATAAAGCGCGGCCAGCAGATTTGTGATCTTTCAAATGGCGATAGAGTACCGGCTGCGTGTAGCTGGCGTCATCGCCTTCGTTATGTCCGTGTTTGCGCCAGCAGAGGACATCGATCACCACGTCGCGGTGAAAGCGCTGGCGGAAATCGTAAGCCATCTGCGCGGCGCGAGTGCACGCTTCCGGGTCGTCGCCATTGACGTGGAACACGGGAGCATGCACCATCAGAGCCACATCGGAGCAATAGCCCGTGGAGCGCCCTTCGCTTGGATTCGTAGTGAAACCGATCTGATTGTTGACGATCAGATGAATGGTGCCGCCGGTGTTGTAACCGTCGATCTGCGAAAGATTCAGGGTCTCGGCGACAATTCCCTGGCCCGCCATGGCGGCGTCGCCGTGAATCAGCAGGGGAATCACGCGCTCGCGCAAATGATCTTCGAGGCGATCCTGCTTGGGCCGCACAATGCCTTCGACCACCGGATTCACGGCCTCGAGATGACTGGGGTTGGGAGCCACCGAGACGCGAATGGCCTTGCCGCCGGGCACCTGACGCCGGTTGCTGGCGCCCAGATGATACTTTACGTCGCCGGAGCCTTCAAAATCTTCTTCGGAGATTTCTCCTTCGAATTCCGTAAACACCTGCGCGATGCCCTTGCCGATGACGTTGGCGAGCATGGTGAGACGGCCGCGATGCGCCATCCCGATGACGCACTCATCGACGTTGCCGTGCGCGGCGCGATCCAGCAATTCGTCGACGACGGCAATGGTGGATTCGCCGCCTTCGAGGGAAAAACGCTTGTGGCCCTTGAAGCGGTTCTCGAGGAAACTCTCGAAGCCGTCCGCGTTGAGCACGCTCATCAGCGCGCGGCGCTTGGCTTCGGCATCGAGCTTCCATGGGTTGGCGCCCGGCTCCAGTTGCTCGAGGAACCAGCGGCGCTCGTCAGGATTCTCGCAGTGCATGAACTCGACGCCCATTTTGCCGGCGTAGGTCAGACGCAGGCGATCGATCAAATCGCGCAGCGTGACGACGCCGAAGGAACCGGCGTCGAAGGTGCGGTCGAGATCCCAAATGGTGAGGCCGTGAGCGGAGGGATCGAGATCCGGAGCCGGGGGCCGGGGAATACCCAGCGGATCGATATCGGCAGCCAGATGCCCGCGCTCGCGCCACGCTTGAATGAAACTCGCCACTGCGGCTTGCTTGGCGGGGTCGGCGTTGACGGACGGCGCGGAGGGCGGCTCCACTTCCCAGCGAATGGGCTTGGATGTGAATGCCGAGGTCGGCGTAAATCTTGTCGTAGAACGCGTCTTCGCCTTCGAGCAGCGCCTGCATCTGCGCCAGGAACAGGCCCGATTCGGCGCCCTGGATCACACGATGATCGTAGGTGCAGGTCACCGTCATGACCTTGCTGAGGCCCATGGATGTGCGGGCGTCTTCCGTCATTCCTCGATATTCCGGCGGGTAGTCGATGGCGCCGGTGGCGATGATGGCGCCTTGTCCGGGCATGAGGCGCGGAACCGAGCCGATGGTGCCGACGGTGCCCGGGTTGGTGAGCGAAATGCGTGGTGCCTTCGAAATCCGCCACGGTCAGTTTATTGCCGCGAGCGCGTGCGACGATGTCGTCATAAGCGGCTAGAAATTCGGCGAAGCTCATCGCTTCCGCACTCTTGACGGACGGAACTTTCAGCGAGCGTGCGCCATCCTTGCCCGCGACGTCCACGGCGAGGCCGAGGTTGACGTGGCCGCGGTGGATGCGCAACGAGTCGTGGCCGTTGGCCGAAAACGCATCGTTCAGCGCCGGAACTTTTTCGATGGCGCGCACGATGGCCCAGGCGACGAGATGCGTGTAGGAAAGTTTGCTCTGACCGTGGGCGGTGCGGTGCGCGTTGATGGCGCGGCGGTTCTCGTCGAGCACTTTGACGGGCAGTACGCGCAGGCTGGTGGCGGTGGGAACGGTGAGGCTCGCCGCCATGTTCTCGGCGATTTTCAGCGCGGGGCCACGCAGCGGCAGCGCCTGATCGTCCTGGCCCAACGCCACTGCGGGACCGCCGGCGGCGGGAGCGGGCAGCGCTCTCATCTCGGAAGTAGCATCGAATTCGGGCTCGATGGTAGTGGTGGTGCCGTTCGCCGGCAGGCCGTTGGGATTGAGGCGCTCGCTGTCGGCGTCGAACACTTGCTTCCAGCCGGAGTCCACAGTTTGGCGGTCGTAGAGGTACTGATGATACAGCTCGTCTTCGAGCCAACTGTTTACACTTGGAGCGGCGGGATCAGACATCGGGGTTTCTATTTAACATAATAACTGATGGTCAAGGCGCTCATCTTTTCGGACATTCATAACGACGGGCGTGCGCTTGCGAAGCTCATGGCGATCGACGCCGACGTTTATTTCGCGGCCGGAGACCTGGTGAGCTGGGCTCGCGGGCTCGACAAGATGGGCGAGTTGATGAAGAGCCGGGCCGAGCGGGTTTACGTGCTGCCCGGCAATCACGAATCGGCGAGCGACATCGCGGCGTTTTGCGAGCGCTTCGGATTCGTGGACTTTCACGGGGCGACGGCGGAGATCGGAGGCGTGCGTTTCGCGGGGCTGGGCTATTCGACGGTGACGCCGTTCGACACGCCGGGCGAATATGGCGAGGACGAAATCGCCGAGCGGCTGGAGAAATTCGCGGCGTGGAAACCGCAAGTGCTGATCTGCCACTCGCCGCCGTTGGGCACACCGCTGGATCGCATCAAGGAAGGACTGCACGCCGGCAGCCGCGCGGTGCGCGAGTTCATCGAGAAGCATCAACCCGAGTATTTTTTCTGCGGACATATTCATGAGGCGGAAGGCGTGGTGTTTCAGATGGGCGCGACGCGGGCGATGAATGTGGGGAAGAAGGGGTATTTGTTGGAGATTTAGCTACGAATCAGCCATGGCGGAATTCTAGCGTAGAATCAAACATGAGGTACGTTCCATGAGACGCACCATTCAGGTTCGTATTTTCCGAGGCGAAAAGAAGTATGTGGCCGAGTGCCGATGGTCAGCGTTTGACGCTCTCCGCCGAGCAACACCCGACGCAGCTTAATGTGACTTCCTCGCTGCGAGTATTTGCTGAATCCGAATTGCGAGAAGATCCGTAACCGGTCGGCGGTAGCGCTCGTCCTCTTTTCGGCGATCATCGGAACCCAAACATTGCTAAATTTAGGGGCAGGTTGGGGACGCCAAGTTGCAAATTATCCTCTATTGCTTATTTGCACGACGATTGGCGCGCTGGCCGGGAGCATTTTTTGTGTTGGCTCCGGAAGTTGCGAAGTCATTAACCTTACTTGAAGTGATCCCCTGGTCTCTCCGTCCAGGAGTTCGTGAAGCTGTCAAATAGCTGACGGTGGCTGCTATGAGTTTTGCGCTACGCTTGAGGTATGGGCGCGACGCGCAGTCCGGCGGTTTCAGGGCTTCCCGAGCAGTCCTACCAGCTTGAGCATCCCAGTTCCGAAGCGATCTGGAAGCGCGCCGTGGAAGTCTTCGGCAGCGAAGAGCTGGCGCGGAAATGGATGGATACGCCGCTGCCGATTCTTGGCCAGGCGACGCCGGAACACCATTCCTTATCGGGCGACGCTGCGATGCAGCGTGAGATCCTCACGATCCTGGGACGGATCGACTACGGGATGTTCAGTTAGCGAATGCGGATCTTCCGGCTCCATCGCCGGCAACGCGCGGCTTCCGATTACAGCGGATCACTGCGTTTCGCCAGCCGTTGGAATCCAGCGGGCACGCCGATGCTGTATGCTTCGACGGCGCTTTCTCTGGCGTGCCTCGAATTGCTGGTCCATGTCAGCCCGGACCAGATCCCGCTGGATTTTGTGTACACGACGGCCATCATTCCGATGGAACCGGTGGCTCATGACTTTCATGGCACTCTTCGCGATGCGGAGTCGACGCGCCGCTACGGGCAATCGTGGGCGGCGTCGCTGGCATCGCTGGCGATCTATGTTCCGTCCGTGATTATCCCGGCCGAATCCAATGTGCTGGTGAATCCGGTGCATGACGCGTTTCAAGACATGGTCTGGGAGGTCCCGCGCCTTTTCGAATTCGATCCGCGGCTCCTGAGAGGTTCGGGCGCGATCCTCTAACCGTTCACGGGCGATGCCTGCACGTGAATGACATTGCGCATCTCCGCCGTCGAACTGACTTTCTCATAGGCCAGAACCACAAAGAAAAGCAGCATTGACGCGGAAGAGACTATCGCCCAAGGCTTATCGGCAAGCGCGAACAAGAATGGAAGTGGCGTGGCCATCAGTGTCGCCGCGATTCTCGAAGACGGCTGACTCGAATGGAAAATCGTAAGCCAGATCGGCAGAAGCAGCAGCGTCGTATCGTAGCCATAGACGTGCGGCACGATCAGTTCTGAAGCGACCGCCGTAACCGCGAACATGCGCCACAACGGCGCTTCGCGGACCGTCCAAACAAATAGCGCCACAATGCTCGCGATCAGCAGAAGCTTGAATGCCGGCGAGGCGATTCCGAGATTTGCCGCCAAGCCTTCGTAACTGATCATCAACTGCGGCGAGGGGGAGAGGATCTCCAGATGCTTATCCCCTAGCATCTTCACATAAGACCGGATCAGCGCCGTGCCTCCTAGCAGCCAGCAACTGACGAACTCTAGCGCGGCCATGCCGCAGAATCCAGCGAGCATCCTCCATCGCTTCTGAACTAACAGGGCGACCGGCCACAGCAGGATCAGATGGAATTTAACCAGCAGCAGTGCCAGTGCCGCGCCGCTCGCAGCCCAGCGTTTCCGTTCGGCGAGTTCGTAGGACGCGATGAACGCCGCCAACAGCAAAACGCAATCCTGCGCGCTGGCGATTCCCAGCGGAGCGGGCAGCGATAAAGCAGCGAAGACCAATGCGTCGGGGCCGAAGCGGCGCCACGCCCACAGCCAGCAAAGCAGCAGGAGCAGAGCTTGCGAAATCACCCAGACGTCAAATGCCCGATCCTGCCGCAAGAAAGCCAGCGGAGCCAAAAGCGCCGCGTAAAATGCCGGGCGCACAAACAGCGCCTTCGCTTCCGGGACGCGTCCTTTGACTACCTTTATCGTCTGGACGGTGTGCAATTCCGCGATTCTTCCCTGCTTCACTAGCGAAGCGCCCGCATAAAAATTCAGGAAATCAGCGGACCGCGCCATCGGCAACATGGTCGAGCCCAGCATCGTCCACAGCGCGCAGAGTCCTGCGACAAGCGCGGCAAGAGGCCAGGAGAGGCGAGCCATTTCTCTTATAATCGGCTCATTCTGGTAGTTTCTATAGGTGAGGCTTGCTAAACTGAGGACTGCATGACCCTCGACGAACTGGAAAGAGAATACGTTACGCTCCGCCAGCAGGCAGACGCTGTGCGGAGCTATCTTTGACGCGCCCGCGCGCAAATCCCAGCTAGCCCAAACCGAAGAACAGATCAACGCGCCCGATTTCTGGTCGAACCCCGAAAAGAGCCAGAAGATCATGCAGGATCGCAAGCGTCTGGAAGAGCAAATCGACCAGGAAACCAAGATCTCCGGGCTGGCCTCCGACCTAGACACGCTGTTCGAACTCGCGCGCGAAGGCGAAAACGTCAACGCCGATATCGAGCGCGAGATGGGCAGCCTGACGGCGTATCTCGAAAAGCTGGAAACCAAGATGCTGCTCTCGGGCGAGAACGACGCGCGCAGCGCCATCGTCACCATTCATCCGGGAGCGGGCGGCACCGAAAGCCAGGACTGGGCCGAGATGCTGCTGCGCATGTACCTGCGCTGGGCCGAACGCAACCACTTCGAAACCGTCATCACCGACCGGCTGGAAGGCGAAGGCGCGGGCATCAAGTCGGTGACGTTTGAAGTGAACGGCGAGAACGCCTACGGCCTGCTGCAAAGCGAAGTGGGCGTGCACCGGCTGGTGCGCATCTCGCCTTTCGACGCCAACGCGCGCCGCCATACTTCGTTTGCTTCGGTGTTCGTGTATCCGCAGATCGACGACGAAATCGTGATCGACATTCGCCCGGAAGATTTGCGCGTGGACACTTTCCGCGCGTCGGGCGCGGGCGGCCAGCACGTCAACCGCACCGACTCGGCCATCCGCATGACGCATCTGTCAACCGGCATCGTGGTGCAGTGCCAGAACGAACGCAGCCAGCATAAGAATCGGGCGAGCGCGATGAAGCAGCTTCGCGCGAAGCTGTACGAGCACGAACTGGCGAAGAAGCGCGTCGAGGAGCGCAAGCTCGAAGACACCAAGCTCGGAATCAACTTCGGCAGCCAGATCCGCAGCTACGTGCTGGCGCCTTATCGCATGATCAAGGATCATCGCACCAAGCTGGCGATCGGCGACGTCGACAAGGTGCTCGACGGCGATCTGGAAGCGCTGATCCACGCCTATCTGGTGCTGCTCAAGACCGGCAAGACGGTTGCCGCGGCCGGCTGCAGATAGCTGATGATCTCGATTAAGGAAGCCGCGGAACGCATTCGGGCTGGTGAGTTGGTAGCGTTTCCCACCGAGACGGTCTATGGGCTGGGCGCGAACGCGCTGGACGCAGCGGCTGTCGCCAGGATTTACGAATTGAAGGGACGGCCGGCAACCAGTCCGTTGATCGTGCATGTGGCGTCCATCGAAATGGCGCGAACTCTGGTGACCGAGTGGCCGCCTGAAGCGGAGCAACTCGCGCGCCGCTATTGGCCGGGGCCGCTGACGCTGGTGCTCCCGAAAGCGCCCGCGATTCCCGACATCGTGACGGCGGGCCTGCCAACCGTGGGCGTGCGCGTGCCCAATCATCCCCTGGCGCTCGCGTTGATCCGGGAGGCGGGCGTTCCGATCGCCGCGCCCAGCGCGAACCGGTTTACGGGACTCTCGGCCACTACGGCGGAACATGTTCGCGAAGCTTTCGGCGATGCCGTGCCGGTGCTCGATGGCGGCCCGTGCCAGGTGGGCATTGAGTCGACGGTGGTTCGATCGCCTCGGGAAAAATCACGCTGCTGCGGCCGGGCATGATTTCGATTGAAGATGTCGACCGAGCGAGCGCGCCTTCGACCGGACGCCGCGCATCCGGCTCCGGGAATGCACCCGCGGCATTACAGCCCGCGGACGCCGTTGGTGTTAGTCAAGCGAGCCGGACCCTCGCGGCGCGTACGTCTGGGCTATTCGTTCCGCGCATGCGGCTCATTCGGTTCAAATGCCGTCCACCCCGGAGGCATATGCGGCGCGGCTGTACAGTGTCCTGCATGAGTTGGATCGCGAAGACTGGCCGGTCATCAGCGTCGAACCGCCGCCGGACACAGTAGAATGGGCAGCGGTCCGCGACCGGCTGCAGAGAGCCGCATCCCAGTGAACCTCATCGAAGATATCGACCAGACTCTTACCGCTACGCCGACGCTGTGGTGGCTGGGCCGCGCCGGCTTCGTCGTGCGTTTCGCCAACATTACCTTTTACGTGGACCCGTGCCTCTCGCGGCCGGGCGCGCTGCTCGAAGGCTCGGCTATCGGCAACGCCGATATGATTCTGGCCACCCATGCGCACCCCGGTCATTTGGACGCGCCGTCGGTGATCGCGATGCTTGAAGGATGCAAAAGCGCGAAGCTGATTCTTCCCAAGAGCGCCGCGGATCAGGCCCACGCCGCCGGCATTCCGTATCCGCGCATGACCACTACCGACGCCGACCTGCGCGTCGAATATTTCAAAGACAATCTGTACGCGCGCATTTACGCGGTACCGTCCGCACATCCGCAACTGGATCGGACTCCGATGGGAGGTTACCCTTATCTGGGCTACCTGATCCGCTTTGGGCGCTGGACCATCTATCATGCGGGCGATTGCGTGCCCTACGAAATGCTCGCCGAGCGCCTGCGCCCCTACAACGTGAGCGTCGCGCTGCTGCCGGTCGGCGGCAAGAATTTTTCGGTGAGCGAAGCCGCGCAACTGGCGGAGGACATCGGGGCCAAGTGGCTGGTGCCGATGCACTACGAGTCCGGCCAGGAGAACGATTTCGTCACGCACATGCTGGGCCAGCGGCCGCATCAGCAGTTCAAAGTGTTTCAAGCCGGCGAAAAATGGACCGTGCCGGAGGATTGACTGGGCTATCGCTCAATGTGCTTTAAGCGCGCATCGATGACTTCTTCCACACGGTGAAGCTCCGAGCGCCACAGGTCCTTCATTTCCTCGAAGCGCACGTCCATGTGCGAGCGGAGTTCACCAATTCGGATATTGGTTTCTCCGATGTGCGTATTCGTGTCACCCAAACGGGCGTTATTGATCAAAATCCCAACCAGCACCAGGAGCATGGTCGGCGCCGTGCTCATCGCGATTGTCAGGATCTGGGTATCGGTCATCCCAACACCCATCATAGCTGCTTCCGCTATTCTTCCTCGTACCAGGCGCGCCACTGCCGGCGCTTGACGGGGAACGCGCGGATCAATAGCATTCCGGTCACGAATCCGCCGACGTGAGCGAACCAGGCGATGCCGCCGCCGGAGTAATTGGTGTTGGCTAGAGATCCCAGGCCGCTAAAGAGCTGGATGACGAACCACCAGACCAGCATGATCCACGCCGGGATCTCGATCGTGGTAACGAAAACGATAATGAAAACCAGGGTCACGATGCGCGCGCGCGGGAACTTGATCAGATACGCGCCCATCACGCCGGCAATGGCGCCGCTGGCTCCGATGGTGGGGACGCGCGAATATGGACTTGTGACTACTTGCAGGACCGCCGCCGCCAACCCGCAGCACAAATAGAAGACCAAGAAGCGGCCGCCGCCGATTACATCTTCCACGTTGCGTCCGAATACCCACAGGAACAGCATGTTCCCCAACAAATGCAGCCAGCCGCCGTGCAGAAACATGGATGTGAGCAGGGTTTGGAGATTGCCGGAGATGGAATCCGGGACGATGCCCCAGTGCTCAATAAACTGCTGCAAAGCGTAGGGATCGAGCGAAACTTGATACAGAAAAACCAGCACGTTGATCGCGATCAGAATTCCGACCACGAAAGTAGTGGACTGGACTCGCTCCGTAGATCGTAGGGGAATCATGCGCGCTCAGGCTAGTGAATTCGGAACAGCGGCGCTAATTTTTGACCGGGGGCATCTCGTAAACGTAGATGAGATGCGCATGGCGGCTATCGGTTTTTTCGGTGTGCGACGCCTTCCAGCCGGGGATGGCGTAGTCGTGGGAGATCACCCGCGCTCCGGCTTTCAAGAAAGCGCTCTAAGCGCGGCCGCAATCGTTCATTCAACGGCGTAACCAGGTAAAGGAAAACGACATCCGCGCCAGTCAGATCCGCGGTAAGGACATCGCCCTGAATCACGTGAGCCTGGTCGGACAAGCCTTCTTTTTCGATGTTGGCGGTCGCCTTCGCCACCAGCCTGGGCGAAATCTCGACGCCCACCGCCTTGGCTTTATACTTTTCCACGGCGGCGATCAGCACGCGGCCATCGCCGGATCCCAGATCGAATACCGTTTCGCCGGGCTTGATATTCGCCAGCACCAGCATGCGATCGACTACTGCGAGTGGGCGAAGCCACATAAGGCGCCAGCCGGTTGGCGTATGGCGATTTTTGCGCGTTCACCGGCCCGGCCGCCAGAGCAGCCAAAACGACGGCGATAGCGAACGGCCAACGCATAAAAGAACCTATTCTGTCGCTCGGATCGACAACCGCGAGTAATTTGATTTTACTATACGGGAGACCATGTCGGAGATGGAAAACCACAGATCGCGCGGACGGGTAATGGTAAATTCGGTGCCACGAAACAGCCGTATGGCACGCCCAATCGAATCCCGCCAGGGAGTTTCCTGCGGATTCAGTGTGTAATTCATATAGAAAATCGGGTAATCCACGTCCGTCAGCGGTTTTAGCGCCTCCTCTGGTAGAGACGCATCCAGCATCACTTTGGGTCCAGCAAAAATCAAAGCGTCGGGATGGTCGTCCCCAGACATCTCCTTTTGAATCAATTCCGTCAGGAACTCGGTATCGCCATGCTTGCGTTGCAGCTTGGCGGCGTCCACAATCCCCAGCTTCACCGTGCTCAGAGCCTCGCCTAGGGCCGGAAAATCGATGCTATCCTCGCTATCCTGCCGGTAGATGACGCGCTGTTCCTGTATGTTGAAGGCCACCACCGAATATCTGCCAAACTGCGGCTCGCGGTCGAGTTGCCGCAGGATCGACACCAGCGCTGAAGTATCCTGGGGTCGCATCGTCGACGCCGCGGAATTCTGGGGAGCGAAATTAACCAGCACCTTGATTTTGAGCGGCGTCTTATCCAGAACCCGCGCCACCGGCGGTTCCTGAGTGAATTGCTCGATGTGAGCGGCTTCGATGGCGCCGGGGGGCATCTCCAGTTTGATGTCGCGGTCTTTCGAAGCAAGCGCGGCTTCCATATCCCAGTAAGAGGAGCACACCTGCTGGATGCGGTCACGCATCATCCAATCCACGTGATACTTGCCTTCGCCCAAGTCGAGCGATCCTTGCAGCAGCGCGTCGCCGCCGGCGTCCTCGACAATGCTGGGGACGGTGTAGCGCTGGATGAAGTAAGCCGGTTCCGCAGCCTGACCTTCGGGCGTCACACGGAACAAAATGGTGAGGGAGTTTTCCTCGCCCGCCAGTTCCTTGAGCGGCACGGTCACGTTGAAGCCCGCGTGGTAGCGCAAGTCGAAACCCAGCGCCGGCTTTTGCGGCGTGACGGTGCAGTTGATTTCCTTGCGAACGTCCTGGGCTTCGAGCACCGCCAAGTCGCTGCCAACCAAGTGAACTTGGCCGTTGCCGGAGGAGAGCAGCGTCTGTCGCCGGCATTCTTGCGCACAAAAGAAGCGTCAACGCCAGGCCAACCACGAGCCGGAGACGCCCCGATACGCTCACGAATGAAATCATACATCGTTTCAGCAGGCAATTGGGAGACCAAAATTTGGGTAGTGGTACTTTCGCGGCGCTCTGCGCCCCGCTACCGGAAATTTCGGATCTGGAGGCGCGCCGGACGCCTGTATGGTAAAGTGCAGAATCATGGCTAGCCGCAGTGTAAATAAAGTGATTCTGATCGGGCATCTTGGGCGTGACGCCGAGACCGCCTATACCGCCTCGCAAACGGCGGTTACGAAGTTTTCGGTCGCGACCAACCGGCGCTGGAAGGACCAGGCGACCGGCGATTGGAAAGAAGAAACCGATTGGACCAGAGTGGTCTTATGGCGCGGGGAAAATGTCGCACCGTACCTGGTGAAGGGCACCCAGATCTACGTAGAGGGGCGGTTGCAAACGCGCAGCTACGACGACAAGGACGGTAAAAAAGTGTGGGCCACCGAGGTGGTGGCCGAGGAAGTCATTCTGCTAGGCGGCCGCGGCCAGGCCGGCGGAGGCGGGGCCGGTAGTGGGATGGATGAAGGTTTTTCGCAGGAGCCGCCGTCGTCGGGAATGCGCAGCGCTCCGCGGGCACGTCCAGCCGCAGCTCCTCAGGCAGCCGCGTCGATGAACGAGGGGATTACGGACGACGATGTGCCGTTTTAGTAGTGCATTAGCGGAGCGCGATTGCTGCGGCGCCCCAGATCCTTTTCGTCCTCCGGCTCTGTAGGAAGACAACCAGTTTGAGATTCCCCCGCTTCCATGAGGGGTCGAGACGATAGTGGGCCTGCGCGGCGTAATTGCCGTCTTTGGGGTTGTCGATCCGGCCGACGTTGGCGATGCTCCGCACTACTCCGGTGTGATGTAGCTTGCGGCCGCCGTTCTCGCCATGCTGGACATCGGTATCGAGACGCGTCTCGGTAATGGCGAGCACCACGTCCGCATCCTTGGCTTCCGCGGGCAAACTAGTCGCCTTGATTTTGACCATGTCGCCCGCAATCGCCAAATCCACCTTCGCCGCCGGCCCTTGGGCGGCTTTCAAGATTTCCTTGCGCGCCCGCTGCTCGTCGGAGCCAACAAATTCCGCCTGACCGTTTACGATGGCAATAATATACTTGCCATACCACGGCCAATAGAGGATCATGGGAATGTTCCTCTGGAGGTTAGTGATGGCAAATGAAATTCCATCTGGCGATGCTGCCGTTTTTGGTTTCCTGGAACTGTATGCGCTTGCATTCGCTTTCGAGGGAGTTTCGGCCCTGCTGCATCACGATCCGGTATCATTTGCGTGGAGCTTCCCGTGTGCGGTTGTTTTCTTTGTTGCGGGAATCAAGTGGAAATGGCTTAAGGGTCGGGTAACTGCTGGGTGGACCAGCCGCGCCAAGAGCACCGTGACCATTGCAGCCCTCATTGTTTGCATGGGCGGAGCATTGGCTTACGCATCGAAATCTATCTGGACTGTTTCTACTTCTCGACCGTGGCTGTTTGTTGATGGATTTCAGGTCGACAAAAAGACAGGCGAGGTTCACGTAGCCTTTATCAATAAGCGTGCCGACCCGGCACAAAGAGTCGCCCTAAAAAGATGGGAGCAGTGGGGCCGCGAAGCTCCTCTCCTCGACAGCAAAGGGCAACTTACCAATAAGTTCACTATCATAAAAGAGGGAGATACCGAATCCTTCCCTGCCGTCGGAGGGGTCGATACATTGTCGTCCGGGGGCGTTTTTATTGATGTATGGGTAGCGCCTACCCGTACCGATTATCCAGTTGTTCAAACGCTAGGCACTGTTACGTATGGAGACGGAGGCTACACGCTTAAATTCTGTTTCCAAACAACTAGTGTAGTGTCTGCAAAATAACTAGACAGTGACCTGCTTGCGTTTTCTGGACTTGGGGCTGGTGGAGCCCGGTTGGATCTGCTCCAAAGTTCGGCGGCAGCGGGCGAGTTTTTCCTGGATGGATTCGACGGTCGCGGTCCATACGAAGGGTTTAGGGTGCTGGTTCCAAGCCTTGAGAAACGACTGAATGGACGCCTGTAGGTCGGCCACGCTGAGGAAGACGCCGCGCCGGATGGCCTTATTGTCCAGGTGTCCGAACCATCTCTCGACCAGATTCATCCAACTGGAACTGGTGGGGACGAAGTGAGCCACGAAGCGGGGGTGACGTTTCAGCCACGCCTTTACGTTGGCGTGCTTGTGCGTTCCGTAGTTGTCCATGATCAGATGTAACGGGACATCGCCGGGGAACTCGGTGTCGAGGCGGCGCAGGAATCGCAGAAACTCCTGATGCCGGTGTCGGTCATGGCATTCGCCGACGACCTTGCCTTGCAGTGTTTCCAGAGCGGCAAACAGAGTGGTCGTGCCGTTGCGTTTGTAATCGTGGGTCATCGTGCCGCAGCGCCCCTTCTTGATCGGCAACCCAGGCTGGGTGCGATCCAACGCCTGAATCTGGCTCTTTTCGTCCACGCAGAGCACCAGCGCCTGTTGCGGCGGATTCAAGTATAGGCCTACCACATCGGTCATCTTTTCCAGAAACTTCGGATCGCGCGAAAGCTTGAATGTCTTGGTGCGATGGGGCTGCAGCTTGTGTGCGCGCCAGATATTGTTGACCGTGGATTTGCTGACGCCCTGGCTCTGCGCCATAGTCCGGCAACTCCAGTGCGTCATCCCCGCCGGTTTGGTTTGCAGGGTCGCATCCACGATAGCGGCGATCTTGTCGATTTCATACTTGGGTTTTCGTCCCCGGCCGGGAGCGATATCCCACAGGCCGTCCAGTCCCTCGGAGGCAAACGCTTGCGCCACAAAATCACCGTGTTGCGGTTCACCAAGAGCCGCTGGGCAATCGCGACATTGGACTCACCCGCAGCCGCCGCCAGAACGATCCGGCACCGCAATGCCACCTGCTGTGGCGTGCCGTGCGCCGAAACCCACTGCTCGAATCTTCTGCTGCTCCACGGTGGAAAGCGCACTCGATTTGTCCCATGCACCAGTGTAAGGCGAATCGGCACCGCACTGTCTAGCTATTTGTTGGACACTACACTAGGTTGCGCTCTCCTAATCCTTCACTTGCTGGTCAATGGGTGATATATCCCTGCATGCAAGATGGATCAAATGAAAGTCGCTAGGGCTTGGTGGATTTCTTTAGCTTGCGCCTATTGATGCGTTTTCGGCCAGCCGCGTTCGGATTCCCCTTCCGTGGGGATTCCTCTTTCGCTGCTTCTACCAATTCATTAAGGCGCTGCTTAGGCACGGCGATAACTCCGCGCATGACTTCCCTGAAATGCTGGAACTCTGGCGTTGAATCGAAGGATGGTGCCTTCATAACCCTCCCGAAGTGGGCTTACGCTTGCCGCGTCCCTGTTTCTTCATCTGCATCAGGGACGCATCGCTGCTCCAGACTCCGTTTTGCCGATCAGTTCATTGTAGGTCAATCGGCGTCCGACAATCTGTTTCATGACACTAGCAAATCGCTCCGCGTCCGTCATCTTGCGGTTATTAAACCGGAACGCTTGTTCGTCAACGTAGCGAAACAAGTGGTACGGCTCGACCGAAACGTAGGTCCCGTTGATGCCGCGCTTCAGGAGCGACCAAAAGTTTTCCAGTCCGTTCGTGTGCACGTTGCCGTCAACGTAAGCTACAGCGTGATCTATGACTTGATGCGCGTACTCCCCAGCCAATCCCTGATAGGACGGCAGCGCGTCACTGTAGAGCGTGGCGCTAGGCTCTACGTGGTCGCGGACCAGCGCCTGCAAATCTTTTTTCTTGCGGCGTCCGATAACTTTAGCCTTAACTCTACCGCCGCGCTCCAGAACCGCCGCGACGATGGCCTTACCCATCGGGCCGCGCCGTCCTTGAATCTTCCGCTCTTTCACATCGGCGTGCATGTTCCGCGCCTTGCCGCCGATGAAGGTTTCGTCAACCTCAACCTCGCCGATAAATTTACTGAAGCCACCTTCCTGCATGGCAAGGCGAACGCGATGGAGCATGAACCAAGCAGTCTTTTGAGTGACGCCAAGACCACGGCTGATCTCATAGGAACTGATTCCGTTTTTGCAACTGATAATCAGCCAAGCAGCCGAAAGCCACTTCTCCAGCGGTACGGGGGAGTCCTCAAAGATGGTGCCAGTCTTGAGTGTGAACGTCTGGCCCTGCCCCGCTTCGTGCTTTGCATAGCACTTCCAGACGCGAGTCTTTTCAAGCCAGCCGACACGCTCAGAACCACATCGGGGGCAAGTGATGACGCCATTTGGCCAACGCAGTTCGACCATGAACTGGCGACAATGCTCGAAGTCCGCAAACCAGATAATCGCGTCCTGGAGGGTGGTTGGGCTTTCCATGAACCAAGTATGCGCCAAAACTCACGGTATGTCAACTATATTATTGCCTTTACGATCATTTGCGGCGTGTATGCGCTGTCGCTACGGGACTGCCGGACGTAATCCTCTTGCCGCCGGGTAAACACATCGGCCGAGAAGCGGTCTTTCCAGCCCAGCCGGTCCCAATACGTGACGTGTTCGCCGAGCGCGATCACCGCAACGCCAGGAACCCCCAGGCCGGCCTCAATGCGCTGGAGGACGACGTCGGCGGGAGGGCAACTCGAGCAACCCTCGGAAGTAAATAGCTCGACTACGACCCTCGTGGGAGATTGCGCGACGGCAAACGGCACGTTCGCGAAAGCCACCAGCCAAAAGGCGGATCTAAACCGCATAGCTACCTTAAGGATAGTTGCTTGGCGATAACACGCGCTGCGCGGTGAGCACCAGGCGGGGCGATCCGAGTTCGTAGCGCTCACCCGCGAAGCCACTGTTCCGGGAACCGACATCGAATCCCGCTTCGGCGAGCATTCGAGTCAGTTCGGCGATCGTGAACACGTAACTGGACGACGGACGCGTCTCGATCTTGCCACCCTGGATGAACGTGTAGTTGATATCCAGGCGGCTAGCGCTGGCGATGTAGCTGGCCCTGCTGATCACGATGATGTCATCGAAGCGATGCCAGCGCTGCGGAACGAGTGTTGGGAGGATGGACTCGGCGGCGCATCCGGTGTCGATCACCAGCTTGCCTCCGGGCCGAATGGCTCGACTGAGCGCGGCGAGAAATGCGGTTACGCCTGGCCGGTCGAGATAGGGGAAGCTGTTGCCGAAACAGAAGGCTCCGTCGAAGGTCTGCGCAGCGAGGCCAGGGCCACGCATGTCGCCATGGCGCAAGTCCACTTGAACCTGCGCTTCTACGGCGCCGGCTCGCGCCAAGCTCAAGAAATCGGCCGAGAGATCGATGCCGGTCATGCGATATCCGCGCCGTGCCAGCTCGACCGAATGCCGGCCGCTTCCGCACGGGATGTCGAGCAGGCTCGCTCCCGGAGGCGGCGCGAGTGCCTGCTCCAAGAAGTCCACTTCCATCAAAGTATGCGAGGGCGGGATGGCGCGATTCCAAAACTCCACGGCGACGCTCTGAAAAAAAGTCTCAAACCATTCAGGTTGCAATTGATTTCTCCTGTGACATGAAGGCGCCGGATTCAAGACACACCACGAGCGTCTTGGGTCCGGCCAGCGAAGGGCCGCGAGGGAGAGATTTAACGGACGGCGAAAATCGTCACAGGCTCAAGGGGAGTATACCAGAGCTTCGTCAGTGCTGACTCACGCTCAACAGATTGCCATCCCGGTCCTTGAACCAGGCGACTTTTGCGCCGCTGGGGGCGCTCCAGATGCCGAGGTCGTTCTGCTCCATCCAAGCATAGCGTTCGAACTTCACTCCCTTGGCTGCCAGGCCGCGCACGGTCGCGCCAATGTCACCCACCTGCCAACCCAAGACCGTGTAAGAAGCCAGCACGACTTCGCCCACGATAGCGATTCGCAGCATGGTCCCATGCGCATCGAATACCAGCGCATATTCGTCTTCGGAAATCAGCAGTAAACCCAGCACGTCGCGATAGAACGCCTTCGCGCGGGAGGGGTCAGTGGTTGCAACGAACGCGACGATTGGGGAGTTAGCAAGCATGTTACGAACTATTGTGGGGGAAGTATAGCAAAGTGGTACTTTTGAGTCTTGGACAACTTTTTCGGCAACTCCACTGTGGTGACGGCTCTCACGGAAATGGCCGCGAGCGGACGCATCGCGCAGACGCTGCTGCTTTCCGGCCCCGAAGGCGTGGGCAAGGCGACTTTGGCGCGGCGTTTCGCCGCTCTGCTGGTAGGCGCAGCGACTCCGGCGGACTTCGCCAAGATTGAGCAGGATGACCTGAGCCTTCAAACGAATCTCGAAATCATTGCGGATCGCGAAAAGTGGCCGTCGGACAAGCGCAACGAAGACCCGCTGTTCTTCGGCTCGCATCCAGATGTATTGACCTTCGCTCCAGATGGGCCGCTGCGCCAGCTCACCATCCAGCAGATGCGCCTGCTGAAAGACCGCGCGTCGCTCAAGCCGCTGAAAGGATCCTGGCGCGTGTTCCTGATCGACGATATCGATCGCGCCAATGAGCAGGCCGCCAATTCGCTGCTGAAGACGCTGGAAGAGCCGCCGCCGCATCTGGTCCTGATCATGACCGCGCGCAATCCTTACGATCTGCTGCCGACCATCCGCTCGCGCGCCGTCCCGTTTGGATTGTCGCGGCTGACCGACGCGGAGATGCGGGCCTTCGCGGCCGCGCGCCAGCTCGATCATGCGGAGCGCCGCTTGCGTCTGGCCGAAGGTTCGCCGGGCGTCGCGGTATCGCTGGATCTGGAGACTTACGACCGCCGCCGCGATGCCATGCTGGCGCTGCTGCGGGTCGCGAGCGGCCTGGAGCCGTTTGGGACCTGGCTGAAGCATTCCGATTCGATCGCAGCGCGCCGCACCGAAAAACTGGATGCGTATCTGGATGTGCTGTACGTGCTGCTCGAAGACGTGCTGCGCGCGGCCAACGGCGTGGCGCCGCTGCGCAATGAGGACGTGCGCGGGCAACTGGAGCCGCTCGCCCGCCGCGTGTCATTCGATTGGCTGCGCTCCGCGGTAGCGCGGGTGGACGAGATGGCGATCCTGGTGCGGCGCAACATCCAGAAGTCGATTGCGCTCGACGCGTTCGCCGCCGAACTACGCGGCGCTTAGGCCAACCGTTTAGTCAGCCTACTTGACCCAGCTCGGCGCCACGTACGAATAGAACATCGCCAGCGCGCCCATCACGCAAGCCAGGAAAATACTATGCTTCAAGGTGAAGCGCAGCAGTTTGGATTCGTCGCTGCGCGGCATTCCGGTCGCCGCCGCGGCGATGGCGATGCTCTGCAGGCTGATCATCTTGCCCATCACTCCGCCGCTTGAGTTCGCGGCAGCCGACAGGACCGGATTCAGCCCCAGTTGGTTCGCAGTGACCACCTGCAAGGTTCCGAAGAGAGCATTGGACGCAGTGTCGCTGCCGGTGAGAAATACGCCCAACCAGCCCAGCAGTGTGCCAAAGAACGGAAAGGCCGCGCCAGTAGCCGCCATCACCAAGCCCAAAGTCGCTGTCTGGCCGGAGTAGTTCATCAGGTAGGCCAACGCAAGCACGAACCCGATCGTCACCAGCGGCAGTGCCAGTTGCTTGAGCGTGGCCCCCATCAGCTTCGCCAGGCGGACGGGACTCACTTGCAACACCAGCGCCGAAGCGAATGAGGCAAACAAGCACGAGGTACCGGCAGCGGACAGCCAGTTGAACGTGTAGTTGGCTGGGTAGGGCGTCGGCTGGGGCGTAATCGGGGGCATGCGTGTGATGAAGTTGTGCAGGGCCGGCCAGTGAATAATGACCGTGGCCTTATCGAGCTTGAGAAACGCTTTGGTGACGGGGGTGCCCCAAACAAGTACGAAAATCACCAGCATTAAATAGGGGCTCCACGCCAGAAAGACTTCGCCCGGGGTGTGGCGCGAGTGTGGGCGCTTCTCGTCACCTGGCGGGGTCCAAAAACTTCAGCAAGAGCAGCAGAGCGCACATAGCCGCGATCGCACTGAGAAGGGCCGCCAGATAGGGGCCAACGTAATTGGAAATTGCGAACTGCATTCCGGCGAATGCCACGCCGCAGGTGATGGCCGCTGGCAGCGCTGCGCGCAACCCGGGCAACCCTCCCATTACCAGCATCAGGTACGACGGCAGAATGAGCGCGATGGGCGCGCACATGCGTCCTACGTCGGCGGACAGCCCACCCAACGGCAAGCCCGTCACCTGTTGCAACGTGACGATGGGAATGCCGATGGAGCCGAACGCCACCGGCGCGGTATTCGCAAGCAGGCAAATGCTCGCGGCCAAAAAAGGCGGGAAGCCCAAGCCGGCCAGCATGGCGGCCGCAATTGCCACCGGCGTGCCGAATCCGGCAGCGCCTTCCAGGAAGCCACTGAAGGCAAACGCGATCAGCAGGGCCTGCACGGCGCGATCGCTGGTGATGTTCCCGAGCGAATCCTTGATGATCTCGAATTTACCGGTATCGACCGTCACCCGATAGAGCAGAATCGCCGTAAATACGATCCAGCCGATCGGCATCATTCCGTTGGCCGCGCCATAGAAAGATGAACTCACCGCCTGAGTCATCGGCATATGGTAAACCGCCACTGACGTAATAAAGGCGGTGAAAAAACCGGCCATCGCGGCGACCCAGGATGGCTTGCGGAAGACTCCCAGCAATATCAGCACGACGAAAACCGGCAGCATCGCTACCAGCGCGGAAAGTCCCAGGCTACCGCCGACGGGATCGTAGTTTTGTGGCCACATGGTCTTGTATTATACTCGACCAGTCCAGTTTCAGGTAACTAAATTGCGAGAAAAAGTACCCGGTGTGCAAATTCCCGGAAGGCGACGAACCGCCGCTCGCATGGAGAGGCTGGTACGGTGAAATGGGCGCGTTATCAGGCTTTGGCGGATGCCGGCTTTCTTGATCTCGACGCCGGCCATCTTTTCGACGAAGGTCACGATCGCCGAGTGATCCAGACTGCCCTTGCCATCGTTCATGAGCGCCATCAATCTGGTTCTGCACGGCGCTGGTGAGCGGAAGGGAGACCTTCATGGACTCGGCCGCCAATAGCGCGTTGCGCAGGTCTTTCTGGTGCAGCGCGATGCGGAAGCCCGGCTGGAAATTGCGCGAGATCACCATCGGCGCCTTGGCATTGAGGACGGTGCTGCCCGCCAGGCCGCCCTTGACGGCGTTAAACACGACCTCGGGATCGAGACCAGCCTTGGTGGCCAGAGTCAGGGCCTCGCCCATGGCGGCGATGTTGCAGGCAACCATGATCTGATTGGCGAGCTTGGTTACGTTGCCCGCTCCGACCGGACCGGTCAGCGTAACGGAGGCGCCCATGTTCTTCAGGATGGGCTCGATCTTTCAAATGCTCTTGGCATCGCCGCCGACCATGATCGCGAGGGTGCCTTCGATCGCCTTAGGCTCGCCGCCGCTCACTGGTGCGTCCAGGAACTCGACGCCCTTCGCCGCGCAAGCCGCGCCTACTTTCTGCGCTACGACGGGGCTGATGGAACTCATGTCGACCACCGTCGAGCCTTTGGCGGCGCCTTCCAGAATTCCTCCGGGGCCCAGCACCGCAGCCTCCACTTCGGGTCCGTCGGGAAGCATGGTGATGATCACATCGGCCTGCGACGCGGCATCCTTGCTGCTCTTCGCGGCGGTTCCCCCAGCCGCTACAACTTCGGCGACGGGAGCCGGCGCGACGTCAAAAACCACGACTGAATGTCCCGCCTTGAGCAGGTTCTTCGACATGGGCTTGCCCATGATCCCGAGTCCGACAAATGCAATTTTAGCCATAGTAAATTTCTCTTCCTTCTTTGCGTATGAGTTCGAAAGCGCACGGTCAGACACTCACTCTATTGGAGGGCCTCGGCACCTTGATTATTGTAAGCCCGGATGCGCGCGGATGCCAAGGACAGAGCTAGCGGTGCTGGCAGGTTCGCTGTCGATTTGATGCGACCTTGACGATCTCGTCGATCAAAAACAGGTCCGTGAGCAACGCGCGAAGATGGATGGAAGCGTTCAGATTATCGATCAACTGAGAACTGATGACGGGTTGCGCAAGCACAATTTCGATCGCTGCGAGCGAGTCCTGGGCATCCCGCTCCAGCACTCCTAAGAAGGCCTGATAGCGTTCCGGGTGCTCCAACCCTTCCTGCTTGACGGCATCGGCACAGACCGCGGAGAGACCGGAAAGCGCGGCCGAGGTACGGCCGAGGAAATCGCGGATCACTGCACCTTTGCCAGCCTCACCGGGCAGACCTTGCCCGGCGAAGGCCAGCATGTACTCGTAGCACTCTTCAATAACGTCGCAGCGCGCCGCTAGTTCTTTGAACATTGATGGTTGAGCAGACCGCTATTTTGCCGCGGGGACTTTCCAGCGCTCTTGATCGTAATGCTCCAAATAGAAGTCGCGGTCCAGGTCGCCACCGATCATCGATTTGGTGATCACGAATTTTTCGGGCCGCAGGGCGAAATAGACGTGAACCATGATCAAACCGATCAATCCCACGCCGGCGAGGCCATGCAGAACATACATCATGCCCCAGGTAAAGTCACTAAAGAGATACGGGTTCCGCACGAAAAACGGAGTCCGTACGCGCTTCATCATGAAGACGCCTGTCAGGATCACCGACAGGCCCGCCAGCACGATGATGAGATGGTACATCTTGTTTTCCATCGGATACTTGGCGAACTTGCGCGGCTCCGGAGCGGATTTCCCGGTAGCGCGCAGCCAGCGCCGCTTGGCGTCTTCCATATCGATCTTATCCGGCCAAATGGACCAGAAATCCATCCAGAACGATGCGTGGAAGATGTGGAAGATGACAGACGCGGTCAGCACCAGGCCTGCAATCCAGTGCCACGTCACCCAGGCAAACGGATACCCCATCCGCGGCAGAAACGCGGTAATCAGCAGCGCGAACATCGCAATCGACATGACCCAGTGAAATAACCGGGCCACCCCGCTGTGCCGCTTTATCTTCTCGGGATAACGCGCCTCGAGTGCAGGGGAAATCGGGGCGGAGTGAGCCGCCTTCGCGGCTACAAACTGCACGTAAATGGCATGCACCATCAAAAACGCGAGTCCGCCGATGGCCGCTACCCACATCAGGTAAAACTCGATATGAATGGGAACACTCTGGCCCCACGGATTTGTCGCGGTCTCAATTACGCCCACTTTGGTTCCTCCACACCGCTAATCGCACGCTTCACCAGGTTCCGCATCAGGGGAACCTTGTAGCCGTTGTACCGGAGAGGCTCGGCGCCCACGATGGCGAGTTTGCCTGCCATCTCACCGGTGGCGACGCTGCGAGGCTGACCGCGCACTGCATCCTCGACGGCTGTCAAACGCAGCGGCGTTGCCGCGGCGGCGTTAATTACGATTCGAATCTTCTCGATGTTGCCGCCGTTCACTACCATGGCGGAAGCGACGTTCATCAGCGGGAAGTCCCAGACCTGGCGGTCGCGGACCTTCTCGAAGTAGAACTGCGCGCCGGCCCAAGTAGCCGGGATACGGATGGCCGTCAACAACTCGCCCGGCTTCAGAACCGTCATGTGGGTGATATCGATGGCCGGTCCGACGAAGTAGTCTTCGGCGTTGACCACACGCTCGCCTTTGGTGTTGCGAATCACCATCTGCGCTTCCAGCGCGATCAGCGCCGGAGCGCTGTCGGATGGATTGACAGCCACGCAACGATCGGCGTGCAGGATGGCGTGCTCACGATTGACCGCCGTCGGGGTATCCGCAAAGCAGATGTTGCCGCCGGCGCGATAGCACTTCCAGCCGCCGCGGTAATACCAGCAGCGCGCGTCCTGCGATACGTTGCCGCCGAGGGTGCCCTGGTTGCGAATCTGCGGGGAGGCGGCCAGCTCCGCCCCGGTCGAAAGGATACTGAACTTCTCCTTCACAATCGGGTTGCGTACCACCTCGGTGAGCGTGGTTGTGGCGCCGATTTCGAGGCCGCCGTTCACCTCTTTAATGCCTCGCAGCTCGCTCACCTGGCTGAGGTCGATGACTACTTTGGGCCGTTTGATACGGTCTTTCAGCCAGTCAAAAGTATCGAGTCCGCCCGCCATAACCCAGGCGTCGCTGCCGTGCTCATCGAGCAAGCCCAGAGCGTCTCCAATGGTTGCCGGCTGGAAGAGCTCGAACGCCGGCATGATGTCGCGAATGATAGCCATATATTCAAGTCTCCTAAATGTGAGCCGTCAGGCCCTCTTCCATGGGGTGCCCAGCTTCGAGAGAAGCCAGAATTGTATCTGCCATTACCGGAGCGCGGCGGAAAACGTCGTCTCCCAAAGCGTCGGAGAGTGCGTTTACGATCGCCATGCAACCGGCGCCGACCGGAGGCTCACCGATACCGCGTGATCCAACCGGAGTTTCAGGATCCGGGATATTCACCGCATCCCATTTCATGTCCACCGGAACGTCCAGGATCGTAGGCGGCCGGTTGTGATGGAATCGCTTGGCCAGTGGGATGCCGTAGTGTTGGTCGTAAACCCACTTTTGACTCAGCGCGTGACCGATTCCGAGCGTGGAGCGGCCCAGAACCTGACCGCCGAGAGCGTGGGGATGGAGTACGGTTCCCACATCGGCAACCGCCAGGTAGTCCTTGATGAAGTACTTGCCGGTTTCGAGGTCGACTTCCACTTCCGCAAAACCAGCGACGAAGGAGTGAGTCAGGCCATCGCGCGGCATGGTGTCGCGAGCCACCGCCAGGAGTCCCTGCCCAGCCAGCGCGGTAGCCGAAGCCGCCGTCATTTTGTTGATGCCCTTGGGCAACTCGTGGCCATCGTAGATGCCGCCGAGTTCGATCGCCCGCTTGGCGGCCTGCGCTAGGCTCATGCCAGCGCCGCCTCCCTTGCGGAATACGCGCTCATTGGCAACCACGTAATCGTCGGGCTTTCCGCCGAGGTCCTTGGCGGCGATCTGCTGCAGTTTCTGGATGGCGTCGGTGGCCGTGATGTAGGCCGCACGAGTCATCGCGTGAGTGGTCTGGCTGCCGCCCGAGGGGCAAGCCCAAGGCAGGTTCCGCGTGGTTTGGCCCCACGTGATTTCAACCTTCTCCCATGGCATTCCCACCATTTCGGCGGCGACGCGGTTGCAATCGTGTACCGACTCGGTTCCCAGATTGCCAATACCGCTCTGCACGTACATGTGGCCATCCGGTTTGATAATAAACAGTCCATCGAATCCGATGGAACCGCCTACAAACGCGCTGGTCGCGACACCGATACCGCGCACTTTGGTACCGCTGCGCTTGGCTTGCATCTTGCGCTGATCCCAGTTGAACAACTCACGCCCGCGGTCCAGCGCCTCGCGAATGAAACTGCTGGTGATATAGGGCCGCTTCCCGCGAACTGGAGGGCCAACCTCGGCCTTGCCCGTGGGGGCATTGATTTTGTGAATATCCACAGGATCGATCCCCAGCTTGCGGGCCGCCTTGGACATAATCGGCTCCATCAGCACGATACCCTGGAAGCCGCCCGGCTGGCTTTGCGAAACGCGAGGCGAAGTATTCGTGATCACACTGACACCGCGCATGCGCATGGCCGGCGGCTGATACATCAGTGAAGCGATGCGCCCGGAGGTCATGCCATCGCCCTGTGCGTCATACGATCCGTTATCGCAGACCGTATACATGTCCATGGCGGTGATGCGGCCATCCTTGGTGAACCCTACCTTCACGCGGCCATGCACGCTAGGGCGCGCGCGGCCGATAAAGTGTTCTTCCTCACGGCTGATCCGCATCATCACCGGAGCGCCGACCTTTTTCGAGAGGATGCACGGAATGATTGCCGAAATCGAGCTGGTGATTTTGCTGCCGAATCCACCACCGGTGTACTCGCTGATGACTATTACGTCATCGGGACTCTTAATGTTCGGACCTAACCAGCGCGCGAGCGCTGGGACCGTTTGCGAAGTGCTTTGGGTCCCGGTGTGAACGTAAACCTTCCCGTTCTGCCAGTACGCCATGGTGGTACGAGTTTCAAGCGGCTGATGGCTGGTATTGGGCGTAACGAAAGTCTCATCCAGAACCAGGTCGGCCTTCTTCAGTCCCGCTTCCCAGTCACCGTACGACCATTCCTCGGCGGGCTTGCCCATTGGCATCTGCCCGTCTTTGGCGGTCGCGAAATCTTCTTCGGTCCACTTAAGTTCCTGGACCTGGGCGGCGGGCGGAAGTGGCGGCGGCTGGCCCGGAACGGCCTTGGGAGTTTCCGGCCGGATCCAGACGTTGCCCTGCACTCGCGCGTTCGGGCCGCCCTCACGCAGACTCACGAAGGGATCCACCACATGCGGGAGACGCTCGTAAGTAATGTGAATCTTCTCGATGGCTTCGGCGCAAGTCAATTCGTCGACGGCACAAACCGCGAGAATCGGCTCGCCCTGATACATGGGCTCCATCGTCAAGCTGCGGTCCGCCAGCCTATTCGCGGGAATGACCTGGCCCAAATCCGTCATGCCGTCGGCGGGAGACGGAAGATCGTCGGCCGTGAGAATCCCTTTTACGCCTGGCATAGCCAAGGCTTCGGAGGCATCAATGCTGACCACCCGGGCATGCGGCATCGGGCTCAGCAGCAGTCTGGCGAACAGCATGCCGTCGACACGATAGTCCTCGGCGTACTTAGCCTTTCCGGTCACTTTGGCGACCAAGTCCGGGGTCTGGTAATTCTTTCCAACCAGCTTATGGGTAGAATCGATCGGAGTCGTCCTGGCTGCCGGCATGTTAGCTTACCTTCCTTAAGTTCTCGGCGCCCTTCATCAGAGCGGTGAGGATCTTGTCGTAGTCCTGACACCGGCATAGGTTGCCGGAAACACCGTGAGCCAGTTCGGCCCGCGTCGGCGAGGGATTCACTTTCAGGAATCCGACCGTCGCCATCACAAAGCCCGGCATGCAGAAGGCGCACTGGAAGCCCTGCTCCTCAACCACACCTTGCTGTACCGGGTGGAGGGTGCCGTTCGGACTGGCCAGACCTTCAATGGTGACGATGTTCTTGCCGCGAGTCGTGTGCGTCAAGATCGAGCAGGAATAATGGGGCACATCGTCGATCAGAACAGTGCACGCGCCACATTCGGAGCGGTCGCAGCCCAGCTTCGAGCCGGTGAGACCAAGTTTGTAGCGCAGCGTGGTGTTGAGGGTTTCCTGCTTCATCACGTCCACCCGCCGCTGCTGTCCATTGACGTTGAGAGTAACCAGACGCTCGACGGAGCCCGCCGCCGACTGCTGCGCCCGCACGGTGGACGTGCGGAACAGGTAAGCGCCAGACGATGAAACAGCGCCTGCCGCGATCACGCCCTTTATCGCACTGCGTCTAGAGATCCCTTTGGGGGCGTCTTCCATATTATTCTTATCCGCCATAATTTAGATCACCTCGATGGTCGCACAGCTTGGGCCGTGCAACGCTGTTACGTGAATCGTGTTTATGCAAATCATGCTAAATGCAAACCTGCTTTATGCAAACCTGCTGGTGCCGAACTGCTCGTGCGAACCCGTTCGTGCGAAACAATCTTACGCGATCAGATGTCATGCCGTCAACGATCGAATGGCCAGTATCCCTGAAACTACAACAGCTTGCTCCGAACCCGGAAGACGCTGCTTAGTCACAAAGTTAATTGGCTTCAATACGGGAACAATTATACACCCTCGGGGAAAAGCCGCAAGGGGGTGCGGGAAAAGATTTAGGTCCCATCGAGAGGGTAGGCGATGGGGTCGGCTATGGGGGGCGGTTAAGCCCGCCACTAAGAGCCTTTGGGTTGTCCCAGGACCTCTTCGTCGATGCTAAAGGACCAATCCAAGTTATTGGAAGTAACTACCAAGTAATAGAAGCGGGGATCCTCAGTAACATACGCGATACCCTTGCCGTTACCTTTGTGCTCGAGGCCCAGGGCAATGGGGCGTCCGCTAACCGCGCTGTTCACCATAACGAGCAGCGTTCCGGTACTGGGCGTGGTGTCCCCCTTGGCCTCCCACTTGATCCGCCATTGCGTGGCCTCGATATTGAAGGATTCGGTCTGGGTGCTGCCCCGCCCCGAGAAATCGGTTATGTGGCGCCAGCCGACCAGAGGGGTTTTGGGTTTGGCCGGCGCGGAGTTACACGCCGAGAGGGAAATTAGTGGAAACAGCAGCGCCGCCGTGAGGGCGAATTGGAGTACAATGCCGCGGGGCGTGGATTGAATCATGACGGGCGGGCTCTCTTACATTATGATAGTGCGGCCCACGGAAGCCGTGCGCAGTCAACAGTACGCGATCTACTGGATCTACTGGATCTACTGGATCTACTGGAGGAAGCCCACTTTCAAGCTTCCAACTCATGAGGCAGTAGGACAGGCTCATGGCCTGTCGTTATTAGGAATGACAGGCCATGGGCCTGTCCTACCGCTCGACGCTCGATGGGTCCATCTGGTCCTCTTGGACCCGGACGCCCAGGCGCTTCGCATTGCGTTCCCGCACCAGGCCCGCAATGAACCAGACTGCGCCGCCACCGATAACGATGAACATCAGCCATCGCAAGACGCTTGCCCACAGCGCTATGTCAAAGGCCGGCATTCCGATGCGATACTGGCTCAGGATTCCCCAGCGATCCATCATCCAATGCCAGGCCGTGTGTGCCACCAGCGCGGAGAGAATGATCGTGCCGGTGCGTTCCGGCACTCCATAGCGGAACAGAAGATCGAGCGCGGGGATCAGCATCGCCAGCACCAGCAACTGGCCCAGTTCGACGCCGATGTTAAACGACAACAGAGAGGTCAGCATGTGCGATCCCGCCAGTTGCAGCGTCTGCCGGAGCGCGAAAGAGAAGCCGAATCCATGCACCAGTCCGAAGCCGAAGGCGATCATCCAGCGGCGTTTAACGGTGGCGCCGCCAACGATGTTTTCGAGCGCCATGTAAACAATCGAAACCGCGATCAAGGTTTCAATCAGTGGCGGGAACCACAACGCGTCGGGCGCGAGGTTATACGCGGACGCGATCAGCGTCATGGAGTGCGCCACCGTGAAAGCCGTCACGACCGGAATCAACGCCCGGAATTTCCGGAACGGAATCACCAGACAGAACAGGAACAGCAGATGGTCGGTTCCGTCCAGAATATGCTTGAAACCGAGTTCGACGAATCTTCCAGCCGCCTGATACCACTGCGGGTCCAGCCGGACCAGTCCCGGATCGCTGGTGAATTCGAACGCACGAATCGTTCCGTCGGGCAGCACATAGCTGAGCACGGTAACCACGTTGAGTCCCAGGCGGTTCAACCCGCCCGGGTCGATGGAAAATCTGGATCGATTCGAATGGATGGGATATTCAAACAGAACGTCCAGCATCACCTGGTCCCAGAACACGTTCGTGTCTAGTTTTGGACCGGCGAGATGCGCCATGGCTCCCTCGTACGAGGTGAAGGACCGGTCCGATGGCAAAGACAAGCGCGTCTCAACCACGCGCGGCTTGGGCAGGATGGCATTGTTCTCGTACAGGTCTATGAAGTTGGAGATCCATAGCGTGGCGGCATCGGGACAGCAACGGGGCGTGTGCCCTCGATATCCAAAAAGCCCTCTTTCCCACGGGCCGGGAAGTCGACGTCGCGCATGGCCTTCAGAGGCACGCGGACCAGCAAATGCAACCGGTCGCCGGTGGGCTTCAGAAATGCCTGGACGGTTACATCATTCGGGATGTCGTGAGCGCGGAGGAGGCTTGGCGTGACAAGCAGAGCTGCGACGATAGCCGCGGCCGCAGCCACACGAGCCGACACCGGCCGCTGCCAACTACGCAAGAGATCGAACCTCATACTTCTCGCTCATGACCGAGCCCCACTATTCTACTTTGCAGCGCCGTCCTTAGGCACGTGCAGCGAAATGATCACGAACGTATCCGGGATCTCGGTGAAGGAATGGGGGGTGTTTTCGGGAACCAGTATCCAAGCGCCTTTGGAGATAAGCCGCGACGTCCCGCCATCGACGGCGGTGCCCTGCCGATTCGCCGCGTTGGTCCGGTGCTCGTCGCGAAGATGCCCGCCCATGGTTAGCTTGGCGGCGCCTTGGACCACATAGATGATTTCTTTATCCTGCTCGTGAACGTTAGGGGGGGTGTCGATTCCGTGAACGCGGTATTCCAAGCTCGCGTGATACGGAGGCGCTGCCCATAATCGCTGAACAAAGTTTCCCTGATCCGGTTTCCGCTCAGCTCTTCGCCTTGGCGATCATGGCGGATATATCGTCTGCACCGAAGAACACATCAAAGGGTGTCTCGGCGCTCAACACCACCGCGGATGCCAGAAGGACCGCGGCTCCCCACAACATCTTGCTTGAAACTCGCATGTTTTTCTCCTCAGGTAAGTGTATCAGCGATCCGGCCAGCGTTCGTCACAAACGAAAACGCGCAAACGAAAACCGGGGGCTAGCTGGCCCCCGGAGTGCGTACGCTGAAAATAGATCTTCTCGCGATAACTGGACCGCTACCGCTTACTCGGCCAGGGCACGCCCTGGTCTGCTTTGGCCGGGCCCATGCCCTTGTATTCGAACTTCTGGACACGCTGTCCACGATAGGTTTCCGTGGTGAAGATGTTGCCTTTCGAATCGGTCGCGATACTGTGGACGGCGTAGAATTCGCCGGGTTGGCGCCCGCCGTCGCCGAAGCTGCTGACTACCTGGAGCGATTGGCGGTCGACGATGTTGACCCTCTCGTTGGCGCCATCGGCGATATACAGGTACCGCTGTTGAGGATCTTTCGAGAAGGCCACATCCCACACCGATCCGTCGCCCAAGGTGTTTTTGTCGTAGATCTGTTCTTTTACAAAGGTCCCGTCGGTCTTGAAAACCTGCAAGCGGTCGTTCACGCGGTCGCACACGTACACGAACCGGTCGTCGGAGACATCGGCGCAGTGTACCGGGTTGCGGAACTGCTGCGCGATGGGGGCGCTGGGATTATAATTGCCGAGGTTCGTGTCGTCGGGCTTGTGGCCGTAGGCGCCCCAGTAGCGCTTAAACTTGCCGGTGGTGGCGTCGAACACGATCACGCGGCGGTTCCCGTAGCCGTCGGCAACGTACACCTCATCGGTCTTCTTATCGATGAAAAGCTTGGCAGGCAGCCGGAGGTTTTCGGTGTCGTTGCTGCCCTTGCTCATGCCGGGCTTGCCGATCTGCATCAGGAATTTCCCGTCCTGGGTGAACTTGAGAACCTGATTGTCGTGATAGTAGCCGGCCGCCGAAGTCTGATCTTCCATCGGCGTGCCTTCCTTCTTCTTGCTGGTGGAGCCGGGAGGCGTGCCGCGGCCATTGCCGCCGATCCAGACGTTCCCTTTATAATCGACCGTGATCCCGTGGTTCGACAGCGGCCAGTCGTAGCCCTTGCCGGGGCCACCCCAGGAATTCAGCAGGTTGCCTTCTTCGTCGAATTCGAGCACCGGCGGCGCGGCGATGCAGCAGCGCGCACTGTTCGTAGCCAGGTAAGTTTCCTTGGCTTCGAGCGAGCCAGCGCGATGAATGATCCAGATGTGATCGTTGGAATCCACCGATACGCCGATCGTGTTCCCGATCACCCACTGGTTCGGCAGAGGCTTCGGCCACAGCGGATTCACTTCAAATCTTGGCGCCTGTCCTCCGGAGGCCGCCGCAACCGCGCGCTTTTGGAGCACAGCGGAGCCGACACCTAGCGCCGCGACGACTGCAACCAAGCCTGCTCCCACTTTGAGCTTATGCGTCATAACCGATCTCCCTTCGAGCATTGCTGACGAACTTGTTCTCAAGAACCTTGGACACTATACACGATTTTGTTGGCGGGAGCCAGCGCCTTATTTCGATTGCGCCTTATTTCGATTGCAGGTAATCGAGGAGAGCCTCGATATCCGCCGAGGTTAGCTTTTTCGCGAAGGAGGGCATCAGCTTGCCGCCTACCCGTATTTTCCCGGCGATCAGGAGACGATCCGGCTTGACGTTGCTCTGCGGCATTTTGTCGCGCTGGAATAGATGATAGAAACTCGGCCCCAGCTTGTTCGGGCTCCCAGCTTCTACCGCGTGGCAAACCACGCAATTTTCGCGATAGATCGCCTGCCCGATTTTCAAGCGGTTCTTTTCCCACGGAACCGGGCGCAGGGTGACCGGCGCCGCCGGTCTTTCGCGGCTAAGCGCGCCGCCGGCCGATGAACCGGCGGACGAGCCGGCCTTGTTCGCCGAACCATCTTCTTTCTTGCCGCCTTCTTTCTTGCCGAAATTCAGGGTGAGGTAATCCAGGACTTCGGTGAACTGGGCCGCAGTCCCATCCGCACCGTTGTTTTTCATGGTCGCGATCACGTCTGCCCAACCGCTGCGCGTGTTGCGCAGGTTTGTGGTGGTCTCGGCGTCGTGGCAAGAAGTGCAAATCGTCTTGAACGTCTCTCGCCCTTTTCCCGCCGGGAGATCCTGTGCGGTTAATGCAGGCATGAGCATCGCAAGGGCGATCGCCGCCGGCAAGTGCGCCCGAGCGGCGGCGGAAAAAATTCTCACGCGACTTCCTTTCGCGCAATGTCAGTGGCGCCCGCACTGTCAAGGATCTGCCGCGCGCGAGTCACATTAGGGTCGAAACAGCGCACACGCAGACACATGACGCCAGGCAGCACGGTCGGCACGGGAATGTTCTTGTCGCGCTTGCGCAGCAGGCCGCTTTCCCAGAGGAACCAGCCGAACGTGGCCAGTACCGATCCCAGCATCGTCGTCTCGTAGGTGATTACCCCCGTTCCCCAGAACGAAAAGACCGGCATTCCGCCAGTGATCAGCGGGTAATTGTGCTGCGCGGCGTAAACGCCGGCGGTTGCCAGTCCCCCAGTTGCGAATCGCCCCCAGCTACCGCCACCAGCGACATGCGGCTAGGCCGGTCCAAAATTCCGCGGTGAAACTCGACCGGTTCTTCAGAAAACACGTCCATGTCGCCGGCGCCGATACCGGCCGCCTTCAACGCCAGAATCGCGGCTTCGAGCTTGGGCTGCTCCCGGAAATCCGCAATCAAATACACGCCTAGGCGTCCTCCACCGGGTGCGGCTTAAACTCCCACACCGCGATAATCGGAAACAACTTGGAGAACAACAGGTATAGCACGATCATTCCGGCAAAGGTCGCGGCCGTGATCGCGAATTCGATCCAGGTGGGCACATACACACCGGAGGCTGCATTCATTCTTGGATTGCCCAGCGTGGGCACAACAATCAGATAGCGCTCCAGCCACATTCCGATGAGAACACACACGGAACTGATCATTGCGGTGGTGATGGTCCGCAATTTTCGTATCCCCAGTAAAATAAACGGCACCACGAAATTGCAGACCACCATGGTCCAGAAGAAGGGCGCATAGGCCCCGCGAATTTTGCTCGCGAAGACCGCCATCTCACTCGGCTCGTTGCCGTACCAGACGGTCTGATATTCGGCGAAGGTGAAATAGAACCACAGCAAGCTCATCAGCAGCAGGAGCTTCGACAGATTATTGAAGTGATGTTTGGTCAGGTACAATTCCAGGCCCAGGGCGCGCCGCAGGATGCCCAACACCAACAAGAGGGCGGCGATGCCGCTGAAGATCGCTCCGGTAACAAAGTAAGGACCGAAGATGGTGCTGTGCCACATGGGGGCGATCGACATCGCGAAATCCCACGAGACCACCGTGTGCACCGAAATGGCCACGGCCAGGATGATGCAGGCCATCAGCTTCATGGCGCGTTCCAGCGCATGCCATTCGCGGTCGCTGCCGGTCCATCCCAGCGAAAGAATTCGATACAGTTTACGGCGCCAGGGGACGTTGTGCTCGGCCAGTTGCGCCATGTCGGGGATGAGCGGCAAGTAAAGGTAAATGACGCTGCCGGTCACATAAGTAAGGATGGCAACCAAGTCCCACAGCAGCGGCGAGCGGAAATTCGGCCACAGCAGACGCGGGTTAGGGTAAGGAATGAGCCAGTAGAACAACCAGGAACGGCCCAGGTGAATGATGGGAAACATGCCGCCGATCATCAGGCAAAAGACCGTAATCGCTTCCGCCGCGCGCGTCACCGGCTTGCGCCAGGCGGCATCGGTGAGACGAAGGATCGCGGAGATCAGGGTACCGGCGTGCGAGATGCCGATCCAGAATACGAAATCTACGATGTAGAAGCCCCAGAAGACCGGACGGTTCAGGCCCGTGACACCCATCCCGTCGCGCACCTGGATGCCCCATGCCACCGTGCCCAAAATCACTACGGATAGCGCGGCGCAGATGGTAATCCAATAACGCGCGCTTCCTCTCGATAGCGGGCGGAACAGATCCTCGCGAATTTTTGCGTACGGCAACAACTCGGGTGCGGACGCCGCCATGCTTTACTTGGCCCTCTCCAAGTAAAAAACTTTGGGCTTCGTGCCGAGCTCGCCCAAGAACTGCGTCGAGCGCCCGCTTCCGGCCAGCTTCGACACCCGGCTTTCGGGATCGTTCAGATCGCCAAACACCATCGCCTCCGCCGGGCACGATTGCACGCATGCGGGCTGGATCTCGCCGTCGGCTAGCGGACGTTTCTCCTCCGCCGCATCCCGTTTGCCGCGCTGGATACGCTGCACGCAGAAGGTGCATTTTTCCATGACCCCGGCCGGACGAATGGCGACATCCGGGTTGTGCTGCAACTGCAGCGGCTCGGGCCATTCCGGCGCAAACCAATTGAAGAAGCGCACCGTGTAAGGGCAATTGTTGGCGCAATAAAACGTGCCGACGCAGCGATTGTAAACCTGAACGTTCAGTCCTTCAGGATTGTGATAAGTCGCGTAGGTAGGGCAGACCGGCTCGCAGGGCGCGTTATCGCACTGCTGGCAGAGCACCGGACGATATTTCACTTTCACGTCCGGAAATTCGCCTTCGTAGTAGCGATCCACCCGAATCCAGTGCGCGGTGCGGCCCTTCTCGGCCTGATCCGGGCTCGACAGCGGCAGATTGTTTTCCGCATGGCACGCGACGACGCACGCTTCGCAGCCGGTGCAGCGGTCCAGATCAATCGACATTCCCCAACGATGTTCCATGCGTTTACCTGCGGATGTCTCTTTCTTCACGGTCCGGCGTCGAGAACTGGATCCACTGCTTGCGATCTCCCACCGCGCGATACTTTCACGCGCGTGCCACCCATAACCAATGCGCCCGTCGACTTCTCATACACGGGCGCCAAGATCGACAGCGGATTCGCGCCGCGCCCGGAGGCGTAACGCGTGTAATGGGTGTGTCCGTCGCCGATGGGCATGCTCACTACGCCCGGAATCGCTCCGGGATTCACATAGGCGGGTGCGTCTATCGAGCCGTGCGCCGACTCGACGCGTACGATGTCGCCATTGGCCACGCGCAGGCCCGCGGCGGTTTTGGGATCGAGTTCCACCGGCGATCCCCAGATTGTGCTCGAAACGGGATCGGGCAGCTCCTGCATCCACGGAAGGTTCGCGCCCGATCCATCGTGGTACTGCAGGGAGGCATAAGGCTGGAACTCCAGCGGGAACTGCGCGGCGTCGCCAGGCATCGCGGAAGAAGCGATTTCAAATTTCGCGGCGGCGATATGCGGAGCGACCGCGGGCGCGGCGTCGTTCCAAATGCCGCCTTGATGCAGGATATTGTCTACCGTCATTTCGCCACCGGCAAGCGGCTCGAGCACTTCTCTCACGCTGACGCCGTCATAGGCCACCTGCATCTTCTCCGCGATCTCGGCCAGCGTTCGTTCCACCGCTCGGGTATCATACAGCGGTCGAATGAACGGCGTCGCGGCCGCCATCCCCACTCGCGTCGAAACCGCCGGCACCAGCGCGATTTCGGATTCCAGCGTGTCGTGATCCGGCAGGATCAAGTCCGCCCATGCGCTCGAATCATCCAGGAAAGATCCAAAGCTGATCACCGTTTCCGCCCGCTTCAGCGCGTCCGCAACTCCGCTGGACTTCGGTAACAGATACGCGGGATTCGCGCCGTCGATTAGGACCACCTGCGCTTGCGCGAGAGCTTCCGCCACGCGATAGTTCTCGGCCGGAGCGATGGCCTGTTTCGCGGGCGCCAGAATGCCTCCGGGCTTGCCGATATTTCCCAGCATGACGTTGATATAGTGCGAGGCAATCACGGCATCGAGCGAATTGCTCTGCACAACGGAAGCTCCGCCAATCACTAGCGGGGCCGGCGATTCACCCAACTCCTGTACCGCTTCGCGAACGCGTTTCTCGTCGAGGCCGCACATCGCGAGCAGCGTCTTCACGTCGGCGGCGCGGAAAGCATCAGCCGCCGGCTTCGGGAGATCCTTGGCATTGCGCGCGAGTTTGGTGTCGAGCAGGATGCGCCCCACCGCCGCCAGGAGCTGGGGCTCGGTTCCGGGGCGCACCGGCAGCCATCGATCCGACGCGGCTGCGGTAATCGACAGCCGTGATTCCGCCTGCACCAAACGCCCGCGCACCTCGCGCCGCCCTTGCCGGAAAGCTCCATACTGACGCGCGTAATGAACTGGCGAACTCCAACCGCCCAGGAAGTCCGCGCCGACACCTAATACAAAATGTGCGTTTGCCAGGTCGTAGACCGGCTGGCCTACCCATCCGAAAACGATTTGCGCCGCTTTGCGTTCCACCGGATGATCCGTAATGGAGCAGGCAATGGGAGCCGGCGCCTTCAATGACTTGGCAAAGCGGTCGAGCGCCAGCGAACGGGTGCTGGCGGCCCCGCCGCTGAGAATCACGATTTTGCCCGGATCGGCGGCTCGCGCCTTAGCGATTTTTTCGGATGCCGTGGCGATTGCCGTATCCCAGGAGGTTGCCGCGAATTGTCCGCTGCCGCGCTCGCCCGAACGCTGCATGGGACCGCGCAAACGGTCCGGATGATACAAAGCCTGCACCGCGGCCTGTCCCCTGGCGCACAACCTGCCCCCGGTGACGGGATCGAGCGGGTTGCCTTCGATCTTCTTAACGGCCGCCACGCGCTCGCGAACCTGTTCGCCCTTGTCGATGGTGACGCGCTCGCCTTCCATGATGCGCGCGAGCGTTCCGCATCCCGCGCTGCATGCGGTGCAAACCGCCGGGTGCCACTGTTCCTCTCCGGGGACGATTTCATGATCCGGCACCAGCAGCGGCATTAATTTGCCGACATTGGTTCCGCAGCCCGCGGTAAGGGCTCCGGCGGAGGTTGCCGACAGAATCCGGAAGAAGACGCGCCGGTCCATATTTAGTAGGCCGCCCTCCGGGCCGGCATTATTTCAGCCGCCCTCCGGGCCGGCCGCTTCGCCAGGCCGTCTGCCATCACAGAGGCCATCGAATGGCGCGTTCGCGTCCAGGCGCTTAGTAGTGGCATGTAGCGCAATCCTCGGAGGCGTGGTTCTGGCGGTGACAACTCAAACACGTCCCCATGTTGTGCTTCACGAGCGGCTGCGCGGTGGCTGCTTGCGTCATATCGCCGTGACAGCGGGCGCATTGCACGCCAGCGCGAATATGCGGCGCATGTTGGAACTTCACAAGTGCGGCGGGATCAAAGCCGTAGACCCGTTGCCATGGTATCTCGCGCCCCGCGGCCGCAAACTCCGCCACTTTCTTGACTTCCGGATTATCGGTTGCGATTTTGGCATGGCACAACATGCACTTGGATACCGATGGAATAGTCGCGCGCGCACCGGTGTCGGCTCCGCTGTGACAATCCAGGCACTGCAATCCATGCTCGATGTGTATTTTATGCGAGTAGGCGATCGGCTGTTCGGCGCGCAGCGCGGTCGCCGCCATCGCAATGATGACTAACAAGACCGGCGCCATTGTGCGCCTATAGCTGGAATTGGACGGTCCGCCGGTATCTTGGCAAGAATCTTCGAGGCTTGGCCTTTTGAAACTAATGCAGTCGTTCATGAACTTAGAGCCGGCAACTCTCACTACCAAAACTGGTGCCTGGGAGCACCGGCGCTGAGTGGGCCCAACCTATCTCTGACGATGCTACCACACCAGTAGTTCAAACCCGCTGCGCCGGCCTACTCCCGCAGCCCGTATACGAACAGCGAATTGCCCGCGGAGATGGCGATATACTGCTTGCCGCCGATTGAGTAGCTCATGGGTCCGGAAGCAACGCCTCCGCCCACACTGGTCTTCCACAGCAGTTCCCCGTTGCGGGCGTTGAGAGCATAGAAATAGCCTTCGCGGCCGCCGGAAAATACCAGATCGGAGCCCGTGCTCAGGACGCCCGCATCGGTGACGTCGTTCATCTTGAACTCCCACTTGCGGTCGCCCGTCATGGGGTCGATGGCGCGTATGGCGCCGTAGCCTTCGTCTTCCTTGCGCGTATTAACGCGGGCAGCCAGCATGCCGCCGATGACGGAGCGCGGCGAGACGCCGAGATAGCGATTCCCTTCGGTCGTACTCTTGCCTGCCGCTTAGATAGATCGACGAATAATTCACCCAGGACGGAATGTAAAACAATCCGGTGCGCGGACTGAACGACGGCGAATACCAGTTGGTGCCGCCCTGATTGCCAGGAAAAATCACGGTTCCCTCGGGTGAGGGCACTTTACCGGGGACGCGCATCGGGCGGCCGGTTTCGTCAAATCCGCTGGCCCAGTTCACTTCGACGAAAGGCTTGCCCAGCAGAAACTTGCCGGTGGCCCGGTCCAGCACGTAAAAGAAGCCGTTGCGGTTGGCCCACAGCATCACCTTGCGCGGCTTGCCCTGCCAAGTGATGTCGGCGAGCACCGGAACCTGCACGGAGTCGTAATCGAACTCGTCGTGCGGCGAGAACTGATAATGCCACTTGAGCTTGCCGGTGTCGGCATCGAGCGCGACCACCGAACTGGTGTAGAGATTGTCGCCGACGCGAACGTCGCCGTTGTAATCGGGGCCCGCGTTGCCGATTCCCCAATAAGTGAGGTTGAGGTCGGGATCGTAGGAGCCGGTCACCCACACCGATGCGCCGCCGGTTTTCCAGGAATCGCCTGTCCAGGTTTCGTGGCCGGGTTCGCCGGGACCGGGGATGGTGTTGAAGCGCCAGGCTTCCTTGCCGGTCTTCACGTCATAGGCCGCGATGAAGCCGCGGATGCCGTATTCGCCGCCCGCCACGCCGACGATCACCTTGTCTTTCACGATCAGCGGCGCGTGCGTGATGCGCATAGCCGGACTCTGCCTTGGCCACCGTGGTGTTCCACAGCGGCTTTCCGTTCTTGGCGTCGATCGCGACCAGATGGGCGTCGATGGTGCCCATGAACAGCGTGTCTCCGGCAACGGCAACGCCGCGATTGACACGGCCGCAGCAGGGGCGCGACAGCGGAGAAGGCGCGTACGAATAGATCCAGAAAACGCGGCCGGTCACCGGGTCGAGCGCAACCACGTCATTGGGCGCCTGTACCGTGTACATGATGCCGTCGACCACCAGCGGCGTAGCTTCGAACTTTTCGAGCGACCGCGCCTGGAAGAGCCACTTCAGCTCCAGGTTCTTGACATTCTGCGGCGTCACCTGATCGAGCGGAGTGTAGCGCTGGCTCATCAGATTTCCGGAATAGGTAAGCCAGTTCTGCGGCTCCTTGCTGGCGTTCACCAGGCGGTCGAAGGTCACCTGCGCAGAAAGACTTCCGGCAATCGATAAAAGAACTATTAAGCGTCGCGTCATTGTCGTAACCATTTCGTCAGAGACCTTTCAAGGAAAGCAGGTAAGCCACCACATCCGCCAATTCCTGCGTGCTGAGTTTACCGCGGTAGGAAGGCATCGGTGAGTCCTTAACAAAGTCCGCTTCGCGCAAGTTGGAGCGTTGCAGCGAGAGCAGACGCTCTTTGGAATCGAGCAGCAGGACGTTGAATGAATCCAGGTTCAGCAAGCGGCCCGTAATGGTTTCGCCCTGTTTCGTAACCACCCGGTAAAAGCGGTTCTGCGGCAGCACTTCGGCGTTGGGATCGAGAATGGATTGCTCGATTTCTACGGTGCGGCGCAGCGAGCCTATATCGCTCAAATCCGGCCCAACGCGCGAACCCACGCCGTTCACGCGGTGGCAACTCGCGCAATTTCCCTTGCCCTCGAAGATGGCCTTGCCGCTTGCCGCGTTGCCATTGCCGGTCACCGCCCGTCCGCTGGTGGCGATGGAGTGCAGGTATGCCAAAATGATTTCGGCGCGATAGTCCTCCAGATTGTGCGGCGGCATGGCGGTACCGGGGATGCCATTTTGAATGATCTTGACTAACGCCGCTTCCGAGTAGGTCTGGCGGAACCGCCCGTGGCCGAGATCGATACCGGGCACTTGGTCGCCGTCGGGGCCGTGGCACAGAACACAATTTGTGCGAAACAGCCGCCCGCCTTCCTCGATGTCAGCGGGGGTGTAAGCGTGCTGCGCCAGCAGGACTGCGGGCAGCGCCAGCAGCAGCGAAAGTGGAACCAGTCTCATGCGTATCGCCTCTCGTTGGAAATCGGGTCTTATGGTATCGCGGCGGGAGAGCTAGGTCAATACTCGGTCATTAGCCGGCACGCAGCTCCGGATTGGACGCCCCTGCTATTTAGCCATCCCGTTTCGCCCTACGGCGTGCCACCATATATAGTTAAGAATTCAGAATCGTTGGGGGGGGACCGCATGAGGATGTGGTGCGCGAAGCACGTGCTGCTGGGGGTTTTGCTCCTTGCGCCCGGAGTTCTGCGGGCTCAAGTGGCCGCGGCGATTTCCGGACACGTCGAGGACCCATCCGGCGTCGGAGTGAGCGGCGCAACGGTCACGGTGAAGAGTCTGGAAACCGGAGAAGTCCGCACCGTGACAACCGACGCGGCAGGCAACTTCAGAGTCCTTTCGCTGGCGCTGGGACTGCACGAAGTCAAGATCGAAAAGACCGGCTTTAAAGCGGCAGTTCGCACCGGGATCAATCTGGAAGTGGGCCAGGACGCGGTAGTGAGCGTGCGGCTCGAGGTGGGCGAGATCGCCCAGGCCGTGACCGTTTCGGGAGATGCTCCTCTGGTCAACACCACGACGTCTTCGGTTTCAGGAATGGTGGGCGAGCAGGCCGTGAAGGAATTGCCGCTCAACGGCCGCAGCTTCGACAACCTGATCACGCTCAATCCGGGCGCGATCAACTACACGGCGATGAAGAGCGCCAACACCACCACTAGCGACGGCAACAGCTTTTCGGTCGCGGGACGGCGCCCCGGAGACAATCTGTTCCTGTGGAACGGCATCGAATATACCGGGGCCAGCCAGCTCGCCGTGACTCCCGGCGGCGTGAGCGGATACATGTTGGGAATCGACGCGATCCGCGAGTTCAACGTGCTCACTGACACCTACGGCGCCGAATATGGGAAGCGCGCGGGAGCCCAGGTGGTCGTCGTGACCCAGTCGGGCACGAACGCCCTGCATGGGACCGCTTTCGAGTTTCTTCGCAACAGTGCTCTGGATAAGCCGGGATTTTTCGATCAGGGTACGGTTCCGCCCTTCCGAAGAAACCAATTCGGCGGCGCTCTGGGAGGGCCTCTCAAGAAAGATCGTCTGTTCCTGTTCGGCAACTATGAAGGCTTTCGGCAATCGTTGGCGGTAAGCAATGTTAGCGTCGTTCCCGACGATCAGGCGCGTTCGGGATTTTTGCCAAATTCCGCAGGCGTGTACACGCAGGTTCCTAATTTGAATCGCGCGATGCTTCCTTTTACGGCTTTATGGCCGCTGCCCAACGGTCCGGAGCTGCTGCAGGCGAACGGGCAGCCGTCGGGGACCGCGCTGGCCTACTACAACCCCAAGAACACCGTCCATGAAGACTTCGGTACTGCGCGAGCCGACTACAACCTGCGCGATCAGGACCGGCTTTTCGTGTCGTATATGATCGACACCGGCAATAGCATCATCCCGCTTGGCGGATCCCCTGTTCGCTTCGGGGCTGCGGCTCGGCGCTCAGGTGGCAAGCGTGGAGGAAACCCACGTGATCTCGCCCACCATCCTCAACACGTTCCGCGCCGGGTTTTCGCGGGGGGCTTTCAACTACGACGCCGCGAGTTACGCCCCGTTTCCGCCCGGTACGAACTTCGTCCAGGGCGGCCAGCCGGGAGCGATCACGATCAGCGGCGGCGGTATCACCGCGGCGGGCGGCAACGTGAATGCCGGCGTGTTGGATCGCCGCAATCTGTTCACTTTCACGGACGGCGTCCAGATCGTCAAGGGCGCCCATCAGATCAGCGCGGGTGTATGGATTCAGCGGGTCCAGGAGAATGAGGATACCGCTTCACGCCGGCTGGGGATGGCGACCTTTAGCACCTTGACGACGTTCCTGCAGGGAACGCTGACGAATTTTCAAGTGGTGCCCAACCACGCTGAGCTGGGCTGGAGAAGTCTGTTCGGAGCCTGGTACGTTCAGGACGCAATCCGGCTCCGGCCCAACCTTACGTTGCAGGTCGGCCTTCGGCAGGAATTCACCACGGGCTGGAATGAACAGTCCGGAAGGGCCTCCAACTACGTCACTGGCCCGGGCGGCGTGCTGCTGACCGCGCCGCTGGTAGGCGACTCGGTATACACGCAAAATAACGCGAAACATTTATTCAGCCCGCGAGTTGGGCTGGCGTGGGACCCCTTTGGCAACCAAAAGACCTCGGTCCGCGCGGGATTCGGGACCTATTATTCCCTGATAGACGTGCTGACTTTCTTGGTGAACTCGCTTCCTCCGTATAACGGATCGGCCTCGTTCACCGGTTCCCTGCCCGCGATCCTGCCCATCACGCCCAACGTGCCGGTGCCTCCTTCCTGCGGCCCCGGCGTTCTCACCGGGTGCACGATTTACGCCCCGCAAGGCATACAGGCGAACGCGCAAGACACCGACGGTGGAGGAATGGAATTTCTCGGTGGAGCAACAACTCAGCCGCAACATGGCTCTTCGCGTCGCCTACGTGGGGTCGCATGGATATCATGGACTTCTCAGCGTCGATCCCAATACCATCCCGCCGCAGATTTGCGGCAACGCCAGCGGCTGTGTCGCCGGCGGCATCGGCACTACCAAGTCTACGGTGCCCCAAGGCACGCTGTACGTTCCCGTCCAGACTGCTCCCGCCGGTTGTACCGCTTGCTCAGGCAGGCCGAACCCGTACCTCGCCGCGGGCTTTTTCTGGTTCACGGAAGGAAACAGCAGTTATAACGCGCTGCAAGTGGATTTCACGCGCCGCCTCAGCCAGGGCTTGCAGTTCCGCGCCAATTACACGTGGTCGAAGAATCTGGATATGAATTCGGGGCTGACCGTCGCCCAAGCGCTAAATCAGCCGCAAATGATCTCGAATCGGAACAACCTGCCTTTGGACTGGGGACCAGCGGCCCTGAACGTAACCAGCCAGTCGAGTATGTCCGTCACGTATGATCTGCCCTTCGGCAAGAACCTCACTGGCGTGAGCGGAAAGCTCCTCGGCGGCTGGCAAGTGAACGGAATCGCAACACTGTTGACCGGCTTCCCGTTCACTCCCCTTCTGGGCTCGAACCGTTCCGGGGACGGCAACACCAGGAATCCGGACCGGCCCAATCTGAATCCGGCCTTCACGGGCCCGGTCATACTTGGCACGCAGACTCAGTGGTTCAATCCCGCAGCGTTCCTTGTGCCCACGGCGGGCACGTTTGGGAATTTGGGCCGGGGAACTTATACCGGACCGGGCTTGGCAGAGGTCGACATGTCCGTGTTTAAGAACACGTCGCTCTCGGAGCGCTTCAAATTGCAGTTTAGGGCCGAGTTTTTCAATTTGCTGAACCGAGCCAATTTCGGGACCCCCAGCGCAACCGTCTTTTCCGGCACCAGCGTCAGTGCCTCGGCGGGATTGATCACGAGCCTGACCACAACCCCGCGGCAGATCCAATTCGGATTGAAACTGGCTTTCTGACGGCGCGGGGGCCGAACGGCCGTCTATTGTTGGGCGTCTATTGTTGGGTTGGGCGCTTGGGTGCGAGGATCGCCGTGAGAATCACCGAGACAATGCTCACGATCAGCGCGCCCAAAAACGCCGGCAAGAAACCATCGACGTAGAAGCCTACGTGGAACCAGCGGACTGCAATTCCCGCAGCGATCCACAGCGTCAATCCATTGATCACCAGGACAAACAGCCCCAGCGTCAGAACGATCAGCGGGCACGAGAGGAATGCAAGTATCGGCCGCACGATGGCATTTACCAACCCTAAGATGATCGCCATTCCCGCGTATACCGTCCAGGCGGAGCGTTCGACGCGTATGCCGGGCACCAGCCAGGCTGCGACCACCAATGCAACTGCGGTGATGAACCAGTGGATCAGAATTCGCATGCGATGCCGCGCTAGAGCTTGGGCGCGTAATAACCGTGGCGCGCCCGCACTACCAGGTCTTTGCGGCCCTTTACGCGGATGCTGACCGAGTGATACAGCCCGTCGGCCTTGAGCGGCTCCGGGCGGTACAGCACGTTGTATTGATGGCGCAGCTCATTGGCGATGTTTTCGAAGGACTGCGCCAGGTCCTGCGATTTGAACGGGAAGAAGGCCAGACCGCCGGTCTCCTCGGCGAAGTAGCGCAGAACTTTGTCGCCATCCGTGGGAATGCGCGAGATGTTGGTGGAGATGCTGTAAATCACCACGTCGGCCTTGTGCGCCATCTCGAGCGCCTGCTCGCGCGAATAGCGGCTGTCGTTGTCCTCGCCGTCGCTCAGCATCACAATCGCGCGGCGAAATTTATCGCGCGGCTGATCGCCCATCAACTTTTCCTTGCAGGCGAAATAAATGGCGTCGTAAAGCGCGGTCCCGCCGCCGGGGCGCAAGCTATGGATCGCCTTGGCGAGTTGCTCGGTCGAATCCGTAAGGTCGGAGACCAGCTCAGCGCTGCTATCGAAGCTGACAACCATGGCTTTGTCCTGACGCGGCCGCACCACTGCATTGACGAAATCGGTGGCGGCGTCCTGCTGGAAGCGGAAGCGGTCGCGAATGCTATTGCTGGTGTCGATCAGAATGCCGATGCGCAGCGGCAGATCGGTCTCCGCAGTAAACTCCATGATGCTCTGGGGCTTCTTGGCTTCCAGAATTTCGAACTCGTCTTTGTTGAGATCCGTGACAAAGCGGCCCTTCTTGTCGGAAACCGTGAACAGCATGTTCACACGAGTGACGTCGAGCGTAATGCGGGCGGCTGGATCGTCGTCGGGGGAGGTTGGCTTGGGCGGAGGAGCCTGCGCATCTAACGAAACGAGCGCCAAGCACAAAGAGGTTGCCAGAAAATACTTCATATCAGCACCCTTAATTATAGACTCGCCAGCCAATCGGTGAGTTCCGCGGGCAAGGGCGCCTCCACCGTGATGCGCTCGGCCGGTGGCGGGGCTGGTGAAGGCGATCCGCCACGCATGCAGGAAGATTCTTTCGGCCGGCGGGGCTCCGTACAATTTATCGCCCGCGACGGGGTGCCCGATACTCGCCAGATGTACCCGGATCTGGTGCGTGCGCCCGGTGCCGATGCGGACCTCCAGATACGTGCATTTTTCGAACCGCGCGCAGCACTCGATATTCCGTAAGCGCGGAGCGGCCAGCCGCCAGCTTGGTCGTCATGCGGATGCGGCGAACGGGATCGCGCGCGATCGGAGTTGTCACGCGCCCCTGCTCATTGCGCACCTTGCCCGTGCACCAGCGCCAGATAGGTTTTCTCCACCGTCCGGCCGGCGAACTGCGCTGCCAGCGCGCGATGCGCGGCATCGTTGCGAGCCACCAGCAGAACTCCGCTGGTGCCCTTATCCAGACGATGCACGATGCCCGGGCGCAGATCGCCGCCGACCTGCGAGAGCGCCGCGAAATGATGCACCAGGCGATTCACCAGCGTGCCCGATGCGGTGCCGGCACCAGCATGCACCACCAGTCCCGCCGGCTTGTTGATCGCGATCACCGCAGCGTCTTGGTACAAGATTTCGAGCGGCAGATCTTCGGGCCCGGCGAGCAGCGGCGCTTCGTCGGCGGGCGATACCTCGACGTCTTCGCCGCCGTGAAGCATCAGCGACGCCTTCGCCGGGGACCCGTTAACCAGCACCCGGCCTTCCTTGATCCAGCCTTGCAGGCGCGAGCGGCTGAACTGCGGCAGGCGCTCCTGCAGAAAATGATCCAGACGTTTGCCGGCGTCTCCCGTGAAGGTCATGCGGACGCCGAAAACAGGAACACCGCGACTTCGGCCGTCACGTTGGGAAACATCTTTACCTGGCGGCCGCCGGCGAGGAACATGCTGCGCTCAATTTTCCAGCGCTGTTTATGCGCCAGCGACTCGAAATCGAACACCGTGAGGAAGTGTATGTTGGGGGAATCGTACCATTCGTGCGGGAAAAGCTCGGTTTTGGGAGCACCGCCAGTCCACAGATGCGCCCAGCGCACGGTCCAATGGCCGAAATTGGGAAAGGCCACAATGGCATGGCGGCCGATGCGCAGCATGCTCTGCAGAACCTTCAGATGGATTGCGCGTTTCCTGCAGCGTTTGGCTGAGGATCACATAGTCGAACGCGCCGTCGGGATAATCTTCGAGCGCGGATTCGAGATTGCCCTGATACACGGAAACTCCGCGCGCGATAGCCTTCTGGACGCTCGCACCCACCAACTCGACGCCGCGCGCGTTCACCTGCTTATTTTCCTTGAGCCACGCCAGCAGCAGGCCTTCGCCGCAGCCCAAATCGAGCACGCGCGTGCCGGGCTCGATCAGCTCACCGATGATGGCGTAATCGCTGCGCCCATAGATTTCACTAACCCCCAACGGCGCCCTCCCGGAAGGTGCTCGCCAGGAACCCGCGAACGATCTCGGTTTGCTCTTTCACTTCCACCAGAAACGAATCGTGCCCGTACACGGCCGCCAGATTCACGTAAGCCACATCGCAGTTGCGGCTGCGCAGCGCACTGACGATTTCGAGCGACTGGTAGCTGGGATACAGCCAGTCCGACGTGAAGCTGATGACCAGAAAGCGCGTCGAGATGTTTTCAAACAGCGACGGCAGCGATCCGTGCTGCGTCAGATCGTAAGCGTCCATGGCGCGGGTAATGTAAATGTACGAATTCGCATCGAAGCGGTCGACGAACTTGTAGCCGCGATACTTCAGGTAGCTCTCCACTTCGAACTCGTCTGACGAGCGCAGGCGCCGCCCGAACTTCTCGCGCATGCTCTCATCGCTCATATAAGTAATATGGCCTACCATCCGCGCCACCGCCAGGCCGCGCGCCGGAGGACGCCGGTCATGATAATCTCCGTTGTTCCAGTCGGGGTCGGCCATGATGGCCTGCCGCCCGACTTCATTGAAAGCAATCTGCTGCGCGCTGTGGCGCGCCGTGGTAGCGATCGGCAGGACAGCCAAAACGTGACCGGGATAGGCCACTGCCCACTCCAGCGCCTGCATCCCTCCCATGGAGCCTCCCGCCACCGCCAGCAGCCTCCGGATGCCCATATGATCGATCAGTTTCTTTTGCAGTCGCACCATGTCGGCGACGGTGATTGCCGGAAACGCCATTCCCCACGGACAGCCCGTATTGGGATTCACGGAGCCCGGACCCGTGGTTCCCTTGCAGCCACCCAGCACGTTGGCGCAGATGACGAAGTATTGATCGGTGTCGAAGCCCTTGCCGGGACCGATCATATTCGACCACCAGCCGCCCTCGCCCGCCGCATGCGCATCGCCCGAGAACGCGTGGGTGACCAGGATGGCGTTGCTCTTAGCGGCGTTCAGCGCGCCGTAAGTCTCGTAGGCGCACTCGACCGGCGCAAGCGTGACTCCGCAGTCGAGTTCCAATTCATCGAATGTGACTGTGGCGGCCTCGGTGATCATCGGACGGGGATGTTACTAGTGTACAGGGTGGCGGCGAAAGCATCAGCAGCGGCATTTGAAGGACAACAGAAGAACAGAAGCCGTTCGCCCTTAATGCTGCGGACCACGGCCTCAATGTGTTCCAATAGAAGTTACCCCCGAATCCTGGAGGATTAAGCCCAATTGAACCCAGCAGTCCTCGCCCTGGAAGACGGCACGGTCTTCGAGGGCAGTAGTTTTGGTGCGCCCGTCGAGCGGACGGGTGAGGTGGTTTTCAATACCGCCATCACGGGCTATCAGGAAGTCTTCACCGATCCGTCGTATTCCGGCCAGATCGTGGTGCTTACCTATCCGCAGATCGGCAACTACGGCTCGAATGATGGCGACAACGAATCCGCCAAGCCTCATATAGAAGGACTGGTCGTGCGGGAGTTTTCGCCGCTGTCGAGCAACTGGCGAGCCGACGAAACCGCGCAGCAATTTCTCACCAATAGCGGCGTGCCGGTGATTTCAGATATCGACACGCGCCGTCTGGTGCGCCATCTGCGCTCCCGCGGCGTGATGCGCGGAGTGCTGTGGGCCGGACCTACGCCCAAACCGGATTCTCAAGCCTTGGTCGAGCGCGCCCGCAACTCGCCGTCGATGGCGGGACTCGATCTCGCCACGCGCGTCTCGACCGCGCAAAGTTACGATTGGGACGCACGGCATCGTGCGCGCCTCCCCGTCGGATCGCGAAGGCGCGGACGCCGAGATCCGGCATCACGTAGTCGCCTACGATTTCGGCATCAAACGCAATATTTTGCGCCGCCTGGTGCATTCCGGCTGCCGCGTCACCGTGGTTCCCGCAGGCACCACCGCCGAAGATGTTCTGGACCTGAAACCCGACGGCGTGTTTCTCTCGAACGGACCCGGCGATCCCGAGCCGCTCGACTACCAGGCCCAGCAGATTCGCAAACTGGTGGGCAAGACGCCGATCTTCGGCATCTGCCTTGGTCACCAAATCCTGGGACTCGCGCTGGGAGGCAAGACTTACAAGCTCAAATTCGGCCATCGCGGCGCGAATCATCCGGTGCTGAATCGGATCACGAACAAAGTGGAAATTACTTCGCACAACCATGGATTCGCCGTCGACGCGGATTCGCTCAATCTCAACGAGCTCGAAATCACCCACATGAATTTGAACGACGAGACGCTCGAAGGCTTCCGGCACCGCAGCCATCCCGTGTTCTGCGTGCAATATCATCCGGAGGCCGCGCCCGGCCCGCACGATTCGCACTACCTGTTTGACGATTTCGTGAAGCTGATGGATCAGGAAAGCTGATGCCGCGCCGCAACGACATTCATCGCATTCTGATCGTAGGCAGCGGACCCATCATCATCGGGCAGGCTTGCGAATTCGACTATTCCGGCGCGCAGGCGTGCAAAGCGCTTAAGGCCGATGGCTTCGAAGTGGTGCTGATCAATTCGAATCCGGCCACCATCATGACGGATCCGAATCTGGCCGACCGCACCTATGTGGAACCGCTCAGCGTCGAATACGCCACCGAAGTGATCCGCCGCGAGCGCCCCGACGCGCTGCTTTCGACCGTCGGCGGGCAAACCGGCTTGAATCTTGCCGTGGCGCTGGCCGAGGCGGGCGTGCTCGATAAATACGGCGTCGAACTGATCGGCGCCAAGATCGATTCCATCAAGAAGGCGGAAGACCGGCTGCTCTTCAAAGACGCCATGAAGAAGATCGGCCTCGAACTGCCGCAATCGCAGCTGGTGAATTCGATCGAGAAAGGTCTGGAATTCGCCGCGCGCATTGGCTATCCCGTGATCCTGCGCCCCAGCTTCACCATGGGCGGCGCGGGCGGCGGCATCGCCTATAACCGCGAGGAGGCCGAAGAGATTCTGGAGCGCGGCATCGACCTTTCGCCGGTGCATGAAGTCCTGGTCGAAGAGAGCGTGCTCGGCTGGAAGGAATTCGAGCTCGAAGTGATGCGCGATCAAGCGGACAACGCCATCATCGTTTGCTCCATTGAGAACTTCGACCCCATGGGCGTGCACACCGGCGATTCCATCACGGTCGCCCCCGCGCAGACGCTCACCGACCGCGAATATCAGATGATGCGCGATGCCGCGCTGGCGTGCCTGCGTGAAATTGGTGTCGATACCGGCGGCTCCAACGTGCAGTTCGCCATCGATCCCAAGACCGGGCGCATGGTGATCGTCGAGATGAACCCGCGTGTCTCGCGCAGTTCGGCGCTGGCTTCGAAGGCCACCGGATTCCCCATCGCCAAGATCGCCGCCAAACTCGCCGTGGGCTACCGCCTCGATGAAATCAAGAACGACATCACGCGCCTGACGCCGGCCTGTTTCGAGCCGACGATCGACTACGTGGTCGTGAAAATACCGCGCTGGCAGTTCGAAAAGTTCCCTGGTGCGGAGCCGGTGCTCGGCACGCAGATGAAAAGCGTGGGCGAGGTAATGGCCATCGGGCGAACCTTCAAGCAGGCGCTCGGCAAGGGCATGCGGAGCTTAGAGACCGGCAAGGCCGACGGCACCACCTTATACCTCGAACATTTGATCGAGGCGCGCCTGATCACGCCCAATCCGGATCGCCTCCGCTACATCCGCTTCGCGTTCGAGAAGGGCTACACCGAAGCACAGGTGCAGGAGTTGACCTCCATCGATCCGTGGTTTCTGCGCCAGGTGCGCGAGATGGTGGACCTCGAAAAGGAATTAGCCAAGGGATCGTTGGCGGCCGCGACACGAGAGCAATTGCTGCTGGCCAAACGCGACGGCGTCTCCGATAGTTTTCTGGCGCGGGCCTGGGGCGTCACACCGCTCGAAGTGCGCGCCCGTCGCAAGGAACTCGGCGTCAAGGCCGTATTCAATCGCGTCGATACCTGCGCCGCGGAGTTTGAAAGTTTCACGCCTTACCTTTATTCGAGCTACGAGTCCGAGTGCGAGGCGAATGTATCGTCGCGTAAGAAAGTCATGATCCTGGGCAGCGGGCCGAACCGCATCGGACAAGGCATTGAGTTCGATTACTGCTGCTGTCACGCGTCTTTCGCACTGCAGGAGTTCGGCGTCGAATCGATCATGGTCAACTGCAACCCGGAGACCGTCTCGACCGATTACGACACCAGCGACCGCCTCTACTTCGAGCCTCTCACGCTCGAAGAAGTGTTGAATATTTGCGACACCGAGAAGCCCGACGGCGTCATCGTGCAGTTTGGCGGCCAAACGCCGCTCACTCTCGCGCTGCCGCTGAAGGCCGCGGGCATTCCCATCATCGGCACTGATCCCACCAACATCGATCTCGCCGAGGACCGCAAGCTTTTCGGCAAACTGCTCGACGATCTGAAGATTCCATCGCCCGCCAACGGCTCCGCCACCAACGTTGACGAAGCCTGCGCGGTGGCCCGCTCCATCGGCTTTCCGGTGCTGGTGCGCCCGAGTTATGTGCTCGGCGGGCGTGCCATGGTGATCGCCTACGATGAGGACACTGTTCGCCGCTACATGCAGGAGGCGGTTTCATTCTCGCAGAGCCGACCGGTCCTGATCGACCGCTTTCTCGAAGACGCCACCGAGGTCGATGTCGACGCCATCGCAGACTCAACCGGAGCCGTACTCATCGCCGGCATCATGGAACATATCGAGGAAGCCGGCGTCCACTCGGGCGATTCCAGTTGCGTGCTTCCGCCCACTTCGCTCGCACCGGAAACGCTCGCGACCATCAAAGCCTATACCGAAAAATTGGCCCGCGCGCTCACCGTTATCGGTCTCATGAATGTGCAGTACGCCGTGAAGGACGGAAAAGTCTACGTGCTCGAAGTAAACCCGCGGGCGTCGCGCACCGTACCTTACGTGAGCAAAGCCACCGGCGTGGCGCTGCCGAAGATCGCCGTCGGTGTGATGCTCGGCAAGACCATCGCGGATTTCACGGACGCCACCGGCGTTCTCAGCGTCCCGCAATATTTCGTGAAATCGCCGGTGTTCCCGTTCAATAAGTTTCCCGGAGTGGACCCCACGCTCGGTCCCGAGATGCGCTCTACCGGCGAAGTGATGGGCGTGGGCGAAAACTTCGGCGAAGCGTTTGCCAAGGCCCAGTTGAGCGCCGGAACGCCGCTGCCCGACAAGGGCCGCGTGTTCATCAGCGTGAACGATCGCGATAAACCAGTCGCCGTCGCGCTCGCCAAGCGTTTCCATGAACTGGGTTTTGAAGTGACGGCAACGCGGGGCACCGCCGAAGAGATCCGTACGGCGGGCGTGCCCTCGAAGACCGTTTTTAAAGTAAACGAAGGCCGCCCCAACGTAGTGGATCTTCTGAAAGCCGGTTCGATTGACTTGATCATTTACACGGCCACCAGCGGGGCCCACGCCTTCAGTGACGAAAAAACAATTCGTAAAAATACGGTGACCCACCGCGTCCCATGCATCACCACCATGAGCGGAGCTCGCGCGTCGGTGGAGGCCATCGTCTCGCGGCGGCGCGACCCCGTGCGCGTATGGAGCCTGCAGGAAATTCACGGCGCGGGCGGCACGGCCAAGGCTAAAGCGTCTTAGGGGAAGGGAGCAGCGACGTGAAAGGCATCGTATTGGCGGGAGGCACCGGAAGCCGCCTGTTCCCGCTGACTAAAATCACCAACAAGCATCTGCTGCCGATCTACGACAAGCCGATGATCTACTATCCGATCCAGACCCTGGTGGATGCCGGGATCGAAGATATTCTCCTGGTCACCGGCGGTCGCAACTCGGGCGATTTTCTGCGCCTGTTGGCAAACGGCAAGGAATTCGGGCTCAAGCATTTGAACTACGCGTACCAGGAGGGCGAAGGCGGCATCGCGGATGCGCTGGCGCTGGCCGAACACTTTGCCGACGGCGATAAGATCTGCGTGATCCTGGGCGATAACATCATGGAAAAACCTATCGCCGAGGCGGCCAGAGCTTTCGAGAAGCAGGAGCGCGGCGCGCGCATTCTACTCAAGGAAGTGCCCGACGCCGAGCGTTTCGGCGTGGCCGAAATGGACGGGCGACCGCATCCTCAGCATCGAAGAAAAACCCAAGAAGCCGAAGTCCAATTATGCGGTCACCGGCATCTATATGTACGACGGCAGCGTCTTCGAAAAGGTCAAGAAATTGGTCCCCAGCGGCCGCGGCGAACTGGAAATCACCGACGTCAACAACGCCTACATTCGCGAGGGCAGCATGACCTACTCGTTTGTCGATGGCTGGTGGACCGACGCCGGTACCTTCGAGTCGCTGCTGCGCGCGACCAACTTGGTGGCGCAATCCAGCACCCCCGAGCGGCGCGCAAAAGCCGCCGAAGACTAAACGCTGCGCGCGAGCATCGCGCCCCAATGGAATCCCGCTCCGAAAGCGGAAAATACAATGGGACCCGCCGCCGGATTCACCTGCGACCATTCAGCCGCGGCAATGAGCATCGAAGCCGACGAGGTATTTCCGTAGCGAGCGACGTTAGAATAGACGCGCTCGGCCGGAACGCCCAACGATTTTGCAACCCGCACCAGCAGATTCTGATTCGCCTGATGCAGCAGGAACGCCCTAACATCCGCGGCCGCCACTTTCTGCCGTGTCAACACTTCTTCGATCGACGAAGGCAGCTTGCGCGCAGCCTGCAGAATCACCGACAGCCCGTTCATGCGCAGCGGCGCCGACCAATCGAACGCCAGCGAGTCGCGATACTGCCCGTCGCTGTGCAGCACCGAATCCAAAATCTCCCATGGTCCCGGACGCGCACTTATCAGCACCGCGCCCGCGCCGTCGCCGAAAAGCATCGCTGTATTGGGATCGAGCGCGCCGGTTTCAATCACCGCCGACATTTTTTCCGCGCCAATCACCAGCACGTCGCCAAAGTGCGCGGCCATCTGCGCCGCCATCGCCATCCCGAACAAGCCGCCCGCACTGGCCATGGGCACATCGATCGCCGGCGTGCTTTCGAGCCCCAATCGCGCCGCCACTTCCGCCGCGGGTCCCGGAAATCCCGGCCGCGCGCTCCCGCTCGCCACGATGATCAGGCCGAGCGAGGACGCGGCGACGCCCGCGCGCGCCAGGCAATCCTGTGCGGCCGCCACCGCCAGATCGGCAACGCTGGTCTCAGCCGCCGCCCAGCGGCGCTCGCGAATGCCGGAGGCGCCTTCGATCCACTCCGGCGTGCGCTCCACGCGCGCGGCCATTTCCGCGTTGGTTACCACGCGCTCCGGCACATGCATTCCGAAGCCGTGGAGAAATGCGGGCATTGCGTCCCTGCTCAACTCGCGCGGTCTTGGAGGTACGTGTCAATGCGGGCGATCGAATCGAACTTGCGCGGGTTGAGATCCCGGTCGGGCACCTTAATGGAAAACTCCCGCTCCAGCGCGCTCACCAAATCCGGCAGAGCGAAGGAATCCAGCAGACCGCTCTCGAACAACGACTCTTCGTCATCGGCGGGCAGCGGCTGCGTGGTCACAGTTTTCAAAACGCGCACAAGGCGCTCGCGGCGTGTGGCATCAGGCATGAAACTTCATCCTGCCACATTCGCGGCCGCATTCGCGCAGTACCAATCGTAAGTAGACGCGATCCCATCTTCCAGTGAAATGCGCGCGCGCCAGCCGAGCGAACGGATGCGCGTAACATCCAGCAGTTTACGGGGCGTGCCGTCGGGCCGCTTAGGATCAAAACGAATTTGCCCGCGGTAATCCACAATACGAGCGACCATCTCCGCCAATTCGGCGACCGGCAAATCCGCGCCGGTCCCTACATTGAGCAGATTGCCCAGGGGCTTTCCGCCCGCATAATTTTCCATGACCAAACACGCCGCCGCCGCCAGATCGTCCGCATGCAGAAATTCGCGCCGCGGAGTACCCGTGCCCCACAACGTCACCGAAGGCGATCTCCAAATTTTGGCCTCGTGAAAGCGGCGAATCAGCGCCGGCAGCACTTGCGACGTCTCCAAATCGAAATTGTCGCCCGGCCCGTAAAGGTTGCTCGGCATCAGGCTGATGGCCTGGAACCCGTACTGCTCCCGATAGGCGGCAGCCAGCTTTAATCCGGCAATTTTCGAGATGGCGTAGGCCTCACTGGCGGGTTCCAGCGGCCCTGTTAGCAGATATTCTTCCTTCATCGGCTGCGGCGCGAGTTGCGGATAACTAGCTGCCGATCCCAGAAACACCAACTTCTGCACGCGGTTCTGCCAAGCCGCGTGGATCACGTTGGTCTGAATCGCCAGATTATCGTAGAGAAATTCCGCCGGATGCGAGGAATTGGCCAGGATGCCGCCCGCCTTCGCCGCCGAAAGGAACACGAACTCGGGAAGATGGCGCGCAAAAAAGCGCGAGACCGCCGCCTGGTCCCGCAGATCCAGCTTCGGCGCGAGTCGCAAGAATCAGATTGAGGTAGCCACCTTTCTCGAGCTGCCGAACGATGGCGGAACCGGCGAGGCCGCGATGACCCGCCACAAAAATTTTGCTCGACGGGGTCAGCGGAGAAAGTTCGTTCATACTTGCTGCTTCCATTATTGCTGGCTGCGCAACTCCGCGCCCAATGTCTGCGCCAGGCGCGCGATCACCTGTTCCACCGTCGCTGCCACTTCTTCGGAAGAGAGCGTGCGGTCCGGCGCGCGGAACGCCATGGAGACAGCCATGCTGCGGCTGCTCTTGTCGATTCCCTTGCCCGCGAACACGTCGATGCACTCTACCGATTCCAGATACGCCCCGCCTGCAGCGCGGATCGCCTGCTCGACCGCCGCATACGGCACGTCCGTTTTTATTACGAAGGACAGGTCGCGATACACGCCCGGGAAGCGCGGCAACGGCTCGTACACCGCAGTCGGGTTCCGAAACGCCACCAGTTTGCCGAGGAACAACTCCGCCGCGAATACCGCGGTCTGAATTCGATGATCCGCCAACAACTCCGGCGCGATCTGGCCGATCACGCCCACGGACTCTCCGTTAATCACGATCCGCGCAACTGTTCCCGCCGCATACCCTTCAATCGCCACCGCGATTTCAAACGACGCTCGCGGCACGCGTAACGATTCGAGCACCGATTCGACCACGCCTTTGAGATCGAAATAATCCGTGGCGCGGCGCGTCGACCAATCCGCATCGTTCGCCGCGCCGCCCAGCAAGATGCCGAGCGACCAGTGCTCTACCGGGTCTGCCACCGGCCGCGCAAAAATCTTGTCGATCTCGAAGTAGCGGAAGGTCGTGACGCGCCGCCGCGCATTCAAGGCCGCGGTCTTCACCAGAAACGGGACCAATGACCGTCGGAGTCGCGCCAGGTCCGAGTTCAGTGGATTTTGCAGAACGATCGAAGCGCCCTCGATCTGCGAAAACTGCGCCTCTCCTTCCAATGGCTCCAGCGGCACGCCGCGCAATTCCAGAAATCCTTGGCCGCCCATTACTTTGCGCACCGTATACCGGGCTGCATCGAGCGTCGTACTCGCGCCCGCAGTCGGCGTTTCCGCGCTGGGCGCTGCGGTGATGGCCTCGTAGCCGATCACGCGTGCCACGTCTTCGATCAGCACCACTGGATCGGTTGCATCCACGCGTCGCGTCGGAACGTGAATGCGCTTCAGATTCTCTGAGACTTCGTAGCCTAATTTGGTAAGGCTGGTCTGCACTTGCTCCCGCGTCACCGGAATGCCCAGATAACTGCTGACGCGCTCGGCAGGCAGCGAAAACACCGCGCGCTTCAAGCGTTTGGGGTACACGTCAGTCACCGGCCCCGCCGATTGCGCACCCGCATCGGAGAACAGCAACGCCGTAGCTCGATTGCGCGCAGCTTCCAAGGTCTCGTTGGGATCGAGACCGCGTTCGAAGCGATACGACGAATCCGAACTGACGCCCAACCGACGGCTGGTCATGCGGATGTTGGTGGGTTCGAAGTGCGCGGCTTCGAGCAGCACGCTGGTGGTTTCATCGCCAATGCCCGAGAACTCGCCGCCCATGATGCCGGCGAGCGCCATCGGCGATTTGGCGTCTGCAATAACGAGCGCCAACTCCTCTGCGCCATCGACGGTGCGTCCGTCCAGCAATCGCAGGCTCTCGCCTTTCTTGAACCGGCGCACCACCACGCGCTCGCGCACGTTCTGCAAATCGAACGCATGCAGCGGCTGGCCCCACTCCTTCATCACGAAGTTCGTAATGTCGACGACATTATTGATGGGACGCGATCCCGTCGCGAGCAGGCGGCTCGCCAGCCATGCGGAAGACTTTTCGACGCTAACGCCTGAGACTACCTGGCAGGTATAGCGCGTGCAAGCGACGCGGTCGGCAATCTTTACAGGCATCACAGCGTGGCTGAAAGAAGCCGGTTGGGGCGCCTCCGGCAGCACCAGTTGCAGGCCCAGCAGCGCGGCGAGTTCCCGGGCAATTCCCACCAGCCCCAAGCAATCCGGCCGGTTCGGATACACCTTCATATGGACTAGCGCCTCGTCGATCGGCATCACCTCGGGAAGGCTCTTACCCAGCAGCGATTCGTCGCGAAACACCTGCAATCCGCTGCCCGTCGCGATCATGCCCATCTCGCCGTCCAGGCAAATCATGCCCTGCGACAAGCACGCCATGGAAATGTTCTTCGTGGATCGAATCTCCGGTGGGCAGATCGGTTCCGGCCAGCGCCACTGGCACCCCCCAGCCAACTTCCAACGGATGCGCGGAGGCTGCCACGATGCTTCGCACATCGCCCGGCGCCACTTCGACCTGGCAGACGAACTTATCGCTAGTGCCTTCGAGCGATTGCTTCGCGCGAATGAAGCCGATGCGCACCGGAGCCAGATCGTGCGCCAGCACGTGCGTAGCTTCCACGTCCAGTCCCACGCGCGGCAGCGCGGTGAGCAAATCCGCCAAAGGGACTCGCGGCGACAGATAATCCAGCAGCCATCTCAGTATTGACGATCATGATTCAGAAGCCAGCATCAGAACTGGCGCAAGAAAGCTTCCTCGTTGTCGTAGAGCAGGCGGATGTCATTGATCTGGTGCCGCAGCATAGTGATGCGGTCGACGCCGATGCCGAACGCGAAGCCCTGGTGCTTTTGCGGGTCGAGTCCTCCCGCCCGCAGCACTTCCGGGCGCATCATGCCGCTGCCCAAAACTTCGAGCCAGCCGGTGCGCGAGCACAGAGCGCAGCCCTTCTGCTTACAAACCACGCAACTGATATCCACCTCCGCGCTAGGCGTCGTGAACGGAAAATAACTCGGGCGAAAGCGCAGTTTGGCTTCCGGGCCAAACAAGCCCTTGGCCAATTCCGTCAGCGTCCAGCGCAGATCCGACATGCTTAGCTTCTCACCCACCGCGAAAACATCCAACTGCTGAAAGATCGGATAATGCGACGCGTCGATATCGTCGGCGCGATAGCAGCGACCCGTGGTCATGGCGCGAATCGGGACGCGGCCTCCGCTCGCACGCATTACACGGGCCTGAAACGCAGTGGTGTGCGTGCGCAGTAACTGCCCTTGCCCGACGTAAAACGTATCGTGAAGATCGCGCGCCGGATGCCAGGCCGGCGTGTTGAGCGAGTCGAAATTGTAGTATTCGCTTTCGATGTCGGGATAGTCGTCGTAAGAGAACCCCAAGCCCATCAGGATCTTCTTCATCGTCTCGGCCGTAGCCGTGATCGGGTGAACGCGCCCGGCCCACCGCCGCCGTCCTGGCAGCGTGACGTCCAGCTCCGGCCCCGCCGGCTTCACGGCTTCCTGCAACGCCGCGCGCCGCTGGTCGATCGCTTCCTCAATCCGGTTTTTGGCGTTGTTGACGGCCTGGCCGAAGGGCTTGCGCTCCTCGGGAGGGAGCCCGCCCAGCAATTTCATCTGCCCCGTCAGTTCGCCCGACTTGCCCAAGTACTGTACCCGCGCCTGTTCGAGCGTGGCTATCGAATCCGCCTGGCCGATGTGGACGAGCGCGCGCTCCACGAGTTCTTGGATCGATTGCATAACAGAGTTTTTGAGCGGAAACTACAAGTGTAACAATATGCCGCTGCCACGCGTACTCGAACCCGAAGTGATGTCCAGCGCCGAAGAAGCCGGCGAATACGATGCGATGGATTTCAGCGCGACCGACCTGCTCTTCGCCGAGCGTGCAGCGCAGTTGGCCCGTGGCGCGAGCTCGCCTGTCAATCTGATCGCCGATCTCGGCTCCGGCAACGCGAAAATCCCGCTGGCGATGTGTCCCCTTCTGCCCGGCGCGACGCGCGTGTGCGCCGTCGAAATGTCCCCTGAGATGCTGGCCGTAGCCGCCAGAAACCGCGCACGCGATGGCGTCCCCGCTTCACTTGGTCGCCGCGGACGTCAAGCGCGTTCCCTTCGCCGACCGATCCGTCGGAATGGTAACCTCCAACAGCCTGGTGCATCACATTCCGGATCCTCGCGCGGTGTTTCTGGAGGTCGCACGCATTGCTCGCCCCGGCGCTCCGATTCTGATACGCGACCTGGTGCGTCCCGAGACTCACGACGCCTTGGAGCAACTGCTCGAAGCGCACGCGGCGCGGTGGAGCCCGCTGCAGCGCACGCTCTTTTCCGATTCACTCCACGCCGCGCTAACGCTCGAAGAAGTGAGAAAGCTTTTGGACGAATGCGGCCTCTCTGACGTAAAAGTCGCGCAAATCACCGATCGCCACTGGAGCGCCGAACGCGCTTAGCGTCGCACCACAGGTATCACCGCAATCCCCTGGCTGCGCATCCGCTGCTCGAATATCTGACGTTTGATCTCGTCTTGCTGCGCTTTGTGCGCCTCGATTTCGTCCTCGGTCGCCAGCCGCTGCGACTTGGCATGCAGCAGTTTCGCCGCCACCGCTGCCGCCACTTCTACGATTGCCCCGCCCACTTGACCCTTGGCTAGGTTCTGCAGGCTCACCAGCCAGACGTCCGCGGGCAGACTCTTCTCGATCGCCCGAATCTCCTGCCAGTATTTCTTTAAGTCAGGCATCCAGGCTCTCGCCGCGCAGCACGCGCCCAATCTCCCGCGCCGCTTCCTCCCTCGCGTCCGCGCTCATTTTGGGATGGATCTGCTCGATCTGAATCGCCGTTTCCTCCCGCCGTCCGCCGAGCTCGGCCACCACCGACCGCTTCAATTCTTCCAGCGTCTGCGGATCCAAGCTCCGGACCAAATCGTCAAACTTTGAATTCATGTCTTATCTCCCCAGCGATTTTTCGATCGAATCCGCGTTACTCGAAAGCTGCACGCCACGCTGCTTGAGATCCTCCGCCCGCGCAGCAGCGCTCCCGCTACACCTTTCGAGAGATCCACCGGCAGGATCATCTCTTCGCCGACGGCTTCCCGCAATTGATCCAGCACCCGCTCCGCCCGCTCCTGCGCCACGCCTTCGAGCGCCCGCGCCAGCGTGATCGCGGCATGGGATTCTTCTCGCAACCGCGTCCACAGCGCCAGCGGAATCAAACGCTCCACCAATCTTTCGATGGCCCGGGTAGCCTGCCGGCTGCGGCTCTCGAGCGAGGCCAGTTCGCTGAGCCCCTTGAAATCCAGCTTGTCTCCACCGGCGGCGGATTCAATCACGGCGTCGAGCGCGGCTTCCCGCATCGCAACCAATTTTTCGCCCGCGATTTTCGCGAATTGATTCAGCGCGCGCTCCGCCTTCTGCAGGCTTAGAAAGTGCTGCTCGGCTCGGCGTTGCGCTTCGGCTGCTTCCACTACCGCGGGCGTCTCCGCAGCTTGGCAAATCGCCGCCTCCACGCGCTCCTTTAAATCCTCGACGAGTTGCCGCTCGTCCCCCGTAGCCACCGCATGCAGCGTCGGCGTCCGGGCGATGTCAAAGCTCATTTGCCCCCGTCCTTCCGCCGCCAAACTAACGCCCGAATCGTCGCTACGCGGGGCGCCGAAATCGGCAAGCCTCAGAAAAGCAATGAGTTGAAGATTCGCGCCGGGCGTGTTCCGCTATATCCAAATTTACTTGCAGCTCGATTGAAAATATTAATTGGACACCTTTGGAGTAAGAGCATATGCTTAGTTTTCCCGCAAAGACCTGCGGCGTAATGGCCCTGTCCCGCCATTCGCCTTCGTCGAAAAATCTGAAGCCGTGAGTGATCGGACACGTTCGGTCCGTAGCGATCGGTGCGTTCAAATAGCCCAAGCTTCAAGACCAGCATTGAGTCAATTTTTGGAGGTGAAACGTTATGGGAGCCAATTCCACACAAGCAGTTGGAGTCACATTGTTCCTGATTGCATTTGTTTTACTGGCGGGCGCCATGGCCGGCGGCGGCATCCTGTACTTCCTGGGATTCCTCGTCTTGCTCGGCATCTCGGTCGCCATGTTCCTGAAGTGTAAGCCGTGGGAAGAACCAGAAGGAGTAGTCATCCGACTGGAAGAATTTCAACTGAGGAGATTAAGAAATGGCAATTGCTGGAATCATCATCACGCTGCTGGGCTTCCTGATCAGCGTTTTTAGCGTCAGCATATCTTCGAGCACGTCGGCCCGCCTGATCATCGTGCTGGTTGGGCTCGCCGTCAGCCTGGGAGGCATCATCGGTATACTCAACCCGGCTTACATGAAGAACGCAATCTGGAGAAAATAACCATGAAAACCACACGCTTGCTGCTTGTATTGATTTTGTGTCTCGCGCCCTTTGGGCTGGCGCAGGCGCCGGCCCCGCCGGCTGCCGCTCCGCCGGCTGCGGCACCACCCGCGGCTCCGGCTGCAGCTCCTGTGGCGATTACCGATCAGGACATCAAGGGTCTCTCCGGCCCGGACGCGAAAGCGCGCGCCAACGGCGATCCTGACGGAAGCCTCACCGGTACGATTAACGACATTACCATCGCCGATCCTGTGACCGATAAGACGCCCAAGGCGAAGGGCCTCACCATCGCCGATATCGCCAATCAAGTGGGCCAGAACAAGATCGCCGTCAACTTCGTCTGGACGCTGGTCACCGGCTTCCTGGTCATGTTCATGCAGGCCGGGTTCGCGATCGTTGAGACCGGCCTGACCCGCGCGAAGAACGCCAACCATACCATGATGATGAACTTCATGGTTTACGGCGTCGGTATGCTGGCGTATTGGTTGATAGGCTTCGCCATACAAGAAGGCGGTGTTGGCCCGGTAGCTAATCTCGGCAATTCGCCCGTGCTGGCAAATGAGTTCTCGATTACCTTGTTCGGCAAGGCCTGGGGGCTTTGGGGCCACGGCGGCTACTTCCTCACGCAAGGCGGTGCCTACGACGTGTTCGCGATGGTGCTATTCCTGTTCCAAATGGTGTTCATGGATACGGCGCTCACCATCGTGACCGGCGGGGCCGCGGAACGCTGGAAGTATGCGGCGTTCGTGGTCTCCTCGTTCGTGATGGGCGCGTTCACCTATCCGCTCTATGCGAATTGGGCTTGGGGCGGCGGCTGGCTGTCGACCCTCGGTGCTAACTACGGATTGGGCCACGGTTACGCTGACTTTGCCGGATCGGGAGTGGTACACGCGGTGGGGGGCATCACGGCACTCGCCGTGTCGATGATCATAGGACCCCGCATCGGAAAATATACACGGCAGGGCAAGGCCCTGGCAATGCCAGGTCACGACCTCGTGATCGTCCTTACCGGTTGCTTCATTCTCGCTTTCGGTTGGTTCGGATTCAATCCCGGTTCCACGCTAGGCGCTTCGAGTAACGGCAATCTGCGCATCGGCAGCATCGCGGTCAACACGATGTTGGCTGGTATGGCGGGTTCCTTCGGCGCCATGCTGTATATGTGGCTGCGCTACGGCAAGCCGGACGCCTCCATGTCGGGCAACGGTTTGCTGGCCGGCCTGGTAGCGATCACCGCCCCTAGCGGCTTTGTGAACACCGTCGGCGCCGTCATTCTCGGGTCTGATTGCCGGTGTATTGGTGTGCCTCTCGGTTGAATTCATCGAGAAGGTGATGCGGGTCGACGATCCCGTGGGCGCCATCTCAGTGCACGGAACATGCGGTCTATGGGGGGTCATCTCAGTGGGGTTGTTCGCAGACGGCAAGAGCAACTACGGCGGCTCTTGGAACGGCGTGGACGGGTCTGTAAAGGGCCTGTTCTACGGCGATCCCGGCCAGTTGGTGGCTCAGTTGATCGGCTGCGCGACGCTTATTGGCTTCGTGTTTACCTTCAGCTTCGTGGTCAACTGGATCATTGACTTATTCGTCGGTCAGCGCGTGAGTGCCGCGTCGGAATTGGAAGGGCTGGATCTGCCGGAAATGGGCGCGCTCTGCTACCCCGAGTTCGAAATCAAGACGCAGTCGGTGGGAGCCTAAGCTGATGTCCACTGCATTGGAAGTTCTCCGGCCGGAGGCCCTCGTATTTCCCGAGGGCTCCGCGCCGGTGCGGGTCCTGCGAGTTCCGTGGCGGGATCCGCAGTCGGTATCGAAGGAGGAACTGGCCGTCCACATCTCGGCTCTGGAAAAAGCCTGCCGGGAGAATCCCCGGTCGGCTGACATCCGCACCTGTCTGGGTATGGCTTACGCCATGAACTTCGAGGTTTATAAGAGCATGGATACGCTCGAGACAGCAGTGAAGCTGGACAAAACGCACTTTTTCGCCCAATTGAAGTTGTCGGAACTCTTCTATCGCTTGCGCGCTCTGCCCAGGGCCGAAGAAGAGACGCTCAAAGCAGTCCATCTGGCGCAGAATGGGTGGGAGTTATCGCTCGCCCGCAAACAGCTCCAGGAGATCCGCAAACTGATCCACAACGGCACGCAAAAGCCGGCGTGGACCAAATCGCTGAAGATGCCGGCGCTCGCGCTGGTGGCGATGGCCGCTTTCTTCAGCCTTCTGATGATGGTGACAAAATGAGATGGACGTTGTTTGCCGGATGTGCCGTGATGGTGGGATATGTCATGTTTGCGATGGGCGCCCCACTCTTCACCGTAATTGTAGGCGTCGGCCTGGCCGGAGCCTGGAACGCCTGGAAAAAACGAGGAGCGAGCGCTTATGAAAAAAATTGAAGCCATCATTCAGCCCCATAAGCTGGACGAAGTCAAAGAAGCCCTGATCGGCAATCGGCATCAGCGGAATGACGATTTCCGAAGTTCGCGGGCATGGCCGCCAGAAGGGCCACACCGAGGTTTACCGCGGCGCCGAATATAAGGTGGACCTGCTTCCGAAGGTGAAGCTGGAAATGGTCGTGGCCTCGGCGAACGTGGGTCAGGTGGTCGAAACGCTTACCGCCGCGGCGCGCTCGGGAAAAATCGGCGACGGAAAAATCTTCGTCTCCTCGCTTGAAGATGTGGTTCGCATTCGTAATGGCGAACGGGGAGAAACCGCTATCTGACGCCGGCGACCGATATCGGCGAGCTGGTGCGTCAGGCGATTTTGGTTCTTTCCCTGATCATCGTCGCCGCGAAACTGGGAGGGGAGCTGCTCGGACGTCTCGGGCAGCCGCCCGTTCTAGGTGAGTTGCTAATGGGCGTTTTGCTGGGGAATCTCAGCCTGTTTGGCATCACGGCTCTGGAACCGCTGCGCGACAGTTCCATGCTGCGAGTCCTGGCCGAGATCGGAGCCATCCTGCTGTTGTTTGAAGTGGGCGTGGAATCCGATCTGTTCCAGTTGCTGGCGGTCGGCTGGTCCTCTCTGCTAGTAGCGACGCTGGGAGTCATTGCGCCGATGATCTTGGGCTACATCGTTTCGTCGCAATTGCTTCCGGACGCCAGTTGGCTGACCCATTTGTTTGTCGGCGGCACGCTCACCGCCACCAGCGTCGGGAATCACGGCGCGGGTCTTGAAGGATCTGGGCAAAGCCAATACCAAAGAGGCCCGGATCATTCTGGGCGCGGCGGTCGCCGACGATGTCATCGGATTGGTGGTGCTGGCGGTAGTCAGCGGCTTGGTGACGGCCGCGACCGCGAGTGGCGGAGGCGGCGGCGTGAACCTGGGCTCGGTGCTGTGGATTGTCGTGAAGGCATCCGTGTTCCTGATTCTCGCGGTGGTGGTGGGGCGGTTCTGGTCGCAGCGGATTTTTGTGCATGCGGCCAAGCTTCAGGTGCCGGGTGTTTTGCTGGGCCTGTGCTTGTGCTTTTGCTTCGTGGTCGCGGCGATTTCCGGTTTCGTTGGCTTGGCTCCCATCGTGGGGGCGTTTGCGGCGGGAATTGTGCTGGAAGAAGTCCACTATCATCCGTTCCGCGAGCGCGGCGAGCGCAAGGTGGAGGAATTGCTGTTTCCCATCACCACGCTGATCGTGCCGGTATTCTTCGTGATGATGGGCTTCCGCGTCGATCTGAATAGTTTCGCGTCGCCAGCGGTGCTGGGCTTCGCGGCGTTGATTACTCTGGTGGCGATCGTGGGCAAGCAGATTTGCGGCCTGGGCGTGCTGGAGCGCGGCCTGGACCGATTGGCGATTGGAGTGGGGATGATTCCGCGAGGAGAAGTCGGGCTGATTTTTGCGGGGATGGGCGCCACGCTGACGCTGGCCGGAAAGCCGATTCTCTCGCCGACAACTTTTTCCGCGCTAGTGCTGATGATTATGCTGACAACTTTCATCACGCCGCCGCTCCTGAAGCTGGTTTTCGAACGCAAACGATCTGGGAATTGATCGCGGTATGCTTGACCTGCAACACCTCAAGACGTTTATGGCGGTGGTGACCACCATGAGCTTTAGCCGCGCCGCGGAAGAGCTTCACTATTCGCAATCGAGCGTGACGCATCATATCAAGAGCCTTGAGCGGAACTTGGGCGTCCGCCTGCTGAACCGCTTCCGCTTTGCCAAGAGCATCGCCCTGACGGATGCCGGCGGCAAAATTTACGAATACGCCGCGCGGTTGCTGGCGCTGGCAGAGGAGGCCGAGGCGGCCGTTCGTCCAAAGGGGAAGCGTTCCAGCGCTAAGAAGTTTCGCCGCAGGAGCTTAAATCTCAATCTCCATCCGCAGCAGCGCCGCGCTGAGGGTTTTGCCCTGCGCGTCGGTGCGCAGCGAAACCGTTCCGCCGCCATCCAGCGCCTCGTGCAGCAGAAAATTCAAAGCGTTCAGATTGGGCAGCTCAAACCGCTCGACGCGGCCTCGGCACAGCTCGCGAAAATGCTCTTTCACCCGCTCGGCGGTCACCTGCTTCACCAGCGCCGGATAGTCTTCCGGGCGCAGCGCGATCAGCCCAATGTTGGCGCAATCGCCTTTATCGCCGCTGCGGGCATGCGCGATCTCGCGAAGCTGCACGCGCGGCATCTTACGCTTCCCTCACTTGAACCCGCGGCTGCACTTCGCTTTTTGGAATCAGCGCAGGCCAGTAAGCCACCACTTCTTCCACCTTCGGTTTGCCGCTTGCCGGATACGTAACGACTGGCGGTCCGTTGAGCGCCAGCGGCGCAATCTCGCGCGTGAAGCGTTCGATAGCTGCGGGATCGTTGCCGCGAACGCCCACTCGCAGCGTTACTTCCGCCAGATCGGGCGACGGTTCACCCGAAAGCAGATCGCCATGACACGCATTGGCCCCCACATATTCACTATGGATGGCGTCGAACTTCAGTCCCAGACGCTCCAGCCTGGTCCGCAAAATCTGGTCCGCCATTTTAGCCTTCTTGTAAGCGTCGGGCCAGCCGTAGGTCATCGTGCCCGCGGCTTTGAAGGCCGCCGAATAGCTGATCGAGACCTTATAGAAGTCCGTCGCGGCGCGGCCCTTGATCCCCCAGAATTGCACGCGATCCGGACCCGCCTGCTTTAACTGAATCGTCGTGAAATCCGCAACCACGTCTGGCGTGATGTAGGCGCGAGGATCGCCGATCTCATATACTAGCTGTTCCGTCACGCCAGCCACCGTCACCCGTCCGCCCGTGCCTGAGTGCTTGGTGATCGCGAAGCGCCCGTCGCCTTCGGCTTCGAGAATCGGATAGCCGATGCCGGCCAGATCGGGCATCGTCTCCCAATCCACCTGACAATTCCCGCCGGTCGCCTGCGCGCCGCATTCAATCACGTGGCCGCCCACCACCCCCGCTGCCAGGCGGTCCCAGTCGTCGCGCTTCCAGCCGAATTCGTGAATGCTGGGTCCCAGCGATAACGCTACGTCGGAGCATCGCCCCGTCACCACGATCTGCGCGCCCTGCCCCAGCGCTTCGGCGATGGGAAACGCACCCAGATATGCATTCGCGCTGCGCACCCGCTCGCGGACCGCCGCCAGCGGTTCGCCCGTATCCATATTGCGCAGCTCGACGCCGCGCGCGACCAGATCGTCCAGGCGATCCAGAATATTGTCGCCCATCACGATGCCAATCTTCATTCGCCCCTGGTAACCCGCGCGCGCCAGCGCAGCCGCCACGGCTTCGCCGCAGGTCCCCGGATTCACGCCGCCGGCGTTTGCCACCACCTTCACGCCGCGCTGCACAATCTCCTTCGCCCCGCGCTCGATCATTTGCGGGAAATCGCGCGCATAGCCGGCCTGCGGATCGCGCGCGTATTGCTTCTGCAGAATCGACATCGTGACTTCGGCCAGATAGTCCAGCGTCAGATAGTCGATGGGGCCGCCGCGCAGCTGTTCCAACGGAGCTTCGAGCGAGTCCCCCCAGAAGCCCTGCGCGTTCGCAATGCGGATCATGGATCGAGTTTCCCACGGGACAGGATCTCGCGACAATCCGCGCGGCAAAGCCTTCCGGCGATTTTACTTGCGCGGGAACTGCTGGTCCATCGCGAGATTCAGTTTGAGTACGTTGACACGCGGCTCGCCCAGCAGCCCAAGATCGGGACCTTCCGTGAACCTGGCCACCATCCGATTCGCCTGCTCCACTGAAATGCCGCGAGCCTTGGCGACGCGGGACGCCTGGGCCTGCGCATTCACGGGGCTGATGTGCGGATCGAGGCCGCTGGAGGACGCTGTCACTGCATCGGCGGCGATGGGCGCTTTCGGCGTGAAAATCAACGGTGCTTTGTCGTCACTGAAAGCCTTGATCAGCTTCACATCGTCGAGACGGCCGTCGGCGCCTTTGAACCGGTCTAACGGTATCGAAGATTCAAAGGGAATGTCGTTTTCAAGGCAGTAGTGGACGATGCGGAGGTTGATGCCATCGTAATCGACTACCTCGCTCTTCTTGTCGTCCATCTTGGTGGTTCCATGGATGAGCTTAGCGCTCGTCGGACCCAGGTTTGAGCCGCCGCTGGCGGTGGCGTCGTACCCACTACCGGCCGCTGACGGCCGCGGATGAAAATACTCCGGCTTAGTAAAGTTTTGGCCGATGATCTCCGAGCCGATCACCTTTCCTCCAACCGTGATCAGGCTCCCGTTCGCCTGCCTGGGAAAAATAAGTTGCGAGATTCCGGTCATCGCGAGAGGATAGACCACTCCCAGCAAGACTGTCATGAAAAGCTTGATGCGAAGTCCCGGTAGAATTTCTTTCCACATGATAAGTTCCTCCTGCCCCTTACGCAAGGCGAAGCGCCACCAACAGTTGATCGATCACCCAGATTCCCGGGAACGGTGCGAGGATTCCGCCGACCCCGTAAATCAGCAGGTTCCGCCGCAACAAGCTCGCCGCATCCACCGGACGGTATTTTGCGCCGCGTAGAGCCAACGGCACCAGCGCGATAATGATCAGGGCATTAAAGATTACCGCTGCGAGAACCGCACTCTGCGGCGTATGCAGCCCCATGATATTGAGCTTGCCCAGCACGGGATACATCGTCATAAACATCGCCGGGATGATGGCGAAGTATTTCGCCACGTCGTTTGCAATAGAGAACGTGGTCAGCGCGCCGCGCGTGATCAGCAATTGCTTGCCGATGGCGACAACCTCAATGAGTTTCGTCGGATTGCTGTCGAGATCGACCATGTTGCCAGCTTCTTTGGCAGCAGTGGTGCCGGTATTCATCGCCAGTCCAACGTCCGCTTGCGCGAGCGCAGGCGCGTCGTTGGTGCCATCGCCCGTCATCGCCACCAGACGGCCGGCGGCCTGTTCCTTCTTGATGTACTCCAGCTTGTCTTTGGGCGTGGCCTGCGCGAGGAAGTCGTCAACGCCCGCCTCCTGTGCAATCGCGGCCGCGGTCAGTGGGTTATCGCCGGTGATCATGATGCTGCGAATACCCATCTTGCGAAGTTGAGCGATCCGCTCTTTCATGCCGCCTTTAACGATGTCCTTCAAGTGGATGACGCCCAGCAGGCGCTTGCCGTCGCACACCGCCAGCGGTGTTCCACCGTTCCGCGAAATGCGGTCGCTCATGTCCTTGAAATTGCCGGGAACCTCGCCGCCTCTCTCCATCACGAACGTGATGATCGCGTCGGTGGCTCCTTTACGAAGCTGCCGTCCTTCGAAATTGACGCCACTCATGCGCGTATAAGCGGAGAACGGAATGAATTCGCCTTCATGCTCCGGAATATGACGTCCCCGCAATCCGTATTTCTCTTTCGCCAGGACCACGACGGACCGGCCTTCCGGCGTCTCATCCGCCAGACTGGAAAGCTGCGCGGCATCCGCAAGTTCTTCGTCCTTTACTCCGTTGATAGTCAGAAACTCAACTGCCTGCCGATTGCCCAACGTGATTGTACCGGTCTTGTCGAGCAGCAACGAGTTGATGTCCCCGGCGGCCTCCACCGCCTTGCCGCTCATCGCAAGAACATTGTGCTGCATCACGCGATCCATCCCGGCGATGCCGATGGCGGAAAGCAACCCGCCGATGGTCGTCGGGATCAGGCAGACCAGCAGCGACACCAGGACCGCCACCGTTGGAATCGATCCCGACCCCGCCTGCGCGACGCTGTACACCGAGTAGGGTTGCAGCGTGATCACCGCGAGCATGAAGATCAGCGTCAGCCCCGCAATCAGGATGTTCAGCGCAATCTCATTCGGCGTCTTCTGGCGTTGGGCGCCCTCTACCAGGGCGATCATACGGTCGAGAAATGTCTCGCCGGGGTTGGAAGTGATCCGGATCTTGATTTGATCCGACAGGACGCAAGTGCCCCCGGTCACCGCGCTGCGATCACCGCCGGATTCGCGAATGACCGGCGCGCTTTCTCCAGTAATTACCGATTCGTCAACGGTTGCCACTCCATCGATCACCTCCCCGTCGCTGGGAATGAGATCATTGGCGTCACAAACCACAACATCTCCGATTCGCAGCATGGAGCCAGCCACCTGTTCTATTTTTCCAGCCGAGCTCAGCCGTTTTGCGACCACATCTGTCTTGGTCTTGCGCAGTGCATCCGCCTGCGCCTTGCCGCGCGCTTCCGCCATGGCTTCGGCGAAGTTGGCGAACAGGACCGTGAACCACAGCCACAAGGAGATCTGGAACTGGAATCCGATGCTGCCGCCGCCCGTGAACATATCGCGGATCAGGAACAGGCTGGTCATCGCGGCGCCTGCCTCGACCACAAACATCACCGGATTTTTCGCCAACGTGGCCGGATTAAGCTTCACGAAGGATGCCGCCGTCGCCTTGCGGACGATGTCCGGATCGAAGAGCGGGCGCGCCCGCACTAGCTTCTTGGGCAGAAGCGAAGTTGGATCGCCCGGCGGAAGTTGCCGCGTGACCTCTGGTTCTGACTTTGCAGTGACTGCCATGGCTAACTCCAAATTTCCTGAAGCGGCAAGAGAATCATTGAAAAGAGCTTGCCGCTATGCATCAGGTAATGTTCGACAATCGGACCCAGCGAAAGCGCCGGGAAGAAGGTGAGCGCTCCGACGATAATCACCGTGCCGACCAGCAGTCCCACAAACAAAGGCCCGTGCGTCGGGAATGTTCCGGTCGTTGACGGAATCTTTTTCTTGGCCGCAAGACTACCGGCCGCCGCAAGCAGCGGAATCAGGAACAGGAACCGGCGCCGATGAGCTGAGCTAGACCCAGCGTCAGATCGTACCAGGGCGTATTGACGGTTATGCCCGCGAAAGCGCTGCCGTTGTTGCCAGTGCTGCTTAGGTAGGCGTAAAGGATTTCGCTCAAGCCATGCGGACCGCTGTTGTTCATGTTCGCGGTAAGAGCGCCTTGAGGATTCCAGTAACCTTTGGCCGGGAAACTAATCACCGCGGTAAGCGCGCTGAACACCAGAATGCTAAAAGCCGTGGCGATCACTGCCACCATCGCCATCTTGACTTCCTTCTGCTCGATCTTCTTTCCCAGTACTCCGGGGTGCGGCCCACCATCAGGCCAGCGATAAACACCGCCAGAATGCAGTAGAGCAAGATACCGTACAACCCCGCGCCCACGCCTCCGAAAATCACTTCGCCGGTCATGATGTTGAACATCGGGACCAAGCCTCCCAAGGGCGTGAAGCTGTCATGCATTGCATTCACCGCGCCGCAGCTCGCATCGGTAGTCACGGTCGCGAACAATGCGGAGTTGGCAATCCCGAAGCGGGTCTCCTTGCCCTCCATGTTGCCGCCGGACTGGCCGGATGTCGCCGCGGACTGAACACCTAGATTTGTCAGAATCGGATTGCCCGCCTGCTCGAAGTGGTAGCAGACGAACACCCCGATCAGGAACATCACAGAGAAAGCGGCGAAGATCGCCCACCCCTGTCTGGTGTCTCCGACCATCTTTCCAAAGGTGTAGGTCAGCGCCGCCGGGATCAGAAAGATCAGGAACATCGCAAGCAAGTTGCTCAATGGATTCGGATTCTCAAACGGATGCGACGAGTTTGCGTTGAAAAAGCCGCCGCCGTTGGTTCCCAGTTGCTTGATGGCTTCCTGCGACGCCACCGGCCCCTGCGCGATGATCTGTTTTACGCCTTCGACCGTGGTCACTTCCGTGTAGGGCTTCAGATTCTGAATCGAACCCAGTGAGACGTACAGCAGGCCGGCGACGATGGACATCGGCAGCAGCACGTAAACCGTACAGCGCGTCACATCGACCCAGAAGTTGCCAATGGTCTTCTTCTCCTGCCGGGCGAAACCGCGGATGAGAGCGACTGCGATCGCGATGCCGGCGGCCGCGGAGGCGAAGTTCTGCACCGCGAGCGCGGCCATCTGAACGAAATAGCTCATGGTCGATTCGCCCGAGTACGCCTGCCAGTTCGTGTTCGTGACAAAGCTAGTAGCCGTATTGAACGCCAGGTCCGGCGGCACGTTGCTGGCATTGAAGTGCTGCGGATTGAACGGCAGGTATCCCTGTGCCCGCTGCAGCAGGTACGTCAGCAGGAAGCCAAAGATACTGATAGCTCAGGAGCGCCGCCGTGTATTGGGTCCAGCGCTGCTCGACATCCTCCTTCACGCCAATCAGTTTGTACGTGAGCACCTCGAGCCATCGTAGAGCCGGATGCAGAAACGTCCGCCGGCCTTCGAACAGATTCGCCATGAAAGCGCCTAGCGGCTTAGTGCAGATAAGAATCAGCCCGAAGAAAATCGCGATTTGCAAAACTCCAATGCTAGTCATGATTTTCCCTCACGAGGTTCTCTCCTAGAATTTCTCCGGACGAAGAAGCGCGTAGATCAAGTAAATGAACAGCCCCAACGACGCGATTCCGGCAATGATGTAGTCCATGATGTTGTTCTCCCTAAAGCTTGTCGCAGGCCTTTGTGAAGACCCAGCAGGCCAGCAAAAACGCACAGCCGATAGCCAAGTAAAATACATCCAGCATCTGAGTTACTCCTTACTTCGTTTCCTTGAACAGCACTTCGTACCCTGCGCGCCGAAGTTGCTGTGCCAGCATTTCATCCTTTGTCGGCCACCATCGCTTCTTCCCGCCGACGACCACGATGGAGCCGGCTTTCAGTGCCGATGTCAGCGTTTCGAAGCGATCGCGGCACAGATAAATTTGCACGCTGGTCTCCACCGGACTCTCGCTCGCCATCACCCGAAAGCGGTTCTCGTTGAACTCCACCAGGACCGGCGGCGTTTCCAGCGGCAGCGGGCGCGGCACCACCTGCGGCACCACCAGCTTGATCCGCGCGCCCAGGCTGCTCGCCAGATTGCCTGCTTCCTTCAAAGCCGCAAGCGTCGCTTCCACCGACGTGAACACCACGGCGATGTTTAGCTGCTGATCCGCCTCCACCCTGATGGGCTGCGCGGGGTGCCCAGTTGCGGGTCTCAAGGTTTTCTCAATCGCGAGTGACATCTGATTCTGCCCTCCCACGTCTAGAGATTATTCGCTAAGGCCTGAAGAAGTCATCGAAAAGGCATGAAGAAGTTATGAAGATTCGGCTCGCAGCACGAGGCCGGACGAATTTACAAAGACTCAAGCGTCCCGTTGAAGCGGTAGCCGATCCAAGGTTCCGTCAGGATGTATTGGGGATGTTCCGGATCGGGCTCGACCTTTTTCCGCAGGCTCTTGATGAAAACTCGAAGGTAATCGACCTGGTCCCCGTAGTCTGGACCCCAAACTGCCTGCAGCAGTTCCCGGTGCGGGACCGCTTCATTCGCATGCTGGGTAAGGTATCGGAGCAGATCCAATTCCTTCGGCGTAAGGTGGGATCTCGTTGTTCCGCGGGCCACTGTGCGCGCCGCAAAGTCGATCGTAAGCTCGCCGACCCGAAGGCGGCTGAGCGCGGACTGCGCAACCGGAATGCGGCGGAGCGCCGCTCGTATGCGGGCGAGCAGTTCCGGAGTGCTGAACGGTTTGGTCACGAAGTCGTCCGCCCCGGCGTCGAGCGCTTCCACCTTCGCTGCCTCGGTGTTGTGAACCGTCAGCATGATGATGGCGACATTCTGATCCACGCGAAGTTCCCGGCACGCCGCTAGGCCCCCCATCCCTGGCAAGTTGATGTCGAGCAAAACTAAGTCGGGACGGAACTCACGCATCTTCCAAAGCCCTTCTTCCGCCGTCTTGGCGTCGTCGACTTCGTAGCCAGCAGTGATGAGCGTGGTACGCATGATGCGCCGGATCTGAGGCTCGTCGTCAATGACCAGAATGCGGCCCGCGCTCAACTTGGCACGTCCTTCCGATCCGCCGGAAGGGTAAGGCGGAAGGTCGTCTCTCCGGGCCGGCTCGTTACGATCAGGTCTCCATGATGCGCCCGGACGATGCTCTGGGCAATGCTCAACCCAAGACCGGAACCGGGAATCTGGCTCTGCACGGAAGGGCTTCGATATAGGCGTTCGAAAATGCGTGTCTGTTCCTGCACCGGTATCCCTTTACCATAATCGGTTACCGCGACCGTGACACCACTGCCGTTGTGCACTCGAACGGTCACGGGCGTGCTCGGGCGGGGAGTATTTCAGGGCGTTATCCACCAGTTGCTTGACAGCTAGCTTGACCAACCGCCGATCAATCGAGATGGACGGATGTTCATCGCAGACAATATTGACAGGGCGGCCATCGATCTCATTCCGCATCGAGGCGACCACCTCGCGAACGATCGCGCCGGCCTCGGAGAGCTCCGTATTAACCCGGATGTCGGATGTATCCAGCCGCCCCATCTCCACGGTGTCATCAATGAGGTCCTTGAGATGATTGGCTTCCTCATCGGCGATCTTGAGCAGTTCCGCCCTGCTCTCTGCAGGCTGGTCCGGATTGGCTAAGAGCGAAGTGGTCGCGGCCATCACGGAGGTCAACGGCGTCTTGAACTCGTGCGCCATGGCATCCAGCAGCGTTGTTCGCAGTTTCTCGCTTTGACGTGCGGCTTCGATCTGCGATGCGAGGTCCTGGGCCCGCGCCCGTTCCAGCCCAATAGCCACCAGATTGGCGATTCCCTGCAGAACGGCATCCGGCATCTGCGCCCCCTGCAGCGCCAGGCCTGCAATTGGTTCCGATCCCAAGCGAACCGCCGTAATAGTGCGATTGCGCTGGGCATCGGTGAAGGCTGTACCCTGCAAGGCAACATCGCGAAGCCGATCTTCGAGGCCATCGAAATCCGCGGGACCCGCGCGATAGAACTCCTCTGAGCGGCGCTCGTAGAGCACTACGGCGCTCAAGTCAAAAATTTCGGCGAGCTTTCGAACCAACTGTTTTGGGAATGGTTCCGTGTGGTCAATCAACAGAATCGCCCGGCTCAACGTGTACAGCCTCTCCAAATCCTGTTGCCGCGCGACCGCGTCTAGCGCCCTCCGTTTGACCTCCGCCGACAAGCGGCTGGCGATCAGCGCCGTAGTCAAAAAACTGAACAGCGCCACCCAATTTTGCGGATCCGCGATCGTAAACCTTCCCACCGGAGGGAAAAAGAAGAAATTGAATGTAAGGGTAGCGGCGACAGAGGTGACCGCGGCCTCCAAGAATCCCCAGAAACTGGCGATGATCAACACTAGGAGCAGGTACGCGAAACCGGCCGTCGTTGCGTTAACTGGAACCAGGCTAAAGCCAGTCCATGTGACCGCCATTACGCCGGCGAGCGATAGCAGCAAGCGTAGTACGTGCTGACCCAACTTACGAATGACCTCGCTGCTATTCTAGGCCATCGTCGCTGTATGCGGCGCTCTGCCCACGCCTCGTTCTCCGTTTCTGTCGGGCCCTGCGGAATTGTCAGAACGGATTGAAGCCGTTCTTCACTGTTCTTCCGCATGGCGTCGAGAGGGCGGGAGAAAACTCCTGCTATTTCAGGTACGCTCGCAGCGCGTGAATCAGATCGTCGGCCGCCTGGGCCTGCTCATCGGTCGGCGTGGTTTCGGGATCCAGCACGTGAAGACGGATGTGCCCTTCGATCACCTCAGCCATCAAAGCGTCCATGGCGCCGCGGCAAGCCGAGATGTTGTGCAGCACATCGGAGCACTCCGCCTCCTGTTCCAGCGCCCGTGCGACCGAGTCCACCTGGCCTCTGATGCGCCGTACGCGATTGAGCAGCTTCTTTTTCTCTTCGATCGTGTGAGCCATAAAAATCCCGAATAAGGTCTTGACAAGGATACCCCGCCGGGTATAGCCTGAGCAAGGGTTGCAGGTCGCCACCCAACAGTTTCAGGAGAAAAGAGGCCGTTCATGTTCGATGGCAGCAAGAGTCTGCTGCGGCGCGAGGAAGTACCAAGAGCCGCATCGGCGGAGCCTTCTTCTTTAAGCGTCACCTCGCTGTAATTTCAGTGAGGTAGAGTATCCCTGAACCTTTTCGACTTGCTGTCAGCGAGTCCCAACCAACTTTGCACGTGACGACAAACCGATTTCCGCCCCACCTTACCTATTGCGTGGTCACCCTGATGTCGATCGGTCTGACGGCGTCCGCGCAAGAGCAGCCTCCGTCGCCGCAGATCCCGCCGGCCGAACCCGAGCGTTGGAATCTGTTCTATCAGGCAACATCGATTGGGCAATACCACGGCACGTTTCATTCGCCTTACTCCGGCCCGTTCAGCCTCCGGGACGATCCGGAGCAGCGATGTATCGCTCACCACGACGCTGTTCTTCGGCCTGCGCTTGGAGAAAAATACGACGCTGTACTTCGATCCTGAAATCGCCGGGGGTCGCGGATTCAGCGGCGTCGATGGCCTTGCCAATTCTTCGAATGGCGAACTGCCGCGTGTCGATACAGCTACGCCCAAGCCTTATCTGGCTCGCCTTTATATCTCGCATGACTTCGCATTTGGCGCCGAGAACGAGCCGGTTGAAAGCGACGAGAACCAGCTTGCCGGCGACCGTCCGATGAATCGCTACACCATCACTACCGGCCGCTTTACCCTCACGGACTTCTTCGACAACAACAAGTATTCTCACGATCCGCGGACGCAATTCATGGGATGGGCGGTAATGTTTAACGGCGCGTGGGATTATCCGGCCGACGTTCGCGGCTATACCTGGGGATGGGTACACGAGTTTCACGCGCGCAATTGGTCGGTGCGCTATGCGAGTGCCGCGATGCCTCGCGTGGCAAACGGGCTCCGTTTCGATCGCCGGCTATTTCGGAATCGTGGCGACGTCTTCGAGGGGGAATATCGATACACCATAAACAAGCACGCCGGCACGATGCGCGCGCTGCATTACCTCAATCACGCTGACGCCGGTAACTACGCCGAGGCAATCCGGCAGGCGGCGCTGAGCGGCGGCGCGCCCGATGTCACCTCAACTCGCCGCAACGGAACCCTTAAATATGGATTCGGATTGAATATGGAACAGGAGCTGACGAAGAACATCGGCGTCTTCGCACGGCTTGGCTGGAACGACGGAAAGACCGAGAGCTTCGCGTTCACGGCCATCGATCGACTGGCGACCGGTGGTATTTCGATTACCGGTGAGCGGTGGCACAGACCGTTCGACACGGTGGCGACGGAACTCACGGTCAGCGGGATTTCCGGGCGTCCATGCGCTATATCTCGCACGTGGCGGCTATGATTTTCTGATCGGCGATGGACGCCTGCAGTATGGGCCGGAATACATCTCGGAGACTTACTACAGCGCACGGCTGTTCCCTGGATTCTTCGCCAGTTTCGATCTCCAGCACGTTGCGAATCCGGCTTACAACCAGCAGCGCGGACCAGTCTGGATCTCGTCAATCAGGCTGCACATCGAGCTTGGCAAGAACACCTTTGGCCAGCACAACAAACACTGAATGCTGTTGAGCTTACGCCAGAATACTCTTCACGACATTCCCCGACACGTCGGTGAGCCGGAAGTTCCGGCCCTGAAACTTGTAGGTCAGCTTGGTGTGGTCGATGCCCAGCGTGCGCAGGATGGTCGCGTGCAGATCGTGAACGTGCACCGGGTCCTTCACGATGTTGTAGCAGTAGTCGTCGGTCTCGCCGAAGCTGATGCCGGGCTTGATGCCGCCGCCGGCCAGCCACATGGTGAAGCAGCGCGGATGATGATCGCGCCCGTAATTGTCCGCGGTGAGCTTGCCCTGGCAGTAAACCGTGCGGCCGAACTCGCCGCCCCAGACCACCAGCGTGTCTTCCAGCATCCCGCGCTCCTTCAAATCCTGCACCAGCGCCGCGGACGCCTGGTCGGTGTCGCGGGCTTGTCCCTGGATCTGCTTGGGCAGTTCATTATGCTGATCCCAGCCGCGATGGAAGAGCTGGATGAAGCGCACGCCGCGCTCCGCCAGGCGCCGCGCCAGCAGGCAGTTGGCGGCGAACGTTCCGGGCTTGCGCGCATCCGGGCCGTACAGCTCGAACGTATGCGCCGGCTCTTTCGAAAGATCGGTCAGCTCCGGCACCGAGCTCTGCATCTTATACGCCATCTCGTACTGCGCGATGCGCGTGGCGATTTCCGGATCGCCGAACTCATCCAGCTCCACCTGGTTCAGCTTCCCCAGATCGTCGATGAACCGCCGCCGCTCCGTCTGCGTGAAGCCGTCCGGATCGGAGAGATACAGCACCGGATCGCCCAGCGAGCGGAACTTCACGCCTTGATACTTGCTCGGCAGAAAGCCGCTGCCCCACTGCCGCTCCGCCAGCGGCTGGTCGTTCGGATTCCCGCTGCCCTGCGAGATCATCACCACGAACGCCGGCAGATCCTTGTTCTCGCTGCCCAGTCCGTAGGCCAGCCACGAGCCGATCGACGGGCGGCCCGCGATCTGAAATCCGGTCTGGAAAAAGGTCACGGCCGGATCGTGATTGATCGCCTCGGTGTACATCGACTTGACGAAGCACAGATCGTCCGCCGCCTTCGCGAGATTCGGCATCAGTCTGCTGACCCACGCCCCGGAATTTCCGTATTGTGGGAATGGGAAAATCGACGGCGCCACCGGGAAACTGGTCTGCCCCGAGGTCATTCCGGTGAGCCGCTGCCCGCCGCGGATCGAATCCGGCAGCTCGGTCTTGGCGAGATCCCGCAGGCGCGGCTTGTAGTCGAACAGATCCATCTGCGACGGCGCGCCGGATTGGAACAGATAGATGACGCGCTTCGCCGTCGGCGGAAAGTGTGGAATGCCGGGCATCGCGCCGCCGGATTCGTCGGCCTGCAGCAGGCTCGCCAGCGCGGCGGTGCCGAGTCCGGCAGCGGCTTTCCCGAAGAAGTAGCGGCGTGTGAGCAGGTGCGGATCCATGCTTTCTATTCCTTAGTCACCGTCGCATCCAGATTGAGCATCATGTTGGCCAGCGTGGCGTAAGCCGCCAGTTCGCGTTCATCGAGCGTAGCATCGCGCGGCGCCTCACCCTGCGCCAGGTATTTCGACGCCGCCTTCGGATCGCTTTGGAAGGCGTCGCGATAGTAATTGAAGCTCGATTGCAGGATCTCGCTTTCGCGCGCGTCCGGCTGCCGAGCGGTCGCCAGTTCGAATCCATACGCGATGCGCTGCGTCGGCGTCGCGCCGCCCTCGCGCATCATCCGCTCCGCCATCTTGCGCGCCGCCTCCAGATACGTGACATCGTTCATCAGGTTCAGCGACTGCAGCGGAGTATTGGTGCGCAGTTCGCGCACCACGCAGGCCTCGCGCCCGGCGGCGTCGAAGTTCATCATCATGGGCGGCGGCGCGGTGCGCTTCCAATACGTGTACAGGCTGCGGCGATGCAACCCTTCGCCGGTGTCGGGCTTGTAATCCGCGCCACCCGAGAGATCCTTCCACAAGCCCGGCCGGCTGATACGGCTTCACCGACGGTCCGCCGATCTTTTCCACCAGCAGCCCCGAGACCGCCAGCGCCTGGTCGCGCACCATCTCGGCCGAAAGCCGCACGCGCGGGCCGCGGGCGAGCAGCCGGTTCTCCGGATCGCGCTGCTGCATTTCCGGCGTCGTCTTCGATGACTGGCGATAGGTCGCGCTCATCACGATGGTCTTCTGCATCGCCTTCATGTCCCACCCGGTGCGCACGAACTCCGTGGCCAGCCAGTCGAGCAGCTCCAGGTCTTGCGGCCACTCCCCCTGCGAGCCGAAATCTTCCACCGTCTTGACCAGCCCGATTCCAAATGCATTCTGCCAAAAGCGGTTCACGGCCACGCGCGCCGTCAGCGGATTCGACGGATCCGTAATCCAGCGCGCCAAGCCCAGACGATTCGCGGGCGCGTCTTTCGGAAGTGGCGGGAGAATCGCGGGAACGCCGGGGTCCACTTTCTCACCGGGCCGATCATAAGCCCCGCGCAGCAGGAGGTGCGTCTCGCGCGGCACTGGCATGTCCTGCATCACCATTACCGTGGGAAACGTGTCGATCATGCGTGCGCGCTGCTGCTCCAGATCCAGCACCTGCTTGCGCGCGGCGCGCATCGTCTCCGGAGCATATTGATCCAGGAATGCCTGACGCAGTTTACTCGCCTGGGCCGCACTTCGCTGGGCGACAGGAACCTGCGCGATCTGGCTTACGGACTCCGGCACGGCGAGCGCTCCCACATCTTCGTTAGTGAGCGCGGTGCGATAGATTCGAACTTGCGCTATCCGGCCCTTGGAACCGGTTCGCCGGCCCGAAGCCCGCTCCGATGCGCAGCGGCTGCTTCACATCGAACGGCTGATTCATGTAATCGAGCGTGACCTTGGTCTTGAGCTCTTTCCCGTTGAGATACAGATGGACACCACTCGCCAAGCGCGACCCATCGTAAGTCAGCGCAACGTGCGACCACTGGTTCAGCGGAACCGTCTCTTCGCTCTCCAGACGAACGCCGTCATCCAGCCAGCGCAGCACCAGATCCCCGTGCAGATGGCCGTCCTGGAGCGAGAAGGTCCAACCCCTGGCCTCTTGCTCATCCACTGCGCGGCTGACGATGGACCCGTTGGCAGCTGCCGGATTGATCCACGCCGACAGCGTGAACGAATCGTAGAAGCCGAAATTGCCGACATCGCCCACGTCGACGAAGCGCTTGCCGTCGAACTCGCCCGCCTGGCCCCGGTTGCCTGCGCCGTAGAGCGCCGCGCCGTACAGCGGCGAACCATTTTTCCACTCCGCATGTCCTGTAAAGGAGACCGCCTGCTGCACCGGCCCGTTCTCCATCAGGTAGAGATACTTTTCCGAGCGCGGCGGATCGGGAGTGATCTCGCCTTCGAGGGTGTTGTCCAGCGGAAGGCGCACGGCGGCATCCCGCGCCGGCGCCCAGTCTAGTGTGGCCGCGCCCCGCAGCGACGCCTCCCATGCGGTTTGCGCCTTCGCAATCGCAGGTTCCAGCGCCGCGAACTGCTGTTCCGCCGCGGCGAGCTGCCGGACCAGAGCATTCAACCGCGACTCCTGATCGGGCGTCGGCGCCGCCACCACCGGCGGAGAATTCCCGTACTTGAACGCGTTCCCCCGCTCCGGCACCCGATTGAAGTACGCGAACATCTGGTAATACTCTTTTTGCGTGATCGGGTCGAACTTATGGTTATGGCAGCGGGCGCATCCAACCGTCAGCCCCAGGAAAACGGTAGACGTGGTGTCCACGCGATCCACCACGTACTCCACCGCGTACTCTTCGGGAATGATGCCGCCCTCGCCATTGCCGCGATGGTTGCGGTTGAAGCCGGTGGCGATGATCTGATCGCGCGTGGCATTCGGCAGCAGGTCGCCGGCCAGTTGTTCCATTGCGAAGCGGTCGTACGGCATGTTGCGATTGAACGCGTCGATCACCCAATCGCGCCAGCGGTACATGGAGCGCTCGGCGTCGGTTTGATATCCATTGGTGTCGGCATACCGCGCGGCGTCGAGCCAGCGCACCGCCATCCGCTCGCCATAGCGCGGTGAGGCGAGTAGGCGGTCCACTATCTTTTCGTAAGCCTTCGGCGAGGAGTCATTCACGAACGCCTTCACGTCGGCAGGCGACGGCGGCAGGCCCGTCAGATCGAATGAGACGCGCCGGAGCAGCGTGCGCTTATCCGCCTCCGGCGACGGCTTCAACCCTTCGCGATCCAGCCGCGCCATCACGAAATTGTCGATCGGGTTCTTGGGCCACGCGCCGTCGCTGACCTGCGGAGGATCGGGACGCTCCGGCCGTATAAATGACCAATGCTTTTGCCACTGCGCGCCCTGCGCGATCCAGCGCGTCAGCAGGTCGATTTCGGAATCCTTCAGCTTGGCCGCGCCGGACCAGGCCGGCGGCATGCGACGCGCGACGTCGGACGAACTCACCCGGTGGATCATCTCGCTGGAGCCAGGCTCGCCCGGCACGACCGCGAAGTGGCCCCCGAGATCGCCTTTGGCGGTCGACTCCAGATCCAGCCGAAGTTTACTTTGGCGCTTACTATCGTCCGGGCCGTGGCAGGTAAAGCAGTGTTCGGAAAGGATCGGGCGAATGTCGCGGTTGAACTGAATCGGGTCGTTGGGCGCGCCCGCGGCACAGGTAACGCTCACCATCGCGCATAGCGACCAACGTATCCCTAGGACCCTCATTCGTCATAGATTCTACACCACGCGACTCCGGGTGTCGCGGGGCTTAGCGTGCAAACCTGTGTACCCCAGTGGGATCGTCCGGCGCGACCGGCGGCGGGCCGTCGGGCTTAGGTCGATCGCCAAACATCCTTTGAATCCGCTCCATGGCAAACGCCATATCGGTGATATAGCTCCGCCGCGCCGCCGTCCGCCAACCCTGGCTGCGGATGCTTTCGAGAATCTGCTCTCCACTCAGGCAATCCGGCGCCTGCATGTTGCGCACCGACTGCGGCGTGTCCATTTGGATCGCTTTCATGAATGCAGTCGCCGTGATATCGCTCATCCAGTGTGCGATGCCGCTCCCCTGCCAGGCTTCCGCCGCCAGCGCTTCCACCGTCGCAGCCGGCAAATACATCAGAAGGCCTTCGGTGATCATGAGCGCCGGTGCCGGCCCGACGGCCATATAGATGTTGCGCCGTTGCGCGGCGTCGTTCGCGTCCGCCGCAACAAACTCCCGGCGGCACCGCGGAGTCTCCGCCGACATCAGCCCGTTCTTATACTCCAGCATGTCCGCGAAATCCACTTCGATCCACCGCAGCTCCGGCGGAAGCTCTAGCCGCCACGGCCTCGTATCGAGACCGCAGCCCAGGCTAAGAACCGTCGCGATCTTTTCCAATGCCAGCGTCTCCAGCACCAGCTCATCCATGAAACGGCTGCGTACCCCTATTCCGAAGCGCATCATTTCGGGCTGCGGCAGGGCGCGGACTATTGCCATACCGCGCTCGCCCGCCAACCGCGCCGCGAATGGATCGCACACGAAGCCATCCGGAGAATCGAATTCGAGCGCCCGGCAAGCTGCCACCATGAGCGCAGTGTCGCTGACGTGAAAAATTTCGCCATGCGGTTGAGACATCGCATCCATTATTGCCCACGAAACCATCGCCGGCACAATCTTGCAGGGCACGCGCACGAGCACCCGTTTCATATGAGAGGATGCGTACATGGATTGCAAATGGAACCGGCGGTGAACCGGGAGTCCAGGAATGAACATTCGACGATTCGTATTGTCTAGCGCCGTGGCGATGGCAATTCTGTCCCCGGCGCCGGCCAGCGCCCAAACTGGGGTAAACCAACCCCTCTCCAAGACATGGACCGCCCCGCTCACTCCCGATGGTCATCCGGATCTCAACGGCACCTGGCACGACAACAGCGCCACTCCGTTGGAACGTCCGAAAGAACTGGCTGGACGGCAGTTCCTGACCGACGCTGAAGTTATGGAGTTAAGGAAGAGGGCGGATCGGCTCTTCAAGTCCGACAAAGGCGACTTTGCGGCGGGGGATAACGTATTTCTAGCGGCGCTCTCAAATCCCGACCGATTCAGTAATCCGAATGCGACCTGCAAATCCGATGCCACGCCCGAACGTGAATTCGACAGTCGAACTTCGCTGATTATCGACCCGCCTGACGGCAGAATCCCGCCATTCACGCCCGAAGCACAACGCAGACAGTCTGCACTTCGCGCCGCTACGGCGGCGGGGTTGAGTCCGCCCGCGGGCCCGGAAGACTTGAGTAGTGCGATAAGGTGCATCACGCCCGGCGTACCGCGGCTCGGCGGCCGCTACGGAGCGGGTGACTACGGCTACTATCAGATTGCGCAGACTCCGGAGTACGTCGTGCTCTTCAACGAGATCATGCACCAGACGCGGATCATCCCTCTCGACGGGAGGCCGCACCTTCCCGCCAGCATTCGTACCTGGGATGGAGATTCGCGCGGCCGATGGGAAGGCGAAACGCTGGTGGTGGACACTACCAACTTCTCCACCAAGAGCAACTTCATGGGATCATCGGAAAACCTTCACCTGACGGAGCGCTTCACTCGCGTCGCCGCGGATGAAATCCGCTACGAAGCTACCATGGACGATCCCACTGTCTGGACCCGGCCGTGGACCGCCATGGTTCGCCTGAGGCGGACGCAGGAAATGCTTTACGAGAATGCGTGCCACGAGGGGAATCTCCCGCTCGAAGACATACTGACAGGGGCGCGTGCGCAAGAAAAAGCTGCCGAAGACGCCGCATCGAAGCGAGCGAAATAGGGACGCTGGCTCCCACTACTTCCCCAGATGCCTGTCTAAAAAGTGAGCGATCTCCTCGAACGCCTCTTTAGTCTCGGGCGCATCCACATCCCGGGAATACTGCGCGTGCGACTGACCTTCATACACCTGCAGAAACGCTTCGACCCCCGCCTGGCGCAATTTGCGATGGACGCGCACCGTGTTACTCAACAGGAGATCGCGCGTCCCGCTCGTGAGAATCGCCGGCGGAAAGCCGTGCATGTCGCCAAAGAGCGGCGAGAGCATCGGGTCCTTGAGGTCATGCCCATTGGTATAGAGCGCGGCGCGCTTGTCGCAGCTTGCGTCGGGCGCCACTAGAACGTTGTCGAGCATGGCATTGGTGCGGAAAGTGTCGCCGGAATTGGTGAGGTCCGCCATGGGCGTTCCGGGCGCGATGGCTGCCGGCAGCGGCAGATGATCCCGTTTCGCGCGCAGCACCATCGACAGCGTCAACGCGCCGCCGGCCGACGAGCCGAATATCGCCATGTTCTTCGGATCGGCCATTTTCACCGCGGCCTTCCATACCGCCATCGCGTCGTCGAGCGCAGCGGGATACGGGTGATCTGGTGGCATGCGATAGTCGACCGAGATGATTTTGAAGTGGCCGAACCCCGCCATCAGGACCGCTTCCGTGGTTCCCGATTCCCCGGGGCCGCTCACGTAACAACCGCCATGCACATGCACCAGTAGCCGGTTAACGTTCTCGGGCGGGACATTCCGCGGCGTGACCATGTACGCCTTGACGCCGCCGATCGTCACTGGCTCAACCTTGACTCCCAGTTTCGCGCGCAGGGCCGGCAGAGCCTGCATGGTGGCGGCCGCGCCGGCAGCGACCTGCGCTTTCCATTCTTCCGTCGTTTTCGGAATCACATTCCAGGTCGGACTCAGCGGCGCCGCGATCAGCTTCTGCATTTGCGGGCTGACGGTGTCCGGGACGGGAATCGTGCGCGCCGGCATATTGCGCGGTCCGGGCATTGGGTTCTGGGCGATCAAGGTTGTGAGAAGGGTAACCAGAGCCAGAATCGATAAAAACATGTGGAGTCGGTTCATGGAAGCTTAGTATACGCAAATCAAAGAACTCGTCCCGCGCCGGCGGTTGGTGTCGGCGGTTTGCGTGCGGGGGCCCGTTTTGAACTGATACAATCGAAGCGCACAGGAGGAACTGTCATGAAATATGTGATTGCTTTCGCGGCCGTTGCGGCCTTGGCTTTGTTGGCGGCAAGTGAGGCTGGCGGCCCGGCGACCTACGTTGCACACGACAAGATCTCGGCCTTATTCGCGGCTAAAGGCGGCGCGATTGCCAAGGGGCCAGACTACAGCGTGTCGGCCAATAAGCGTACGGGCCCCGGCAAGGTGGAAGTCCATGAGAAAGAAACCGACATTTTCCGCGTGATCGATGGCGAGGCGACCCTGGTTACGGGCGGGAAGATGATCGGGGGCAAGCAGACCAGACCGGAGCAATGGCTCGGGACCAGCATCGACGGCGGGACAACCTATCATTTGAGCGCGGGCGACGTGGTGACGGTTCCCGCTGGGACGCCACATTGGTTCAAGGAAGTTCCCAAGTCTATCGAATACTACACGGTCAAAGTGATTAAACCGTAATAGCCGCTTCGAATTTCGAGCTTCCGCTTCGCCCGGTGCCGTGCTCCCCGAAGGAGCTGGCGCCGCACGCATTGCATGCAGCCTCGGGTTAATTAAAACGCTCGAGGCCCTTCGCCTTCCACACGGTATTAGATTCCGGCCGCAGCAGATATTTTTCGAATGCAGCCGCATCGCTGCGATGCTCCGCTCTGGCCGAAACCGCGGTCGACATATCGATCCAGGCCCCGAGTTCGCGAGGCAGCGGAGCAACCAGTTCGATCTGCTTGTAAGGCAGAATTTCGCAAATCGCCTGGATGGCCATGTCGCCTTCCCCGCGAATGAGCGCCTGGCCGCCTTCTCCGTGCGAACTGACCGGGCTGTTGACGCCGGCGAATTCCGGCCGTTTAATCACCTTGTCCTCAATCACGCTGGCCACCATGCTGCCGCCCGCTGGGTTCGAGCGCATTACCGCCTTGGCACCGCGCAGCACGGCAACCAGCTTTTCGACGCTCGAAATATCGGGATGCGGCGCACCCGCGGGGACAGCTAAGCCCATTTCCGAACGGCCCAGCGGCACGAAGCTGCTTGGAACCACGCCGCCATCGAGCGCCAGGCTGCTCATCAGCTCAAAAGGCAGCATGATCACATCGGGGGGCGGATTCCGGGTCTGAGCAGCCTTGACGATGGTGCCCATGCCTACCGACATCACGGCTACTTTCTTGCCGGTTTCCTTGGTATAGGCCGCGGCGAGATCGAGAAGACCGGCGTTATAGACCACGCCGGGTGCCATCACGCGGATGTCGGCGGCAGCATAGCGGGCGGCCGCCTCTTTGGCTGCCGGAGACTGCGCTCGTTCCTGGGCGCGAAGCGGCGTTTCCATAGCGGTAACTCCGAAAATCAGCAACGTAGCGGCGAAAGCGGACACATCTCGGCGGCGCATATTTGTTCCTTTCATTCAAACAAGTCCATCGCAAATCGATTCCCGCTGGCTTCGAGGCGGTCGAACGTTCGGCCGGAGCCCACGGGTCCGAGTTCCATTGTATTCGACCTCGTCGATCTTTTCAGGCCGAATGCATTCTGATGTAAGATCAATTCCGCAGAAATTCGTATACTGGATGTGATCCTCTGGGAGGAACCATGACACGACGAACTTGGCTGATGATAGCCGGAGCTCTGGCAGGCACCCCTTGGGCGAAAGGCCAATATGTGCTTCCGCCGCAAAATCCGCCGGACACGCGGTTCCCGCCGACGCCCGAACAAGCGGCTGAGATCGGCCGCAAAATGGCCCAGTTGCAGGAAAGCCTCTCCGCTCTCAAGCAAAAGAACGTCGCGGATGAGTTGCTCGCCGAGGTTGAGATTTTCCACAAGGCCGCGGAGTGGATCGGGCGATACCGCGAGTACTACGGCAAGAACTCGGCGGCTCAAACCATTGCTCTGCTGGACACGGGCATCGCTCGCGCGGGCGAACTGGAAGCCGGCAAGCCAACCTGGCCCAGCGCCACCGGCCCTGTCATTCGCGCGTACCGTTCGCGCGTGGATGGCAGCGTGCAGCCCTATATTGCGTACGTTCCCGCGTCCTATGACCATAGCAAGCCCGTGCGGATGGACATTTTTCTCCATGGCACCAACCGCGGAATGGTTGAAGTCCAGTTCATGTCCCACACCGCCATTAGCTATGGCGGCATGCCGGCGCCCGCTGCGCCGGATTACATCCAGCTTGAACTGCTGGGACGCACTAACAACGCCTATCGCTGGGCAGGTGAAGCCGACGTTTTCGAAGCCATCGCGGCCGCGAAGCGCGCCTACGCCATCGATGAGAATCGCGTCCTGCTGCGCGGGTTTTCCATGGGAGGCTCCGGAACCTGGCACCTGGGATTGCAACACCCCGATCATTGGGCCGCCATCGAACCGGGCGCCGGCTTTAACGACACCATTCGTTATGGCCATTTCTCCAACCTCCCGCCGCAGGACTTGAAGGCGATCCATATTTACGACGCCCAGGACTACTCGCTCAACGTATTCCAACTGCCCACCGCCGCCTACACCGGTGAAATCGACGGGCAGAAGCAAAACCTCGACAACTTCCGCGAGGAACTCGCGAAAAGCGGCTTCACGTTCAAACCGGAGGGACTCAACTTCTCTATAACGGATCTGCCGGTGACGATTCTAGTAGGGCCGAAAACTGGCCATCGCTGGGAAGCGGAGAGCAAGAAGCGCTCGGATATATTTATCGATGCGGCCGCTAAGAAAGGCCGCACGGACCCGGATCACATCCGCTTCGTAACCTATACGACTCGCTACAACCGCTGCTTCTGGGTCACCGTCGACGGGCTGGATCAGCACTACCAGCGCGCGGAAGTGGACGCGCGCCGCTCCCCCAGCGACGGGACCATCGAGGTCAAAACCACCAATGTATCGGCACTTGGGCTGAAAACCTCGGGAACCAAGAAAATTTCCATCGACGGGCACGGTTTTACTTCCAGCGGCCAGGGCGAGATGCAGTTTATGAAACGGGCGGGGGCATGGAAGGCAGGGGTCGACACTTCGGTCCGCAAACGCCACGGGCTGCAGGGTCCCATCGACGACGCGTTCCTCGATTCCTTCCTGTGCGTCCGTCCCACGGGGCCGGCTGCTCACGATTTGGCGGGCCGTTATGCCCAGGAAACTATGGACGCATTTGTTGAGGACTTCTCAAAGTTCTTCCGCGGACAAGTGCGGATGAAGGATGCCGCTGCCGTTACCGCTGCTGACATCGCCGACCATCACCTGATCGTGTTTGGCGATTCCCAGAACAACCAGGTCCTGGCCCGTGCGCTGCCGAACCTGCCGTTGCGGTGGGACGCGCGAGAGCTTTCGTTGGGCGGCAAGACGTACGATCCAGCCCGGCATATGGTTGCGATGGTTTATCCGAACCCGCTCAATCCCCGCCGCTACATGGTGGTGAATAGCGGGCATTCCTTCCACCGGAACGAAATGGCAGCCACCAACGCATCTCTCTTCCCGCGATTCGGAGACTATGCGGTTCTTCAACTGCGCCAGCCGGTAGATCAGAAGGTCGAGAGCGAAATCCTGGTGGCGGACTATTTCGACGAGGAATGGAAACTGCCGCACGCCTAAAATGAGAAAGCCGCGGATGCTGGTTGGCATCCGCGGCTGAAAACACCCACTCGCTCTTTAGGTTAGAAAACTACCTTCAGCGCAATCTGAATAATACGCGGGTCGTTTGCCGAAGTGATGGTTCCGAACGTCGAGGAACTTTGCGACAAGACCGGATAGTTACTTCCGCCACTCAAAGGCGACGTAAAATTCGCATGGTTAAACGTGTTGAAGAATTCCCCGCGCAACTGTGCGCGCCAACGCTCCGTGATGAGGATGTTTTTGAACAGTCCCATGTCCCAGTTAAACAATCCCGGACCGGTGAAGGCTCCCTTACCAATGTTTCCAACCGTTCCTGCAGCCGGTTGACCGAAGGCAGCGGTATTCATCCAGCTCACGCAAGGAGCGCTCTTGCAGGCGGTAGTGCCATAAGGGTCTCCGCCCAGGTATTGGGCGCGGTCCTGATTGAGACCGGTCTGCGAAACATCCTTACCCGCGAAAACCGTGTACGCGAGCCCGGTCTCCTTGGTAACGATCCCGCTGAGCTCCCAGTTGCCGACCACGCCCTTAACGAATTTGTTAGTTGTGTGCGGCGAGGGGATATCCCACAAGTAAGAGACGACGAAAACCTGTGTGCGGTTGAAATCCGAGGTTCCGTAATCCAGTTGAGTGCTGCCGGGAAGGTACCATGGAATCGGCAGAGGACCCGCGCCGCCGGTCGCACCCGCGCCGGTAGTGCCGCTGGAGGGCGGTACGGTATCGAGCGAATGCTGCCAGGTATAGTTGGCCAGAATCGAAAAACCGTGCGCCAGCCGCTTCTGTATGGTGAGCTGCAACGAGTTGTAATTCGAATTTCCGGATTCGTCGAGCAGTTCCATGTTGTTAGAGTACCCCGTAAATAGCACTCGCGCCTGCTCCGATAGAGTGCTGCCGGGAATATAAACCGAGGGGTTCAGGTATTGCTGGAGCGAGAGATGGCTCGCGTGCGATCCCACATACGCCCCGCGGGCGAGCCAGCCGCCGAACTGATGCTCCATCGTCAAATTCCAGCTATAGACCACCGGAACCTTAAACGCCAAATTGCCAATCAGATTGAACGTGGTGACCGCTACCGGGCCGGGCAGAACCACATTCTTCGGGACCGGAAATGTGGCCGGGAAAACTGACTGCAACTGAGGGTAGGCGGCGAGTGGATTGCTGAACTGGCCGGGATTCGTAATCAGGATCTGCTGGGCAAAAGGCGCTTCATCCACCATGTTGTTGTTGAAAATGCCATTGGTGCCAGAGTCGTAAAACATACCAATCCCGCCACGCAGGCTGGTCCTACCGTCGCCGAAAACATCCCAAGCGAAACCGGTGCGCGGACTCCAGTCCTTGAAATTGTTGCCGGTTCCATTGGTGGGGAACCCCGGGTCGCCCCGGAACACCAATCCTGGAGGCGCATTCGGATAGATGATGGAATGGGTTCCCGCATAATAGTTTGGAATCGAGAAACCCTCTACGCGTCCGTCGACTTCGTGGTACGGGAAATAAGGCTCCCATCGCAAACCCATGTTGAGTGTCAGGCGCTTCGAGATTTTCCAGTCGTCGTGAATGAAATATCCCGACATCCAGGCGTTCGCATTCTCGAACTGGCCCTGCGCCTGCTGGAACTGGTACAGATCGCCGAGCACAAAATCCGCCAGGGAGCTGCCACTGGAAAGCGTGTGGTTGGTCTGCCCCGTAAACGTGAACAGGCCGGGCGAGTTGAAACCGTTATCGAGTTCCACCTGGCGCCGCTCCAGATCGAAGCCCATGGCGAGGTTGTGTTGGCCAACCACCCAACGGACTGCATCGTTGCCGATGAAGTTATTCCGCGTGAAGCGGGCGTGAGGGTTGTCGCCGAAGGTGAAGGCGTTGGTGACAGCGATCGTTTGGACGTCATTGGCCGGAGGCTGATAGGGAATATTCACGCCGAATGTGCGCACGCTCGGAACATCGGAAGCGGGCCCGCGAATGGACGCGTCACGCAGGAAGCCAGCGCGAAATTCGTTCAACAAGCTCGGGGTGAAAATGTGCGTTTCCTGCGCCAGAATGTTCTGGTCAATGATGTCCGAACCGTCGGCGTAGGACAGGATATTCGTCGGATCGTAGACCGGCTTATTGGTGAACAATTGCCAGTCGTAGCGCACACTGGCGTGATCTTTATCCGAGAAAATCTGATCGAGGTGCCCCACCACGTCGTTGAAATTTTGGTTTAGTGGCGAGGAGTAGAACACGATTCCGCTTGCAGCCGGCGAGGTCGGCAGGAATTTTATCACACCCTGCGACGCCGGATCGATGCGGTTTTGAGGGATTATGTTCCCGGGAAATGGCAGGCCCGTCTTTGGGTCGTAAATTACGGCCTGACCCGTAAAATTGCCTACCTCTTCGGCTGGTGTCGGGACAGTTTTGCTCAGACCGTTGGTCACGTCCCGGAGGCTGGTGAACTGCCAGCCGGCAAAGAAGAACGTCTTGTTCCTTTTAATCGGGCCGCCGATGGTGCCGCCCTCCTGGCCGCGCTTCAGCGGATCGGCCACCTTCGCGAAAAAGTTACGCGCGTTCAGATCGCCGTTGCGGACAAACCCAAAAACGTCTCCGTGAAACGCATTGGTACCGCTTTTGGTGATTACGTTGACTACGGCGCCCGCATTGCCCCCGTATTCCGCGCTGTAATTCGACGTCTGCACGCTAAATTCCTGAAGCGCGTCGGGAAAAGGGAATGGATTATTTACGTTGGTGTAGCGATCCACATTGTCGGCGCCGTCCAGATTGTAGGCAACCATATTCTGCCTGGATCCGTTAGTGGTTATCGTTACCGCGCCCGGAAAGGTTTTGGTCTGGCCCTGATCGGCGCCTCCATTTGGGGTTAGCATGGCCCCGGGGACCATCGTCGTCAAGTTCGCGGCGTTGCGGCCATTCAGAGGCAAGTCAACCATTCGCTGTGAATCCACCACCTCCTTAAGCGTCGAACTGTAGGTGTCGGCCTGTATGGCCGCCGCTTCGACCGTCACGGCTTGAGTCTCTTGGCCCACCGTTAGGGTAACGTTTACGGTCTCACTCTGATCGGCGGTTAGGCCAATATTCGACTGCGAGTACTTGTTAAAACCGGAAGCCTGCACCGTGAGAGTATAGGTTGTAGGCCGGAGCCCAGGAACGACAAATTGGCCCGAGGCATTGGTTACAGCATCGCGGGCAGCACCCGTTCCTGCTTCGGTGATGGTGACTTTCGCGCCCGCCACCGACGCGTTGGACGGGTCGGTCACCGTCCCGACGATTGTTCCGAAACCCTGTGAAAACGCGAGCTGGCTAATCCCCAGCAGCAAAACGAGTGCGACGAAGCAACTCTTCATTTGACCCCCTTCTAAAGGCGAACTAGGCAGCTTTTAAAACTTTTGTACAACCCTAGTACTTTCCCACCACCACCACAAAGCATAGCAAATTTACTACATAATGGGCATCGAAGTCAATGGTTTCCAGGGATGACTTCAAGTCTTCTAGGGATGGACCGCGGGCGTGCCGTGGGATTTCGCTAATTCCTTAATATTGCTCAGTTGCCGGCCGACGGTTCCGGAATCGGGCGCGTTCGGCGTCGCCCGTAGATACGCCTTCAGCAAATCGGCCGCTTGCCCGTACTCCTGTTTTTCAGCCAGCACTAGCCCCAGCACATAGCCGGTTCGCGGATTTCGATGCGCGCTGTCCAGTCGGATGGCTTCGCGCGCGCTCTTCTCCGCCGCATCGAGATGGCCGAGACGCAGATTCGCCATCGCGTTGAGGTAATAGGCCGAAGGATAACCGGCGGAGCTGACCTCGATGACGCGCTCGCTCGCATCGGCGGCGTCCTGCCAATTACCTTCTTGCAACGAGGTGATCGCTTTTCCTTGCATCAGCGCAGCGCCGGCTTCGTTATGGCGGCCTTGCTGTTCCAGCATGGCCGCTGATTGCCGGTAAATTTGCGGGCTTAATGGATCCAGCGTTCGCGCCTGGTTGATCGCCTCAGTGGCCTTGTCCACATCTCCCAGTCGTTGATACACCAGCGAAAGCAACAGGTAGGCTTGGGCATCGCCCTGTGGAAGCGCGGCGAATCGTGCAGAAGATCTGACATCCGCGCGTGAAAGATAGTTGCCACGCGAGATCTGGTCGATTGAAATGCAACGCTCCACAGCCCGCAGCGCGCTTCGGTAGTCTGTTGCGCTTTGAGCCCCGTCGTGCTCGTGCTCAAGATCGCCCTTCACAAGAAGGTAGTATCCTGCCTGACGGTAAGAGTCCCACCGGCTGCGCGCGCCTGGCAAAGCATCCAGCAGCGCGAGGCTTTTCCTTTGCTCCTTGACAACCCGATCAATGTTTTTTGAAGATGCCGGGTCGGATTCAAAAAGCGATACCGCCAGCAGTTCATGGAGTTTATAGCTCGAGGGACTGACCTGGACGTCGTGGGTGGCTAACGCTAGCTCGCTTTGCCAGTCCTGATTTCGTACCCAGGTGCGGGCTGCGAATCCGGACACAAGCAGACCCAACGCTATCGGCGGAAGCAATGACAGCCTGGGCTTTTGCGCGCAGCCGTAGATCGCCAGAACCAGGCAGCCAAGCAATCCTAGGGACGGAAGATACAGCAGACGATCGGCCATGATGGTGCCGATCGGGAAGAAAAGATTGGATGCTGGAAGGAAGTTCAAGAACGCGAAGCACGCCAGGAAAAAGCCGGTGCGATTCCAGCGAAAGAGTAGAACGACGGCGATCGCGACGGCGAATACGATGGCGCATGCGAGCCAGTCCGCCGCGGAGCCGCGCGCCAGCGGGATCTGATTGTAGGAATAGTCGCAGGAAAGTTTCGCCGGCCAGATGGTCAGCCACAAATAGCGGCCGATCACCTTGATCGCAGTCAGGCGGCCGGTCCACCAATCGGCTCCGACGATGGGGTTATCGGTAAACGGAAACTCCGCCGGCGGCGAAGCGGCCATCACAGCGAACCGCTTCCACAGCATGGCCGCGATGGGCGCCAGTGTCGCGGCGCATCCTAGCCATAATGTCCGCCACGATGATGGACGTGGCGCAGTCTGCAGCTGCGGACGTTCCTTCCACCAAACCAGTTCGTACAGGACGATGATGGGAAGAATCGCCACCGCGCTCTCTTTGGAGAAGACACCGATGGTCGTGACGGCGGTCAGACCCAAGAGCCAAATCGCGCGAGCCCACCCGCTGGCTTCTCTGCTCTTCAGATAAAAAAGGAATCCGGAGAGCACCGCCATGCCGGCCAGCAGATCCGATCGGCCCACGATATTGGTTACCGATTCGGTCGAAGCCGGGTGAACGGCCCATAGCGCGGCGATGAAAACAGACGGCCAGAAGCGGCGCAGCAGGCGAAGAGCCAGTGCATACGCCAGCAAAACATTCCCCAAATGTAGCAGGAGATTAATCGAATGGTATCCGGGAAGCTGGTCTGCTTCCCCCAGGACTGCATAGTTGAAAAGATAAGAAAGCGTCGTGAAGGGACGGTACAGTCCGGCTTCGCCCTTGGGCCACCAGTAGCTGTGCTGAAAAATGAGAGCGAGATTTTCGGGCGTGACGTCACGGATGCGGGGATCGAGCAGCAGGACCTTGTTGTCGAGAACCAGTCCGCCGCCAAACGAATTCGAATACGCCAGCAGGGTGAGCGCGCACAGGGCCAAGGCTGCCAGCAGGTGACGGCTATATTGGCGAGGCGCACGCTGGGGCGCCTTGTCCCGGGGCGGCCGGACGCCGCGATTCTTCGCCTTCCGGTTACGGCCCGGCTCCTGTACCTTCACTTATTTCTTCGGCTTGACCGATTCGAAGATCGTTTCAGTCAGCAGGCTGGGATCCGGCGGCAGCTCCGCCTTGCCGGCGGGGAATCCGTTGAACTTCAGGATGTAGGCGATCACGTCAGCGGTCTGCGTCCGGTTAAACCTTCCGGGATCGTCGCGCGGCATCGTCTTGATCACTTTGTCGAACAAATCCGAGAGCGGCCGTCCATTCCAATTTCCCTTGAACACATCGCCCGAAAGCGGAGGAAGAACCCGGTTGAGTTGCTTGCCGCGCTCGGTCTGTGCGTCCCCCTCCAAGGCATCGCCATGACATACCGCGCACAGTTGCTTATACTGCGTTTCACCGCGCTGGGCCTGCGCCTGCGTGTACGCGCCGTCCCATACCGATTCCGGCGCCTGTGCTTCGAGCGTATAGAAAGCGGTGCTAAGAATGAGTAAGCCGCCGATCACCCCGATCATAGGAATCGCGGGAATCGCGGGAATCGCGGGAATGGTGGGAATGGTGGGAATCGTGATTTTCCAGGGTTGGCGCGCGTCCATTCCGGGATTGTATCGCTTTTGCGGAGCATCGCCAAGCCTTTACGGACTTAATCTTTGTCTTGATCCTCACGCGGTCCTATGCCGTCCGGGGCTTTGCATTCCACGTAGATTCCGGTTAACCTGAATAGCGGGCGAGCCTTTTGCCGCCAGAGGGAGCATGTAGGCATGCGGGCACTTAGCGATCGTTTTGCGGTGGGCGCGTTTAAGCGGCTGGGGCAAACGGCAGGGTTTGCCTGTCTGCTCGGAATGATGGTCGTTCCCGCGCTGGCCCAGGACGCGTCGCCGGACCGGTTGGTCGCCGAATGGATGCTTCGCATGGGCGGGAGCGTCGTGCTTGAAGGTCAGCACACCGCCATCTTCGATATTGCAAATCTCCCATCGTCGGATTTCTATGTACAAACTTTGGACTTCACCGGAATCACCCAGTGGGCGTCCGCGCTGGAAGATGAGCTGCGGCGTTTACCGCCGCTCAAGCACGTCAAGGAAGTTTATATAAACGGACGCCTCTGGTATGACCAACCGGTTTCGCTGGTTCGGACCACCATGGGCCTTTTTGCCGGCTCGCCTGAGTTGGAGACGCTGGTGTTAAGCCGGCCCGTCCAGACCTATATTCCATTCGACGACACCGTCCTCAAAGCGCTTCTGCCGCTGCCGAAACTGAAGAACCTGCGCATCCGCCAGACCCGCGTCGCGGGCGCGGCGCTGGCGTCGTTCCCTGGCCTCGAAAGCCTGGATCTGAATTATGACCGGACCTTCAATGACGCCGGCTTGGCCAGTCTGAAGTCGATGACCGGTTTAACCACTCTCTACCTGCGCGGTACTTCCATCACCGATGAGGGCCTCAAGAATCTGGCGGGCCTTACCAAACTGACCGAACTGGATCTGGCGGACGATGGCATCACCGACGATGGGCTGTCGGCTTTGGCGGGGTTGACCCACCTGCGGACGCTGAATCTTCAGGCTTCTAATGTGACCGACGCTGGGCTCGACGCCATCCGCGGGATGACCGGTCTGGAAGAGCTGAGTCTGTATCGAACCAAGGTCACCAACGCAGGCCTGGCAAAACTGGCGAATCTGAAGCAACTGCGCGCGGTGGATCTGCGCTACAGCCGCGCTACCGCCTCCGGAGTTCAAGAACTGGTGGCTGGTCTTCCCAATTGCAAAGTAGCGTTCCAGGGTTCCTCCACCGGGGTAGTAAAGCGGACCACGAGCGCGGAATCGGTTGCCTCCAAGGGAGAGCCGGCGATTGCGGAGTGGCTGCGCTCCATAGGCGGCAAGGTCGAGATGCACGACGGCCATGTGACCGCCGTCAATCTGAAGTCAACTACCATCACCGACCGCGAACTGGAGATCCTCACGAAACTCCCGCAACTCGCGGATTTGAACTTGCGGAGTACCGAAGTCAGCGATGTAGGCGCCGCGCACCTGTCATCGATTATGTCGCTCCAAAACCTGGACCTCGGCTACACGCTGCTTGCCGACAGCGCTCTCTCCAAGTTGACGCCGCTGGCGAATCTGCGATCTCTCGGTTTGGGCAGTACGCAAGTAGAGGGGCCCGGACTGGCTGCGATCGAAGGTCTGAAGAACCTGCGCGAGCTCAATTTCGAAAACTCTCCGCTGAAGAATGAGGGCCTGGAGCACATCGGGAAAATGACCGGCCTCGAAGCGCTGTCGATCCAATACACGCAGATCACCGACAAAGGCATGCCCGCTCTGGCCGGCCTCAAAAACCTGAAGCGCCTGAATCTGGCGGGCGATGACATTCGCGACGCGGGACTCAAGGGCCTCTCCACACTCACCCAAATTCAGGATCTGGACCTCAGCTTCTGCCGCTTTAGCGAAGCGGGTCTGAAGGCGCTCAGTGGCCTGACGAATCTCAAGAATCTCGGATTGAACCAGACCAGCGCCGCCGACGCCGCCATGGATTGGGTTGCAACCATGCCCCACTTGCAGTCGCTTAGCCTGGAATACACGGCCGTCAGCGACGCGGGTTTCGCGAAGCTCGCGGGCCTCGCGGACCTCCGGGAATTGCGCCTCGATCACGTCAGCCCTCACCGACGCTTCCGTCAAAGTGCTGAGCGGCATGACCAAGCTGAATTACATGGATTTGTATCACACCGAGTTCTCTGAACAGGGCTATGAAAGCCTTAAGAAGACTCTGCAGGGTTGCGACATTAACTGGAACAAGGATTCCACCCGTCGGGAGCGGAGAACGTGAGGAACAACAAGATGAAGCGTCTTCTCGCGGCTGCGGCCGTTGTGCTCACGGCGGGGTTCACTGCCCGCGCAGCTGATCCGCCCCAGGCCGCTATCGCGCATTCGATTGAAGCGCTGGGCGGCACGGTCACCCGCGGCCCGGATGGCAACATCGTTGAAGTATCGCTCGCGCGAACCGGAGCCACCGACAACGATATCGAGCGCGTGGTCCAGATCAAAGGCCTGAAGCGCCTGAATCTCTCCTTCACTTACGTCACGGATGTCGGCATCGAGCGTCTCCGCGAATTGCCGCAGCTCGAAGAGCTGACGCTTGACACCACCGAAGCCATCACCGATGCGTCAACCTCCTATCTGCGGGCGAATAAGCAGCTTCGCAAACTGGTGCTGCGCGGCACCGACATCACCGACGTGGGCATGCCCGCCCTGGCGACTCTCACTAACTTGAAGTCTCTGGATCTAAGCTACACCATGATCGGCAATGTGGGACTGGAAAGCCTGCCCGCATTGAGTAATCTCGAAGAGCTGGATTTGGGCGGCACCCGGATCACGGGAACCAATCTGAACTTTCTCAAGCTGCTGCCCAAGCTCAAGAAGTTAAGCTTTAACGGAATTCAGCGCCGCAATGCCAGTGCCTGCTGGACCCCTTTGATCACGGACCTGGATCTGGAGACGATCTCGCTGCTGTCGGGCCTCGAAGATCTGAACCTGGGCGTCGGCGTAAGCCTGGGCCGGACCGGGGCGCCGATGGGGGAAAGAAACTGCCGCGTCACCGGCGGCATTCAGCTTACGGATTTGGGTGTGGCGAAACTCGTGAAGCTGACGAAGTTGCGTCAACTGGATATCAGCGGCGCCAAAATCACTCCCGCCGGATTGAAAATCCTAAAGAGCCTTCCGCAGTTAGAGCGGTTGAGTTTATGGGATTGCAAGGGGCTGGATGATTCCGCGGCCGCACAATTCGCCGACGTTCCCAAGCTCACCGATCTCGATCTTTCTTACACCTCTACCGGCGATGCCATGCTGAAGACCCTCGCGGCGCTGCCGAACTTGAAACTCCTGTACCTGACCGACACCAAAGTGACCCCCGCCGGCGTGGAAGCTTTCCGTAAGGAAAAACCCGGCAGCTTCGTGTCCTTCGGACGGCGGCCCGAACCGATAGCAATAGCGTCCGCCGATAAAGCGGGCGATAAAAAAGCACCAGCCAAACCTAAAGCAGCGGAAGCAGAAGAAGAAAATAAACCATGAACCGGCCGGGTATTCGAACATTTTTATTTTTGACAGCATCGCTATTGATTGCCCCTGCGGTGTGGGCGCAGACTCCCGCCACCGATCCCAGCTTTTTCGCAACCAAGTTGTATCCGGTCCTTCGAAGCCGCCCATTGCCGCATCTGCCACACCACCAGCGGCGTCGCTTCCGGCACGCGGGTGCACTTCCCCGAAGCGGACGCGAGCCAGGATCAGATCGAGATGTTCGGCCTCTCGCTGGCTCCGCTCGTGAACCGGGCCGACGTCTCCCATTCCCTGCTGTTGCAGAAGCCCACGCAACGCATTCCGCATACCGGGGGAGAGCGCATCAAGCCGGGCTCGGACGAAGAGAAGATCCTCACGCAGTGGATTCAATATCTGGCGTCTAACTCCGACCAGTCACTGGCCGCCCTAAGGACCAAGCTGAGTGAGACCGCGGGATCGGCCATGGAAGGTCATTTGGTCCGCCGCCTGACTCACAGCCAGTACGACAACACGGTGCGCGATCTGCTCGGCGATTACAGCCGCCCCGCGACGCATTTCCCGCCCGAGGATTACGTCGACGGTTTCAAGAACCAGACTCGTTATCAAGGCATGCCTCCGCTGCTGGTCGACGCCTACAGCACTTCGGCCGAGAAACTTGCGATGAATGCTTTCCGCGCCGGCGACATCAACAACTTGATTCCCTGCAAAGCCACCGGACCGGCGGACGTAAAGTGCCGCGACCAGTTTGTTCGCACCTTCGGCGGCCGCGCCTTCCGCCGCCCGTTGCGCGACGACGAGTTTAAGCGCTACGCCGCCGCTTTTAGCGTGCAGGCTACCGCCACCGGCAAGTTCCTCGAAGGAGCGCGAACCGTAGTCGAAGCCATGCTCCAGTCGCCGAATTTCCTGTTCCATTTGGAAGGGGGGCCCGACGGACACTTGGTGGATTATGATATCGCCAGCCGGCTCTCGTACCTGTTGCAGAATACGATGCCCGACAAGCTTCTCATGGAAGCCGCCGCCAAGGGCGAGTTGCGCACTCGCGGCGGGACGAGAGAAGGCGGCCCGGCGGCTGCTGGACGATCCGCGCGCGCGTCAGTCGCTCGACGAATACTTCGACCAATGGCTGCGCTTCGACCGCGTCCTGAGTTCAACCAAAGAAGCCAAGCGCTTCCCGGAGTTTTCGCTGGAGATGGCCGGCAACATGGTCGAAGAGACCCGGCGCCTGCTGGATCATCTGGTGTGGGACAACCAGAACTTCATGGAGCTGTTCACCGCCAATTACGCGTACCTGTCCACCGATCTGGCCACGCTTTATAAGTTGCCGCCTCCCGCCGGCGAGTTCGATATGGTGAAGTTCCCCGCCGATTCCCACCGCGCCGGAATCTTGGGAGAGGCGTCGTTCCTCGCTGCCAATGCCGGACCGACCGAGACTTCGCCCACCGCGCGCGGCATCTTCATCCGCGAACAATTGCTCTGCCAGAACGTGCCGCCTCCGCCGCCCAACGTGGATACCAACCTCCCCGAGGCCAGCGAGGATAAGCCGCTCACCCGGCGGCAGCGGATGTCGGCGCACGTGGGGAACCCGCTGTGCGCTTCCTGCCACCGCCTGATGGACCCCATCGGCTTCGGGCTCGAGAGCTTCGACGCCATCGGCCGCTATCGCGAGCACGAGACGATTCTTATTGAGAGCGCGACTGGCAAACGCGGCGCCGACAAGAAAATCGACCTGCCGCTCGACACCAACGGCGAGGTTCGCGGAATTCCCGACTCGGCCTTCTCCGACTCGGTGAAACTGGGGCAGATTCTTTCCCAAAGCACGGTGTGCCAGCAGTGCATGGTGCGCCAGATTTTCCGTTATGCGTACGGCCGCATGGAAACATCCGCGGACGACGCCACCATTAGTCAGTTGTTCACGTCTTTCCGGGATTCCGGCTTCCACTTCAAGGACCTGTTGATCGGTTTGATCCGAACGCCCGAGTTTTTGGACGGGTTGGATCTTAAATCGGAACGAGCTAACCTGAAGGTGGAGCCCGCTGTTAGCCCGAAAGTCGCTAACCCGAAAGCCGTGAACGCAAAACCTTCCAGTTTGAAAATTGAAGCGAGGAGATAAAAAATGAAACTCGATAGACGCAAATTCTTACGTGGCATCAGCGCTAGTGGAGCATTAGTAAGGATCGGGCTTCCGCCCCTCGCCGCGATGTTCAACTTCAACGGCACCGCCTATGCGGCGCCGGCCAGGAAGGGCGGCGAAGCCATTGAATCGCGCTTCCTGATCTGGTTTAACGGCAATGGCATTCCCGAGCGCTACTGGATCCCCGAGACCACTGGCCCAGATTACGAGTTGTCGCCTTGTCTCGCCCCGCTCGAGCCGGTGAAGGACTACGTCCACGTCATCAGCGGCATCGACAACGTCGCCGCGCGCCTCAATGGGCAGGGCAACGGCCACTTCACCGCCCTTTGCGGATTGATGACCGGCACCGCCTATACCGGGCGCGGCGCCAGCGGTCCTTCGATCGACCAGATTCTCGCCGCTAAGATGGGCGCGAAGTCGCGCTTCCATTCGCTCCAGATCGGCGTCGCGCAGGAATCGCACGGCGAGAACGTTCACCGCAACATGAGCTGGGCGGGTTACGATCGCGCCCTGCCGCCCGAAATGATTCCGCAGAATTTGTTCGACCGGCTGTTCGGCAAGAAGGATCAAACCTGGGTCGACCGCAAGGAAAGCATTCTCGACCTGGTTGGCGGCGACGTCGCCGAGCTCAAGCCGGCGCTGGGTCACGAGGACCAGCAGCGTCTCGAAGAGCACCTGGCTTCGGTGCGCGATCTGGAACGCGCCATTGCCAGCCTGCCGCCCGACTACGGAAAGAATATCAAGGAGCCTGAGGACATCTCCGATCTGACGGATTATCCGAAGATCGCCAAGATCCAGTCCGACCTTCTCGTTCAGGCCTTCGCGACCAAGCAAACCCGCGTGGCGTCCTACATGCTCACCAAGTGCCAGAGCCTTACGCGCTTCCCCTGGCTGGGACTCTCGGCGAATCGCCATCACGATTACACCCACAACAATGCCGGCTCGCCCGAGCAGCAGCGCATCCTGCGCGACATCACGCGCTGGCACGTCGAAGAGTTCTCCTACTTCCTGCAGCGGATGAAGTCCGTACCGGAAGGCGACGGGCACCTGCTCGATCACACCGCTTGCGTTTACGTGCACGAACACGCCGAAGCCAATCCGCACAAATGCAATGGCCTCGTCCATGCTGGTCGCCGGCGGCGGGATCAAGGGCGGCACGCACACCAAGTCGCACAACTCCGTCGGCGACGTCTACTTGACCCTCGCGGACGAAGTTCTCAAAGCGCCGATCGGGAAGGAATTCCCGACCGCCGAAGAAAAGATGAGCGAGCTCATCTAGGAAGCGGAAGCGTCACCCCACGGTTGGCGCAGCCCCGTGCGTACCGGGCAAACGGCGGCGGACGACGCCAAGCGCCCTCGCGTTTCCGCGCGCCTTCCTTGATAATCTAGACTGATGGCATCCACACATTGGTTGAAATCGGCGCTCCTCATAATGGCGCTGGGGCCGGGGTCGTGTTTTGGTCAAGCGCTCATCAATCCTTTCGCCGGCAACGCGCAGGCGGCGGCGGACGGCAGTAAACTCTTCGCCCAGTCTTGCGCGCCCTGCCACGGCCGGGATGGCACCGGCGGCCAGGGACAGGCCGAGGGAATGCGGCCGCCCGATCTGACGCGCGGCGTCTTCAAAGCGGGCAAGCAGGATTCCGATCTCTTCCGTGTAATTTCGCAGGGCGTCCGAGGAACCGAGATGCCCTCCTTCTCCTCGCTCGGCAGCGAACAGATTTGGCGGCTGGTGACATTTGTCCGCTCACTGTCCGCGGTCGCGCCCGTGCTTACTGGCGATCCCGCGGCCGGCGAGGCGCTGTTCTGGGGGAAAGGCAATTGTGGAAGCTGTCACCAAATTGGGACCAGAGGCACAAGGCTCGGCCCCGATCTCACTCGCGGCGGCCGCCGCAGCAACGCAAAATACCTGAGGGAATCGATTGTCGATCCCAACGCCGACATCACCCCGGGTTTCGCGATCATCACCGTCGAGACCCGCGACCATCAGAAAATATCCGGACTCGAACGGTGGCTGGATAACTTTTCCGCGCGGCTGATCGATCAGTCCGGAAACGAGCGCACGTTCCTGCGCGACGAAGTGATATCCATCAAGCGGGAAATGCGCTCTACCATGCCCGGACAACTACGGCAAGATGTTCAGCGCGGCGGATATCGATAATCTGGTGGCCTACATACAAAAGATGCGAAGCGAGGCGAATTCCCAATGAAGAAGCTCGGCTGGATCTTACTGGCGGCAACGCTCGCGGCACCAGCGCAGGTGACGGCGCCCGTAACCACAGAAACCTTGACCAAGGCCCAGCAGGACCCCAATTCCTGGCTCTCCTATGGCAAGAATTATTTCGGCTGGCGTTACAGCCCGCTGACCCAGGTCACCGCCGCCAACGTCGCGCAGCTCGCCCCCGCCTGGATTCTGCCCACCGGCGTGCCCGGCAACAATGAGACCACGCCGCTGGTCAACGGCGACATGATGTATCTCACCGGCCCATCGAACAACGCCTGGGCTGTCGACCTGCTCACCGGCAAAAAAGTCTGGAGCTATTCCGATTACGTGCCTTCCGGATTGGGTCTCTGCTGCGGCACCGTGAATCGCGGGTTCGCCATGCTGGGCGATCGCTTGTTCAAGGTGAACATCCAATCCACGCTAGTCGCGCTCGAAGCCAAGAGCGGCAAAGTCTTGTGGGAAACCACCATCGACGATTATAAGAAGGGTTATTCCAACACCGCCGCGCCCCTGATCGTGAAGGATATGGTGGTCGTCGGCACCGCCGGAGCCGAGTGGGGAATTCGCGGCTACATCGACGCCTATGACGCCGCCACCGGCAAGCGCCGCTGGCGTTTCTACACCGTTCCTACCGCCGGAGAGCCCGGCATCGAAACCTGGGGCGGCAACTCATTTAAGACCGGCGGCGGTTCCACCTGGATCACCGGCACCTACGATCCCGAGTTGAATCTCATCTATTGGGGCATCGGCAATCCGGGCCCGGATATGGACGGCTCCGTGCGCCCCGGCGACAATCTCTACACCTGCGCCATTGTCGCCATCGACGCCGACACCGGCAAGCTGAAATGGTATTTCCAGATGACCCCGCACGACGTCCACGATTGGGACTCGGTGGCCGATCCGGTCCTGGTCGAAGCGACCGTCAATGGAGCCAAGGTCAAAGCCGTCGCCCAGGCCAATCGCAACGGTTTTTATTATCTGCTCGACCGCACCACCGGCAAATTCATCACCGCGAAAGCGTACACCAAAGTGAATTGGGCGGATGGCATCGGCGCGGATGGAAAGCCTATCCTGATCGCTAACCGCGAGCCGACTCCCGAAGGAAATATGGTCTGCCCCGGCCTCGGCGGCGGCCACAACTGGACCGCCACGGCCTACAGTCCGAAGACCGGTCTGTATTATTTCGGCGCTACCGATGGCTGTCAGATGTTCACCATCGAAAAGATGGACTACGTCGAAGGAAAACAGTATCAGGCCGGCGACGCGGTTGCAGTCCCGAAAGAGCCGACGACGGGTTCCGTCAATGCAGTCGACCCCTCGACCGGTACCGTCAAATGGAAGCACCAGCTTATAAGCAACCCCTCGGGCCTGCTCGCTACCGCCGGCGGACTGATTTTCACCGGCGATTCCGACGGATACATGATGGCGCTCGACGCCCTTACCGGGAAAGTGCTTTGGCATTTCCAGACCGGTGCCGCGATCCACGCTCCGGCCATCAGCTATACATTTCGCGGCAAGCAATATATTGCAGTCGTCGCAGGCCAAAACCTTCTGGCGTTCAAGCTGCCCTGAGAATCAAGTATGTCGATCCGGCCTGTCAAACGCCTGCTCAAATCCAAACCCACACTGGAAGGCGCAGGCGTGCACCTGCGTCGCGCGTTCGGCTTCGGAAACACATCCGAATTCGATCCGTTCCTCCTGCTCGACGACTTTCGCAATGACGTTCCGGACGACTACCTGGCCGGCTTCCCCTGGCATCCGCACCGCGGCATCGAAACCATCACCTACGTGCTGGCGGGAACCGTCGAACATGGCGACAGCCTCGGTAACCGCGGCGCTATTGCTTCCGGCGATGTGCAATGGATGACCGCCGGCAGCGGCATCATCCATCAGGAAATGCCCAAAGGCGATCCAGCGGGCCAGATGCACGGCTTCCAACTGTGGGGCAATCTCCCTTCCACTTTGAAGATGACTCCGCCGCGCTATCAGGAAGTGAAGGCGCCGGACATCCCTGAAGTGACCGACGACGACGGCACCCGCGTGCGCATTGTCTGCGGAAGTTTTTGGGGCAAGAAAGGGCCGGTGGCCGGAGTCGCAGCCGATCCAGTCTACCTGGATGTGTCCATCGCGCCGGGACGCAGGAAGACGCTGCCGGTCGAAACCACTCGCCACGCTTTCGCCTACGTGTTTGCGGGCTCCGGCATATTCTGCAATGCGTCCGGTCCGCTCGCGGTTCCAACCGAAAGTGTTGGCTGGCTCGATATCGCGCCGCCGTCGGAGGCCGACAATCGCTCTCTCGTTGTTTTCGACCGGGGCGATGAGGTGGAAGTCCAGGCAGGAGCGGACGGGATTCGCTTCCTCCTCGTCTCCGGCAAACCGCTCAATGAGCCGGTGGCTTGGTACGGCCCCATCGTGATGAACACGCAAAAGCAGCTGCAAGACGCCTTCGAGGAACTTGAGAAGGGCACCTTTCTCAAGAAATAACTCACATCGGAGACGCACTCACCCCCGTGAAAAACACCGCCACTCGGCGCTCTCCAAATCACCGCGATTGGTATATACTCTTCTACGGCCCTGCGCAAGCGGCGTGCTGAAAGGAAAAATCGTAATATGATCCACCGAAAAGTGTTGGCCGCCCTGCCGGCGATAGTGCTGACTCTCAGCGGCCTGGCGATGGCAGCCGAGAACGATGCTAGCGCCATCAATATCCTGAAGAGCACTGGCGCGCTTGACCGCCTGGCCAAGGAATCCGGCGTGTACGACGCCTCCAGCACCGGCAAGACGCCGGAATTCATTGTCGACCCGTCATTTCCACAGCGGCTGCCGCATAACTGGATGATCGGTCAAGTGGGCGGTCTCTATGTCGACAAACATGACCATATCTGGATCTACCAGCGGCCGCGCACTCTGACCAATGATGAAGCCGGCCTCGAAGGCCCCGCGCCCGGAGCGACCAATGAAAAAGGTCAGCCCGAAAATGGCATCGGTTACGCGCGCCAGTATGGCACCATCACCGATTGCTGCAAAGCCGCACCTTCCGTTATGGAGTTTGACGTCGACGGCAAGCTGCTGCGCGCCTGGGGCGGCCCTGCCGATCCCGGTTTCATCGGCGGTAAATGCAAGGCGGAAGCCGGCTGCATCTGGCCGAACAGCGAGCACGGAATCTATGTCGATCAGAACGACAACGTCTGGCTCTCCGGCAATAATGCATACAATGCCCGCAACGCGGCCAAGTCCGAACCCTGGACGACGAATAAGGCAGGCGGCGACGGCTTCATCCTGAAGTTCGATATGGACGGCAATTTCAAGATGCGGATCGGCGGCACGCCCAAGGGCCCGAATAGCAACGACACCAATGGCGGCATTAACGGCACGCCCCTGCTGTATCTGGCCGCGGATATGGTGGTCGATCCCGCCACCAACCGTTTGTATGTCGCCGACGGCTACGGCAACCGCCGTGTCCTGATCGTGGATGCAAATACCGGCAAATATATTGGCCATTTCGGGGCGTACGGAAACAATCCGGTAGATGACGCAGGCGCGAAGGCTGCGGGCACCTGGATCGACGATGCTGCCAAAGGCAACAAGAAGCCCGCGTTTTTCCGCAATCCCGTGCACTGCGTAAAGATCGCCGATGACGGCAAGATTTATGTCTGCGACCGCGGTAACGATCGCATTCAGGTGTTCGACAAGAACAGTCCTGAACTCGGCAAGCCGTGCAGCAATCCGGATGGCCAGCCCGGCAAGTGCGGCTTCGTCGCCGAGCGTTTTGTCAGCGATCACACCAACATCATCGGAACCGCGGTCTCGATGAACTTCTCCACCGACAAGGCGCAGAGTTGCCTGTATATCGGAGACAACGCCAACATGGCGATCTACATTCTGAACCGAAGTAATTTAGAAGAACTCGGCCGGTTGGGCCACAGCGGCCGCGCGCCGGGCGAATTCCACTGGACACATCAAGTGAGCCTGGATAGCAAAGGCAATATCTATACCGCCGAAGTCGACACCGGCAAGCGCATCCAGAAATTTCTCCGCTACGGCCCGACCGGTTGCAGCGGAACCGGATCCACTACCGTAGGCGGAGTGCTCGAGAAGTAGGGCGCGTCCGGCGGGTGAAGGAACCACAAAACATGATCCAACATAAACTTATGGCCGCGCTGCCGGCGATGCTGCTGACTCTGACCAGTCTCGCGATGGCAGCCGATAACGATGCCATCAATCTCCTGAAGAGCACTGGCGCGCTTGACCGGCTAGCCAAGGAATCCGGCGTGTACAATGCCTCCAGCACCGGCAAGACGCCGGGCTTCATCGTCGACCCCTCATGGCCGCAGCGGCTGCCGCACAACTGGATGATCGGTCAAGTGGGCGGCCTCTACGTCGACAAGCATGACCATATCTGGGTCTACCATCGAGCGCGGAGCCTCACGAATGACGAGGCTGGCCTCGAAGGACCGGTCTCCGGCGCCACCAATGAGAAGGGTCAGCCGGTAAACGGCATCGGTTACGCGCGCCAGTATGGCACCATCACCGATTGCTGCAAAGCCGCTCCAGCGGTTCTGGAATTCGATGTCGACGGAAAGCTGTTGCGTTCCTGGGGCGGTCCGTCAGACCCCGGTTTCATCGGCGGAAAATGCAAGGCGGACGCGGGCTGCATCTGGCCCAACAGCGAGCATGGCATCTACGTCGACCAGAACGACAATGTCTGGCTCTCGGGTAGTGGCGCCTATAATCCCAAGGCCAAAATGCCATGGGCGACGAATAAGGAAGGCGGCGACGGCCTCATCCTGAAGTTCGACATGGACGGCAATTTCAAGATGCGGATCGGCGGCACGCCCAAGGGCCCGAACAGCAACGACACCAACGGCGGCCTTAACGGCACTCCACAGACATATCTGTCCGCCGATATGGTGGTCGACCCCGCAACCAACCGCCTCTACGTCGCCGATGGCTACGGCAACCGCCGCGTTCTGATCGTCGACGCCAACACCGGCAAATATATTGGCCATTTCGGCGCCTACGGAAACAATCCTGTCGACGACGCGGGCGCCAAGGCCGCCGGCACCTGGATCGACGACGCCGCCAAAGGCAACAAGAAGCCCGCCTTCTTCCGCAACCCCGTGCACTGCGTAAAGATCGCCGATGACGGCAAGATTTATGTCTGCGACCGCGGTAACGATCGCATTCAGGTGTTCGACAAGAATAGTCCTGAACTCGGCAAGCCGTGCAGCAATCCGGATGGCCAGCCCGGCAAGTGCGGCTTCGTCGCCGAGCGCTTTGTCAGCGATCACACCAACATCATTGGAACCGCGGTCTCGATGAACTTCTCCACCGACAAGGCGCAGAGCTGCCTGTATATCGGAGACAACGCCAACATGGCGATCTACATTCTGAACCGAAGTAATCTGGAGGAACTCGGCCGGTTCGGCCACAGCGGCCGTGCGCCGGGCGAATTCCACTGGACTCATCAGGTGAGCGTGGATAGCAACGGCAATATCTACACCGCCGAAGTCGACACCGGCAAGCGACTCCAGAAATTTCTCCGCTACGGCGCGACGGGTTGCAGCGGAGCCGGTTCGACGACTGTAGGCGGCGTGCTCGAGAAGTAAGGCGCGCGAGCAGATGGCGGAACTAGACCCCGAGGCGGTCTTTCAGAGCGCGAACGCGGTCGCGCGAGACCGCCAGTTCGGTTTTCTTCGAGTCCTTCAATCGCGCCACCATCTTTCCACCAAACCAGGTGTGCAGCTCGCGCAGGTGGTCGAGATTTAGAATCGTCGCGCGATGGATGCGGACAAACCGCGCCGGGTCCAGCTTACTTTCAAGCTCCGTGATGCTGGGATCCACCGTATAACTGCGCTCAGCCGTCGCGGCGTAGGTAAGTTTATCGCTGGCGTAGAAGTGAGTCACGCGCGCGAGGTCCACCAGTTCCAGCTTGTCGCCCGTGCGCGATGCGATGCGCTCCATCCATGGCCGCGCCGCGGCACCCGGGCCTGTATTCATTGCCCCAAGCTGGGCCAACAGCGCGCGCAAATCGGGAGGCGTATTCGCCGGTCCGGCCTGCGCAAACAGCCGCTCGGCCTTCACCAGGGCCCGATCCAGATGCGCAGGCTCGATGGGCTTCATCAGGTAGTCGATGGAATTCACCTGAAACGCTTCGAGTGCATGCTGATCGTAAGCGGTAGTAAAAACCACTAGCGGCTGCTGCTCCAGTTCCGCCAGCAACTCGAAGCCAGTCAGCTCCGGCATGTGGATATCGAGGAACAACAGTTGCGGCCGCGACCAGCGAATTTGCTCCACGGCCTCTACCGGGTCGGAACACGCGCCCGCGATCTCGACGCGCCCCGTCGCCTGCAGCATCCGCCGCAGTCGCTCCAAAGCCAGCGGCTCATCGTCGACGATGAAAGTTTTGATCATGCCTGCACGGCCGCCGATGCGACAACCGGGAACATTAAGCGTACGGTTGTCCAGCCGTCGTGACGCGTGACTTGCAAGGCAGCCGCTTCGCCAAACAGCATCGCCATGCGATTGCGCAGGTTATCCAGGCCGTGGCCACTGGACGCCGACTCCAGCGAAAACCCAGGCCCGGTATCGGAAACATCAATCTGGAGCCGGCCCTCGGTCTCGCGCGCCAGCACGCGAATCTCGCCGCCCATCCGATCCGGCGCCACGGCGTATTTGATGCTGTTCTCAATCAGCGTCTGCACCGCCAGTGGCGGCAGCCGCAAATCGCCGGCGTCGTCCGGCGTCTCCACCCGATACCGCAGCCGCGAGCCCAACCGCGCCTGCTCGATCTCCAGATAGTCGCGCACGATCTTCATTTCCTGGCCGAGCGGCACCAGCCCCCGCGCATGCGCATCCAGCGAAAAGCGCAGCAGCGCCGCCATGCGCTCCATCAGGCGCTCGGCGCGTTCCGGATCTACCGGAATCAGGGCCGAGATCGAATTCAGCGTGTTGAACAGAAAATGCGGATGGATGCGCGATTCAAGCGACGCCAGCTGCGCTTCGGTAGCAAGATTGATCGCGCGCTGGCGCTCCAGTTCCTGTTCATGCAGCCGCCCTTGCATCCGGCCGAATGCGGTAAAGACCAATCCAAAGGCCAGCGTGATAAAGATGCAGATCGCGAAATTTTGGCGCGCGACGATCCAATATTCCGGCCGCGGAAACATCCCCAATGCCGCGATCGCGGCGGTTCCGATCAGGCAGCCTATGACGGCCAGACCAATCAAGGCCAACGTTACGCCGGCCCATTCTCGCAGCGTGCCTCGGCGAGCGGCCCGCGGATACAGGCGCGGCATCAAATAGTTGGCGGGAAGGCCAATGGCGTTCGCGAAGATCGCTCCGCCGATCAGGCTCTCCAGCACATCCGCGCCGCTAACGTGGGAATCGATCATCAGCAGGAACGCAGCCGGGATCGCACCACCCACGCAATTGACGGCCACGATACGCGCCAATCTTAAAAGCCAGTGGCGATCACACTTAGCCGTTGTCATGGCTGACTCCTATTTTGCAACGTGGCAGCCCAGGCAGCCAGCCTCGCGCGGCGCGAGCGTCTTGGTCGCCAGCCATTTCTCGGCGCTCGCAGCATAAGCGGTGCCCGGAAGAGCGGCGCGGATGCGCTCAAAATAAGCCGTGGCTTGGTCGTCTTTGCCCAGCCGCGCGTAGCCGTCGGCCAGCCCAATCAGCAATTCGCCGCGCGGGTGCGTGCCCAGCTTATCGAAATAGGCCTGCTGGATTTCGAGCGCGTGCTCGAAGTCGCCGACTCCCTTTTCGATCAATGGGTGCGCCCGGTCCGCATCGGGAAGCGCGCGCGAGGCGGTCAGAAGGACCGCGCCACGCGGGATGCGCACACCCAAATCATCCGGAGCCATCTCGACGGCCTTGTCCATCTCGCCGAGTCCGCGTTCCCAGAACTCGACGCCCTTGGCACGGTCACCGGATCGAAAATAATTTCTGCTTTCAAAGAATACGCCGGAGCCATGCCAGACCAGCGCCGCGGCGTTAGCCGGATTGTGCGCCATTTCCTCCTCGCAAACCTTCATCGCGCGGTCGAGCGCCTGCTGGTTGCCGGCGAACCCGGCGAAAAAATCATTGCGCACCCGCATGTCGAAGCGTTCCTGCGCGGCCGCCAAACCCAGCACTGCCAGGCCCAGGCCGAAAACGGTAACGGTGGTCTTAAGCATGTGATTCATGTGAATCTCCCTTCGAGTTCCACAGTAAAGGATCACCCGGCGTCCCCCGCCGCTGCTTTCCGACGAAAGGCAGGAAAAGTGGATGAACGGCACAGTAGGGCAGGCCCATGGCCTGCCGCTCCTCCCCGCCTCCCTCATCCAGCGCTAAAATGAAAGTCAATGCACCGCTTCCTGCTGCATAACGACGACATCCGCGACGCCGGAGACTTCAGCCTCTCGCCCGGGCAGGTCGGATTGCTCTCCGGCTGGGGCGTTTTCTCCACGCTGCGGGTTTACGACGGCGTGATGTTCGCCTTCGAGCGCCACTGGGAACGGATGCGGCGCGACGCCGCGCGCATGCGCGTTCCCTTCCCGGCGCAGCCAGAATTGCTCGAGTCGCGGCTCCAGCGCCTCATCGAAGCCAATCAAGCCGCGCCCGGCCAGCCGCTAAACGCCACCCTGCGCGTAGTGGTCGTGCGCAATCGCGGCGGCCTCTATGAAGGACCCGGCATCACTCGCGATTTCGACGTCATCGCCTTCACCGTCGACATGGTGCGCTGGCCGGAAACCGTGAAGCTCGGTCGTCATTCCCAACGGCCGCCATGCCGCCAGCGAATTTGCGGGAACCAAATACACTTCCTGGGCCGAGAACCTGACGCGCTACGAAAGGGCCCACCAGCAAGGCTTGGACGAAGTGATCCTGCTCAACGAGCGCGGCGAAGTCGCCGAATGTACTTCGGCCAACGTATTTATTGTGGATCGCGGCGGGGATAACGACCGCCGCGTCTGGACCCCGCCGCTCTCCTCCGGCGGACTGGGCGGCGTCACCCGCGCGGTGCTGCTGGAAGAAATCCGCGATCCCGAAATCGCCATCGCCGAGAAGCCGCTTGCTGCCGGCGGATCTCAGCTCCGCGAGCGAAGTCTTCATCACTTCCACCACGCGCGAGCTGCTCCCGGTCGTAAGCATCGAGGGCCTGCCGATTCAAGGCGGCCGCGCGGTGTGCGATCGCCTCCGCAAGGCTTTCTCCGCGCACGTGAATCAGTACGTTAAACTCCGCCCGAATCCGGTCTATAATTGACCCGAGGCCCGGGGAAATGAAACTGGCTTGTCCTCAATGCGGCTCGCGCGACGCCCGTGTGGCGCATCGCACTGGCGTGGCTGAGTGGCTCAAGAGCCTGCTCGGGATTTTCCCGCTGCGCTGCCGCCGCTGCAACACCCGCTGGGCCACCAGCACTTGGGAATCCGCCGCCTGGAAGTACGCGCGCTGCCCCAAGTGCTATCGCCAGCAGCTTTCTACCTGGAGCCAACAGCACTACAGCCCGCCCCGCTGGACCACCCTGCAGTTGCGCCTGGGCGCCACGCCATATCGCTGCGTCTCGTGCCGCTGTAACTTCGCAAGCTTCAAGAAGTGTAAGGAAAAATTCACTTGGCGTCATCAGGACAGGAACCCAGGGGATCGGTCCCAGACGCCGCCCGAACTCGAATCCGATTCAGCGCTCAAGAATTAGGTTTAGTGGTTCGCCGCGCCGGGACACACCCGGAGTAGCGCGACCAGAAGAGGAAGACCGTCACCGGGCGTTGCGCGAAGGCGGGACGCGCAAGAAAAATGGTTCCAAGTGACCCGTAGGATCGCTCGCTCTCCGACCGGCATGCACGGCCTGAACTTGGCATCCGGATCGGATGTGACGTAGGCCCTTTGCTCCCCGCGGCCGGTCTTATTCAGCCGCGGATCGTAGCTCTGGTGCTCGTCCGCTCTCCGTTCCGGTAGAAGTTTGCTTCTCGATGCAGCCTTTCACTCTCCTGCAGCGAAGGTCTGCCTTGCGGCAAATCCCCGCGGCCGGGTCGACGCTCCTGGCCTACATCTTCAAAGCTGCCTTAGAATTTCAACTGGCCCGTTCGGCTTCCCGCTCCCGGCCTCGCCTGGCTTTTTTTCGCCTGACAGGGCTCGATCACTGCGAGTCGCCCGTTGCCAACTTCCTGTCCTAAAGCCCTCCGTCTGTCTTCGGGCCTCCGCTCCCCTTCAGGACCTTTCGATCCTTCCAGATCATAGCGCTCTGCCCGGTTTCAGCCGGAGAAACTTACCATAGCGAGTTGCCCGATCTGCCTTCACTCCCCGCCGCGTTGCAATAGTTTTGACGTACCACCGCGCGACGGATCAACGTTCCAGCTCCGCTACTTCCCGCTTGGCTCGCTGTCCTTCGAACCTCTTGGAACCATAGCCATCTTGCGCTTACGCGATCCTTTCGTCAAGCGAAAACATTAGCTTTCCTCAAGGTATATTTGCCTTATTATCAATGGATTAGGGGCAAACCCGAGTGGACAATTTGTGGATAAAACAGAAATGAACGCCGCACGTTTGAGAGGGTCTTTCAGGCGCCGATCTCGCTAATGCGACAACCGCAGAATCATTCCCGTATCCGTCGCGGCCCACAAATGTTCCGCATCCGGACCCGCCAGCACCAGCGATTGCGCCACCGCGCGGTAGTCGACGGGCATCTCCACCCAGTCTTTTAAGTTGGTGCTCGAAAGCATCCGCACTTTGCCTGGAATCGGCGCCGAGCGCAGCCGCCCCGGCGGCTCCACTGCCGCTAGAAACGCGCGCCCGTCCGTCCCCTCCGCTCCGTCCACAAAGATCGCCGCGTCCGTCACCAGCCGGTCTTTCTTCTTGAATACACTTTCGCTCCGGCCCGTCTTCAAATCCAGCCGGTAAACCTCCGCCGGCCATTCGAAGGAATCGACGTAATCGAAGACCAGCAAGCCGTTCTCCCCGGCCAGACGCGCACTCACCACCGAGCCCAGCAACGGAGCCGTGCCCGACTTCCACGTCGCACCGCCATCGCGCGTGTCCAGTTCGAGGGTGAGCCGCGGCTGCTGACGCCGGTGAAGCGTGCTCTCCGGATGCATCCAGTCCGGCAGACCATCTTCTTCCTCGCGTTCCACCGCGCGATTTGCCCTCGATGCGCGGCGGGACATAGCCCCCGACGATCATGCCGCGCCCGCCATCCGCAAAGGCGATGTGCGAATACACGCTGTATGCCGGATTCGACGCAGGCGCGGCGGCCTCCGCCAGCGGCTTCCAGGTGCGCCCTCCGTCGTGGGTTTCAAATACCGATTTCTGCAGGCCCACCGCGTAGCCATGCTGCGCATCCAGGAACCAGACGCGCAGGATCAGACCCGTGTGCGGAGCGTCCGCCAGCTTCTTATCCGGCTTGATCTGATCGCTGATGCGGGTCCAACTGCGGCCGGCTTCCTGCGTGAACCATAGCGACTCGCCGGTGACCATCCAGCCATTCGATTCGTCCAGAAAAAAAATCGAGCGCGGAAATTCTTTCAGCGGCGTCAAAGCCCAATGCTCGCCGCCATCGCTCGTGACCAGGGAAGTGAATTGCGGCTTGCGCCCTCGTCCCGCGATCGATGATGGCTCCGACCGCGATCCCGCGTTTGGCGGATGGAAACGCCAGATCGGTGATGTGGAGATCCTTGCCGTCCTGATCGTAAAAATACTGGAGCGTCCAGCGAGCGCCCGTCTTTGGTTTGCCCGTGCACCGGCAACGCCGTAAGCAGCGCGACCGCCAGCAACCACCGGAGCATACGCGGTCAGCCCCGCGGCACGGAGACCGGACCTGAAGTAACGGGCGCCATCACCAGTTCCAGCAAATCGGTCTCAGCCAGTTTCGCGGGATCGAGCGAAGCCAGCGCCACCAGGCACCCGATCTGTTCGCCCACTGTGGTGAGCAGTTCCATCTCGCCGCCCGAATGCGGATGCGGCTCGCGATGCTGCACGTTGATGACGCCCGCCACCCGCCCGCGCACCAGAATCGGAGCCGACAGAAACGCTTCGTAAGTATCTTCCGGCAGATCCGTGAACAGCTTGAATCGCGGATCGGCGTAAGCTTCGCGCGATATCGAGAGCAGCCGCCGCTCGCGCGCCACCCAGCCCGTCAAGCCTTCGCCCAGCTTCAGGCGCACATTCCCGATGGTCGAGGGCTGCGGATTGTTGGACGCGCAGAGCACCAGTTCCTTGTCCTGCAGCAGATACAGCAGGCAGGAATCCGAGTTCATGAACTCCACCACCAGCGACACCACGCTCGCGAGCGACTTCGCGAGCCCAACCTCGCGGACCATGTAGCGGCTGATCTTTTGCAGAAGGCGGAGCTGCTGCTCCGTGCTGGCAAGCTGTGCTTCCAATTCTCTTGTGCGGGACACCGGCTCTATTATGACAGATAGTTAATGTTCCAGACGCCGCCCTAAGATTCTTCCAGGCGACTCGGCTCACAGCGCTACCGCCGCAAGAGTTTAATTTTCTTATCTGCGTTTATCCGTTTTCCATCTGCGGGCCAATTGTTTTCGGCGCGTGCAGTCACATTCCTTCGCTCTCCTCCATCCAGTCCGTACTCAACCACTTCCGACTTTGCGCCAGCACCACTCACCACCGTCTCCTGCATAATCCAGACGTAGTTCGAGCCTGCGCAGGCCGATCGTTGTTGTTTGGTGGAATCCGCGCCCGTGTAAAAAGCGGGCTTGCCGCCCCGGAAACATTGAGAAGAGGGCGGGACACGGAAGAGAATCGATTCTCTGGTTGATACGAGCGTCGCGAGAGCGGCGTGAGGTGACCGCAAAGAAAACAGGAGAGCGCAATGGCCGGTTGATTTGGGCACTTTTCTGAGACCGGAGTCCGCACAGGGGCGCAAGCCGTTGTGCGGGCTGAAAAAATAGACAGCCGCCTGTTTTCTTCCCCCCGGTGGGTTGCTCACGTAAGCAGCCCGCCGCGAGACGATCCGAAAAAATCATCACGGCCGCAGTGTGCCTATTCCCCATGGACCCATTCCCTAAGTACTTATCAGTCTTCCACTTTGCATGCCGCCTCAATCCGCCGCAGCCGCTTCCCCGTATATCCTATTAGAAGATTGCCGTCTTAAGACTATCGAATGATGCTCCTGAAAATCTTGCCCGCCGGGCTTGCGTTTGCAATCCTTCAGGTGGCATTGCGTCTCGCTGACGACGCCGATCTCGCCCGCCGCCTGAAGGCGCGCGAGCCCAAGGCCATGAACGATCTCTACGATCGCTACGGCCGCCTCGCGTATTCGCTGATCTGCCGCATCGTGCGCAACGCCTCCACCGCCGAAGACCTGGTGCAGGAAACCTTCCTGCGCGTTTGGAACCGCGTGCAATCCTTCGATGCCGAACGCGGCGCATTGGGCGCGTGGGTGCTGACGGTCGCGCGCAACCGCGCAATCGATCATCTGCGCTCCGTCGACGGCCGCATGGAAGCCGGCGCCATCGAGCTCGATCACCTGGAACGCCCCGGCCTGTTCGCGAAACTCGATTCCGCCGCGCTGGCCATGGATCGCGTGCGCCGCCTGAAGAGCGCCTTCGAGAGGCTCACGCCCACGCAGCGGCAAGTCATCGAGCTCGCCTACTACGAGGGCATGTCGCAAACCGAGATGGCGGAGCGCCTCAAGCAGCCGCTGGGCACCGTTAAGACCTGGACCCGCAGCGCGCTCAAGATTCTGCGCGACGAGCTGGCGGAGGCGGCAATCTGCATGACCTGCCAGGAGCTGCAGGAAATGTTCGAGCTGTATGCCTTGGGCGCACTCGAGCCCGCGGAAAAAGCCGAGATCGAAGCCCACCTGGCACGGGGCTGCGAGAACTGTAGCCAGGCGTTGTCCGCGGCGCTCGCGCTCAACGCCGGCGTTTTCAGTTTCGCGCCGACGGTTAAGCCGCGCGGCCGTTTGAAGCGGCGCCTGCTGACGTCGGTGGGCGTCCATTATCCCGGCTGGGGATGGGTTTGGGCGGTAGGCGCGGTGTGTCTTGTTGCTGGTGGCGGCTTGGCTGGGCGTAGAGGAGCGAAGCCGCACCTTTGAGCTGGCCGATGCGCGGCGCGCCTTGCTCGAATCCAACGGAGAGCGCGACCGCCTGACGCAGGCGCTCCAGTTTCTTTCGGATCCACAAACCCGCCCGGCCAGTTTCGGACGCGGCCAAACCGCGCCGCCCCGCGGCTATGTGTTTCTGCATCCGCAGATGGGCGTGCTGTTGATCGCCTCCAACCTGCCCGCCGCTCCAGCGGGCAAGACCTATGAGATGTGGGTGATTCCCAAAGGCGGCACGCCGCAGCCCGCGGGACTGTTCCAATCCGACGGCATGCGCGCCCTGCACATTCTGAGCGGACCCGTGGACGTTTCGGCCATCGGCACGGTGGCCGTGACCATCGAGCCCGCAGCCGGATCGTCGACGCCAACCATGCCGATCATTATCGCCGCGCCCATCGGGAGCTAGGCGCGCGCCACTCCCGGTGACGCCGAACGCCGCCGTCAGAACTGCAGCCGCATGCTGAACTGCAACTGCCGGCTACTGTTGATCAGCACCGATTGGGTGCCGTGCGCCGAAATCACCTGACCGAAAGCGGCGTCCGTGAACACGTAATCCGGCCGGTCGTACTGCGGCGTGTTGGTCACGTTAAACGCTTCCGCGCGGAACTCCAGATTCATCCGCTCACTGATGGGGAATCTCCGGAAAACCGATGCGTCGATGCTGAATAGGCCGGGCCCGTGCAGGACGTTGCGACCGAGATTGCCAAACGTGTTTGGCGCGGGCGCCGAAAACTCCGACGTGTTGAAATACAGTTGGTCCCGGGTCCGATGTCTCCGAAGATCTGCACCGGGCCATTTACGTTCGGGCGATTGATGTTGCCCGGCGCGTTCAAGCTGGAGGGGCTGGTGCTGATATCCAGCGGCAATCCGCTTTCCCAGGTCCACAGGGCATTCGTCTGCCAGCCGCCCAGAATCCACTTTCCGGGGCCGGTCGTCAAAAAATGCTTCCCCTGTCCGAAAGGCAACTCGTAAACCGCGCTCATGGTGTAGATGTTGCGCCGGTCCCAGTCGGCGAGTCCCTTGTTGGCCGCGAAATTGATGACGTTAAAGTCATTCGCGCCCTGGGTGCTGGGGTTGAAGTCGATGGACTTGCCGTATGCGTACGAATTGAAAAGCGTGAAACCGTTGCTGAATCTGCGATTCAACCTGACCTGCAAAGCCTCATAATAGCTGGGAGCATTCCAGGGCTCGAGTGTTTGAGTCGTCCGGCCAAACAGGATGTTCTCGGGCTCGGTCGAAGTTCCGGATCCGGGAACTTGGCTGGCGTTAATGTTCAGGTTATTGGAGGTCGGTAAATTCACTCCGTGATTGCCGACGAAGGCCGCCTCGGCTGAAAAATTGGCCGGCAGCGCTCGCTGCAAGGTGACATTCCAGGATTCCACATATCCCTGAGGAAGGTTATTCGGTATGTAGGTATAAGCCTGATTTAAAGGCGGGTTGACGATGATGCCCGTGGAAGGCAAAACCACCGGGCTGAGGGGCGGAACGCCCGTCGGCCATCGATCCCGGCTGCAGAAAACGAATTGGGCGCAGTAAATTGAGTGGCTTGCGCTACCGGGAAGTTGTAAACGTTGGTGTCGCGGGGCACGTAGCTGATCCCGTAGCCGGCGCGAAAAACGGTCTTTTCGTTAAAGCGATAGGCGGCACCGATCCGTGGGCCAAAACTGGTGAGGTGACTGCCGATACCCAGGTCATTCGGTACGCTGCCGATACCCGCTAGCAAGAGCGTGTTATTGAAGGGATCGTAATTGGAGAAGCCGCCAGAATGATGCGGCGTGCTGGACGGCCAGTATTCCCAGCGCAAGCCTAAATCCACCGTGAGCTTCTGTGAAACCTGCCATTTATCCTGGAAATACAGATTGTAAATGGTATTTCTGCGCGCCGGGAAAATAACCGCCAGATCGCGGCCGATCGAGTACGGCTGGTCCAGCAGGAAGGACGCGAATGAGTTTCCGAAACTGGTCTTGGTGTTGCCGTGAGTTCGAGGTGGTCCCAGCCGGTGAAGATGAACAGTCCACGTGGGTTGAAAGTCTGGGTTTGCAGCAGGTCCTGCCGTTCGCGGCGGATGTCTGCACCCCACTTGATGATGTGGGTGCCCAGAGTCTTGGTCCAGTTGTTGACGATGTTGAAATTCGTCACGGACCGAACCCACGGGAGGCTGGCCGAAAATCCCAGCATTGGAGTAGTGTAGTCGTTCACGTTGATTTGGGCAAGGCCACTCGACCACGGATTCAGATTGACGCCGGGAATACCAACTGTCGGCGGAAGTATTCAAGCCGCTGTCGACATTGATCGCCTGTTGTGGTTCCGAACAATGCCGAAGCGAAACTCCGCCACCAGTGTCGGACTCAGAATATGGGTGTAGTTGAGCCCGGGACTCTGATTGCGCGAAGGCCCGGAGCCCTCGAAACCGCTGTTGTGAGGGCCGCCGTAAATGCCGCCATTGGGCCCATAAAGGCCGGGATCATTCACCGTCGCCCGCTGAAAGCTATAGCGGAAGAACAGCCGGTCGTTCGCGCCCTATAACGTAATCGATCTTGGTATCGAACTGGTCCATTGGTTTGGACTGTACGGTATCTTCCTGAAAATTATTGGACAGCCCGCCACTGGTAGGCGGGGGCAGGAAACTGAGGAGCTTGGCCGCAATCGGGCTGATGCGGGCTGTCGGGATGATGTTGCCCGCGAAAGGCAGTCGGCCAGTCGCCGGTAGCGGTTGCCCGTGTTCGGGTCATAGATGGTGCGTGGGAGAGAGCGCTCAGATCGCCGGTGCGGAACGCTGTGGTCGGGAAGGTCACGATGTTAGTTTGGCCCGCAATGTCCCGGCTTCCCTGGTAGTCGCCAAAAAAGAACAGCTTGTCTCTCTTAATGCGGCCGCCAAAGGAGCCGCCGAACTGATTATAAACCGCGTGCGCGGCGGGTTTGGTGCTGAAAGGATCGCGCGCCTGCATCGCGTTGACGCGGTTGTACTCAAACGCGCTGCCATGATAATCGTTGGTGCCCGATTTCAAAACGACGTTGGTAACCGCTCCGCCGGCGCGGCCGAGTTCGGGGTCGTAGTTGGTGGTGCTGACATCGACGTTGGCGATGGCGTCGGCGGGCGGGATGATACCCGTGAGGTCCTCAACGTTATTGTCGAGGCCCTCAATCATGTAGTTATTGCGATGGTCGAGGCCGTTCACCACCGACTGGAGGTGCTCCTGCGAGTTGAAGAACGCGGAATGATCGCGATACGACTTCTGCACGCCGGGAACGATCTCGAGCAAGCTTTGATAATTCCGGTTATGCAGCAGCGGCATGGTATCGAGCGTTCCACTGCTGATCTGACCGCCGGTATCGGCGCGATCTGTCTTGAGCACCGGAGCTTCGCTGGTGACGTCGACTGTTTCGGTGACCGCGCCGGGAGTCAATTGCAGGTCCACGCGAACTGTCGTGTTGGCCTCCAGCCCAATGTCCGAACGCACGGTCTTTTGAAATCCGGGTTGTTCCACATCCACACGGTAAGTGCCGGGAGCCAGATTGGAAAAGACGAAGTAGCCCGCGCTGTTGGTAGTCTCCGAGCGCTGGGAATTTGTGCCGGTGTCCGTGAGCGACACTGGGGCGTTTGGAATCACGGCATGGGAACTGTCAGTGATGGTTCCCAGGATTGTCCCGTTGGAAGTTTGCCCACTCACTGGAACGTTGGACAGAATGATTGCAACAATCGTCAGAAATAGATTGACCTTCAAGAAAATTCGCATGTGGCCTCCCCTTAAGCCAAATCCCGATTGAAATCCTCGATCGAAAAACGTAGTGTTTCTAAACCCCTGCGCCCTGCCTGATCAACGCCCCTGAATCCTGTCAATCGCGGCCTGGTCGCAACTATGCCAAATGGCTAAGACGTTCGCTACTTGTATCAAAGTTAATCGATGGTGTCAAGCGACGGCGGATAGCGCTGACGGCGGATAGCGCTGTCGTTAGCACGTGATTTGTCGCAGGCCCATGTCGCCGGTGGCCGAGCGGCGGCGTGCATTGCCCGCGACCGCCCGGCGGCGATCACAATATATTGACAGCCATCTTTGCCGATATTAGGTCATCGGATCGGCACTGGACGAAAGTCGACATCAGAACGTAAACTTCAGCGCCAACTGCATCACGCGGGGCGTAAAACCGATATTGGTGGATGTGATCTGGCCGAATGAACCCGCGTTGGTTGGAACGCCCGCGACCCACTTAGAAATGGCGAAATTTGGAAGGGCGAAGTTCGCGGTGTTCGTGATATTGTAAGCCTCGGCGCGGAACGACAGCCGGTACTTTTCCGCGATCGCGAAGTCCTTGAAAACCGAGAAGTCCAAACTTCTCCAGTTCGGGCCGTAGCATTGAGCGCGCCCTTCATTTCCGGCAAAGCCGATGGGCTGCTGCTGGAATGCATTGTAGTTGATCCAGTCGTGAATCGACGTGTTCGACGCTTGGCAGGATTGGCCGGAGACCTGATTCGGGCGGTCCGATGTGACATTCGGCAGATTGATTAAATTCTCTCCGTCCGTGACCGTGTACGGCTCACCGGACTGCCAGAAAGCGATTGCGTTCAACTGCCACCCGCCGATGGCTGTCTTCTTAAAACCCGTCGCTCCCTTGCCGAAGGGAAGTTCGTAATTAATGCGCCCGGTGACTTTGTGCTTGAAGCCGATGCTGGAGTTGCCCCAATCGTAACCGCGGTCAAAGGTAAGTTGTGCAATGGTTTCGGCGGTGTCGGTTAAGCTGGTCAGATTGCGGGCGAACGTATAGTTGGCGTTCACGGTCAACCCCTTCGAATAGCGCCGCTCGAAGATGAACTGCGCGGCGTTATACTCGCTGGCTCCGCCCGTACCGTAGAGCGAGATCGCCGTTATGTTGGGTAACGTCGCCGCGCGAATGTATGTAGGCGTCACGGCCGATCCTGAGGGAGCCGGCAAATTTACGTTGGTTACATAATTCAGGTGACGCCCCAGTTCGCCGACATAAGCCACGGTGAAAACGTTCGCGCCGAGTTGCTTCTGCATAGTGAAGTTCCACTCCATAACTTTTGCGGCCGGATAGTAATCGTCATGGGCGCTCAAGGATGAGTTCAGACCGCCGAGAGTCGGCCCCAGGAGCTGTGGGATATTGGCCGGGACGATGGGAGGCGGGCCCTGCGACAAACTATGGACACCCGCCGGACACACCGTTCCTCCGATCAAGGCCGCTGGGGAGCAGGTAAAGCTCACCGTCACGAAGGGCGGGTTGGGAAGGTTCAGCGCGCCCGCGGCATAATCCTGGGCGAAGTAGCTCATACCGAATCCTCCACGAAACACGAATCCCTTACCCGCGCTGTACGCGTAGCCGAATCGCGGTTGGAACTGTTTCCAGTTGGGCTGCACGCAGGCAGCGGCGCTAATGCAAAATGTGTTGGTGGCGATCTGATAATTGGAGCGCTGACCGGTCGCGCTTTGGAGTTGGCCAATGTGATCCCAGCGCAGGCCGATATTGAGCGTCAGCTTGCGTGTGGCATGCCAATCGTCCTGGATGAAAAGGTGAGGTTCCCAGGTCCGGTAGTACTGAAACTGATACGGATACTGCCGTGTGATGGTTGTGGGGACGCCCTCGAGGAAGTTCGCGAGGCTATTGGGCGGCGCGCCCGCCGTGCCCGAACTCCACACGAAATTTCCTTCGCCGTTCTGGATTTGATAGTACTGCTCCTGACGCCGGAGCATGCCGGCGCCGATTTTGACGTTGTGGGTGCCATGGGTCCACGTGAACGCTCCCTCTTCCTGGAAGTTGTTGTCAATTTCATAAATTGGCACGGAGGTGCAGTCGCCCAAGGTATTGCAGCTTCCCGTCCCCGTGTAACCGTTGATGGAGGTATTCATCAACCCCGAAACGTATTGATTCACATCCGCCCCGGGGATTCCGAACACATTCGACAGGTTGGTGCCCTGATTGGCCGAGAGAGTCGCGATATTCAGCCGCGTGAAGCCGCCCTTCAGTTCCATTACCAGTGTCGGGCTGAAAATGTGAACGTAATCCAGCATGTATGCCTGCGAATTTTCGGTCGAGTTCCCAGGATAAATGCCGTTCCCCGGGTTGACCGTTAGATTGCCGACTTTCACTTGCGGATACAGGGTTGGATATACCGTAGTCGTCGGGTTGTAGGTGAAGCGGCCGAACATGCTGTCTTTGTCGGAGAAGCGATGATCGACGCGTGCATCGATTGTCTTGGCGAAATACTGGTTGTTTACATTGCCTGAGTAATTGGCATTGGGAGGTGCGCCAGGAATGTTAGCCGCCGGCAAAAGCCCCAGGTACTTGACTGCGACGGGATCGAGCCGGTTGCTCGGAATGATCCCTGTAGCATCAGGAAACGTTGGGAGCCCGCAAACTACCCCGCCTTTACCACATACGTCGGAGAAGTTGCCGGGATGTGCCAGCTCAAAAGCAGTCGGCACGGCCAGCACGCCGGTATTCTTACCCTGGATTAACCGCAAGTTCTCGTAATCGCCAAAGAAGAAGGTCTTGTCCTTCTTGATACGTCCACCGAGGCTGCCACCAAACTGGTTTTGGCGGAACTCCGCGCGCCCTATGCCCGAACTGTTCGCAAAGAAGTCATTGGCATTCAGTTTGTCGTTGCGGAAGTATTCGTATAATCCTCCGTGGAACGCGTTGGTGCCCGATTTGGTGATCAGATTGATCACGGCGCCGCCCGCCCTTCCCTCTTCGGCCGGGTAGGCGTTGGTATCGATCTTCACTTCCTCGAGCGAGTCGATCGAGGGCCGGTATAGAATCGAGAACTGTTCGCGCTCGTTATTGTCCATACCATCGACCAGGTGGTTGTTATAGGTCTCATTCTGGCCATTGGCGACAACCGCCGAGGTCTGCCGCCGGTCATCGGGACGCGTACCGCTGAGAATCGAGTTGGACGGTCCGGCAGCGGCGCCGGGTGCGGTCTCGACGAGTGTAATGTAATTGCGGCCGTTCAGCGGAAGATCCTGCACGGACTGCGCAGACACCGTATCGCGCAGCGTGGAACTGTCGGTCTGAAGGGCGGGGGAGATAGCCGTCACCTCGACGGTTTGGTTCGTCTCGCCGATTTGCAGCGGGGCGTCGACGCGGGCGCGATCGCCGGCGACCAATGTCACATTGGTGACCGATTTCCTGAAGCTTGGGGCCTCCACGGTAACGCTATACTGGCCGGGCGGCAGAAGGTTGAAGACGTAGTCGCCAGAGCCGTTCGTCTGCAAGGTTCGGGCAGCGGACGTCGCAGCGTTCACAACCGTGACCTTTGCGTTGGGCACGACGGCGCCTGCGGCATCGGTGACTGTGCCCAAAATGTCGGCGGTGGTGAGCTGAGCGGCGGCCGGAATGGCAACCAGGAAAGCACCGATCAACGCGAAAGCCCAGAGCGTAGCCAGTAGACGGTTTTTCATATTTAACCCCTTTTCAGATGGACCCGAACGGCCCAGAATTCCGACAGCTTGCGGATAGTATATACCTACTACCTCCCGAGGTAAACTGAAAAGTTTGTTATCTTTTTGTCATTTTTATCGCGAGCGAATTCCCTCATCGCCACGCCGACCGTCGTCAGTTCTTGCTCGACGGTAGCTGTCGATGGTCTTGTGAAGCCGATGGTCTTGTGAATTGGCGTGGTGAGTTCCTCGCCTATTGCGCCAGGCCCATATCGTCGCCCGGTTGCGGTTCGCGCTTGGGAAAAGGCGTTACGATATCGATTTCTTTCTCGCCCGGCTTCGGCAGCGCAAACGCCACCAGCGTCTGATGGAACACGAAATTGTCGTTGGCCGAGCGGCGGCGCGCATTGCCCGGACCGCCGGCGGCGATCACCACATATTGACGTCCATCCTTGCCGATATAAGTCATCGGACCGGCATTCGACGACGTTGCCATTTTGGTTTGCCACAGCAATTTACCAGTCGCGGTGTCGTAGGCATGGAAGCGGTCATCCGTGGCTGCGCCGATAAATACCACCCCACCACGCGTAACCAGCGAAGGACCGATATTGGTGGCGCCGATTTCCTTGGCCTTTTCGCCATATTCGACATCCAGCGCACCCAGCGGCACGCGCCAGACGATCTTGCCGGTTGCCAATTCCACCGCCACCAGCTCGCCATGACGGCCGCCGGCGCAGGTGCGGCCATCGCTGTCGGAGAACCGCTTATAACCGGAAGAGAAGCTGAACGAATCATTGCCCTTCACGGCTTTGGGCCCCTCGGTCACCTGGATCATGGTCGGCATGTTGACGACGTTCGTGATGGCATAGCCGCGATCCACATCGATCGACGCTCCGCCCCAGTTGATGCCGCCGATCGCGCCGGTGTTCATGACGGTCCAGGCGCCATTCTTGGCGGGCGGCTGAAAGGGGCCGCCATCCTTCAGGCCATTTTTGTCCCACACCGCTTTGCAGTCGGCATTCGAGTGTGGCGACAGGTTGCTGAGATTGTCGCGCGAGATGGTCATCTGCGCCAGCGGCGGCGGGAATTGCGTGAAGGGCTGGGTGCGGGAGGTTTTCTCGCCCGGCACATCGCTCTGCGGCACCGGCCTTTCTTCATAAGGGAAAAGCGGCTTGCCGGTCTTATCGTCGATGATCCACATCATGCCTTGCTTGGTGGTCTGGACGATGACCTTGATTTTCTTCCCATCCTTGGTGATCTCGACCGGAACGGGCGGCGCCATCGTGTCCTGATCGAAGAGGTCGTGGTGATGATTCTGGAAACCCCATATGATTTTGCCGGTCATGGCATCGAGCGCGAAGGTGGAGTCGCCGCCAACATTGTCACCGGGACGCCAGATGCCCACCAGGTCGGGACTGGGCGAGTCGGTGGGCGTATAGACAATGCCGTTCTTCTCATCCAGCGCCATGACGCCCCAGGTGCCGCTGCCCACAACCTTCTGCGTGTCGGGGCCCCAACTATCCGCGCCCGGCTGACCGGGTCCGGGGATCAGGCGCGTGGTCCATACCAGCTTGCCGGTGCGCAGATCGATGGCATGCGGGTCGGCCGGCTGGGCCGGCTCCGGCAGGAAGCCGGAGGCGCCCGAAACGATGATGAGATTCTTATAAATAATCGGTGGCGATGCCGGCCACACTCCGCCGCCGCCGGTTTCCGGAGCGGCAGGGTTCGGCAGGCCGATGCCATAGCCGGTGGTTGGCCAGTCGCTGGAGAACTCGCCGGTCTTGGGATCCAGGCCGTACATGTTGTGGCCCCATAGCACGACGATACGCGGCTTCATCGTGCCGTCGCCGGCCCAGTAGGCGAAACCGCGGCGGTCCAAATGGCCGGTTCCGCCGGGCGCTTTGTGACGCCAGATTTCCTTGCCGGTTTCAGGCTCCAGCGCGACCACATCGGTGGTGCCCGGTTCCGACACGATCAGCAATCCGTCAATCAGGAGCGGTGTGACTTCCCAGGAGCGTCCGAACTTGCCGGTGTCCCACACCCATGCGGGCTTCAGTTGGGAGACATTCGCCGCGGTGATCTGGTTGAGTGGCGAAAAATGGGTGCGGGCTGCATCGCCGCCCCAGTCCTGCCAGCCGGTTGCTTTTGCGGTTTGCGCGCCTGCGCTGCGATTCGAAACCATCAGCGCAGCCACGCAGGCCGCGGCCATCAGGGCGTTGAAACATTTTTTCCCAACCGGCTTCTTCATGGTTTGGATTTCCTTCCCGAACTATTGTAGTGCCGCGCATTGTGGGCGACTAGCCGGCAATCTGGAAGCTATTTTTTTGCGAAACTGTGTCTAAGCCTGTTCCCTCTCGCAGCGCTCCAGCATCTAGCTGATAATCAAAGATCGGGCCCTTAGCACAGCGGTTAGTGCAGCGGACTCATAATCCGTTGGTCGATGGTTCGAATCCATCAGGGCCCACCATACTTTGAAAGAGAGGCGACTTTATGGATCGGCGTGAGTTCTTGACCGGCAGCATGGGCGCGGCGGTTCTGGGGTCATTGCAGGCTGACTCATTCGCGCAGGAGGCCACGCCGCCGGCGGCGCAGAACTGGGATGCCGGACAAGTGCGACACCTGCTGCCGACGGTCAGCGACTCAAGGATCCTGATCAAAGCGTCGTTCGCAAGACCGTTAATTGGAACGCCGGTTCTGCGAATTGGCCGGTCAACTTTTCCCGGCCGGATGAACGATACCGAAGGCGCTTTTTGGCAGTTCCACGCCACGGGTCTCCAACCGGGCCGGCGATATTCTCTATCGCTGATTGGTTCGAATCGCAAGGCGCTGTGCCAGCCCTGGGAGCTATCGACGTTCCCGGCCCCTGACGCGCGGCCCGAGAGTTTTCGGGTTCTATTCTTCACCTGCGCCGGCGGGCCCGACAACGATCATCTCCAGCGCTCCTATCTGCCCACCGCCATTCGCAATCGAATGCTGCGCCGCGCCCTGTCATTTCAACCGCAGGCCATGATCGCGAATGGCGATCACATCTACTGGGACTTGCATGCGCCAGGAGTTCCGCCGGAGCGCAGGAACAACACGAAACTGGAGAGCTTCAGGCGCTCGGCGCTGGTGTTTGGCGACAAGAACGAGACCGTGCTGAAGCTCGCCGCGGGGCCGCAGATTGTTTCGGTGTATGGCACGGACTTTCGCTCGACGCCGACATTCTTCCTGCAAGACGATCACGATTACTTCGATAACGACGAAGCCTGGGATGAGATCGTCACGTTTCCTCCGGTCTGGTTTCAGTTGCAACTGGCGCGCGCCACGCAACGCCTCTACTATCCGGAATTCCTGCCCGATGCGAATCGTCCGCCGGGCTTGCCGTGGGGTGCGGTCGGCGACGGCAAAGAGGCGATTTCCGAAAGCTGGGGCACGCTGCGGTTTGGCAGCCTGGCGGAAATTCTGCTTTACGATGTGCGCCGTACTTGTACGCTCGCCGGGCCGAGCGCCGTCTATATCGATCCCGAGGCGGAGCGCTGGCTGGTAGAGCGCGCGGCTGCGCCGGATGTCACCCATCTGATTCACGCTCCGAGCAATCCCATGGGTTGGAGTGCGGGAAAGTGGATGGAGTGGTATCCGGACGTGCTCCGCGCGGACGGCAAGCTCACGACAGCCAAGCCGAAGCCGTATTGGCAAAGCGGCTGGCTGAAGCAGCATGATCGCCTGGTTGCGTCGATGGCCGAGATGGCCACGAGGAAGGGCCGCATACCGCTCACGGTCAGCGGCGACTTGCACGCGATTGGAATCGGCAAGATTTTGCGTGCGGGAAAACTCGATCTTGAGAAGACTCCGATCACTGCGATATTGTCTGGTCCCATCGGCACCGGGCCGCTGGGCTGGCCATCGGGGAGACGCGGCGTGGGTTCAACTCCGCCGGCGTATCTCGACGTGAAGGAAGAGGTCAAGCCAATCGAGCAACACGGCTTTACCATCGCCGATTTTCTGCCGGATCGAATTTCGCTGCGGTTTTTCAAATGGCACGTGAATGTCGATTCTCCCGATGCGATCGATAATCTGCAGCCGTTCCACAGCACGGAGCTGGGCCGGCCGATATGACGTTTTCGCCTGCCGGTCCGCGGATGACACGGCGTCATTGCCTTTCCACGTTCGCTGCCGCGGCATTGCCGTTCAGCATGCCTGCGGTTTCGCTCTCCGCGCAAAGTGACGCCGGGAAAATTCGTGTCGGCGTTCATGAGACCTTTGTGGTCCACGTGAATGCGCGGGGCAATTGGGTTCTGGTAAGGCTCGCCACGGACTCGGGTATCACTGGGCTCGGCGAAGCATCGCACGGCCGTGACGCCGAAACTTTGCGGTACGTTGCCTTGTTCGCAGAGAGGTTGAAGGGCCGCGGCATTTTCGATATTGAGTGGCTCCGCGCGGCTGCTGCTCCGGAGATCGCAGCGGGCGGCACTAGCGCCGCGTGCGCCTTGAGCGCGCTCGAACAGTGCCTTTGGGACATCATCGGACAGGCGCTGAATGTGCCGGTCTACCAACTTTTCGGAGGCGCATTGCGGACTGCGATCCGCAACTACGCCAATATCAACCGCTCCACTGACCCGCGAACGCCGGCCGGGTTTGCCGCGATGGCGGAGCGCGCGGTTGACGCCGGCTTCACCGCCGTCAAACTGGCGCCGTGGGACGACATGCCGAGCGATTTATCCAACTCTTCCAAGGTCGAGGAGAGCACGCAGTTGGGTATCGACCGGGCAGCCGCGGTCCGCAAGATGTTGGGGCCGGACCGCGATTTATTGCTGGATGCTCACAGCAAGTTCGATCTGGCGCGGGGGCTCGCGCTGCCGAAACGCTTGGAGCCGCTGCAGCTCTTTTGGCTGGAGGAAGTGACACGGGTTCCCGACCTGCCCGCGATTCATCGCGCGGCTCCGATGCCGTCGGCCGGCGGCGAAGTGATCTACGGCGCGAAGGGTTTCTTGCCCTACATCAATGCGGGTTGCGTGGATATCGTCATGCCTGACGTGAAGTATTGCGGAGGCATGCTGGAGTTGAAGAAAATTGCCAGCTTGGCGGAGGCGGCCGGACTGCGGGTCGCGCCGCACGGTCCCGCGAGTCCGGTGGGGAATGTCGCGGCGGCGCATGTTTGCGCGGGCATGCCGAACTTTTTGATTCTGGAATATTCCTACGGCGAAGTGCCGTGGCGCGCTGAATTGATCGACCCGCCGGAACGAATCGAAAAAGGCTTTCTGGAACTGACCGCGCGTCCTGGATTGGGGATTCGGCTCAATGAAAAGACCTCGGCGAAGTATCAAGTGCGCTGAGTTGGTGGGGCCCGAAATACCCGCAATCGTGGATATTTCTTAAGGTTTTCACCCTAAGCCATCTAGGTATTTTTTGTTGGCATTCCCCCCTGTTCATGTGCGCCCCGCGCCAGTACCATGGTTTTGGTACCTCCTAAGAGGGAAATCGAGTAGGAGTAAGTGATGGATGCTAAGGCCGCGCGGCGCAGAATGTTGTGTTCGGAGATTGTTAGCCTGCAGGTGCAGGCCGGGGAGGGACGCAACCGCATCCTAAATGCCAACCTCGAGGAGATTTGGCCAGCGGGCGCAATTTTCTGGACCGACGTACGGATACGGCGGTCCGCCTCGATGCGGTTCCTGGGCGGAGGCTTTGAATTCCGCGGGCAAGTGAGCGCCCAAAAATTGCTCAGAGGGCTGGGCTATTTAGTGGAAATGCAATTTTACCCGGGCTGCAAGTGGTCTAAACAAAGATATCGCCCCAAGCACTTGTTCAATCCGCTGGTGCTGCTCGCAAACCGGCTGTTCGAAACCACGCTTTGCGCCAACAGGATCCCCTTCAATCGCCCCGGTCAAGCTACCTTCGCGAGGACCGGCGCCGCGTCTTCGCTCAAAGCAGCCTGCGGGAGTTGATGTTGCTGCCCGAACGGCATCGCGCGAGACGCTGGTTCAGAAACGTTCAGGCCGGCAGCATCAAAGCGCATCGCCGAGGGATTTCGCTGCGGACCAAACTAATTCTGTTCCTGGGTATTCTGGTTCTTCTGGCCACTGCGAGCCTGGGCTCGATTGCCTACCGCACTTCGCGCACGATTATCGAGCAGGATGCGGTGCGCGAAGTGGGAGTCACGGCGACAGATCGCAAACAGGTGCTGATTCGAGTCCTGGGACAACAGCGGGACCGCGCCGATGCTCTGCTGAAAACCGCCGATATCGGCTGTCTGCATAGTGAAACTTGGTGCCTGCGCAAACTGCTATTGGATTTCGTTGCGACCGAGGGCGCTACCGCCGCCCGGCTGGCGTATCGGGACCGCGGAGCAGTGATAGTGGGCAAAGACGCGGCTTCGCTGCCGGCCGCCGTTCCTTCGGATGCCGGCCAAATTGCCCGTTTCAGTTTCGATCAAAAGGGCCGCCCATCCTACGTTCTTCAGGTGCTGTCGCGGTCGGGCAACGGAGTACTTACGATTCGCGGGGACATGCAGCTTCCCAACCAGATCTTTCTCGACCGCTACGGACTTGGCCAATCCGGTGAAACGTTTCTAACCGATAACCGAGGATTATTTCTTACGCCGCCGAAGTATCCGGCCACCGCAGGTGACAACCAACCGCTCAGCGGCCAGCCGTTGCAGGCGTGTCTCGATGGAATGGATGGCGAAGGCCTGGGAGAGAGCTATCGGGGAACCGCAGTGATTGACGGGTTCCGTTCGGTGCCGGAGATCGGTGGCGGCTGCATCATGGCACTCATCGATCAGACCGAAGCGTTCGCACCCACTAAGCGCGTCGCGAAGGATGTGGCAGAAGTATCGGGCCTCCTGGCGATGATGGCGATTGTCTGCTCGCTGTTGCTGGCGCAGTTGGTCTCGCGTCCCATGAAGCGGCTCACCGGACGCGCGCGATCCCTGCAAAGAGGCGACTTCGATAGCCCGGTGCCGGTGGAAGGGCCTGCTGAAGTGCGCATGTTCGCCCAGACATTTCAGGCCATGGCGCTGTCTCTCAAGAGCTCGCGTACCGCCCTGGAAGAATACAGCGCAGCAGACCAGAAATATTCTCGAAAGCATCAGCGACGGATTCGCCGCCTTCGACCGGCAATGGCGCTGCACCTACGTCAACGACAAAGCCACGGAATTGAGCCGTATTCCCCGCTACGAAATTCTAGGCAAGAACGTGTGGGACCTGTTTCCGGACAACGCCAACACGCCGCTCTACACCGAGCTTCACCGCGCGATGGAAGACGGAGTGTTCGTGCATTTCGAAGAGCATTATTTTCCCTTCGATCTTTGGTTTGAGGTGGACGCCTATCCGACCAAAGATGGCCTGGCGATCTTCGGGCGCGATGTCACCGAGCGCAGGCGGTTTAACGACCGGTTGCAGCAAACGCAGAAGCTGGAGAGCCTGGGCGTGCTGGCGGGGGGAATCGCGCACGATTTCAACAACTTGCTCACGGGAATTATGGGCAATGCCAGCATTGTGCTGGACGATCTTCCATTCGAAAGCCCGGTGCGGGAGAATCTCGAAGCGGTGATGAAGGCGAGCGAGCGGGCGGCCGCTTTGACCCGGCAACTGCTGGCGTACGCCGGCAAGGGCCGCTTCGTTATCGAGCCGCTGAATTTATCCGAATTCGCGCGCGAGATCACGAGCCTGCTGCAAACTTCCATCCCCAGAACGGTCGAGCTCCGCCTGCAGTTGCGGGACGACCTGCCGTCGATCGAAGGCGATGCCGCGCAGCTCCAGCAGCTCATCATGAACCTGGTGATCAACGCGGCCGAGGCCGTCGAGGAGGGGCAAACCGAAACGGTTTGGATCATCACCCGCCTTGAGCAAGTCAGCCAGGCGTACATCAACCAGATGATTTCTCCCAATGGCGTGGCGCCCGGCAAATACGTCACGCTCGAGGTGCGCGATGCCGGTTGTGGAATGGACGCCGAGACGCTGTCGCGCATTTTCGATCCGTTCTTCACCACCAAGTTCACCGGCCGGGGCCTCGGTCTGGCCGCGGTGATGGGCATGGTGCGAGGACATAAGGGCGCGCTGCATGTGGAGAGCACTCCCGGGAAAGGCAGTTGCTTCAAAGTGCTCTTCCCGGTGATCGCTGGACCGGCTGCGAGCATCGTTCCGGCTGCTCCCGAAAAGAGTCTGGCGGGGGATGACACGATTCTGGTGATCGATGACGAAGACACGGTCCGGCAAGCTGCGAAGTCCGCGCTCGAAAGCTACGGCTATAAAGTGGTGGTCGCGGCGAATGGCAAGGAAGGCGTCCGTCTGTTTCGAGAGCTGGGAGGCGAGATCGACGCGGTCCTGTTGGATATGACCATGCCGGTGATGTCGGGCGAAGAAGCCCTGGCACGATTGAAGAACCTTCAAACGGATATTCCGGTGGTGTTGTCGAGCGGCTACGAAGAGGCCGACGCGACGCGCCGTTTTACAGGCAAGGGGCTTGCGGGCTTTATTCAAAAACCCTACGCAGCCGCGGGGCTGGCGGAAAAAATCAAGATCGCGCTGGAATTCCACGCGGCCGCACGTTGTCGCGCGCGCCGAGCAGATTCAAGCTGCTAGGCGTGGAGCGCGCCCCTGATGACGCCCATCAGAAACGACATTCCGCAGAGCGATAGTACGATCCAGGTCATCCAGTCTTCGTAGTTGGTTCTCAAGTTGCCCTCCTTTTGTCCCCAATCGGCGGGATCGGCTGCCGGGAATAGGGCTGCGGATGGCTGCGGGCCCGGCGGGCGCAGGCGAGCGGCGTCGCGTCCCGGCCGGCGCCATGCGTGGCCTATACTTTATCGTTGACGTGATTTTCTTCGGAATCTCGCTCGGAGAAGGAGACCCCTTATTCCCGTCTTAGGAATCGATATCGGCACGGGCGGATCCCGCGCCATCGTGATGGCAGATGACGGATCGCTGATTGCTTCGGCGACGGCGGAACATCAGGCTTTCACTTCACAGCGCGCGGCGTGGGCCGAACAGGACCCGGCGGATTGGTGGAAGGCTTGCCAGCAAGCGGCGCAGTCGGTGCTGTCGCAAAGCGGCGTGCAGCCGCAGCAAATCGCTTGCGTCGGATTATCCGGCCAGATGCATGGGACCGTGCTTCTCGATAACGAAGGGCAGGTCCTGCGGCCATCCATCATTTGGTGCGACCAGAGGGGCGCGGAACAATGCGAGTGGCTCCATCAGACGGTTGGCGCGCGGCGGCTGCTGGAGCTGACTTGCAATCCGGCGCTCACGAATTTCACTTTGATCAAGCTGTTGTGGATCCGCGAGCATGAGCCGCATGTATGGAGCCGGGTCCGTCATGTGCTGCTTCCGAAAGATTATGTTCGGTTCTGCCTAAGCGGTGAGTACGCCATTGATGTGGCGGAAGCCTCAGGGACGCTGCTGCTGGACGTGGCCAAACGGTGCTGGTCGCAAGAGCTTCTGGGCCAGGTCGATCTAGATGCGGGGCTGCTGCCGAGAGTATTTGAATCTCCGGAAATCTGTGCGCGCGTCACAGATCAAGCCGCACGACTCACCGGCCTCGCGGCGGGAACCCCGGTTGTCGCCGGCGCGGGAGATCAGGCAGCGGGCGCGGTTGGGATGGGGATTACTCGCCCCGGAACTGTGAGCGTGACAATCGGCACGTCGGGAGTGGTGTTCGCGGCCACCGATCGTCCGGCGCTCGATCCTAAGGGCCGCCTGCATACGTTTTGCCACGCCATTCCTGGCCGTTGGCACGTGATGGGCGTGACCCAGGCCGCGGGTTTTTCGCTGCGATGGCTGCGCGATTTGTTCACCGAGCCGTGGTCCTATGAGCGCATGACTCAAGAAGCCGCTCTCGCGCCGCCGGGCGCCGATGGAGCGCTGTGGGGGCCTTACCTGATGGGAGAGCGAGCGCCGCACATGGATCCGAATATTCGCGCGGGGTTGGTGGGGCTCGCGGCGGGTCACACGCGGGCGCACGTCATTCGCGCAGTGATGGAAGGGGTCGCGTTCAGCCTGCGCGACAGTCTCACGATTTTTTCCGAGCTAAACGTGCCGATAGAGAAGATTCGACTCGGCGGCGGTGGGGCGCGATCGCCTCTCTGGCGTCAGATTCAGGCGGATGTCTACAACCGCAGCGTCGAGATCATCGCAGCCGAAGAAGGCGCGGCGTTCGGAGCGGCGATCCTGGCGGGAGTCGGCGCAGGATTGTGGCCGGGAGTCGATGAAGCCTGCGACCGAGCCATACATGCGAGCGAGAGCATCGCCTGCCAGCCGCATGTTGCTAAATTGATGAACGAGCGCTATCGCGATTACCAGCGCCTCTATCCGGCGCTGCGCAGTTTATATTCCACACAGGAAACTTTCAATGGCTGATCAATACACTCCGCTTCCGGAACACAAGTTTTCGTTTGGCCTCTGGACCGTCAGCAATCGCGGACGCGATCCGTTTGGCGATGCCGTGCGGGCGCCGCTGCCGCCGGTGGAGGCGGTCAAGATGCTGGCGGAAGTCGGCGCGTGGGGAGTGAATCTGCACGACAACGACCTGGTGCCGATCGACGCCACGCCAGCCGAGCGCGACCGGATCGTCAAAGAGTTCCGGGAGGCCTGCCAGGCCCATGGAATTGTGGTCCCGATGGCGACCGTGAATCTGTTCTTCGATCCGGCGTTTCGAGATGGAGCATTCACATCGAACGACGCACGGGTGCGCGCGTATGCGGTGCAGAAAACCATGCGCGCGATGGATATCGGCGCGGAGTTGGGAGCCACCATCTTCGTGCTGTGGGGCGGGCGCGAAGGAGTTGAGACTGACGCCTGCCGCCGTCCCGACGAAGCCGTGAAGCGGCTGCGCGAGGCCGTCAATTATCTTTGCGAGTATTCGCTCGACCGCAAGTACGGATTCAAATTTGCAATGGAGGCGAAACCCAACGAGCCGCGCGGCGATATCTACATGGCGACGACAGGCGCGTATCTGGGCTTCATCCCGACGCTGGCGAATCCGGCGATGGTGGGTGTGAATCCGGAATTCGCGCACGAACAGATGGCCGGGCTGAATTTTGCGCATGCTGTGGCGCAGGCCTGGGAAGCGGGGAAGCTGTTCCACATCGATCTGAACGATCAAATGCCGGGACGCTATGACCAGGACTTGCGCTTCGGGTCGGCAAATCTGAAGTCGACGTTCTGGCTGGTGAAATTTTTGGAAGACGTCGGGTATGCGGGGCCGCGCCACTTCGATGCCCACGCGTATCGAACCGAAGACTACGACGGAGTAAAGGATTTCGCGCGCGGCTGCATGCGAACTTATCTCATCCTGAAGGAGCGTGCCGCGCGCTGGAATGCCGATCCGGAGATTCAGGCGCTGCTTCAGACAATCCGTCAAGCGGGCCAGGGCGCGCCGCCGTTGTCGGCATATTCTCCAAAATGCAGGGATACGTTGCTGGGGAAGAAGTTCGATCGCATCGCGCTCGCGGAGAAGGGCCTGGAGTATGAGCGGCTGGATCAATTAACCGTGGATCTTCTGTTGGGAGTTCGCTAGGAGACGCTGGAGCACGCCGGCTGGGATATACTTGCCGTTACGTGAAATCGACGCTTTGCACGTTGCTCGGGCGCCGGCAAGACGCTGGTTGTCCAGTACACGCTTCCGGTGCTTCCCACGGGCCTGACTTCGCAAGGTTTGAGCCTCCTCGAAAACGCAGTGGCGAATGGAGTCCAGATCGGCATCGTCAACGTGATGACCATGGATTACGGCAGTTACTACGATCCCAACCAAATGGGCGCGTACGCGGTTCAGGCCATGAACGCCACCATCTCGCAGGTGGCGGCGCTCTACGGCGCTGCGAAGACCGACGCGCAGGTGCGCTCGATGATTGGCGTCACGCCCGAAATCGGGTTGAACGATGTTACGCCTGAAGTGTTCACGCTGGGCGACGCGTCGACTGTGGTTTCGGCGGCGCAATCGGGCGGTATCGGGATGCTGACGTTCTGGTCCACCGGCCGCGACCAGCAGTGCCCCGGCGCGCCGGTGGTTTCAGGGACGTGCAGCGGCATCATCCAGTCGCCCTGGGCGTTCACAAATATTTTCACGCTGTTCACGGGCAACTGAGCCGCACTCTTGCGCCGCCCCGCGCCCCGCCGAGCGAACTTCGCGCCGTATCCTGGAGGAGAGCCCGGATCGCAGTCATGAGCCAAGACAGCCGTACCAGCCACCCGCTTTACAATCTGCTGCCCACCGAAATCGCCGGAGTCGATTCCTTAGCGGAGCTGGCTCTGGATATGCGCTGGTCGTGGAATCACGCGACTGACGAATTGTGGCGCAAACTTGATCCCGAACTGTGGGAGGTCACGCATAACCCCTGGGTGGTGCTGCAGACGGTCGCGCGGGTTCGGATCGAGAACGTACTGGCCGATCCGCTCTTCCGGAAGGAAGTTAACGGCCGTCTGCGAGAGACGCGGGAAGCGGCGAAGCAGCCAGCCTGGTTTCAAAAGGCCCACGCGGACTCTCCTCTAACCTGCGCTGCCTATTTCAGCATGGAGTTCATGCTGAGCGAAGCGCTTCCCATTTACTCGGGAGGGCTGGGCAATGTGGCCGGCGATCAGCTCAAGGCCGCCAGCGATCTGGGCGTTCCAGTGATTGGCGTCGGGTTGCTTTACCAGCAGGGCTATTTTCGCCAGGCGATCGACAAGAACGGCGAACAACAGGAGCTGTTTCCATATAATGACCCGGGACAATTGCCGATCGCGCCACTGCGCCAGCCGAACGGGGAGTGGATCCGGCTGGAGATCGCGTTACCGGGGTACTCGGTCTGGTTGCGCGCCTGGCAGGTCCAGGTCGGCAGAGTGAAGCTATACCTGCTCGACAGCAATGACGCGGCCAACTATCCCGCTCACCGCGGGATCACCAGCGAACTCTATGGGGGCGGCCCGGAGTTGCGCCTCAAGCAAGAGATGCTCCTGGGGATCGGCGGATGGCGGCTGCTACGTGCGCTGGGGATTCAGCCGGAGGTTTGTCACTTGAACGAAGGGCACGCGGCATTCGCGGTATTGGAGCGTGCCCGCAACTTCATGGAGGAGACCGGGCAGCCCTTCGAAGTGGCGCTGGCGGCGACCCGAGCCGGCAATCTCTTCACCACGCACACCGCGGTGGCGGCTGGCTTTGACCGTTTCGCGCCGGAACTCATCGAGCGATATCTTGGCGGCTACGCGCAGCAGAAGCTCGGAATCTCGGTCTACGATCTTCTGGCTCTCGGCCGCCAGAACCCAGGCGACCTCTCCGAGCCTTTTAATATGGCGTATCTGGCGATTCGCGGGTGTGGATCGGTGAACGGCGTGAGTCGCCTGCACGGGCAAGTCAGCCGGCGAATTTTTCTGTCTCTTTTCCCGCGCTGGCCGGAGGACGAAATTCCGGTGGGATATGTGACCAACGGCGTCCATACACCGACGTGGGATTCGGCGCTGGCCGATGATCTGTGGACCGGCGCTTGCGGAAAAGACCGCTGGCTGGAGACGACGGAAAATCTGGCACAGGAAATTCGCCGCGTTTCCGACGCGACGCTGTGGCAGTTTCGCAGCGCGTCCAGAGAGGCGCTGGTGGAGTACGCTCGCGAACGGTTGTCCCGACAACTAGCCGCTTCCGGAGCGTCGCCCGAGGCCATCGAGGGGGCGAAGCACGTCTTCGATCCGAATATATTGACACTAGGGTTTGCGCGACGCTTTGCCGCCTATAAACGGCCGGACCTGCTGCTGCACGATCCGCCGCGGCTGCTGCGTTTGTTGACCAATCCGCAGCGTCCGGTGCAGCTCATCATCGCGGGGAAGGCGCATCCGGCGGACCAGGCGGGGCAGGCGCTCATTCAGAAATGGGTACAGTTCATCCGCCGCCCGGAGGTGCGCCAGCATGCGGCATTTCTTGGCGACTATGACATGCTGCTGACGCAGAATCTAGTGCAAGGAGTAGACGTCTGGATCAACACGCCGCGGCGGCCGTGGGAAGCCTGCGGAACCAGCGGGATGAAGGTGCTGGTGAACGGGGGCATCAATCTTTCCGAACTGGATGGCTGGTGGGCGGAAGCCTACGCGCCTGAAATTGGGTGGGCGTTGGGCGATGGACAGGAGCATAGTGACGATTCCTCGCGGGACGCGCTTGAAGCCGGCGCGCTCTACGACCTCCTGGAGCGCGAGGTGGCGCCTGAGTTTTATAGCCGCGAGCAGAACGGCATCCCCACCGCGTGGATCAAACGGATGCGGGAAAGCATGGCGCAGTTGACGCCGCGCTTTTCGGCGAGCCGCGCGGTGCGCGAATACACGGAACAATACTATCTTCCGGCCGCGGCGCACTACCGGGAGCGGGCAGAGAACCAGGGCATGGTGGCGAGGCAAGTGGTGGATTGGCGGCAGGCGGTGGATCGGAAGTGGGACTCGCTGCGCTTCGGAGACGTGCGGGTGGAATCTAGCGGCAATCACAACGTGGTTGAAGTCGAAATCGTTCTGGACGGTCTCGACCCGAACGCCGTGCGAGTGGAACTATATGCCGACGGACTCGGCGGCGGCGCGGCCGAACTGATGGAAATGAAGGTAGTGCCCGCGCAGCCTGACGCGGGAGGGCGCTACGTGTATCGTGCGAGCGTCTCCGACGCACGCCCAGCGTCGGATTACACGCCGCGAGTGATCCCGCAACGCTCTGGCGTCGCGGTTCCGCTGGAAACCGCGCGCATTCTGTGGCAACGGTGAAGAGTTTCGATCAGCGCAGCAGACCCAGCGTGTATTGCAGCGCCTCGTATTCGGTCTGGTAATCGTACTTGGCGTTGAGATTCTCAATCTCAGCTTCGGTGAGATTCAATTGCGCTTGGGTTAATTCGACGATGGAGGAAAGGCCGAGGTTGTAGCGGCCTTGCGCCAGCTCTAAGGCGAGCGCCGCCTGGCGCAGAAACTGGGCCGTGACATCGATCCGCTGAAAGGCGTCGTTGGTGCTGGCCCAAGCCACGCGGACGTCACGCGAGACGCGCTGCTGCTGGTCGCGAAGCCGCTGGTCGGATTCCATGGCTCGCTGGAGCGCTGCTTCACGGCGCGCCGAAAACAGATGTCCGTTGAAGACCGGAATGCTGACGTTCGCGCCCACTCCTTCATATTCGGCCGGAATGGTGGCTCCGGCCGCGTTGATGAAGGGCAGGAACCCGCCGACCGCCAGCACGCTGACGGTGGGCCGCGAAAGATCTTTCTCGGCTTCGGCGAATTTATAGCTGGCGTCGCGTGAGAAACGCAGACTGGCCAGCTCGGGACGATTGCCCAGAGCCTGGGCGACCAACTGATCGGCGGTGGCGGGCGGCGCGGAGGGCAGAGGCTCATCCGCCAGCTGATAGTTTGCGGGCTGGTCCGAACCCATGGCGCGGCCCAGTTCGGCGAATGCCTGTTGCACGCTGTCCTGAGCCCGCAGCAGCAGAAGCTTGGCCTGCGACACGTTAACTTCGGCAAAGCTGACGTCGAGCTGCGATTTCAGGCTATTCCGGGCGAGTTCGGTCACCTGATCGCTCAGCAACTGGCGCGCGCTGACGGTTTGCTCTGCGACCCTCACCACGGCTTGCGCGTGGAGAACATCAAAATAGGAGCGGGTTACCTGGAGGAGGACGTCGTAGCGCGTGGCTTGCGCAGACTGGGCCGTCGCCTGGGCCTGCAAACGCGAGCTGCTGGTCAGATTCGAAGTGCGGCCGGAATCCGTAACCAACTGGCGAACCACTACGCCTTGGCCGAACCGATTGAAGAGCCGCGACGCGGAGAGATCGCCGGCGCCGATGCGCGCAAGATCGTTTCCCTGGGAGCCCGTCAAATCGCCGGTCACGGTGGGGTAATACGCGGCACGGTTCTCGACGATTTGCTGATTGGAATAGTTCACCTCGTGCTGCGCGGCTTGCACCTGCGGATGATTCTGCAGCGCGATCGCTTCGGCTTGCTGCAGAGTTAACTTCGGCGGATTTTGGGCGATGGCGCGGGGCGCGCAGTATTGCCGCGGAAATCGCGATGAGCAGGAGAGCGTGATTGGTTCTAAGCATGGGCTTTTCTGCGGTCATAAACCAGGACGTACGCGGCCGGCACCAGGAACACCGTGAGCGCCACCGACACCGACAGGCCTCCCAGAATCGCGCGGGCGAGCGGTGCGTACGACTCGCTTCCAGCACCGAGCTTCAGGGCCATCGGCAGCAATCCGATAATGGTGGCCAGCGAGGTCATCAGCACCGGGCGAAGACGCACGCGGCAGGCCATCGCCACGGCTTCGCGGACTGCCATTCCATCGTGCCGCAGGTGGCGCGTGAACTCGACAATCAGAATGCTGTTGGAAACCGCGATCCCAACCAGCATTACGACTCCCATCAGCGACATGACGTTGAGCGTGGTGTCGGTCAGCCAGAGCGTAGCAATGACGCCCGTCAAACCGGGAGGCACGGCGATGAGGATGATGAAGGGATCGACGAAAGACTGGAACTGGGCCACCAGGATGAGGTACAGCAGCACCACGGCGAGCGTCAATCCCACCGCAAAACTGCTGAAGGACGCTCGCATCCCTTGCACCATGCCACGCAGAGTGACGGTCAGGCCCTGAGGCACGTCGGTGCCGGCGATGATCTTATCGATGGAGTTGGCGATGCGCCCGAGATCCTCATTCAGCGGACGCACGTAGATATCGATGGTGCGGCGAAGCTGATAGTGGTCGACTTCGGTGGGCGACTTGATTCGCTGAACATTGCTGATCATATCCAGGCGCGTGGGGTCCAACTGGCTGGAGGCGCGCAGCGGAATGCCCTTCAGGTCGGCCAGAGTTTTGACCTGGTTCTCGGGATACTGGACGGTAAGCATGTAGTCATTGCCAGTCTTGGGATCGATCCAGAAGCTGGGCGCGATCATGGTATTCGAAGTAAGCGCGGTGATGACGTTATCCACCACTTCCTGCTGACTGAGACCCATCTGGCTGGCGCGCATGCGGTCGACGTCGAGTTGCAGAGCGGGGTAATCGATGTCTTGGGGCGTGAACACGTCGGCGACGCCGGGGATGTCGCGGATTTTCGCGGAGAGCCGAAGCGCGGTGTTATACGCGTTGGTCATGTTCGAGCCGGCCACCTGAACGTCGATCGGCGCGGGAAGGCCCAGGTTGAGAACCGCGTCCACCAAGCCGCCGGATTGGAAGTAGGCGGTGAGTTCCGGCAGCTCCTTCTGAATTCGTTGTTTCATCTGGGCCATGTAGTCATAGCTGCCGGTTTTATGGCCTTCAGTGAGACTGACCTGCACGAACGCGGTGTGCATGGCGGAATTGGTGGTGTAGATCGCGGAAAAGTCCGGCGTGGCACCGATGTTGGAGACGATCATTCCTAGATCTGACGGCGAGACCACCTTGCGTATCAGGTTTTCGACCTTGGCTACCTCGTCTTCGGTTACCGAGAGCCGGGTTCCGCTGGGCGCTTTCAAGTTGATGACGAATTGCCCGGCGTCGGTGCGCGGGAAAAAGGAGAGGCCGAGCAGCGGGAACAGCCCCAGGCTGGCGACGAAGACCACGCCGAAGACAAGCAGGGTGATGGCCGGAACCCGCAGGACGACATTAACAAGCTTGTCGTAAAGGCGGAGGAATGCTTCAAACCGGTCGTTAAACCAGACATTGAACCACTGGCCAAAAGACTTTCGGCGCTCCGGCTGCTCGACCATTACGGGAACTTCTTCGGACGGCGTGTGATGATGCGAAGAATGTTTTAGAAAACGCGCGCAGAACAGCGGCACGACGGTCATCGCGACGGCGTACGACGCGAACAACGACAAAACCACGGCCAGCGCCAGCGCGGAGAACAGGAACTTGCTGACTCCGTATAGAAACGTCACCGGAAAGAACACCACTACCGTGGTGAGTGTGGCGGCCAATACCGGCAACGCCACTTCTTGGCCGCCTTTTTCCGCAGCGGTCGCCGGATCCTCTCCCAACTCGAGATGGCGGTAAATATTTTCCAGCACGACCACGGAGTTGTCGATCAAGCGCGAAAACGCCAGCGCCAATCCGCCCAGCACCATGCTGTTGACGGAACCGCCGCCGAGCGCCATGGCGATGAAAGCCGCCAGCACCGAAAGCGGAATAGAGAAGAACACCGCGAGGGTCGCTCGCAGGCTGCCGAGAAACACCAGGATCATGATCGAGGTAAGCAGCAATCCCAGGCCGCCCTCGTGGAGCAGCGTCTCAATGGCGGTCTTTACGAAAGCGGACTGATCGAACACCACGCGCGTGATCAGTTCTTTAGGCACGTCGATCAAGTGGCTAACAGCCTGCTTGATACCGTCGACGACAGCGATGGTGTTGGTATCGCCACCCTGCTTCAGGACCGATAAGTAGACCGAAGGCTGGCCGTCCACGCGGACGATGTTGGTCTGGATTTGATGCCCGTCCTGGGCCGCGCCGATGTCGGCGATACGCACGGGAGACTGCCCCACCATCTTGATGGGGAGCTGGTTGATTTCGTCGATGGTGCGCAACTGGCTGTTGGTGTAGATATTGTAATCGAGGGGTCCGATCTGCACGTCGCCCGCGGGCAGGATCAGATTCGCCATGTTGAGCGTCCGCACGACGTCCATCAAGCTGAGCTGGTGCGCTTCCAGCTTATAGGGATCGGCGTACACCATGATCTGGCGGTACTTTCCTCCGAAGGGTTGCGGGACGCTCGCACCGGGGACGCTCGCGATCTGATTGCGCACCTGAAACTGAGCCAGATCGCGCAAGGCGGTTTCGTCGAGCCCCTCGCCTTTGAAGGTGACCAGACATACCGGCAGACTGGAAGCGTCGAACTTCAAGACCACCGGCGGCAAAGTGCCGGGCGGAAGACGGCGCAATTGCGCCATCGCCAGGTTGGAGATGGTGGTCACGGCCGAATCCGGATTGGTTCCCGGCTGGAAGTAGACCTTGATGATGCTGACGCCCGGAAGCGAACGCGACTCGATGTGCTCGATGCCGCTGCCCAGCGTGAAGAAGCGCTCGAAACGGCTGGTGATGTCGGTTTCGATCTGCTCCGGCGGCATACCGGAATAAAAAGTTGCCACCACCACCACGGGAATATTCATGGCCGGGAACATATCGACGGGCATGCGCGCCAAGCTGGTGACGCCGACGACGGAGATGATCAGGCAAATGACGACGATGAAGTAGGGATTGCGAATGGCAAAGCGGGACATACTTTATTGCGCGGCGCTCATCGTAGTTACTTTCGGCTGCACCGTTTGCCCCGACTGAAGGCCAGCGCGGTTGCCGATCACGACCATTTCCCCGGCATCGACGCCCGCCAGGATCTGGACTTCGGTTGCGGTCTGAAGACCCAGCTTCACTTTGCGAATCTCGATCTGGTTCGCGGGAGTCACTATGTACACCTGCCCCGAAGATTCATCGCTCCCCACATCAATCGCGGGAATCGGAACGGCGACCACATGGGCGCGGCTATCGAGAGTAAGGTTCACTTCGGCATACATTCCGGGAATGAGGATCAGGCTGGGATTCGGCACATCTACTTCAGTATCCATGGTGCGCGTCGCAAGCGACACTTTTTCGTCAAACCGGGTCACGCGCCCGGAGAAGCTGCGGTTCAAGGTATTCACGCGAACCTCCACTTCCTGGCCGATGTGGACGGTGGGGACCGCGGACTCGGGAACCGGAAGAATTAAACGCAGCAAACTGTTTTCGGACAACCTCACCAGAGGCATGGCCTGGCTGCTGGATGCCGTGCCGGCCTGAATCATCGAGCCGGTATCCGCGTAGCGCTTGGTGATCACGCCGTCGAAAGGCGCGGTGACGCGGGTGTAATCGAACAGCGTTTTGATTTTTTGCAGCTCCGCGTTATTGACGTGCACCTGCTCTTGGGCGGCGGCGAGATTCGACCGGGCAGCGGAGACCTGGGCTTCCGTCACCAAGTCCTTGCTGTGAGCATCGTCGACTTCCTGTTGGGCAACCAGTCCAGGTTTTTGTTTGGATACCTGCTCCAGCCTGCTATAGGAGAGGTGCGCTATCTCGTGGGCGGATTCGGCTTGTTGGATCTGGTCTTGAGCCCGCGTCACTTCCGCCTGGCTCCGATCCAATGCCGCCTGAGCCCGCGCCCGGTCATCCGCCATTTCGGGGATTTCGAGCGTCGCGAGTAACTGGCCTTCTTTGACGCGATCGCCAACATCCACATTGATTTTCTTCACGTAGCCGGCGACCTTGGCCATGATGTCGACTTCCTGATAGGGCTTGAACTCCGCGGTCAAAACCATGCCGCGCGAAAGATCTTCGAAGCTGGCTTTCGCGACCGCGACAGTGGGAACGTCAGGCGCTTTCGAGCTGCGCGCTTCGACCGGCGTGCTCCGGGAACAGGCGTTGGCGAGCAGAGCGGCGGCGAGGGTAGCGAGCACCGCCAGAGCTGGATAAGTAGCTTGTCGCGTGGGGTTGGTCACCGCAGTTTACCCGGCATCAGTGTCTGGGAAAGTCCTCTTAATAACATTATAAGAGTCGGGCAGGCACAGGCATGGCGATGAGTCCCCTTCTAAGGTATCAGTGGAGCACAACTCAACAAATACCATCAGTCGGTAGTGGGGTCTTAGCGGGGATATAGCTCTCGCAGATAACCCCACACCTTAACAAAACTAAAGATGAGTCCAATGATACTCATTGCCATCGCTATCACTCGGTATACAGTGTGGGGTGATGGACCAAACTCGTAAGCGCTCTGCGCGAAGAGCACGAGCATTAGAATATAGAACAGCAGCCAACCCACTTGTGACTTCACGCTATTAGCTCCCCTAGCAGCCCGTGGCGGAAATGCCTCTATTGAGGAAGGTCCTGCCGGCCGGGGGCGGTGGTGATTTGTAGAAAAAGATCGCGAGCGGAGTTGTGCAACCAGTTTTGAGCGGCGCTGTATGCGTCCTGGACGACGGATACAGCGAATAGGAGTGCAGTCAATGCGATTCTCCGTCCCTGAGCTTGCCGCGGCTTGCCCCATCCGCTCAGCTTCCGCAGCAGCAATCCTATGTTGAACGCCGCCGCCTGCACCAGCATCCGCTTCAACACATTGTCGGAACCCCGCACATAGACCTGCCTCATGCCGCCCGTTTCGTAGCAGTGCGCGAAGCTCCGCTCGCACAACTCGCCCCGCAGTTTCTGTAATCGCTTCGACCGCGCCGCCCGTACCCGCTGCCGATTCGCGTACACACAACGTTGCTCTATGCGCTTGCCCGACCAGTGGCGCTGGCCGCGCTCCGGTTCCGGCACATAACTGCGAATCTCTCGCTCCGCTAAGTCCACCAACACCGCGCCGCTGTGATAGCCCTTGTCCATCACGACTTCCTCGATGCCCGCCGGATGCGCCTTCCCGGCTTCGCGCGTCTCCACGTAACTCGCCGTATCGCCGCGATCGGCCGGCTGCACCGTCACCGCCAACACCGCGCCCGAGGCCAGATCCACCGCATGCTCGGCCTTGTGCGCCAGCTTCGTGCGTCCATCTTTCATCTTGGTAATGCGCGCCGACGGGTCGTTGGGATTGGTCCAATCGTCATTCGACGCCTTCTTCTTGCGCTTGCGGTCCAGCCGCGCCAACTGCTCTTTGCTGGCATTCTCCACGCCTTCGGCCGCGGCCAACTGCCGCAGGTAGTCGTCGTAGGTCTGGCCCGTATCGCGCCGCACCAGACTCTTCATCGACGCGTTGGCCTGCAAGGTGGTGGCGTCGATACACACGCTCTGCCCATCCGCCAGGCCGTGCTTACGCAGAATCTTCAGCACCCACTTCATCACCGCGCGATGCGTCTCAACCGAGTGCAGACGCCTGGTCCGCGACACTGTCGAGTGGTCCGGTGTCGGCTCGCTCAGATCGTAACCCAGGAACTTGCGGTAGCTCAGCGAATCGGCTGCGCGCCACGCCATCCCGCGCTCGGATTCGATGCCTTCGAAGTAGCCCAACAGCAGCATCCGGAAATAGGTTCCCGGCGTGATCGATGGGCGCCCGGAGTTGCTCTTGTAATACTTCCGGCAGATCGCTTCGATGCGCTGGTCAAACTTCTCTGCGTTCAAGACCGTGTTCAGTTGCTCGTAAAACACGTGCCCCGGCGTAGTCGCAATCTCGCTCGCCGCCACCCACAACCCCTGTTGTTTTTCCCGATCCTTCTTCCGCCCCATCCCCATATATCTAAAGACGACGCAGGTAGATTCAAGGTCACTCGTTCACAAAAGATTTACCACGGGCTGCTAGATCCCACACGTGATCCGTGATGCCTGCTTCCATGGCTGGCGTCACCCGCAAGCTAGAATGCACGCGGCAGAAGTTATAGTAAGCGAAGTGAAGCGCCAGGGCCGCTTTCAAATTGTCCCATTTTTTCGAGAACGCATACGTGAGGCGCGTTAGCCGCTTGCACCACTGACGAAGCGATCCGTTCTGCCGTTCAATGTGCGAAGTAGAACTGCGCTTCATATCAGGATTGCCAAGCACCGGAGTCTTGACGATGTCCGTTACTTCGCCGGGAGAATATCGGGCTTCGCGTCCACCTTCCAGTTTTCCGTAGACCTTCACAACCTGACTGTAATCGACCCGATCCGCTAGGATCATGTCGATAGCCTGGACGTATGGGCGAAAGCCATCGGTTGAAATTTGAAACCGGGAATCTCCTGTCACCAAGCGTATCTTGGTGATGAACGCTTCAGTGTGAGGCAGTGTACGCTTCCCTAGGTGCCAAGCGAAAATGAGCTTGGAATTTGACTCAATCGCGATGAACGTGTATGCGTCTCCGATCTCTTGCGTGTCAGTTTCGGACGGTCTTTTGTGGCCCTCTTTTTTCCCAACGAAGCTCCAAATTTCATCACACTGAACATCCTGAATCGGGACATCCCTCATGCTCTCCCCTAAAAGACGCTCGCAATTTTCACCAGCCAGCGCTAGAACATTCAGAACCGTCCGCTTCTCAACATCGCAGAGCCGAGCCGTACCCCGCACGCTGTTACCTTCCACGAGGCAATGGAGGATTCGACACACCGTTTCTTGGGGGAGCCGCACATCAGCGCCGAAAGGCTTCTGTTGAGACTCAGAAAACCGCTTGCCGCACGTCTGGCACTTGAACCGCTGGACGCTATTCCGTCCGCGTCCAGCCTTCACCATTTCAATTTTGCAGTTGTGGCACGTCAAATTGGACCTTGCTTTCTTCGGGCAAGTGCGTCCAAAATGACAGTGAGTCTGAACAACTCTGCCTTTGGAGCAATCCCGAGGCTAGGCCCTGCGAGTGGTAGCAGCCACAAGCGGGGCCGAACAATCTGATGCCCCTGGCGCGACTTGAACGCGCGACCTTCCCGTTAGCAGCGGGAAGCTCTATCCTGACTGAGCTACAGGGGCGGAAATAAGGGAAGGCCAGCGTTTCTAGTTTGCAGACTGGACGTTGGCCTTTTCTTTTCATCTACGTAAGCATTATAACATCATTTTTGATGTAGTGCAATAACAAAAGGGGTCCTTTACATCATTTTTGTGGTACACTTATGAGCGGAGGGGCAGAGTGGTGCTGGCAGTTCCTTGGCTGCGAGTCCGAGAACTTAGGCCAGCCCGTTCAGTCGTGGTATGACAACCAACCAGAAGAGGTCAAGGACGAAATTCGGGACCTCATTCGCTTCTTGCGTGTTGCCACTAGTTCGCTATGGCAAAGACCAAACTACGACCCGCTGGATGGAGAGGCTGGAATTTCCGAGATCAGACCTAATGGAATACGGGTTATGGTCGACGGCAAGCTGCGGACGTTGACGCCGAGGATATATGGATTCTTTGGCCCCAAACCTCGCACATACACGTTTCTCCACGCAACAAATAAGAAAGTGAGGAATGACGTACATGGCAAGCGAATCGCAAAGCAGCGTCTTGAACAAATCGGAACAGGAAACGCAACAGTCCACGAGTTTAAATTCTAAGAAGAGTTTGCTCGAAAGATTGAATCGCGGCGCGGATGTTCGCGCTCGCTTCGTAGATTCGAACGTCAGCAAACTCGTTGCTTTCCAGGTGCGAGCACTACGAGAAAAAGAGAAGTGGAGCCAGCAGCGATTGGCTGAAAAGATTGAATCAAATCAGAACGCAATTTACCGCGCGGAAAATCCCAACTATGGGAAACACACAGTCACGACCCTGAAGAAGATTGCGGCGGTGTTCGATGTGGCCTTGATTGTACGGTTTGTGCCATTCAGCGAGTTGATTGACTGGGTGACTGAGACGCCGCATATTGTCGAGGGACTGACCCCAGCCGCGCTTACAGTCCCAAGTTTCTCAGCGGAAATAGGCGAAGGTGTTTTTGAGCAAGAGTCGATGCTAAAAAAACTTACCGAAGGGGCCGCGAAGAGCGCCGATACTAGCAAAGCTGCGCCAACTTGTACTGATTCAGGTATACCCGACCCAGTCATAACATCCTCATCGGGCGCAATGCGCGCGGCTCAGATGAACGTGTCTCAACTGCAATGAAACTTCTCCATGTAAGACAAGCTAGAGCAGTGTGGCTCTTCGAGGTTCAAGACTTGAATCCGAAGGGTAAGGACTTTATAGAAGAACTGGTTGACTGGGTCAAAGATAGCTACGATTTTGCCATAGCCCCTGATGCGAAAGATGTGCTCTCAAAGGCCGGTACGCCTGACGCCTCAGGATTGATGTTTAAGCGCGGGCGTTTTCAGGCCCGCGAGGATTCATTTATTGAGATAACGAGCTTAGCCATCCACAGCGATGGACTGGTGGTTGACACCGTGTCATCCACTGAAGACTCAGAGTTATTTCTCAAGGATATTCTGGAATCCGCCTCCAAAGAGTTTGGCTTAACTTATGATCCGGCGATCATTAGAAAGCGGCTCTACATCAGCACAGTCATCGCCGAAATGGATATTTCAATAGAAAAAGTACATCCTGGACTTGCTTCTTTTGCGGGCAAGATTTCTGATGCCCTCGGATCTTCGCAATTTCACCCAGCGGGTTTAGCATTTTGGACCGATCCAAACGACAACGGCCAACATAAGACATTCATTGTCGCCCCCCAGGTCGGGAGGACACTGGCAGAACATCGGTTCTTCTCGGAAGCGCCATTGAAGACAGAGGACCATCTCCGCCTGCTGGCAGACCTAGAGAATGTCTTCTCGCAAAACGCATAGATCTCATCTCCCCGCTATGACCCCACTACCCATCAGTCTGGTATTTTTTCGGCAAAAGCTTGATGATTGACCGCCCAACTACGAAAGGCCCGATGGCGCGGAAAACCCCCGCGCGCAGATGGGCTATCGACTATTCGACGGCGAAAGTCCGCCCGGGCGCCGCCGCGGCGTGATCACAGCGAGATCGCCCGCCGTTTCCTTAACCAGCGGGCCACCGGTCTGAATGTCGTAGCGTTTGAGCATCCACAACTCGGGAATAATTTCTCCGATCAACGAACCGTGGCAGAAGAGACGGACCACCGCACTTTCTGAGACGACGATGCCCACGGCGCGGGTCGCCGAGCTAATGTGCGCGGCGGCAATGTGGCGGCTGCCGAGGCCGAGCGGAAGATCGATGGCCGTGGCGGCTGCGTCCAAATAGCGGCAGGCCGCGATGACGATGCCCGCTGCACTCACTACAAACGCGCCATCCAATTGCGCCAATTCCTTGATGGTGCCGCGGAGATTGGGATCGCTGATGTGGCGCACGCTTTCCGGGTGGCCTTCGAGGGGATTGAGAATCAGCGACCGCGATCTTTCGAGCACCGCCGCTTCGTCGCCCAGCGTGAACAGCGTGCCGATGCGTCTTCCCTCGCGCCCCTCGCGCGCGATCTCGACCGCCAGTTCGATCAGCGACTCGACGATTTCAGCGTCGTAATCCGTCACCTGGCAAAGAATGCTTTCAAACATCCGGAGCCGCTCCCTTCAGATTAAGCATTGCGTTTATTTTCGCGCGCGGCTTGGCGCACTCACCTTCGGGTTCCCGATCCTCAGTGTTCCAGCGCGGCAACCTTGCCCAAGCGTCGCAGATGCCGTTCGGCTTGGCTGAATTCTGCCGCCAGAAAAGCTTCGACTAGGTCCCAAGCGAGTTCCGCCCCAACGATGCGGCCACCCAAGCAAATGATGTTCATGTGATCGTCTTCGACGCCCTGCCGCGCCGAGAAATGATCTTCGATCAGAGCCGCGCGAACACCCGCGATCTTATTGGCGCAAACCGCGGCGCCGACGCCGCTGCCGCACACTGCCACGCCGCGCACTACCTTTCCCTCGGCAACTGCCCGGGCGAGGGGGATCACGAAATCCGGATAGTCGTCCTGCGAATCTAGCGAGAAGGCTCCGAAGTCGGTGACTTCATGTCCCGCGGCGCGAAGCTTCTGCACAAGTTGGTTCTTTAACTCAAACCCGCCGTGATCCGTGCAGATTCCTACGTGCATTTCCTTACCAGTTTAGCTGCCGACGGGCAACCGGCCCAGGCACCCGGTCTAAAATTAAGCATAATGTCCGAAATCACCGAACAAATCGATGCTATGTTCCCCGCGTTGACGGACGCGCAGATCGGGCGGCTTTCCGCCTTCGGACAGCAGCGGCACATGGAGGCGCGCGAAATCGTTTTCGATCAAGGCGACGCCAGCCGCGGCGTCTTTGTGGTAATCGAAGGCAGTATCGAAGTTTCCAACGTATCCCAGGATCACGAGGGCACTTTGCATGTGCTCCAGCGCGGAGAATTCACCGGCGAAGTGAATCAACTCTCGGGCCGGCGCAGCCTGGTGCGATGCCGGGCGCGCGAAGCCAGCAACCTGCTCGAAATAGCACGCTCGGATTTGCGGCGCGTGATGCAAAACGATGCCGACCTGGGTGAAGTCCTGCTGCGCGCGTTCATGCTGCGCCGGGTATTTTTGATCGCTCATTCGGTAGGGGACGCGGTGCTGATCGGATCCAGCCATTCCGCCGATACTCTGCGCCTGCAGTCGTTTCTTGCCCGCAACGGCCATCCGCATACTTATCTGGATGTGGAGCGCGATCAGGATGTGCAGATCATTCTCGATCAATTCCAAATCACACCGGCGGACATTCCGGTGCTGATCTGCCGCAACGATGTGGTGCTGCGGAATCCCACCAACGCGGAGGCCGCCGCCTGTTTTGGGCTGAATGCAGGAATTGACGAAAGTGGCGTTTACGACCTGATTGTGATCGGCGCGGGACCGAGCGGACTGGCGTCCGCGGTCTACGGAGCATCCGAGGGATTGAACGTGCTGGTCGTCGAGAGCACCGCGCCCGGCGGGCAGGCAGGGTCGAGTTCACGGATCGAAAATTACCTGGGTTTTCCCAACGGCATTTCAGGAAAGGACCTGGCGGGCCGTGCGTTCGTGCAGGCGGAGAAGTTCGGAGCCAATATCGCGGTGGCCCGGTCCGCGCGCGCCCTTAAGTGCGCGCGTCCGCCATATACGGTTGAACTGGACGATGGCGCGTCCGTGCAAGGCCGCAGCATTATTATTGCCGCAGGCGCTCAATATCGCAAGCTGGATTTGCCCAATCTGGCGCAATTCGAAGGGGCCGGCGTGTATTACGGGGCAACTTCGGTGGAGGCCGAAATGTGCTCCGGACAAACGGTGGCCGTGGTGGGAGGAGGGAACGCGGCGGGCCAGGCTTCGGTTTTTCTCTCGAGCGTGGCCAAGCGTGTCTTCCTGCTGGTGCGCGGGCCGGGACTGGCTGAAACCATGTCGCGGTATTTGATTTCGCGCATCGAAGCGTGCGCTGAAATCACGCAGAAGACATGGACCCAGATTGAGTCACTGGAAGGCGGCGCATACCTGGAGCGCATTCATTGGCGGAATTCGCAGACGGGGGTAAAAGAGTCCGAGGAGATCCAACACCTGTTCATCATGACGGGCGCGAACCCGAACACTTCGTGGCTCGGCGAATGCTTGGCGCTGGATAGCAAGCAATTCATCAAGACCGGCGCGGACTTGGGAAGAGAGTGGCCGCTGCCCCGGCCTCCGTATCTGCTCGAAACCAGTTTGCCCGGCGTGTTCGCTGTAGGGGACGTTCGAGCCGGAAGCCTGAAGCGCGTTGCTGCCGCGGTGGGTGAAGGATCGATGGCCGTGCAGTTCGTGCACAAAGTCTTGGCGAGTTAGAGCGGATTGTGACGTGCGGGGGGCGTGTCGCGTTTCGGCAAAATTGCCTTTTGTGCTAATGATTTGCCGAAGATGGGCATTATTTGGCGTTACGAAAGTAGTGTTGCTCCATCTAACTATGGAGGACGTGAGCACCTCTCGCTAGGCATAAGCGTTCTCGGCCGGACATAAGGCCTTCTTCCGGTAAACAAACGAAATCGGAGCTTCCATATGGCCAATTCTCCAAAACACTCGAAACGCACTTCACTGGGATACCGGATGTTGCGCTGGTTTGGGCTCTGGGCCCTCACAGTGAGCGCCCATGCCAGCGTGACTCCCGACAGCTTAGGTGCGTTGGAAGACCAGCGGCATGCCAAGCTGGAAACATTTTTTCAATCCTTCGGTTGTCCGGCGCCCCATCACGTGAAAGAGTATCTAGGGGCCGCGGACACTTACGAAATCGATTACCGTTTGCTCCCGGCAATATCGGTGCTGGAGAGCACCTGCGGAATTTATCAGCGTGAGAACAACCGTTGGGGCTGGGCGTCGGCTCGCAAGAGCTTTGCATCATTCCGCGCAGGGCTGGAGTATATTGCGCATCAGCTTGCGGAAGGCCGCTATTACAAGGACAAGACGCTGGAAGAAAAAGTTCACATGTACAATCCGCGTCCGCAATATGCGCGGCAGCTCGAAAGGTTAATGCGCAGGATCGACGCTGCGTTGCCTTCGATCGCTGCAAACACCCGGCCTTGATTCGCTACACTAGCGCCCAGGGGCTGTTTTGATGGCCCCGAGGGAGGCATTTATGGGCACATTATCGCGGCGCGGAGCACTGGGCGGGTTAGCGGGAATGGCGGCGACGCTGCAAAGCAGAGTGCTCGCGCAGGCGCCCGCGGATGTCATGCCGGGCAGCATCACCTACGAAGACATTCCGTATCCGCATCCGGTCAAGACTCTGCCCTTGAATCTTTACGGGCAGGACGTGCGCATGGCCTACATGGATGTGGCGCCGGAGGGGCCGGCGAACGGGCGTCAGATTGTGCTGCTGCATGGCATGAATTTTGGCGGCTTCTATTTCGGAGGGCCGATCGAAGCTTTGCGCGCAGATGGTTTTCGAGTCATCGTTCCGGATCAAATCGGATTCGGACGGTCGTCGAAACCGATCATCCCGTATAACTTTCACGACATGGCGGCGAACACGCGGAAGCTGATCGAGTCGCTGGGGGTCGCGAAGCCGGTGATCTTCGGGCATTCGATGGGCGGGATGCTGGCGGCGCGGTTCAGCGCTTCATATCCCGATTCCGTTGAGCGCACGGTGCTGTGCAATCCGATCGGACTAGTGGATCTGCGTTGGAAATCGCCGTGGCCGGGCGCGGAAGATGCATTCAAGACCACTATGGCGCAGAGCCGCGACCAGCTCTACAAAGGATTCCAGGAAACCATCCGGCGCTATTTCCCGAATGCGTGGAAGCCGGAGTACGAAAAATTCGTGCGCATCATGTACGCTCCGACGCTCAGCGCGGGCTGGCCGCGGCTGGCGATGGTGCGCGCCATCTACCGTCAAATGCCGTATCTGGACCCGGTGGTCTACGACTGGGCGCACATCCAGGCGCGAACGCTGGTGATCGGCGGCGATAAGGACGGCGAGAATTTCCCGGCGCTGGCGAAGCACGTCGCCGCTACGATTCCGCACGGCGAACTGGTGCTGATTCCGAACGTGGGACACGTCCCGCACATTCAGGCGCCGGACGTGTTCCTGCGCGAGCTGCTGAAATTTTTGGCTTAGGTCTTCAACACCGGCTGCAGAGCGCGGCTGGCGATGATGTGATCGATCAAGCCGTATTCCATGGCCTGGTCCGGCTCCAGGATGTAATCGCGGTCGACGTCGCGGGCGATGCGCTCCACCTGCTGGCCGGTGGCATCGGCCAGAATCTGATTCAACGTTTCGCGCATGCGCAGGATTTCGCGCGCATAGATGTCGATGTCGGTGGCCTGGCCGGCGAGTCCGCTCATCGACGGCTGATGAATCAGGATGCGCGAATGCGGCAGGCTGTGGCGCTTGCCCTTGGTGCCGCAGGCGAGCAGCACGGCGGCCATGGAAGCGGCCTGGCCCACGCAGTAGGTGACGATGTCGGGCTCCACCAAACGCATGGTGTCCAGGATCGCCAGGCCGGCGGTGATGGAACCACCGGGCGAATTGATGTAGAGCGAGATGTCCTTCTCGGGATCTTCAGCCGCGAGGAACAGCATCTGCGCGATGACCAGGTTGGCCACGTTGTCGTCGATGGGCGTGCCCAGGAAGATGATGTTTTCCTTGAGCAGGCGCGAGTAAATATCGAAAGCGCGCTCGCCGCGCGAGGTCTGTTCGACCACCATCGGGACCAGGACGGAATTCTGCATAACAGTTAACTCTCCTTCACTTGCGGCGGGGGCGGGCGAGCAACCGGCGCTTCTCACCCAGGGCTTGCGCCAGATCGGCGATCGAAGTACCCCCCAAGTAATCTATGATACGCGACCGCAGAGCCTTCCACGAGTCGTGCATGCCGCAGGCGGCGCGGTCATTGCATTCGGGGGCGCCGCCGATGCAGCGATCGTAGCGCCCGGCGCCGTCGACAGCCTCGATGACGCGCAGCATGGAAAGGTCTTCGGCGGGCAGTGCTGAGGCGGAATCCGCCGCGCGGGCCCTTGTTGGATTTGAGGAAGCCGTCGCGGGCGAGGTCCTGCAAAATCTTGGCGAGAAAATGCGCGGGGATGTTGACTTCGGCGGCGATGTTCTTCGCCATGGCGTATTCGTCCGGCGGGAGAGCAGCCAGTTGGATGAGGGCGCGCAGGGCGTATTCGGCGGAACGCGAATAGATCATATAAAAATATCAGTTTATCTGAAACTGAGGGGCGCGTTTAAATAGACTATGCGCTACCGCATCGGACTGCTAGCCGACATTCATGCCAACGTATGGGCGCTCGAAGCGGTGCTCGCCGACGTGCGCAAGCAGGGCGTCGACGCCCTGTGGAATCTGGGCGACATCCTGCATGGCGCGCTGAAGCCGCGCGCGACTTTCGACTTATTGCGCAGTACGGACATCGCGCTTACCATTCGCGGCAATCAGGACCGCGAGTTGTTCGAGCCTGACGCTGATCCGAGAGTTGAGTGGATGATTCGCGATCTGGGGGCGGATGCGATTGACTGGCTGCGCGGGTTGCCGGCGACGGCGGTGTTCGAGGATGAAGTGCTGCTGTGTCACGGGTCACCTACGGACGACTTGTGTTACCTGTTGGAGGACGTCACGAGCGGTCATCCGCAGGTGTGCGATGAGGAAGAGATCGTAAGATTCCTGGCGGGTACGACGCAGCCGGTGCTCGTCTGCGGGCATACGCACATTCCGAGGCTCGTGCGGCTGGCGAACGGACAGAGAATTATGAATCCGGGCAGCGTGGGCTTGGTGGCTTACAGCGACGACACGCCTGTGCCGCACGCGATGCAGAATTATTCGCCGGACGCTTCGTACGCGATTCTGGAAAAGACGCCGTCAGGTTGGGATGCCACATTCCGGAACGTCCCCTATGATACGCGCGAGGCTTCGCGGACGGCTGCGGATCTGGGACGCAGCGATTGGGCGTATCAGATCGCAACGGGGCGCGTGGCGATCAGTTCCCAGATTCGCGCAAGATGATGATCGTCGTGCTCGGCGACGAAATACAAATGGTCCGCCAGCCGCATCGGTGTTTTGAGGCGCGGGTGCGGGAGGGTCCGTGCGAATAGCGACGGGTCCAATTCGTCTAGACGCTTCAGCAGCGTAGCTCGGGCGGCGCGAAACTCAGCCAGAAGCGGTTCCAGGGAGCGCTCGTTATGATTCGCTTCGTCGGTCTTTCGATTCGTCAGGTCTGCGGGAGTGAGCTGGCCCCGGGCCGCAACGTAATCTTCCAGGCGCGCTAGCCATAGCGTTTCGAGATCCAACAAATGACCGGCGTGTTCTTGCGCCGACCATTTTCCTTGCGGTTTGCCGGTCAGGACTTCGTGAGAATGGCCGCGCAGCGCCTCTTCAAGTCTGGCCGGCGTTCCGCGCAGGTGTGCACGCAAGTTCGGCAGCAGGTCCAAGGAAAATGAAAACTCAAATTTGCGCTCAAACCAGACGGGCACCCGACTCATTCATTTCCGCCGCAGGCGCCAGGTCGCGATCAACCCACCGGCGGCAGCCGGATGCCTAAGACATCGCGCAGGTAGTTAATGTTGTGCGCGATGTAATCGTCGACGGCCACATCCAGATTGCCGCCGATGGAGTCGAATCCGTCGTCACCCTTGCGCGGGCCGTCGACATCGAAAATCGCCCAGCCCTTGTAGTGCCTGTCGCGCAACACCTTGAAGACCGCCGGGAAGTCGACACCGCCTCCGCCCAGATTGTGATAGACGCTGGCGACTTTGTGTTCCTCCTGAGTCGGCGTGGAGGTGTTGCCGCGGTATTTCGCGTAGGTGTCCTTGAGATGCACTTCGGCGATGCGCGGAAAATAATCGCTGATGATCTGCGCCGGATCTCCGCCGCCCAGGACCAGATGTCCGGTGTCGGCCGTCATCCAGACATACTTTGGATCGGTGAGTTCCATGGTCCGGCGCATGTCCTTCTCGCGTTCGAGCGGCCCCCAGATATGAGGATGTGGCGCGAGCTTCACTCCCATGGCGATGGTCTGCCGGCCGATCTCGTTGAGGGTATCGGATAGCCGCTTGAGCTGCTCGTCACTGGGACCGCCGGGCGGACGCGCGCCCATGTTGACCTTATAGTGGCCGCAGCCGCAGGGCTGGAGAAAATCGCGGACGAAGGCCACGTGATCGGCAATAGTTTTGGGGATCGCTTCCGGATCGATGAAATTTGTCGACTGGCCTTTGGCGCCATTGGACACGTCGATAAGTGTGATGCCCGCTTCGTCGAACATCTTCTTGAGTTCCAGCGGATTCTTGCGATACTGCTCGATGTTGTTCGCGTAGGGCTCGATGCCTTGCAGTCCCAGGGCTGCGATTCGCTTGATGGCCCAGACGACGTCGTGCTGGTTGCCCCAGATGGAACTGGTGGTCCCGAAAAGAATGTCGGGATCGACGGGGTCGAGCGGCTTACGAGTGGCTGCTCCCCACATCGCGGTTGGCGCGACGAAACTGGCGGCGGCCGTCATGCCGGACAACGCCAACGCGGAAGACACGAACTCGCGCCTTCTGATTCCGCGTTCCGTGATTTTTATAGACATGGGCATATCCTCTCTACTCACTCAGCAGATATTTTGCGCACATCCTGCGGCGGAATGGAAGCCCCTGGCAGTGCCTGTCTGGAGCCGAATTCGCGCTACTTCTCAACCGGCGCGCCTTTGGCGGTCCACTCCGACATCGAGCCGTCGTAGAGGCGCACGTCGTAGCCAAGATGCTTCAGGGTGAAATAGGCCTGCGTCGCCTGCATGCCGCTATGGCAATACGTCACCACCGGTTTATCGGGAGTGACGCCGAGCTTGGCATAGAGAGCGAGCAAATCGGCATCGGTCTTCAGCGCCTGATTCTCGTGGCTGGTTTGATTCTCCATCCAGAACTCGTTCACGGCTCCCGGAATGTGCTCTCCCTTCTCGCCCTTAAAGTCAGCGGCCGGCCGGGCGTCCAATAGGACTGCGGATTGCGCCGATGCCGGCTTACTGGATATCTGCTTCACTTCGTCAATCTGCACCACCAGCTCCGGCTTCGGATGCGGCGTGAAGTGACCGGCTGCGGCGATCACCGCTTCCTTGCTGAGCGTCCGTCCCTCGGCGCGCCATTTCTCGAGGCCGCCATCAAGCAGCGCAGCCTGATCGCCGTGGCCCAGGTAATCGAGCGTAAAGTACGCGCGGGTTGCCGGCAGCACGGAGACATCGCCGTAGAGGATGATCCGGGAATCGTCGGAAACGCCGGCGGCTTCGAGCACCTTCTTGAGGTCCGCGACGGGAGGCAGCTCATTCGGAATGCCGTCGCGCGTGACCACCAACTGCGGCAAGCCAACAAAGCGCGCGCCGGGGATGTGCCCCGCATCGTAGGCCGTACGGTTCGCGGCGACGTGAAGGATCACGACCTTCGCATCGCTCTGGTGGTTGGCCAGCCAGTCGGTGGTAACCAGCATATCGGGGCGCGTGGCAGCGCCGGCCAGGGTGGCGATTGCCAAAAGAGATCCAAACGCTTTGATGATCATTGATTTTGCTCCTTAGTTCACTTGGACGGCTTGGTCGAATGTTTGTAGAACGCTTCGATCGGCGCAAACGGGCCGAAGCGGTGTTGCTCCAGCGGAAACGAATCCGCGTAGGGCGGATAGCCGGTATCGACCGGCTTCTTGGTTAGGTCGGGATAGTCGCGGTCTAGACCCTGCATCTCCGGCCGCGGTTTCGAATTGATGAAGGCTGCGACGTCGAAAGCGTCATCGTCATTCAAGTCCGCATTGCCCAGAGGCATGCGAGCCTTGATGAAGCGGGCGGCGGTCAGCACGCGGTGCATGCCGGCTCCGTCGTTGAAACTGTTAGGGCCCCAGAGCGGCGGGAACACATAACCGTGAACCAGGTTGGGCGCTGCGGCAAGCCCCAATCCGTCGGGCCCGTGGCAGGCGGCGCAGCGCTTATCGAAAACCTTCTGGCCGGCTTTCAAATCCGCGGCGCGACTGGGGGTCTTGAAGGCGGCGGACTGGTGCGCCTTGCGCTGGGTGGCGCCGGTGGCTGCGTCCTGATCCGCCAGGAAGCGCAGGTAAGCAACCATCGCCATCATCTCGGGACTTTTTTCGGACAGCGCGCGGCCATTCATGCTGCGCATCATGCAGCCGTTAATACGCTCTTCGATGGACTCGCTCGCGCCGCTGCGCGGCGAAATTCGCGGGTACTTCTTGAACGCGGTCGCCAGGCTGAGATTGCCGGGTTCCAGGCCCGCTCCGAATATGGCAGGATGCGCAGGCCAGCCGGCTGTCCATGTGCCGCATTTTGACGTCGGCGACATCCGGGCCCAGATATTCGGAAGTCTGCGAAATGAGACGCCGGCCGTATTCTTCGCTGGTGGAGATCGATGAGGGAGACGCCCCGGCGCCTTTGGAAACGAGAGAAACTCTGCCGAAAGCCAGCGTCGCCGCGACCGAAATCGCGCCCACTGCGATACACGCCGCCACTACCATTCCCATACCGCGCGGGTAAGCAGCTGCCGGAGGCTTCATCTGGGGCTCCTGGGTCGGGGCGCTTGTGTCGCGCCTTGCGTCTCATCATAGCTTCTCACATTCGCCTGAAAGCGATATTTGGGCCGCTCCACCCATGCGCGGAGGCGCGGCGAGACCAGCCAGGCGGCGAAAAACACGACCGCGAATAAAACGGCAAGGCCGACAATGAGGTCCATCGCCGGCAACTGCGCCACCGGGCCGGCTATGCCGTCATGCATGTTCATCGGTTCGGACCTCCGGCCCAAAAACCACGCACGAAATACGCGACAGCGGAGAGTTCCGCTTCCGGCAATTCGTTCGTCCAAGGAGCCATGGGCGTTCCCTCGATGCCGTTGCGCACCGCGCGGAGGCTGGCTGCAATGCTGGGGCGCTGCGCCTGAAAATTTGTCGCCGCGATGGGGAACTGGCCGGCCGCCGAGCCATTCCCGTCTCCCTTGTCTCCGTGGCACTGCGCGCAGCGGGCCGCATACACGCGTTCGCCCAAGGCGAGCACCGGAGCCGGAATGGACGGCTCGGCTTGCGCCGCGTGAAAGTTCTGCACGACTCGCGCAACTGCGGACAAATCGTCCACTCCTAGTTCGCGCCAAGCCGGCATGGCGGTGCCGGCCACGCCATTCCACAGAGAAAAGCTAAGGCGGCGCAAGCTGTATTCCTGCTCGGTCAGATTCACCGGACGCGGATGCAAACCGGCAGCGCCCGGCGTATCGCCGTCGCCGCGCGCTCCGTGGCAAGTGGCGCAGTAGAGCGCATAAACATGCTGCCCGCGGACCAGATCGTTGGATGGCACGAGGCGCGCCGAGCCGCCCCGGCGCCGCGCCCGCGACGGATTCGCATTCAGAACCGCAGGCGCAAACGCGAAGCGCTTTTCATCGTCCGAACAGTTGTCGCACGCAGTCAGGGCATGCGCCTCGCCTTCGGGAGCCGCCAGCGCGCGGTCCCGGCCGAGAGTTTCGAGATAATCCAGCAGATCGCGGGCTTCCTGCGTGGGACGATCCGGCGCGCCGTCAAACAACCAGGGAAACGGCGGCATGACCGAATCCGCCACCAATGCGCGCGGCGCATAGAGATGCGACAACTGCCAGTCCGCCGAGCGCACGGATGCTTCGCGCGACAGATCCGGTCCGATGCGGCGCGTGCCCCACAGCTGCGGATAATCGAAGATCGTCTCCCAGGCGAGCGTGGCTCTGCCGAAGCGCGCAACGTCGCTCGCCAGGTAACGGATCTGCTGCGTATGGCAATAAGCGCAACCTTCGCGCGCATAGATCTTGCGCCCGCGCGATTCGCTGGCCGTCAAAGCCAGAGGATGCGGCGGCGACATTGTGCGGATCTGCTGCTTCGAGCGTACGGCCCGGCCACACGCCGAGCAGCAGGATCGACATGACGAAGAAGCCCACGCCGGCGACGGCCGCCACCAGGTAGGACATGCGCAGGAACCGGTTCACACCACCTCCGTCGCCAGGCGCGGCGCGATTTCTTCAGAACGGGTTCCAACCCGATTTCTTCCTGAACTCCGCGCAGGCCCGCGCCGCGATCTCCGGTGACGAGCCCTGCTAAGCAGAAGCACGAACCCGGCAGCGATCGGAACGAAGCTGAGCGTGCGAATGATCCAGTAGGGGCGCGCGGCGCGAACCGATTCCATCCACGGCGCCGACGACTGCCAAATCCGCGCCTCCACCAATCCGGCGATCGTGAGATCGGAAACCATGATCACGACACCCACGGTCAGCAGCCAGTAGGACCACTCGAGCAGCAGTGGCGTTATAGCGCGCCCAGGGAATTCTCTGCCACGCATGAATCATGCCGCCGGCCGCGGCGAAAGTGGCGAATCCCAGCATGGCCAGATGCGAATGGCCCACCACCCAATCGGAAAAATGCACGGCCCTGATTGACCGCCATCTGCGCCTGCACCGAGCCTTGAATGCTGACGATCAGATAGAACACGGTGCCGGTGGCGACAAAACGCAACGCCGAGATCGCGCGGGAACCAATCCCGCGCCGCGCAGCGACAACAGCAGATTCGCGACCACCAGAATCACGTCCACGCCGAGCAGCGTCGAGGCCGTGATCGCTCCGATCTGCGCGCTCATCGGGATCACGGAAAAGACGTAATGATGCGTGCCGTTGAGCGGGTACAGAAAGAACAGCAGCCAGAAGCCGAGCATCGAGAGGAAGTGGCTGAAGATGGGCCGGCGCGTGGCGGCGGGAATCACGAAGTAAATGACCGCCAGCGCGAGCGGCGTGACGAACAAGCCGATCGCATCGTGAATCCACAGACCGCTGAAAGCCGCGCCGCGCGCGCCTGGCACCAGTTCGGGAACGAAATTGCCCATCGGATACGCCAGCAACGTAAAGACCAGGCCGCCGATGATGTACCAGCTCGAAACGTAAAGATCTTCCAGGCCGCGCGAAAAAAACGGCGGCAGGAACTGCACGATTGCCAGCACCAGCGCCAGCACCACGAAGGCATCGATCACCAGCGGAAATTCGGCCCATTCGAGCGGCTGGCTGAATCCGGCGAGCACCAGAATCCAGCCTGGCGCGACTACCGCGAAGTTCCACAATCCGAATATCCACTGCCCCAGCCGCAGGCTGGTTACGCGCTTGCCTGTCAGCACCGGAACGCCGTGATATAGAAACGCGAAGAACGCGTTGCCCAGCCAGCCCAGCATGATTCCTTGCGTGTGGTCGTAGCGGAGGCGGCCCCAGGTCAGCCAGGGCGTGTTGCCAGCCAAATCGGGGACCAACATCTCGATCGAAGCCAGGACGCCGAACCCGACCGAGATCAGCAGCGTGACGATGGCCGCCAGACCGTGCGCGTAGACCAGCGATGTTTCGACAGCGGGCGACGCGGCGGAGGCAGACTGATCACTCATGGCTGGAACTCAACACCATCGATCATACTGGCACTCATAGCGGGCGAAGCGCAACATCAAATATGATTGCTTATGGGCGTCCGACGCGCACGCCCGGGGAGGAACCTATGAAAAAGACTATTCTATTCGTCGCCGCTCTAGCGCTGACACTGGTTTTCGCCGCCGTCTCGCAAACACCCGCTGCTCCCAAACACCGTGTGGTGTTTCAATTGACGGAGCCGCAGGGTCCTGCCTGGGACATGCTTATCGGCCATGTCCAGAACATGCGGGCCGCCTTCGCGAAGGACGGCAGCGAGGTGGAAGTCGTTTTCTTTGGACCCGGGCTCAATATGCTCCTCAAGAAGAACACAGCGCAGGAAGAACAGCTAAAGAAACTTTCCGAGAGCGGCGTCACCTTGGCGGCGTGCCAGAACGCCATGCGCTTCTATAAGGTGAAAACTGAAGATCTGTTTCCGTTCGCTTCGCAGGTCGATTCGGGAGTCGCGGAGCTGGCTCGCAAACAGGAAGCGGGCTGGGCCTACATCCATTGAGCGCCGATGAAGCCTCATTCGCCGGCCCGGATGTAGGAAAATCCAGCCTCCTGCTTGCGGATCAGCTCCGCCACGCCGGAGTCGACTTCCGTGGAAAAAGGAAAAATATCCTGGCTGGTGATCTTCCTGGCTCGCATGGAATTCTGGCACGCGCCTAGAACGACGCCCTCCGCAGCGGCCTTCTGCAGGCGGTCCGCGAATTCGGTGTTGGTTTTCAGCAGCGCGCGTGACTCCTTTCCCGTAGAACACCACCTCAATCTGGATGCCGTCCTTTTGGAACGCTTTTTGCGCATTTCCGATATTGCCGAAAAGCTGGTTCCAGGAATCGTTGTCCGCAACGTTCATCTGAAATACGACCTTGTGCTTGGCAGGTGCGGCCGCCGGCGGAGTTTGCGCGAGGGCGGCGCCGGAAACGGCAAGGGAGAGGACAGCAAACAGAGTTGTTTTCATGGGATTCTCTACCACCGAGGATACTACGAGACTTCACGCCTGATTGCCCAGGACTTGTTAGAAAGTCATCACCGCGATGACTATCGCCAGAACGATTAAGGCCATGGCGAAAAGCCGGCGCAGCAAATTCTCCGGGAGACCCCGCGCAAACGCAATCCCAGCCACCATCCCGCCACACGCGAACAGCAAGAAGCCCCCGAGCAGGCTCCAATCGACCGCTCTACGCCTGGTGAACTTTCACGTGGGTGCGGGTGATCGATTTGAGGGTCGGCGTGCCGCACTGGCCTAAGTCGCGGCCGACCTCGGTCTGCAGCATCTCTACGACCGACTGCACGCCGTCCGCGCCATACGCTGCCAAGCCCCACATGGCCGGCCGCCCGATCATAACCGCGGTCGCGCCGAATGCCAGCGCCTTGAAAATGTCGGAGCCTCGCCGGAAGCTGCCGTCCACCAGAACCGGAACGCGTCCGCCAACCGCATCGACGATCGAGGGCAGCACTTCGATGGCTGGCGCCATTCCCTTGCTCAGCAACCCGCCGTAATCGGAAACAACGATGCCTTGAACACCATGCTTCACAGCGGCGTCGGCTTCCTCCGGCGACATGATGCCCTTCAGCACGAACGGCACCGAAAGGCCCTGCCGCAGTTGATCGATCACATTCCAATTGAGCGCGGATGGGGCCATTTTTGCCAGTTGCGCCGGACCGGAAGCGCGCTTCGCATCCCGATACTCGGCGCCGACTGTAATGCAGACGGCCTTGCAGCCTGCCTTCACCGCCTGCTGAATTTGCGATTTCAGCGCATTCGCATCGGCACCGGGAAAGGCCTGGTACCACAAGCCGGCCTTGGCTTCGGCTGCGATCTTGTCGATGGGGAAACTGGAGTCGCTGCTCGCCACCATCACCGCTTTAGCGGCGGAGGCGCCGCGCGCGGTGGCGAGTTCGCCATCCGGATGGAACTGCTGCTGGCGGGCGATGGGTCCGACGATGATGGGAGCGAACATCTTTTGACCGAACATGTCGACCGACATATCCATCTCAAGAGTGCTGATCATCATGCGCGGGCGCAGCGTGATGCGATCGAAATACGTGCGGTCGCCGCCGGCGATTGGCGCATAGGCGGGAGAAGCAAGCATACGCGAGGCTACATCTTCGAATTCAAGAACGTTAGCCATGTCCTCGCGCGGCGCGATACGGCCGGGGGCTTCGCCTATCAGCTTCGGTCCTGAGTTCTGTTTCGAGACATTCTGTGCGAGCGCGGAAACCGCGGCTAACGAGCCGAAACCCGCCAGCGCTTTGCGTCGATTGATTACAGTTTTCTTCATTTGATTACCGGAAGTTTGTCTTGACCAAGGTTCGATCGATGGAAGCCAGTGTGGGCCTGCCGGTTTGCGCCATCGCCATGACGAGCTCGCCTTGCAGGATTTCATGAACTCTTGTCACGCCGGCGGCGCCATACGCGGCCAGCCCCCAGCGGCACCCGCGGCCGATGCACACCGCTTTTGCACCCAGCGCGAGGGCTTTCAATATGTCCGAGCCGCAGCGGACGCCGCTATCGAACAACACCGGCACGCGCCCTTGCACGGCGTCGACAATCTCGGGCAGTACCTCAAGCGTTGAAGGGCCGTAGTCGACAGATCGGCCGCCGTGGTTAGAGACATAAACCGCATCGAACCCATGTTCGATGCAGAGTTTCGCGTCTTCGCCGGTGAGAATGCCCTTCGCGACCATGGGCACTTTCAGCATTGCCTTCACCTGCTCGGCGTATTTCCAGTTGTACCAAAGGCGACCTTCGGGAACGCGATAAGCGCGCGGCCCGCTGCTCGGAGGAGCGCCGCGTCCGCCCGGAGGCCCGGCAGGCCGAGCTGTACCAGCACCCACCAGGTGACGGTCATGGAACGCGCGCTCGTAATAAGTGGCTTGCTGATCTACCGTCATAACGACGGCCTTGCCCCCGGCGCCCTGAGCGGCGTCGACCCACGCCTTGGTTACATCCATGTCCTTCTGCGGATAAAGCTGGAACCACAGCGGACTGGTGGCCGCGGCCGCGATCTTGTCGATGGGCAGCGAATGGTTGTGGCTGACGATGTAGGGAGTATTCGATGCGGCTTGCGATCCCTTGTAAGTGCCGGCTTCGGCTTCGCGGTTCAACTGAATGTGAAACGCGGTGGGCGAGGTCATGATGGGGAACGCCATGGGCGTGCCCAAGAACTCGGTAGCGGTTTGCACCGTGCTCACATCCACCACGCCTTTGGGAACCAGTTCCACCCAATCGTAGGCGTCCCGATTGCGCCGCAGCGTGAACTCGCCTTCGCCGCCGTGCGCCATGTACATGAAGAAGTCGCGCGGCATTTTCGCGAAAGCGATGGCTTCGAACTCGGTTACGGTGGTGAGTTCGTCCATGCCGGGCACGCGGCTATGATCGCGGAAGGGATCCTGCTGGGCGTTGAGCAGTGCGGAACCTGCGAGCGCGCCGCCGATGCCGCCCAGCGCCGCTCGCCTGGTCATTGAATCGGGACGCTTCATGGAAATTTCTGTCACCTCTTCTTCGATATCGGCCGTCGACAGCAGGCGTGCGCGAGCATACGGGGACCGCCAACCACTATATTAGCAACCAGCCTAGCGTGTCAAAATTGGCACCGCCCCGCGGACTCATTTTATCGGAAGTTGGTTTTGACCAAAGTCCGATCAATGGATGCCAGAGTGGGCCTGCCGGTCTGCGCCATCGCCATCACCAGCTCACCTTGCAGAATTTCGTGAATCCTCGTGACGCCGGGAGCGCCGTAAGCGGCCAAGCCCCAGCGGGCTCCGCGGCCGATACACACCGCGTTTGCGCCCAGCGCGAGGGCTTTCAATATGTCGGAGCCGCAACGGACTCCGCTGTCGAACAATATCGGGACGCGCCCTTGCACGGCATCCACAATCTCGGGCAGCACTTCCAGCGTGGAGGGGACGTAGTCGCAGGAACGTCCGCCGTGGTTAGAGACATAGACCCCATCGAAACCGTGTTCGATGCAGAGTTTCGCGTCCTCGGCGGTGAGAATGCCCTTGGCGAACATGGGAATTTTCAGCATCGCCTTCACCTGCTCGGCGTATTTCCAGTTGTACCAAAGACGCCTTTCGGGAATCCGATAGGCGCGCGGACCCGTGGTGGGCGCATTCCCGCTCCCGCCAGATCTCGCGGGAGGCCCAATCGGGCCGGCCGAAGTCAGATGAAGTTCGTGGACGGTCCGCTCGCAATAGGCGGCCTGCTGATCGACCGTCATCACAACAGCCTTGCCTCCCAGCATTTGTACGTTTTCGGTCCACGCCTTCATGGCGTCCATATCTTTTATCGGGTAGAGCTGGAACCAGAGCGGACTGGTTCCCGCAGCCGCAATCTTCGCTTTTGGCAGTGAGGAGCCGTCGCTCACGATATAAGGAGTGTTCGAAGCGGCCTGCGATCCGCGATAGGTGCCTGCCTCGGCTTCGCGGTTCAGTTGAATATGGCCTGACGTGGGCGAAGTCATGATTGGGAACGCCATGGGAGTGCCCAGAATCTCGGTAGCGGTTTGCACCGAACTCACATCGACGACGCCTTTCGGAACCAGTTCCACCCAATCGTAGGCTTCGCGATTGCGCCGCAGCGTGAACTCGCCTTCGCCGCCGTGCGCCATGTACTGGAAAGAATCGCCCGCCATCTTGGCGAAGGCCACGGCCTCAAATTCGGTTACGGTGGTGAGTTCGTCCATACCCGGCACGCGGCTATGGTCGCGGAACGGGTCCTGCTGGGCGTCGAGCAGCGAAGAAACGGCGAGCGCACTGCCGATGCCGCCCAGCGCCGCTCGCCTGGTCATTGAACTGGAGCGCTTCATGGGAATTTCTGTTACCTCATCTCAAGATTGGCCGTGGACTTGCAAGCGTGCGCGAGCATAGCGTGACCGTGCATCAATATATTAACAGTCGGCCAGAGGTGTCAAAGCTCAGATGGCATATTAGGTAATGGTCAAGATTGAAATTCCAACACGCGGATGAGTGCGAACGCTTTTACTTCCCGCGTGGAGTTTCCAGCACACGGAGGGAGGCGATTTTCCAAACGCCTCCCTCCTTCTTCATCACAAACAGTAATGGTATAGGCGTACTGCCTTCCGCATACGAGCACGTACCATCGACGAGAGCCACATCGGATGTAATAAATCGCGTGGTGCGGGCTAAAATCGTCGGGGTTTGCATCTTGAGGTTCGCTTCGCCCCATGGTTCGTGCGCAATCGCGACGGTGTACCCTTTTACCTTCCAGAGTTGGTCAAGTGCCAATGGAGCATCTGAGTCCGCAGTGAAGTGTTCGGTCGGTCTTGGGATTCCATTAAGCGATGAAATTGTACTGTCTATCGCCGAACGATCGGCGGGCTCGTCGCTCCAAGCGCTAACGGTTAGTAGGAGCGATAGCAGCAAGACTGATTGCACGCTTGAAAAACGCATCGTACCGTACCCTTTCGATATCAGCATAGCCGATCCAACATTGCGACGATCCCTCAATCAATGAGCCGCGGCTGCGGCGCCGCGCCTTGGGCTTCACTCGTCTTTAGCAGCAGCACCACGGGAATGCACACCAGGCACACGACGGCTATGTAGCGAAGGTCGTCCACGTAAGAATAGATCACGGCTTGCTGGTTGAGGCCGCGGTCCATCAAGGCGTAGGCTCGGTCGGTGGCGATTTGCGAATCCGTGTATGGGCCCACCGCGCCGCTGGAAAAAATGCAGGGCGGAATCGAAGTTCGGGCCGGGGCTTATGTAGCGGCTTAGTTCCGCGCGATGGATCTGCTGGCGGCGCGCCACGACAGTGTTCACCACCGAAATTCCCAAGCTGCCTCCGACGTTGCGCAATAGATTGTATAAGCCGCTGGCGTTGCCGATCATTTCATTGCGCAGGGTCCCCATGGATGTGGTCGCCAAGGGGACGAACACCAAGCCCGAGCACGAGCCGCTGAGGATGATGGGAATCAGCAGCGACCATTGCGACATTCCCAATGACAGATGGCTCATCCATATGGCAGAGCCGGCGAATCCCAGGAATCCGGCCGAGATAAGCCAGCGATTGTCGAGCTTGCTTGTCAAGACGGCGACCACCGGCATGATGCAGATCGCCCCAATGCCACGCGGGCTCACGGCCAGTCCGGCGGACCACGCGGAGTAACCCATTACGGTTTGGTAAAACAGCGGCAGGATCGCCACCAGCCCGTAAATCACGCCGCCGAACATGGTCATGACCACGCAGCCCAAGGCGAAATTGCGGTCCTTGAAAACGCGTAGGTTGACGATGGGGTGTGGATCGCGAAATTGGTGGATTAAGAAAGCGATGAAGGCAGCCACCGAAATTGTCAGGGCCCAGCGGATCCACGGCGCGGCGAACCAGTCGTCTTCCTGACCCTTGTCGAGAACGATTTGCAAGAAGCCCAGCCAGACGGCAAGCAGGCCCAGGCCGATGCTATCGAAGCGGCCGGGCTTGGCGGAAGATATGTACGGAGGGTCTTCGACAAAGCGCGAAACCATGAATACGGCGAGCACTCCAATGGGAATATTGATGTAGAACGCCCAGCGCCAGGAGTATTGGTCGGTTAGATAACCGCCCATCGTGGGACCCAGTACCGGCGCCACGACGACTCCCAGGGCGAAGATTGCCATGGCCGCGCCGCGTTTCTGCGGCGGAAAACTTTCGAGCAGGATGGCTTGCGAAAGCGGCTGGAGCGCGCCGCCTCCGGCTCCCTGAACCGCGCGCGCCACCAGGATCATCCACAGGCTGGTGGCCGAGCCGCAAAAGAACGAGGAAATCGTGAACAGGACGATGCAGAATAAAAGAAACCGCCGCCGTCCGAAGCGCAACGCAAACCAGCCGCTGGCGGGCAGGACAATGGCGTTGGCCACCAGATAGCTGGTGAGCACCCAGGTGGCTTCGTCAATGGTCGCCGACAGACTCCCGGCAATGTGGGGCAGCGCCACGGAGGCGATGGAGGTATCGAGCACCTCCATGAACGTGGGCACGATCACCGCGAGCGCGATGAGCCAGGGATTCGCTTTGGGTTGCCATTGTTCGGGCATGAACGAAGAGTGTGGTGTTGCGACGGCGGGCGGTCCCGGCCCAAACGGCGCTACGCGAGTGTATTTTTCATTATGGCGCGAGAGGGCGGTCGTGGGCCATGAGCGGCGGGTGAGTAGGGGGCAGATCGCTCCAACGGCAGAAAACCCTTCCCACTGACGGCAATCGGTGCGACAATCGATACTAGAACATGATCCGGCGTGAATGGTTTCGCGCGAGCTGGCGTGTTCCGGTGGCGGCAATGTTGGCCGTGGCCGGTGTGGCTGTCTCGTTATCCGCGGCCGATGATGCGGTATCCGACCTCAAGGCGGCTGTCGCCGCTCTGCAATCCAAGAACGAAGCTGCGGCCATCGCTACGCTCAAGGGCCTGAGCGGCAGGCTTCCGCAGATCGCCGACTACGTGGCTTGGTTCCGCGCTTCCGCCGAGTTCAGCGCGGGAAATTATGCGGCCGTGCCCGCGGCGCTCGAACCGATATGGGCGCAGTCGCCGCCGTCACCGCTGATCGGGCGGGCCGCGTTGCTGGGCGCGCAGGCCTTCGGGACAAACTCGCAAACACGGCACGAGCGCCGTCAGTCTGTTGCGCAAGTATTACGCCGCGTTGCCGCAGCCGCAAGGCGACTTGGCGCTGGCCAAAGCTTTCGCGGCGGCCGGCGATCCCGTGAGCGCGGCGGTCTATGCGCAGCGCGTGTACTACGGCTATCCGGCTGCGAGCGAGTCCGCGGAAGCCGACGACGCTGGCGGCGAGTCTGGAGTCGCAACTTGGAGATCAGTATCCGCCGGCCATGGGCGACGCCATGCTGGGACGTGCGCTGAAATTGCTGGATGCCGGGCGCGCGGAGCAGGCGAAGAAAGAGCTTGCTGGCATTAGTGCCGCGCCTCGGAGGCGACGAGCGCGATGCTGCGCTGGTGAAGATCGGCGTGGCGCAATATATCGCCAAAGACACGAAGGCCGCGCAAAAGTATTTGGCCGAGCTCACGGTGCAATCGCCGCAGGCCGATGCCGAGCGGCTGCACTATCTGCTGCTGTGCGCGCGGCGCGCCAACGATCGCGCGGCCATGAATGCGGAGCTGGATGAATTGGCCCGCTTGCATCCCGATTCCCCGTGGCGTCTGGAAGCGCTGCTTGCGATGGGCAATTCGTACCTGGTGGAGAATCAGGTGGACGCCTACGAGCCGCTCTTCCGCGCCTGCTACGAGTCGTTTCCGAAGGAAGCGCGCGCGGCCGGCTGCCACTGGCAAGGTGACATGGGCGCACTACCTGCGCCGCAAGGACGACGCCCGCGATCTGCTGCGCGAGCACCTGCGCCTGTTCCCCAACTCCGATGAGTCTTCGGCCGCGCTGTACTTTCTCGGCCGGCTGGCCGAAGGCGCTGACGATCCTTCCGCGGCCCGCGCCTATTACGGCGAGATCGTCCGCGAATATCCCAACTATTTTTACACCGGGCTCGCGCGCGAGCGCATGGCGGCGTTGCCGCCCGTGGAGAGCGGCTTCGTCGCCGGTTAGCACACCGTTACAGCTTTCTGCGCACCGTCGATTTCCCTACGCGCGCGCGGGTGCGCAATTTCGAACCCAACGCCCGGGCCAAAGTTCGCCTGGCACGCGCCCGTCTGCTGGCCTCGGCGGGACTCGACGATTGGGCCGAAGTTGAGCTGCGCTATGCGGCGCAGAATGAGGATCAGCCGCATGTGATGGGACTGGAACTCGCGACCATGGCTGCACGCCGCTCGGCGCAAGACCAGGCCATCCGCTATTTGAAGCGCTATGCTCCCGACTATTTGTATATGCGCATCGACTCCGCGCCCGCCGAATTTTGGAAGCTGGCGTTTCCCGTTGCCGTACCGCGAAGAGCTGGAGCGCTTCGCCCGGCAAAATAATCTGGACCCGTTTCTGGTGGCGGCCTTGGCCCGGCAGGAATCCGAATTCAATCCCAAGGCGGTCTCCGTTTCGAGCGCGCGCGGGCTCACGCAGATTATGCCCTCGACGGGCCGCGAGTTAAGCCGCCGCTTGCGCATCCGGCCTTATTCGACGGCGCGGCTGTTCCAGCCGCAAGTTGAATTTGCAATTGGGCACCTATTATTTGCGATCGGTCGCCGATAGCGTCGATGGCCGCTGGGAAGCGGCGCTGGCGGCTTACAACGCCGGACTCAGCCGCGCGAAGGACTGGTCCACATGGGGCGAATTCCGCGAGGCCGCCGAGTTCGTCGAGACCGTGCCTTTCACGCAGACGCGCGAATACATTCAGATCGTTTTGCGCAACGCCGATATCTATCGTCAGTTGTACGCGCGCGCCTGAAGCTGCAGCCGTCAAAGCCGCCGCTCCCGCAGCCGGGTATCCTATTCAGATGGGATCGACCAGCGAACCAAAAGTTCTCGAGCCACCGGCGCACGCTGACAGCCGCCCGCGCTTCCGCAGCGACCGAGCCTCGGGACTAAACGAAAGTGTCATCCGCGAGATGACGCGCCTGGCGTTTCAGTACAACGCCGTCAATCTGGCGCAAGGTTATCCCGATTTCCCCGCTCCGGCGATTCTGAAGCGCGCCGCCATCGAAGCCATCGAAGCCGATATCAATCAATACTCGATCACGTGGGGCGCGAAGCCATTTCGCGACGCCATCGCCGCCAAGTATCGCCGGCATTATCAGCTCGACTTCGACCCGGAGCGCGAAATCACTGTGGTGTGCGGCGCCACCGAAGGCATGATCGCATCGCTGACCGGCGTCACCAATCCCGGCGACGAACTGGTGGTGTTCGAGCCGTTCTATGAAAACTATGGCCCAGATTCGGTGCTGTGCGGATGCACCCGCAAACTGGTGACGCTGCGCACGCCGGATTGGACCTTCGACCGCGATGAGCTGCGCCGCGCGTTTTCTTCGCGCACCAAAGCCATCATTCTGAATTCGCCCAACAATCCCACCGGCCGCGTTTTCAGCCGCGATGAGCTAGCCTTCATCGCGGGCCTGTGCCAGGAATTCGACGCCCTCGCGATTACCGATGAGATCTACGAACACATTCATCTACGACGGCACGGAGCACATTCCCATGATGCTGCTGCCGGGCATGCGCGATCGTACCATCCTGGTGAACAGCTTGAGCAAAACCTATTCAGTCACCGGATGGCGCGTGGGCTGGGTGCTGGCGAGTCCGGATCTGACGGATTCCATCCGCAAGGTGCACGACTTCCTGACCGTTGGCGCAGCGCATCCCTTGCAGATCGCAGGGGTGGCGGCGCTGGCGCTGCCCGACAATTACTACACCGATCTCGCAGAAAAATATCGCGAGCGGCGCGACGCCATGATCGATATGCTAACGCCGGCGGGCTTCCGCTGCTTCCGGCCGCAGGGCGCGTATTACGTGATGACCGACATCTCCGGTTTCGGCTTCCCCGACGACACCGCCTTTGCGCGCCATCTGGTGGAACACGTCGGCATCGCCGCGGTGCCGGGTTCGTGCTTCTTCGCGGATCCTCGCGGACACGACCAGTTGATCCGCTTCTGCTTTCCCAAGAAGCCGGAGACTCTTGCGGCCGCGGCCGAGTGCTTGCGAAAACTGAGCGGGTGATCAGCGGCGGAAGAAGCCGCTGATCGCGGCATCCCGATTATTGCAAATTGATATTGTGCTGGCGAAGGATCGAGCCGGTCGCCAATTCGTACGCGGAGACGGCCTCGCCCAAGTCGGATTCGGCGCGGCGTTCCTGGCTGCGCGCGGTAATCATGGTGGTCTGGCGCTGCTGCACCAGGAATAGCGTGGAGGTTCCGGCGCGAAACTGGCGCTGCTCGCTGTTGTACTGCTCTTCGGCGGATTCACGCTGCACGCGCGCGGCTTCGAGACGCAGCCCGGCGGATTGCATCAACTGCATGGCGTTGCGCACGTCGGCTTCGATCGCCTGCTCCACTTGCTCGCGCTGATTCTGGATGCGGCGCCCTTGCGCGACGGCAGTGCTGAGGTTGGCTTCCGCGGCGCGGTTGCGGATCGGCAGCGAGACGCGGAGCTGCACCTGTGTGGTGGGAAAATTTCCCGCCCAAAGGTTGTTCAAAGACTGGCCATAGTCGCCGACGAGAAGCGCCGGCGGAGGGCTGCTCGGCGGCAGAACCACTTGATCGAGCCCCGCGGACGACGACAGTAAGTTCAGGCGATCGATAAACGGACCGAAGCTAGCAGTAAACGGATTGGGGCCGGTCTGGACCACTACCGGTCCCGCGAGACCGCTGCGCGTGTAACTGCCCACCAAGTCTATTTGCGGCTTGGTCTGGTCGCGATACAGGCGCGTGTCCTTCGCATTGATCTGGCTAGAGATTTCTACCTGGCTGACTTCAGGACGATTGGCCAGAGCCTCATTGACGGCGTCGTTCAGAGGAGTCAGTGGTGGCGCGCCATCGGGCGCAGTGATCGGAACCAGCGCGCTGGCCCACAGAGCGGAGCTGCGCCCTTCGAGCATCAGCGTCTTGAGATTGTTCTCCGCTTGCGTGAGCGCGGTTTGCGCGCTGTACGCGTTCAGCTCGAAGCTGGCGAGCTGGGTCTGGGCGGCGACAACGTCGATGGGAGCAAGCAAACCTTGCGCCTGCTGGCGGCGGTTGCTTTCATCCTGCTGGCGCGCAATGTCGACGGAGTCTGAGCTGCACCTGAAGATTGTTGTAAGCGTAGAACACTTCCCAATACGCTTGCTCGGTTTGCTGCACCACTTGCATCACGCGCAGGCGGAATTGCTCGTCCGAAAGCGCCCGATTTTTTCGCGCGACGTCAATGGTGTGGCGATTCTGGTCGTACCGCAGATTGCGCCACAGCGGCTGGGTGTACTGAAAATTGAGGGCGCTGGGATATTGCGGATTCAGCGTGACGAAGGTGTTATTGGTGTATAAGCGTTGCGAGCTTAAGTCAACGTGATAACTGCCGCCCAGCCACGGCGTGAAGCCGGAGAGCGTAGGATCGGTTTGCCAGGTACGATTGAGCACAGAGCCGGTGGCGGAACCGCCCAGTGAGCTGGCCACCGGATTCACCTGCTTCAGGAACTGCGAGACGGCGCCTATGGTGGGGTCGTAGAGTCCGCGCGCGCCGGTCAGGCTGTAACCGGATATTTCGCGGTCGATGCGGGAAGCTTCGATGTCCTTGTTGTTAGCCAGCGCCATCGCCAGGGCCTGCTGCAAAGTGATGCGCGCTTCGCCGAAAACGCCGATGCGCGCGGGCAGGCGAAAGGTGCGCACGGGCGGGAGTAATGTGGTTGCGTCCGGCGGCGGTCGCCGGCTGAGTTTGCGCGGAGGCGCCAGGAATCAGCAGCGCTGCGAATGCGAGCGCAGCGGCGGGTCGGAAGAATAACCAGCGCATCAGACGTTATCTCCGGCTTCAAAGTGGACCGGCTGCGGAATGGTTTGCAGCGGCCGCCGGCCGGCGCCGCGTATCCGCCCGAACAACTTGGGGGACAGCCGCAGATGCTTCATGTCGTCGAAGTAGGAGTAAAACACCGGCACCGCGAGCAGCGTCAGCAGCAGGCAGAAAGTCTGGCCGCCCGCTACTAGAGCGCCGATGGAACGGTTGGTGGCGGCTCCGTCGCCGGTAGAAATAATCAGCGGCATCATACCCACGACCAGGGCTGAAGTAGTCATTAAAATGGGCCGCAGACGGTCGCGGTTGGCCTGGATGATGGCTTCGTAGCGGTCGAGTCCCTTTTCGCGGAGTCCGTTCATATGGTCGATCTGCAGAATTGCGTTCTTCTTCACGATGCCGAACAGCAGCAGCATCCCTAGCGCGGAGAATACGTTTATCGTCTGGCCGGCCAGCACCAGCGAGAGGATGCCGAACGGCACTGCCAGCGGCAACGTCAGCAGAATCGTAAACGGGTGGATGAAAGATTCAAACTGCGCAGCCAGCACGATATACATGAAGATCAGCGTCAGGGCGATCGCGATACCAAAGTAGTAGGCCGATTGCGCCAGGTTCTTGCTGAATCCGCCCAAAGTGGTGGTGTAGCCGGGGGCCAGGTGGATCTGCTTGATGACATCGTTCATAGTGTTGATCACCTGTTGTTGCGATCCGCCCGGCAGCACGTTGGCGCTGATCGTTACCTGGCGCTGGCGGTCCACGCGGCTGATGCTCGAAGGAGAAGTGCCGCTCTTGATGCGGACCACCTGATCGAGCGGCACCCAGCCCTGCTTGTTGGTCGAGAAAACGATCAACTGCGAGAGGCCTTCGACGCTGGTGCGATACTTGCTGTCGGCCCGCAGGCGGACATCGTACTCTTCGCCGCCCGCGGGGAAGGAGGAAACCAGTTGGCCGGCCACCAGCGTATTGAGTGCCGTGGCGATGTCGGTGACTTTCACACCGAGATCGTTGGCGCGCTGCCGGTCGATTTCAACCCGCAGCTCGGGCTTGCCGAAGACCATCGACATATCGGGATCGCCGACGCCGGGCGTGTGCTCCAGCGTGGCGACAACTTTCGTTGCGTATTCGTTGAGTTTGTCCAGGTCCGGTCCCTTAATCACGTATTGGACGTCGGCCTGCCCGCCGCCGCCGCCGCCGGCTTGCAGAACAGCGGTGCGCAGTTCCGGAGGATAAGCCTTCAGGAGATTCCGCGCGCGGGACATCATTTGTTCCTGGGTGTAGCTGCGCTGATCGACGGGCACCAGGCGGGTGTAGATGGTCGCCCGGTTCGAAGCCGTGGCCACCGAGGCGAAGCCCCCGGAGGAGGAACCAATTGTGGTTAGAGTGGCAGTCACGCCCGGCTGCGCGCGCAAATCGCGGGCTATACGCTCGGCGATGGTGAGGGTGGCTGCAAGCGAAGTACCTTCGGGAGCTTTGACAGTGACCTGGAATTCGCTGCGGTCATCCACCGGCAAAAAGTTCTTGCCCACCAGCATGAAAAGCGGGATAGTGCTGAGCGATACCACCACGCACAGCGCCACCATGCTCTTGCGGTGGGCCATCGCCCACTCCAGCATCTGCGTGTAGTGCTGGTCCAGGAAGCGGAAGAATTTCGAATCCTTGGAAGAGTGATGCGAGCCGCCCTCCTTCCGCGGCGGCATTTTGATAAAGCGCGAGCTCAGCATGGGCGTCAGAGTGAAAGACACCAGCAACGAGACCGCGATGGCAAACGACGCGGTGAATCCGAAGGAAGACATGAAGCGTCCCGTGATGCCGCCCATAAAACCGATGGGAAGGAACACGGCCAGCAGCGAGAGGGTCGTCGCCATGACGGCGAGCCCGATCTCCTTGGTGCCCTCAATGGCCGCCTGCATCGGAGGCATGCCCTTCTCTTCCATGTAGCGGTAGATGTTTTCGAGCACAATAATGGCGTCGTCGATCACGATTCCAACCATCAGCGTCAGCGCCAGCATGGTGATCTGATTCAAGTCCAGCTTCATGGCCGCCATCAGTCCGAAGGAGGACACGATCGAGGTGGGAATCGCCACCGCTGAAATCAGCGTCGTGCGAATGTTGGCCAGGAAAATGTAAATGATGATGGCAGCCAGGATGCTGCCCTCCACCAGATGCGCTTCGAGCGAGTGCACGGCGCCCTTGATGAACACGGACTGATCGTTAATGATCTGAATGGTGAGGTCCTTGGGCAGCGTGGCTTGAATCTCCTTCAGCCGCGCTTTGACGGCGTCGGCCGTGGCCACGGTGTTTTCGCCCGACTGCTTGGCGACCACCAGTGTTACCGCAGGTTCGCCATTGAGGCGCGCCGCAGTGGTCGGCTCTTCCTCAGAGTCCTCGGCGTGGCCGATATCGCGGATCTTGACCACATAGGAACCACGGCGAACCACAGCCAGCTCGTCGAACTGGGCGGGATCGACCAGGCGCCCTAGCGTGCGGACCGATAACTCTTTTTCACCGGCGTTGACGCTGCCCGCTGGAAGCTCGACGTTTTGCTCCTTCAGGGCTTTCGCGACGTCGGCGACGGCCACGTCATAGGCGCGCATCTTCTCCGGGTCCACCCAGACGCGGATCTCGCGCTTCAGTCCGCCGACTATCGTAATTTCACCCACGCCGGAGATGTTTTCGAGCAGCGGCTTGATCCGCTTGTCGGCGATTTCAGTGACCTCGCGCAACGGGCGCGGAGACGAAATGACCATTTGCAATATGGGTTGGGCATCCGGGTCGATTTTCTGCACCACTGGCGCCTTGGCGGTTTCCGGCAATTGCGGCACTACCTGGTTGACCTTATCGCGCACCTCCTGCGCAGCCACGTCGCCGCTCTTGTCGAGCGTGAAATTGATGACCACCGTGGAGTTTCCCTCGATGGAGGTCGAGGACATGGTGTCAATTCCGCTGGTGGTATTCACCGCATCCTCGATACGCTTGGTGATGTCGGACTCGATCTCTTCAGCCGACGCGCCGGGATTTGAGACCGTCACAATAATGGTGGGAAGATCGATTTTCGGAAACAGATCGACGCCCAATGTGAAGAACGAGAAAATGCCCACCACCATCAGCGCCACGATCAACATGGTGGCGAAGACGGGGCGTTTAACGCACAGCGCGGCCAGTGAATGCATGGATTAGCGTCCTTTCGTTCCGGTCTTCGTTCCGCTAGGGGCGGGCGCGGCGTTGGAAGCGCCTGAGGCGGGCACGGTTTTCACCACCATTCCATCGAACAGATCGCCGAGATGGTCGGTGGCAATCAGGGCGCCGGGAGAAATCCCCGACAGAATCTGCACCGTGTTATCGCGCGCGGCGCCCAGTTGCACAACGGCCACTCGCGCGCGGCCATCGCGAATGAAATAGAGCTGGGAGGAGTTGGTAGTGGGGTCGGTGATCACGGAAGCTTTCGGCACGAACAGCCCCATGCTATCCCCGGCCAGCAAAATGCGCGCGGTGGCGAACATGCCGGGTTTGAGCGCAATATCGGTGTTCGGAAATTCCGCAATCACGGTGATAGTTCGCGAACTGGGATCGACCGCAGGATTGATGGCCGTCACGCGCCCCTGAAAGACGCGCCCCGGGTAGCCGGGAACCATGGCTTCCACCCCCACATTCAATCTCATATCCGGCGCGTTGACTTCGGGCACCTGCAATTCCAGGCGGATGGGCGTAATGCGCAGTAAGGTCGCGATCTTGGAGGTAACACTGACGTACTGGCCGGGTGCAATCGGCCGCGCGCTGATGTAACCGGCGAAGGGCGCATGTACGACGGTGTCGGCGACCGCTTTGCGCGCCATCGCCCCCTGCGCCTGCATGCCGGAGAGCGAAGCCTGCGCGGAAACGGTGCCATGATAGTTCTGCCGCGCGGCGTTGAGCGTGGCTTCATACTGTTGTTGCGCGGCCTTGGCCTGCGCCTGCGCGGTATCGGCCTGGGTGCGGAATTTGTCATAAGCGCTTTGCGAAACATCGCCGGTCTTGAGCAGATTCGCGTAGCGCTGAGCGTCGGCTTCGGCCAGGCGCGCCTGTGCGGCGGCGGAATCGGCATTGGCTTTCGCGGAGAGCACCTCGGGCACGCTGTCGGCGTCGAACTGTCCGCCCTGGACCAAACCGATGCGCGACTGCGCCTGGCGCAATCCTGCTTCGGCCTGCTGCGTGTTCGCTTCGGCCTGGTCGAGCCGCAGCTTGGCGTCGCGATCTTCAAGGCGCGCGATCACTTGCCCTTGCTGGACGAAATCGCCGACATCTACCGGCGTCTCGATCACTTTGCCGCCAGTCTCCGGCGCCACATCGGAAATCTCTTTCGCCACGAAGCTGCCGGTGACCCGCACCGAAGCTTCCACCGCCAGATCCTCAACGGGCGAAACGGCCACCGTGAGAGCTGCCCCCGCAGGCGTCCCAGCCGCGGCGGGATTATCCGCCAGCGTAGTCTTCGGGCCGCCACAACTTATTGAGAACGCAATCCCTAATGCCAGAACTGAAACACCCAACGCGCGACAAGCCGCGGCCTTCCCCAAATAATTAGGTCGCATGATTCCCCTTCCCGTTCCTCTTGTTATTACGCAGACGGGGCGCCGCAGGTTCGGTGAGTCCATTCAAAACAAATCCGACCAGCTGTTTTACCGCGTCTTCATCCGCAACAGTTGATTTCTTCAGCCCGAAGATGTATTTGCCGGTAGCGCAGTGCACCACCGTTCCTACCGCAAAAGTCAGGACTAGCTCGGGGTCGCCCGCGCGAAACACTCCTTCCGCCTGCCGTAACACCACGTAGCGCCGCAAGAAATCCTGGAAACCGGCGCCCAAGCGCTTGTGGAAAAGATTGGCTATCAAATGGCCCTCGAGCATGGCGTATAGAATCAAGCGGTGAAAGGCGGGATCTTCCCGGAAGGACGCAAAAATCGCGCGCGCGATAACGCCGAATACGCCCGCGTCATCCCGGCGCGCCGCGCATTCCTCCAACTGCTGCATCAATCGCTTCATGCCTGTCCCGTCGCCCTGGCCCTCTTTCATGTCGAGGATTGCGTGGTACAGATCTTCCTTGGTCGCGAAGTGCCGGAATAGAATGGCTTCGCTGACTCCGGCGGCGGCGGCGATGTCCTTGGTCTTGGTGCCTCCGAAACCGTTGCGCGCGACACAATCGATGGCGCTGCGCAGGAGCTGGCGATGGCGGTCGTCGGCATGCATCCGGCTTTTGCGGACGGGCGGAACCGGGGAAGGGCTGGCGGGCGTAGGGACATTCATAAGTAAGTGCTCACTCACTACTGTAGCGAAAGATTAGACGGCGCGCAAGTGGGATTTCTTCGCGGGAAATGCGCAGAAACTGGCCCGGGTGGGCGGCGGATGGCACGCGCGCCGCCGGCGGATTGTTAGCATGGGCTGATGCCCAAGCTTTTAGAGTTCGACAACGTTTCAGTAGAGCGCGAAGGGACCATGGCGCTGCGGAACGTCACTTTTTCGATCGAGGACGGCGAGCACGTCGCGATTCTGGGTCCGAACGGCAGCGGGAAATCGACCCTGCTCAAGACCGTCACCCGCGAATGCTATCCGCGCTATCCGCTCGAAAGCCGGGTGCGCATCTGGGGCGAAGAGGTCTGGACGCTATTCGAATTGCGGGCGACACTGGGCATCGTGACCAACGATCTGGTGGCCACCTGCACCAAGCCGTATTCGGCGATGGAGACGGTGCTCAGCGCGTTTTTTGGATCCATCGGGATCTGGCCCAATCATCATGTGACGGCGGCGATGGAAGCGCGGGCGCGCGAAGTGCTGGACTTCTTCGAGGTGGCCCACCTGGCGGACCGGTTGATGACGGAGCTATCCAGCGGCGAGGCGCGGCGAGTGGTGTTCGCGCGGGCGCTGGCGCACGATCCCAAAGCCCTGGTGCTGGACGAGCCCACCAATAGCCTGGACATTCGGGCGCAAAGGGAAGTGCGCGATGCCATGCGCAAGCTGGCTCATAACGGGGTGACCGTGATCGTGGTGACGCATCATCTTCCCGACATCGTTCCCGAGATCGCGCGCATTGTGGCGCTGAAGGACGGCCGAATTTTCTTCGACGGGAAAAAAGAAGGACTGCTCACCGCGGAAAAAATGGAAGAGTTATTTGAGACGCCGGTTGGGGTGGAAGAAACGCGCGGGTGTTACAACATGGCTCTCGTGGGTCGACCAAACTGAGAGATGAGAGCCGGGACCGTCACCAACATGCAGCGGTCCCGGCTGAATGCGTTAGCGGAAGCGTCCGTGGAAGCGGCCGCCGTAGAATCCACCGAAACCGATTCCTATGCTCGGTCCGTAGTAATACGGGTAACCGTATCCATAATACGGATAGTAACCAGGCCCATAAGCCGGATAGCCGGCCCCATAATAGTAGGGCGCCGGACTGCGCGGGGCATACGGGCGGGCCTGCCCGGATTGATAGTCGCCGGGTCCGACGTAGCGGAAAGCCTGCGGCGCGCGCTCCGTCGAGATCACGATCGGGTTTTCAACACGGAAGGTGAGAACCTGCTCGGGAGAGATGTAGGTCGGTTTCCCGCGGGTCAGCAGCACGCCGATGATTCCGGCAGCCGCTCCGGCTCCGGCGCCGATGGCCGCGCCCTCTCCCCCTGCCGCTCCGGCGCCGATGATTGCTCCCACACCGGTGGAGGCGCCGACTCCAACTGCGTCGCGGCCTTCGGAGGTGCGTCCGTTCCGGTTGACCAACGAAGTATGCAGCGGAACCTGATCGCCGTCGACCAGCGACAGATCGGTGAGTTCCACCCCGAGGCGCGAGGTACCGGATACGCGTCCGGCCTTCTGCGCCTCCGAGACCCGGCCCTGAATCGTCTGGCCGCGGTCCGCGACCACGATGCCGTTCACGACGATCGGGTTAACCAGGGAAGCGGAAAAGGCGTCGCCCGCCTGGTTGTGGTCTGAAGAAAGCAATTGATTGACGCGCACTGTGAGGAACGTTCCCGGCGCGATGGTCAGTTGCGGCGGTATATTCGCACGCGGTGGCGGAGTGGGTTGAGCGTAGCGAGGATCGGCGCCATTCTGGCCATTCTGCGGATAGGGGGCCGGCCCCAGCCGGCGCCAACCTTGGTTGTCTTGCGGCGCTGCATTCTGATCGGCGAGCGTTTGATCTGTCCCTTGGGGGCCGCGATCTTGAGGACCTGCAGCTTGCGGCCCAGCTTGGTCCTGCGTCGAAAATTGCGGGGGCGGCGGCGCCTCATCCTGCGCCACGGCTATCCCCGATGCCGTGATAAAAGTTACCAGGAGTCCAGTTTTTACTGCACCATACATTCTCATAGAAACCTCTTCCCCATTTGTAACGCATCCGGAGTACCAAAGTCGGCGCCGGGCTAAGCGCAAGATAAGACTAGGAGGCGAGACGCCATGAGTTGCTCTAAAACCACCGTGCATGGTTGATTTCAACCAGGCATGGCATATTGGCCGGTATCGTGCTAACGTAGTCCGTAAATGTGGAATAAAGAACAGCAACCCTCACCTTCTTCCCAGCCGGCAGGACACCAAACTGCCACCGCAACGGCGCCGGCAACGGCGGCGAGCAAACCAACCGGGGGTCCTGGAGGCGTCACAGTGATTGGCGAATCCCTGCGCATCCAAGGGACGCTCACCAGTAACGAAGAAATCGTCGTGAACGGAGAGCTGAGCGGCCAATTGCAGATGAATCACCGTTTGACCATCGGCGCCAAAGGCAAAGTAGAGGCGGGCGTCCAGGCCAAGGAAGTGATCATCGCGGGCTCCGTCAAAGGAAATGTGGACGCAGCCGAGCGCATCACGCTGCGCGCCGGAGCCAATCTGGTCGGCGACGTGAAGACGGCCGGCATCGTGATCGAAGACGGCGCGTACTTCAAGGGCGGTATCGATATTACACGGCCCGCGGTGCCGCGCTAAAACCAGACTTCGCTGCATAACTGCGGCTGTAACCTGCGGACTGCGGGACGCGCCCCCTTTCTTGTACTGGCGACAACAAGAATCGAGCCCGTTTTTGTTAAGCTGCCCCTTTTTGTTAAACTGAAGCTTCCCAGCCAATTAATGCCGCCCATCTCCAAACCTCGCGTCACATTTATCGACTGGATGCGCGGAGTCGCGGCCCTGATCATGCTGCAGGGGCATACGTTTGACGCCTTTCTGCGGCCTGCGGATCGCACCGGCGCCTGGTTCACCTACTCGCAATTCCTGGGCGGCGAAGCGGCGGCTATTTTCCTTTTCCTGACCGGCGCCACTTACGGCATGGGGATGAACCGGCGGGAACACATGCCTCCCGGAGCGCGCGTGCTGCAGGCATTGAAGCGCGCCCGATTCCTGTTTATTCTCGCGATCCTTTTCCGGCTGCAGGGTTGGATTTTCGCGTGGGGCACCAGCCCGTGGACCGACCTGCTGAAAGTGGACATCCTGAATGTCATGGGCGCGACGGCGGCCCTCATCTCATTGCTGGCTCTGGTAAGCGGGATTGACCGCGTGCGCTGGGCGGTGATGGCCGGCGCGGCGATCGCGGTGCTGTCACCGGTGATGTCGGCGCTCAATCTCAAGGCGCTGCCCGGTCCGCTGCGCGATTATCTGGCTCCGAGCGCCGATGGCTTCAGCATTTTCCCGTGGGGCGCGTTCCTGGCTTTCGGCGTGGGCGTGGGTAGCATGATCCCGCTGGTGGAGCGCGGCGCATGGAATCGCGTGATGCAGTGGTCGGCAATACTGGGCTTCGGCGTGCTATTCGGCGGCCGCTACTTCGCCGATCTCCCGTTCAGCGTGTACGCGCAATCGGAGTTCTGGTTAAACAGCCCGGCGCTGGTGGCGTGCAAACTGGGTATTGCCTTGCTGCTCGGCTCTTTCGCATACCTGTGGTGCGAGTACCTGGGCGCGGGCCGCTGGAGTTGGGTGCGGCAACTGGGTACCACGTCGCTGCTGGTTTACTGGGTGCACGTGGACCTGGAGTACGGTCCATTCTTCGCGAAGTACCGCCAGCATCTGAGCGTAGCAGTGGTCCTGATGGCCGCCGTGGTGATGATCGTGAGCATGCTGGGGCTCAGCGTCGCATTCACCCGCGTGAAGGCAAGCCTGCGTCACAAGCGCGAGCTGGTGCCGGTGGTCGAAATTCCTCTGCGGAACGAAGAGCAGCGGCGCCGGGCGTAGGCTGGCTCCGTTTGGCTCCAAACTCCCGCGCACCGTTCGCATAATATACTGGTTGCACGTTTATGCGATCGATGATTATTGGTTTCCTATTCGCTGCCCTCTCGTTCGGCCAGAGTGACCGCGGGAGCATCTCCGGCACAGTGCAAGACCCGTGGGGCGCGGCGATGGCGGTCGCTACCGTTCAAGCTAAGAACGTGGCGACCGGCAGTGTCTCGAAAGCGGGCAGCAACGCCGCCGGTAAATACGCGCTGGCCGATCTGGCTCCCGGAGTCTACGACATCTCGGTAGCGGTGCCGGCAGTGAGGCCGTTCGAGAAAAAGGGAGTGACGGTCGCGGCCGGGAAGACGCTGGAGCTGAACATCAAGCTCCAGGAAGGCACGCAACTGAGCACGCTGGGCGAAGATACTCTCGGTTCTATCGCGGATCGCAAGCGGCACAACCCGCCGTCGGGACCAACGCCGCGCACTGTCGACGGCAAGCCCGATCTCTCGGGTGTGTGGTGGTCGCCGGTAACCACCGAGCCAGGAAAACCGGAATGGCTGCCGGAGGCGGCGGCCGTGGCCAAGCGCCGGCTGGATAACAATGGCGTGGAAAATCCGCAGGCGCAGTGCTTGCCTTCGGCCGTGACGCGGCTGGGGCCGCTGTTCGCCCTGGCGCAGTCGCAACGGCTGCTGGTCATCATCTCCGATGACGAGAGCCCCGGCTTCCATCAAATTCATCTGGACCGCAACGCGCATCCGAAAGAGCTCGACATGGATCTGTGGTACGGCGATTCGATCGGGCACTGGGATGGCGACACTTTGGTCGTCGACCGCGTCGGCTTCAACGAGCGGCTATGGGTGGACCCCGGCGCGCACCCGCATTCCGATAAGCTGCATGTGATCGAGCGTTACCGGCGTACGGATTTCGGGCACCTGGAAAAAGAAGTGACGGTGGACGATCCGGGCGTACTGGCGAAGCCCTGGACCTTCAAGTCCGTTGCCGACCTGGCCCCGGGCGAGGAGATTCGCGAGTTCATCTGCGCGGAAAACAATCGCGACGTGCCGCACATGGTGGGGAAATAAACCACGCGCCTAAGCCGACACCGGCATCAGTGGGTCATCGCATAAACGATGTAGTTGATGCCATAGCGGTAGGCCAGCGCCGTCATGGCTTCCGGATAGTAGGGCACGTCGGCAAACTCCCAGGCGTCGCCGATGTCGGTGTCATAGTTGACCGATACGATCATGTGGTCGTGATCGTCATACATGCCGCGCCAAGCGGGGCTGGAGCCGGCGGGCTGCACCACTTGGACCGAGTCTCCACGGCGCCACAGATGGCGTGAGCCGGGAATAAACGTGCGATCCTTTTCGCGAATATCGTAGAGCACGTGCATGACGGAGTCGGATTCCGCCAGGTCCGGGATGTCGCGGCCGGGCAGCACGCGCTGCATGGTCTCGCGGAACACATCCCAGGCGTCGTCGCCCCACATGTCGTCGGTGACCAGGAAGCCGCCGCGCATCAGGTATTCGCGAAGGCGCGCGACCTCGCGGTCGCTCAGTCCCCACCAGCCGGTTTGCGTTGCATAGATCCAGGGGTAATCGAAAATGCGGTCATCGGTGAGGCGCAAGTGGCGGGGCTCGCCGATGTCGATCTTGGTCAGCCGCTGAATGCCGCGCGTGAAATGATTGTCGGCGTCGGGCCAGTCGACCAGCCACCAGCCGGTGCCCTGCCCGTCGCGGGAAGCGTAGCCGAAGCCGCGGTGATATTGCGGCAAGTCGGTGTATTCGACGCGCAGAAAATGAAATTCCGCTTCGCGCGCGGCGATAGCGGGGTCGTCTTCTGAGGAAGGCTCGCGGTAGCGGCCGCGCTGAGGGAGAGCGGCGAGAGCGAACAGCACAACAACGCCCGACGCAATCAGAGCACGCTTCATATTGCCTCGCCCACGTTCAGGATACCCCGGCGTGAGCCGGTCTCCGGGCGATAGTTAGACACCGTGCCGGGGGCGCTTCCCGCGTCATCGCTTTACTGGCGTTCGAGCCGCTGGATCACCTCGTACACCACGGTGCCGACAATCTCCATGCTTTGCGCGCTGAGCTTATCCATGGTGTCCGTGTCGGTGTGCCATGGCGGATAGTCGATGTCGATCAGATCGACGGCTGGAACGCCGGCGCGAACGAAGGGAATGTGGTCGTCTTCCTCGGCGATTTGCTGGCTGATGAAGAAGGCTTTGTAGCCTAAGTCCGACGCGGTTTGCCAGATCAGCTTGTTGAGCGCCATGTTGCCATTGGTCTCTTGCGGAATGTCCAGGTTCTTGTCGCCGATCATATCTACATTGATCAAGCCCTTGAGACGCCCCAGCGTTCCGTCGCGGCCCCAGCGCTCGGCCAGGTGGCGGCTGCCGTAAAGGCTGTCGCTGTCGCTCCACTCGCCGAAAGCTTCTTCGCCGTCGAGAAAGACCAGGTACACGTCGTCGATGCGCGGCTGATGCGCCAGAACGCGAGCCAGTTCGAGCAGCAGTCCAGTGGAGGAGCCGCCATCGCTCGCACCCACGAATTTGCGTCCCGGAAAGTACTTGGTATCGAAGTGCCCGGTGATGGCAATGGCGCGGCGAGCCCCGCCGGAAGCCTTCCCCGGAAAGCGGGCGATGATGTTCTTCATGGCGATCATGCCTTGCGGCGTCTTGGCGGTAAAAGCATCCTCGATGATTTCGCAGCCGTCTTTCCGGAGTTCGGCCAGGATGTAGTTCTGCAGCGCATGATTCGCGGCTGAGCCCGGCGGGCGCGGCCCAAAGGCTACGGCGCGGCGCGTGAACTCCAGCGCAGAGGTTCCCGATACGCCCGCCGCGGAAGCCGCAACAGCCGATCCCATCAAGAGGCCAAGGGCGGCGATCCATAATTTTCTCGAAGCGAGCATTCGTCTTCTATCATACCCGGCAAGTGAAACGGGGCGGCCCGCACGGGCCGGCCAAAACCGGCCGAAGAATCCGCCGGGTAGATTCTTCCTAAGTAGATTGGGGTACCTAACCTAAAGTGTTTAATCCGGGGAACTGGGTTGGATGATGAGAGAAAAGGACTTGCTCTAAAATGCCTATGCTATGTATGATAGTACGTCCGGGAGCTTAGTCCCGGATACTCGGTTAAGGACGTTGAACCTAATGACCTCCGTCGGCAGCATTCTGCGCAAAGAGCGGGAGAGCCAGGGGCGGCCGATCGCGGAGATCGCGGCGCAGCTCTGCATAACGCAACGCTACTTGCGTGCCATCGAAGAGGACGACACGGATGGCGTTCCGGGATTTTTCTTTTATAAGAATTTTGCCAGACAGTATGCGGCGATTCTGGGTATTGATAACGGGCTGATCCAGCCGGCTCTGAATGCGATCCAGCCGCCCGAAGATTCGCCGGCGACTCCCCCGATCTGCGTTCCTAATCGCCTGGTGCAGGCAAACAACCGCCGCCAAGTTCCGGACATACCGATGGGGTGGTCGATCATCGGTCTGGCGCTAGTGCTGCTCGGTTGCTCGGGAATTTACGCGTGGTGGAAACGGGTCCCGCAAGCGCCGGCTGTCGCAATGGCTGTGGCCCAGCAAGCGGCGCCGGCGGCTATCGTGAGGTCATCCACGCCCGCCCCTGTGCAGCAAGGAGCACAGCCAGTGGCGCAAGCCACGGTGCAAACCGGCGAGGCGAGCGGCGTAGTCTTGAAGCTCTCCGCCACTGAACCGACCTGGTTGTCGATCAGCAGCGACGGCAAAGAAATTTTCGCTGGGATTCTGCAACCCAGCGAATCGAAGACGCTCACCGGACTAGACCGGGCGACGATGAAGGTTGGCAACGCCGGCGGCATCGAGGTGCTGTGGAACGGCAAGGTTATCAGCCCGCTAGGCACCCGCGGCCAAGTGCTGACCATCAAGATTACGCCGCAGGATTTCGAAATCGTTCCGCCGCCGCCGCCGAAGCAAGAGCTGTAGAGCCGCGAGTGGCACACCGTTCCAACCCTAATCTTCAACCGTGATCTTGGGTCCGGCAGTTCGTTCTTCCACGCAGCGGGCCTCGATCTTGCGGGCTAGTTCCAGAAACGGCTCGGCGTGGGGATCGTTGCCATCGCGCGTCGCCACCGGGCGGCCGGTATCGCCTCCGATGCGGACTTCGGGCTGCAACGCCAACTCGCCCAGAAACGCTACCTTCATGGCTTCGGCAGTGCGCTTCCCGCCGCCGTGTCCGAACACGTCGATGCGTTCACCGGAGCCGGGAGCGATCAGATAGCTCATGTTTTCGACCATGCCAAGGATCGGCACGCGCACCTGCGCGAACATGTTGACGGCTTTGCGCGCGTCTTCGAGCGAGACATCGGAGGGCGTCGTCACCACCACGGCGCCGGAGAGCGGAGCGGTTTGGATCAGCGACAGCGCCACGTCGCCGGTGCCGGGCGGGAGATCGATGATCAGATAGTCGAGCTCGCCCCAGTCGACCTGACGCAGGAATTGCTGCATCACGCTATGCAGCATGGGGCCGCGCCAGACCAGCGGCTTGTCGCCCGGGTTAAGGAACCCCATCGACATCAGCTTCACGCCGTAGCGCTCGATGGGCCCGATGCGGTCGCCTTGCCCGCGCGGGGTTTCGTGAGCGCCCATCATCAAGGGAACGTTGGGTCCGTAGACATCGGCGTCGAGCAGGCCGACCTTGCGGCCGAGTTTCGCGAGCGCGATCGACAGGTTGACGGCGACCGTGGTCTTCCCTACCCCTCCTTTGCCGGAACCGACGGCGACAAGGTGGCGGACGCCGGGGATCGGCATTTTCGGCGGTGCTGCTGGAGGCTGTTGGGGACCCATCTAATTGATGGTAGCAACCGCGCTCAAGCCAGCGCGAGATTCGCCTGGGCGCGCAGCGTGGAATCGGCGAATTCGCCGCGCGCGAATTTGGGGAACGCCGCGGCGGCGATCATGGCGGCGTTGTCGGTCGAGAGTCCAGGAGTCGGGAAAAAGATCGGATAGGGCAGGTGCGTGGCCGCGGCGGCGATGCGCAGACCGGCGTTGCAGGCGACTCCGCCGGAGATCACCAGGCTGCGCGCGCCGATTTCTTCCGCCGCTTTCACGGCCCGCCGCAGTAATTCGCGGATGACGGTGTGCTGGAACGACGCCAGCATATCGAGCGTTTCGCGGGACGTGACGGCCAGCCATTCGTCGACGCTGGGTTGCGGATTGCGCTGGAGCAACTCACGGCGGGCGGCCACTTCGGCCGAGAGATCGCGCGCTTCGGTCCAGCGCAGGACCGCGGTCTTGAGGCCGCTGAAGCTGAAGTCGAGCGTGTTGCCCTTCATCTTGGCGAGCGTGAAGGGGACGGCGTGGGGATCGCCGTGAGGCGCGAGCATGTCGATGACGGGTCCACCGGGATAGCTGAAGCCGAGCAGTTTGGCGACTTTGTCGAAAGCTTCGCCGGCCGCATCGTCGCGAGTTTTGCCGAGCAAGCGGTAGACGAAATTCTCGCGGACCTCATACAGATGTGTATGGCCGCCGCTTACCACCAGCGCCAACGCCGGCAGTTCCACCGGATTCTGGCTGACCACCGCGTGGATGTGGCCTTCAATGTGGTTCACCGCGATCAGCGGCAGGCCGACGCACCAGCGCGAGCGCCTTGGCATAGGTGATCCCCACCAGCAGCGATCCGACCAATCCGGGACCCTGCGTGACGGCGATGGCTCCGAGGTCTTCGAGCCGGGTGGCGGATTGTTCGAGGGCCAAGCGCACCACCGGCACGATGCTGCGCAGGTGCTCGCGCGAGGCCAGTTCCGGAACCACTCCACCGTAGCGGGCGTGCGTCGAGATCTGCGACGCCACTACTGACGACAGGATGCGCGACCCGTCCTCGACCACCGCGGCGGCGGTTTCATCGCAGGAAGATTCGATGCCTAAGATGCGCACTGCTTCCAGTTTACGTTGTATGCTGAATACCAGATGAGCGCGGCGAGCCCGGTGTACCTGGAGATCATCGACTTTATCGCGACCGGCACCACGCCGGAAGCGGTCACTCGCTTCCAACCTTCCGCCGTAGCACAGCAGCGAGTGGCGGATCTCATTCAGCGCGAGAAAGAGCAGCCCCTTGCTCCCGAGGAAAAGGCTGAACTCGACCATTTCATGGAGTTGGAGCACATCCTGAGAATGGCCAAAGCACGGGCGCGCCAGATTCTTGCCAGTGGGCAATGACATTACCGAGGCGCTCCGCAACGAAGTCGCCAGGCGCGCGCACCATCGTTTGCGAATACTGCCTGATCCACGAAGACGATATCGCATTTCGGCCGCATGTCGACCACATCGTCAGCCGCAAGCATGGCGGCCTTTCGGATATCGAAAATCTGGCATACGCGTGCGTCCTTTGCAATCGCAGTAAAGGAAGCGATCTGGCCGCCCTCGTCGAGCGCAGGGGCGAGACTGTGCGGCTATTTCATCCGCGCGAAGAGTTGTGGGCCGATCATTTTCAGCTCGACGGCAACTCGATTCGGGCGATTTCAGATGTCGGCGCCGCAACCTCGAACTTGCTGAAATTCAATGTGCCCGAAAGACTCGCGGAGCGCAGCCAACTGCAATCTCTCGGCAGTTACCCAACGAAATTGTGAGACAGCGGTGCTTCTTTCCGATTTCGACTACTATCTCCCGGAAGAACTGATCGCGCAGGAGCCGCTGGCGGATCGCGCAGCGTCGCGGATGCTGGTGGTCGACCGCAACTCGGGCACGTGGCAGGATCGGAGCTTCCGCGAGTTCCCTTCGTTTCTCCATCCCGGCGATTGCCTGGTGCTGAATGACTCGCGCGTGTTCCCGTCGCGGCTGTACGGTCATCGCGAGGGACACAGCGGACAAGTCGAAGTGTTTTTGACCCAGCAAGAATCCGCCGACGGCCTGCGGTGGAGTGCGCTGGTGCGCCCGGGCCGCAAGATGCGCAGCGGGGAACGCATCGTCATCTCCGACGAATTGACGGTCGAGATCGTGGGCCGCGGCGAGTTCGGCGAGCGCACGGTGAAGCTGTCTCCCAAGGGCGAGATCTTCGATGTGCTGGAGCGCGCGGGTCACGTTCCGCTTCCGCCGTATATCCGCAGACCCGACACCGCCGCCGACCGCGAACGCTATCAAACGGTGTTCGCGCGCGAGCGCGGATCGGTGGCGGCGCCGACCGCCGGGCTCCATTTCACGCCCGAGATTCTGGATGCTTGCCGCGCGGCGGGGGCGGCCATCGCGCGGGTGACGCTGCATGTGGGCCTCGGCACCTTCCAGCCGCTGCACACCGAAATCATCGAAGAGGTGAAGCTGCACTCAGAAAGCTTCGTGGTGCCGCAAGAAACCGTCGACGCGATGGACGCGGCTGCGCGGGTGGTGGCGGTGGGAACCACCAGCGTGCGGGCAATCGAAAGCGATCCGGCGCGGCCGCAGACCGATCTCTTCATCTCCCCGGGCTTCAAGTTCCAGCGGACCGGCGCGATGCTCACGAACTTCCACTTGCCGAAGTCGAGTCTGCTGGTCTTGGTATGCGCCTTCGCCGGCCAGGATCTGGCTTTGTCGGCCTATCGGCATGCGGTCGAGGCCCGTTACCGCTTCTTTTCCTATGGCGATTGCATGCTGATCTTGTGAGCCCGCGCGCCGAAGTCCAGACGCAGGGTCTTATGGGATAATCGAGTCGTTGGAATTGCGCCGCTCACTTTCGGATTTGCTCGTAAAGGCGCGCCAGCGCTCGTTCCAACACCTGCTGCTGCAACAGTTGACCCGCGCCGCCGCCGTCACTCTGGCGTGCGGCATCATCATTCTGCTGGCCGGCACCGAGTACCTGAGCGCCCTCTGGCTGCTGCTAGTGGCTGGTAGTAACTCTAGGCGCGGGCGTCTATGTTGCGTTGCGGAAGCGCCCGTCCGCCTATCGGATAGCGCAGCGCATTGACGCGAAGTTGAAACTGGCGGATACGCTCTCGACCGCCGCGCATTTCATTGAAACTCCGGAGGCAGCCGATGCCTCGCTTCGCGAGAGCCAACGGTTGCAGGCGGAACGGCTCGCCGAATCTGTGGATTTGAAGCAAGCGCTCCCGCTGACCCGCCCGCGCGCGCTCTACCCCGCCCTGGCGCTGGCGCTGGGCTTGGCCGGAGTGCTCCTGATGCGCTACGCGGTTCTGGGTTCGATGAATCCGCGCGCCTCTCTGGTGGCGAGCGCCTACGACAATGTGTTCGGCGCACCCCAGGAGCAACCCAAGCTGCAAGGTTCCAAAGATGGCGGCGAGCAGCCGGGCGACGGGCGCGACCAGGACAAAGACGCATCGAAGAACAACGATTTCGCCGGAGACCCGTCGGCCAACTTCGACCCGGCAACTCCCGAGAGTCCGAAAGACCAGAATAAAGCAGGCGGAAAAGAAGGAACAGGGAAACAATCCCGACGCCAAGGGAAACAACTTCAATAAAGATGCGCCTCCCGACGACAAGAAAGAAGGCACCAAGGAAGCTGCCGGCGGCAAGCAGAGCGACAAGGCGGATCAGGAGCCTTCTCTCTTAAGCAAAGTCAAGGACGCCATCAATCAGATGATGAACAAGATGAAGTCGTCTCCGAAAGATTCCGACAAGAACCAGAAGAGCGATCCCACGGAGAGCGAGCAGCAAGCGGCGCAAGAGGGGCAGTCCCAAGAGAAGGGCGATAGCAAGCAGTCGAAGGACGGCAAGCAGTCCAACAACGCCCAGGACGGCAGCAATACGGCGCAGATGAAGTCCTCGCAGGATACGCAAAGCGGAATGGGCAGCCAGGAAGGCGACAAGACCGCCAAGCAGGCGGAAGCCCTGAAGGCCATGGGCAAGATCTCGGAACTGCTAGGCAAGCGCGCCGAAAATGTGAAGGGCGCGGTGATGGTGGAGGTGGGCTCCACCAAGCAGCAGTTGAAGACGCCGCTGGGGCAGAGCGAATCGGCGCACGCCGAGGCCGGCAGTGAAATCCACCGCGACGAAGTGCCGCCGATCTACGAGCAATTCGTCGAACAGTACTTCGACAAGATCAGGAACCCAGGCGCCCCCACTACGCCGGCTCCGGCAAAGGCCGCGCAGCAGTAGCAGTCGGCGAGCATCGCTAGTGTACACGTTTTTGCAGGGCGGATAGCATCGCATCTCCAGGGAAGAATCCCAGCCCCGCCGAAATCACCCCGCGCGCCTGCTCCGCGTCGCCGCTTTGGCCGAAGCTGAGAGCGATCTGCGCCAATGTGACCGGCGACGCCTTGAATGCCGCGATACCAAGCTTCTTGTATAGGTCCGCGATCGGGGTATATTTTTTCTGGGTAAAGTACAACTGGACCAGATACTGGCCCGCGAACACGTTGGCGGGGTTCTGATCCAAAGCCTGGCGGAAATATTCCGTGGCCGCGGAATCGTTCTTTTGCGCGATCGCCTCCAGCGCCCGCATGTATGCCGTAAGGCCGGGCCGCCCCAAGGCTTGGGTCTCGGAGAGAGTGTAGAGCCGAAGCTCGCCCTTATCCGGCGAGATGCGCAGCGGCGTATTGGACGACGCGATAACCTCGCTTGAGCCGGCCTGCCGCAGATTCACAATCAAGCGATACTCGCCGTTTTCGAGATCGTTGATGGCGATGGATTTGGATTTGAGCAGCCGGCCGTTCTTGAACTCCGACTGCGGAACGTCGTCGGTGATGCTGCGGCGCGCGTCCTTGTCCTGGACCTGAGCCACAATATATTCCATCTGGTAATTCGCCGTCGAGCCTGGCGGCTCCTGCAGCTCGAAGAGCAGGCGGAGCGGATCGGGGTGATGAACCTCATGGCGCGCGGCCGGATGAAATTGTACGCCGAAATATTGGAACGGCGCCAAGGGACTGGGATGCGCCACGCGGTCGACCAGCGTCGTGACCAGCGGCCCGGCGAAGGAAGCTCGTTTCGCCGGTCCCGCGGTAACGTCCGCTTCGCCTTTGAAACTTTGCTGGGATTGCCGGTTAGTGACGTCGATGGCCAACTTGTAGGCGCCCGGCTCGATGGGAAGACGATTCGCCACGATGAAGGGCGCGAATTGTTTCGCGCCGGCAGGCGTGTCTTGAAAGGCGTTATACGCGCGCTCTTCCGAGTCTTCGAGAATCGTTTCGCCCGTTTCGGTGGTGAGCCGGTAACTGATGCTGAGCTTCAGTTGAGCGCCATCGGGCTGACCGAGCTTCGGATCGTCGATCAACACACCGTAATCCAGCCAGTATCTCCCCGCGGGATCGGCCAGAACCAGCGAACTGACCTCGACCGGGCGGTTGGGATCCGCCAGGAAGATGGAGGTGACCTTCTCGTGCAGCGAACGCAGCGTGCGGATGCGCTGCACATTAAACGGATTATTAGCGTAATTCTGGATCTTACCGATCAACATGTCGCTCGACATATCCGGCTGAAAATTCTGCATGTCGATGGGCTCGCTCGGAACCAGCGAGAACGCGGCATGCGCCACGTCGCCGCCCAGGGGCTGGAGAAACTTATAGACATCCCGGTTGCTGTTGAATTGCGTGCCACGCACCAGCTTCATGGGGCCGTCCAGAAACGGATGGTAGAACTTATATTCGCCAATGTCGCCGTCGATGTAGAACAGCAAATAGAAAAATGCCGGCAGTATCGGCGAGTTGCTGGAGTTCTGGTAGAACCACAGCTCCATGGGGTAGATCTGGCCGTAGCCGACGAAGGGATGTCGCGACGTGGGCGCTCCGAACAATATGTACGCGCGCCCCATGTCGGTCATCCAGCCGGGCGTGTTGGAATCCCGGCCGAAGTGCGCGTTGGCGTAGTCGATGCGCGCGTAGTGCTCATCCTTGTAAGGATTGCTATCCGAGCCGTGCTTCGGGTTGCGCACCTGCCAGAAATCTTCGATGAACTTCTCGCGCTGGTCGTCGGTGGTCAGGGCCAGGAATCCCTTGCGCTCTTCATCTGTGATGATGTAGACCACGTCCTGGTCTAGCCAGCGCTTGTATTGTCCGGCGAGCTTAGGTTTGGGGGGAGAGGCGAAAACGGGCAAAGAGCAAAAAAGCGCGAGAATAGCGAACGCTATGCGATGCATATTGCTACTTCTATCTTCTTACAGATGATTGCGGATCAAAACGGGAGGTCCGAAGACCTCCCTCTAGACGGTTGTAGCTTGGTTAGAACTCGAAGCGAACTGCTAAACGAGCCTGAAACGGAAGCTGATAAGGATCGGGGAAATAATTACTTTGGATATCCGGCTTCAGGAAATCCGGGTTCGGTACGCCTGGGCTGCCAGTGGCTTCAGCCCACTGGTTCACATGCTGCACTCTCTGCTGATCAAATATATTGAACAAGTCGGCGACCGCCTTCACCCGATACTTCTCGCCCAACTTCCAGGTGTAATCGGCATGAAAGTTAACCGGAAAGATCCAGGGGGTGCGGCCGAAAGCTCCGCGTGGGCCGCCCGGGCAGGTGAACGTTCCATCCGGACAAACTGGGATTTCACCTGCATTCAGGTAGGCAGGGTGATCCAGGAACTTGGTGATCGGCGTCCCTGAAGTCGGCGTCCAGCTCATGCCTAGATTTAATGCCCGCCACATGTAATTGCCGAAGAATTTGAACTGGTGCGTGCGGTCCGTGCCCAAAACACCAGGAATCGTCTGTCCGGTGAGCCTGCCGTCTGAGTTCGTAAAATCAAACAGCGAGCTGATGTTGGGATCGTCCTGATAGTTGTCTGTGCGGAAATTGCCCGGGAAATTACCGTCCAGCTTGGATAGCACATAGCTTCCGTTGAATTGGGCCTTCGAGAAGCGCTTGCCGACAACCAACTCCATGGACTTGTAAATACGGCTGGGATTCGGGAAGCCATCCGGGACGCCGTCGGGACCATCGGGGTTGCTGGTGCCATTCTTGAAAGCCGTATAACCAAGGGGACTGGAAGCGGTGCCATAGTTGATGCAATTGGCGGTGCCAACTGTGCAAGGGAGCGAGTTTTGGAAGATGTCCAGCGAAGCCGAGGGATTCCCGATGTTATAGATCTGAGGAAGACCCGCCAATGCCTGGGTAACGTTGATACCGGACATGTCCTCAATGATCCGGCGCAGGTCGCGATAAACGAAGCGCCCAGTAAAGGTCAGGTTATGAGCGAACTCGTGCTCGACACCTGCCGCGATTTCATCCTGATACTGCGCCGCGGTTCCACCGGCGATAGGCTCCGCGTCCGACGCCGATCCCTGGAACGCGATCGTTCCGCCGGGGATGTAGTTACTGGGCGATAAATTCGGTTGCTGGCCCGAGCCGGGGTCCTTGTATAGGGCGCCCGTGAGACTGGTTTCGATCGATAAAGAGCGGACGGCAATATCCTGCGGAACTTTTTCGAAGAAGCGGCCTACCGTCGCAAAAATCTTGGTCTTGCGATCGTCGAACGGATCAACAATGATCCCGATGCGGGGCGCCCAGTTGTGAGCGAAAGTATATTTTTCTGTGTTCCCAAGAAGCTGTTGTTCCTCGAATCGCACACCGGGCTTGAAGGTAATCCTGCCGATGGTCCACGAGTCCTGGACGAAGCCGGCGTGATAACGCGTATCGGTCGCAATGTTAGGACTGGAGTAGTTACCGCGCGTAAAGTTCAAAACGATGGGCGAATTCAGATTGGTGGGATCTTGGTACTCGCGGGTGAACACGGCCCCATAAATTGTCTGTCCCGCGGCCGCGCCGAGCGCCGGAAGATTCGGCAGAGCGAAGGGGGCGCCGGTATATACATAAATTTCGTTGTAAATGTCGTCCTCGAACTGGTAGCCGTATTGAACGGTATGGCCCCCTAAGAACCGAAAGACATTCGTGCTGGAGACACTGAACTGGTTCTCTTTCGATTCGGTAGCTTGGTTGAGGCCGATGCCACCGTACGTAACCGAGCCGCCGGTGCCGTTTTGCAGGCCCGTATTGTCCACAATCTCGTAGCCGTTCAGAAGCGGGGTATTGGTCAAGCTATTGTAGTAATTGCTATAGTTCGCCGTTACCACCCAGTTAGGACTAAGGGTACCGTTATATCGTCCGGTCCAGGTGCGGGAGCCGAAGCTCAGCTGACTTTCTGTGGCAGTGGTCGTGGGACCCGGAGCCTTCGTGGATCCGACGCGGCCTTGGAAAGTCATCGGTGTGGACGAGGGATCGCCGAACACCGAGCCTTCGAATTGATGCTTGGAGCCGAGATTGTAATTTAGTTTGCCGGTGTAGTCGTAAGTTGTGATCTCGCGGTGGATCACGCCCAGGGCGTAATTGGCGTAGACGGGGTCTGCCTGCCTGTAATTGGAGAGGTACAGGGGATTAAAACCGCCATACCAGAACAACTTGTCCTTCAGGATGTAACCTCCAGCGTCCGCGCCGTAATCAATGGTTGCCTGGTGCATCAAATAGTCACGCTTGGTGACCTCCAATGGATTCGGATTGGTGCGGGTAGCTTCGAACCCCTTAGGTTGGAAATAGCCGAATATATCGGCGTGGTATTGATTGCTGCCAGTCTTGGTGATGACGTTCACAACGCCGCCGAGCGCCTGCCCGTATTGCGGTTCAAAACCGCCGGTCTGAACCTGGACTTCCTGCACAAAGTCGAAGTTGATGCCGTTGCCGAGCGGGCCATAGGTTTGGCTGTAGGTGCCGAAACCGCCGAAGCCAGGGTCGGTCACGTTCGCGCCGTTAATGATGTATTCGTTCTCCAGGCCGGAAGCGCCGTTGATGGACGGGTTGGCGTTTCCCGCGCCCATACTATCGTCGACACCGGGAGCCATGGTCATCACCGCAGAAATGTTTCGTCCAATGGGAACGTTCTTGAACAGATCTTCGTTGATGTTCGCGCCAATTGTGGTTGAGCTTAAGTCGATGCCATTATTTTCAGCGGTCACATCCACCGACTGGGCGGCCGTTCCGACTTCGAGGTTGAAGTCGTAGGTCGTCTGCGTGTTAACACCCACCGACAGATTGCTCACAGTCGCGACCGAAAATCCCGGCTGGGTGACGGATAAGCTGTAGCCAGGTCCTACCACCAGATTTTGAAAGGTGTAAACACCGACTGCATTGGTGGTGGTGGTGCGGTCGCCGTAGGGCGAAGTCAGCTTTACTGTTGCGGCTGGCACAACGGCGCCGCTGGCATCGTGAACCACGCCGGAGATCGACCCCTTGGTGATGTCCTGCGCATTTAGGCAGGTCAGCGCCAATACTGCGAGCACAATAACTCGGTTTAAGAATTTCATAGCCCTTGCTCCTTGCTAGCGCTGCGCCAGTTCGACGAACCTAGCCTTCGATGTGCATTTTTGTCTGTTACTGGTATGCAACTCTCTCCTACGATGATCGGCAAAACGCTGGTAGGCGTTAGAGGGAACGGGATAGCCAACGCCGGAAGCAGGATCGGCTGAACTACTCGGAAGTTCATATCTTAAGGCTCCATTCTGATTTTGGGCCGCGTCGGACTCGTCGCTGGGTAAGCGCCGATCCCTTTGCTCCAACGCAACGGTTAAGGAACAAATGTGCTGAACCTGACGTGAAGCCGTGGTCAGATCAAAACAAGAGGATTTCGGTTATCTCCTCTCCACCAAGGCGGCCAGGAATCCGCCCCAACTTGCCACCAGTATATGCTTCCAGCCATTACCGTTACAAGTATTTTAAGGCGGTATTACATTACGATGGATAGGCATTTCTCATTGGTTTGTCGTAAGTATAAGAAATATAATGGTTTACTCTTGAATAGAAGGTTTGTTGGGTTAGAGATTACCAACGTTTACAAGGTAATGTCGAACGGCGCGTCCGGCATCACATCGGGCGCGCCGCCAATACAGCCACCAACTCCGACCCGGGAGCGGTGCGGCCTATGTCCGGTCGACCTGCAAATTATTCGTCACAGAAAACACTCCCGGAACGCCCCTGGCCTTGATGTTGGCCAGATTTTTGTCGCCTTCCGTAGCCACCGCGCCCTCCAAGAATACGTGACCATTGTTCACGACGATATGTATGGTGGGCACCGCGCGCATGGCATACCGGTCGAGTCCTTCCGTTCCATAAATGGCCCGGTATTCCGCCCTGCGAATCCGGTCGTCATTGGGCGAAAGCGGCAAGACCTCAATGCGATTTTCCACCCGCTCCACCCCTTCAATGCCCTTGACGGCTCTCTCGGCGTCGGATTTCAAAGTTGGCCGGGTCACTTGACCGAATAAGGTTACGGTGCCCCCGTCCACTTTGTACGCCAAGTTATCGAAAACGTCGTACATCGGAAGCATCACCAGTTCATGGCGGACTTCTTTTTGAAGGTGCATTTGCCCTTTTTCGGAAGGTGGGCGATGCTCCTGGGCCACCAGGCTCCCGCCGATCGCGAGCGCCAAAAGACCCGACAGACATGGCCGGAAAATCTTGTTCATGGTGTAATCCTCCTTTAGTACTGGAGCATGTTTAAGACCAAAATATCCGCCGGGTGAACTGCAAAAGCTTCGGCATGCGGATTGTACGGGATTTTTTTTCGGGCTATTGTTTCTGGGAGCTGCCGCTGCGCGTCGCGGCCTTTCTAGCCGCGAATGTTCGCCTGGCGGGAGGTGCCGGCTTCTTCAGCCAAACCAGCCTTAAATAGGCCGCGGCGGCGCGCAAGCGGACACCCTCGCTCGCGTCGTCGAACTGCGCCTTGATCAGAGGCAACATGGATGGGTCGTTGCGCAGCGCCAGCGAGTGCACCACCGCCGCGCGCACCGAGCCATCTTTATCTGTCAAAGCCTCCTTCAGCGCGGCCTGCACTTCCGGACTGTGATCGTTCGCCAGCAGCACCGCAGTCGTGGCGCGCCCGGAGACGCCGTTATCGGAAAGCAAATCCTGCATCGAGGAAACCCCTTCGCCGACGCCCGGAATCGGCGCGAAGCCGATGCCGTTTTTAATCGCGAACATCATCATGCCCTTGGGAATGTGCACCAGCCGCAGGGTGTCGCGCTTCTGGGCGGTGAGGAAGTTGGATTGCGTCTTGGCCTCGCGGTCCAGGATGGCAAGCATCGCAGCGCGCCCGCGAGGGTCGCCCAGCCCGAATAGAGCCTTGGCGGCCGCGAAGCTCACTTCCGGCGTCGAATCGCTGAGAGCCTTGTCGAGCAGGTCCGCGGTGCCTTTGTCTTTGAGGTCCACCAGGCTGGCTACAGCGGATAACCGCACATAAACATCCTTGTCGGAAAGCGCGGCGGCAATCTCAGAAAGGTATGGTTCGCGGGGACCGATCAGCCCCAGCGCGGCTACGGCCTGCTTCCGGACATCCGGATTCTTGTTCGCGAGGGCTTCGTTGAGAATCAGGTTGGCGCGGTTTTCTTCGGGCGATGGCGGTGGCGCTGGCGGTCCCACGCGCTTGCTCTGCCCCCCAAGTGTTACAACCCCCAAAGAGAACACCCACAACCACCTGCGCATCGCGGCCTCCTTGGCTCGGGTTTACTAACCGGTTTCCAAATGGAGTTTATCTCAGTCCAAGAGCGGCGCGCACGGCCTCCACCGGCAGGTCCTTCCAATGCCTCCCGATGTTCTCGATACTGGTGAAGGAGCGCGTCTCCATGCGGTCGATGTAGAGCGACCCGCGCAGATGATCGATTTCGTGCTGCAAGATCCGCGCAAACCAGCCGGATGCATCCACGCGCTGCGGCTGGGCACGCTCATCCAGATATTCGACCGCTACGCCGCGGGAGCGCTTTACCAGCGCGCTGAATCCGGCTACGCTCAGGCAGCCTTCAAAGAACTCGGCGGTGTCATCCGAATACTCGACGATGGTGGGATTGACGAGCACCATGAAGGGCACCGGTGCGCGCTCGCGCGAGGCCAGAATTTCAGGCGCGATGCCTGTCAAATATTCCGCTCGATCCTCGACCACGGCGAGCTGGATGCCCAGCCCGATCTGGGGCGCGGCTAAGCCCACGCCGGGAGCATCGCGCATGGTGTCGCGCATGTGCGCGATCAGTTCCTGAATGACAGGATGAACGATTTCTTCTGGCGTGAGCGCGCGTGCCGCCTGCCGCAGAACGGGCTCACCGGTTTGAAGGATTTTGAGCCGGACGGGCGGGCTAGCTGCTTCGGACACTGATTCCTACCGGGCCCCGTTCTTACTTATCCCAGGCGTAATGCTGCGGACCGGCATCGCGATCTTCCACGCGGTCATACAGGTGATCGTCGCAGACGGTGCCGAGCGCAAGATTATACAGCGTGGTCAAGCCCAATCCTTCGCGCAGATCGTCGTCGAATTCGTGCAGCGCTTTCAAATGCGGCGCGAGCGCGGGCACTTCCTTGCCGGAAGGAGTACGCAGAAACATCTGGTAGCCGCCGTGAATCAGCAGCGCGATCTCGCCGCCCACCAGCACGCCAGCCTTGCCGATGCCCATTTTGCCGCCGCCAAGATCTTCGATGACCGCCCCGCAGCCGTCGCGAGTCACCCGGCAGCGCCCGGCCGATTCCATGGTCGCCGTGAACCCAAGCTCCTTCAAACCGGCGATCCGCTCCTCGAAGCTCTCGACCTTGGGCTTGTGATTGCGAAAGAACATAGAACCCCCATTATAGTCAGTCGCCGCGTAGTCACTCGCCGAGCTCCGCCTGAATCGCCGCCGCGATGCTGTTCGCGAAGTGCTCCACGCGCTTCGAGGTCGGGGCCTTCCACCATCACGCGCGCCAGCGGTTCAGTTCCGGAAAACCTCACCAGGATGCGGCCGGCATCGCCAAACTCAGCTTCCGCGGTGCGGATTTCCCGATTCGCCTGATGCAGCTCTTCGAGCGGCCGCTTGTTCTTCACGCGCACGTTGACCAGGAGCTGCGGGTAGATTTCGAGCTCGCGCGTCAGTGCGTCCAGATCCTGCCCGGACTCCCGCATCGCCTCGAAGACCCGCAGCGCCGTCAGCAGCCCGTCGCCGGTGGTGGCGTAATCCCGGAAGATGATGTGGCCGCTTTGCTCCCCGCCCAAGGGCGCGTTGCGGCGCAGCATTTCCTGAAGCACATACTTGTCGCCGACCGGCGTGCGCACCAGCCCGATGCCATGGCTGCGGAGCGCCCGCTCCAGCCCCAGGTTCGACATAACGGTGGCGATCACCTCCGTGAGACGCCCGGCGGCGTGGAGCCGCAACGCCGTCACCAGCATCACCGCGTCGCCGTCGATGATCTTGCCCGAATGCGAGACAAATAGCGCGCGGTCGGCGTCGCCATCGAAAGCGACTCCGATATCGGCGCCGGTGGCGAGCACCCGCTCGCGCAATCCTTCCAGATGCAGCGATCCGCAGTTCAGATTGATATTGCGGCCATCGGGCGCGCAGCCGATGCATTCGACCACCGCCCCCAGGCGCTCGAACAGCGCGGGCGCGAGAAAGCTGGCAGCGCCGTGCGCGGCATCGACAACGATTCGCATTCCCGCCAGGCCCGCGGGCAGAGTAGCCGCCAGGTGCTCGATGTATTCGCGGTCCAGGCCTTCATCTATTTGCAGACGCGCCGGCTCGGCGCGCACCCCGGAATCCAGGCAGGCGAATATGTCGCGCTCGATCGCGTGCTCGTCTTCGTCCGGCAGCTTGAATCCGGAATGATCGATGATCTTGATGCCGTTGTCGCGATACGGATTGTGCGACGCCGATATCATGACGCCGGCCGCGAACGGCCCGGTGCGCGTGACGTGCGCAATGCCGGGAGTGGTGATCAGTCCGGCAAAGCGCGCCTTGACTCCGCGGCTTGCCAAGCCGCCCGCGACATATCCGGCAATCGACGGACCGGACTCGCGCGTGTCCATTCCTATGACTACTTCGGGGTCCACCGTTATTCCGCCGCCGGCCGGATGATCCCTCACCCAGTTCGCGAGCGCCACGCCTACGGCGAACGTCGTGGCAGCGTCGAGCGGGTACTCGCCCGCGACGCCGCGCATTCCATCGGTTCCAAAAAGTTGTCTCACGTTGGGGTTATTTTCCTGTCCGTTCGATAGTCAGGTGGACGGTGACTTGCGGGGGCGAATTCAAAATGCACTTGCGGGTCGTCGACGAAAGCGTCTACTCGATAATCGGCGGATTGCGTCAAGTTATGCAGATCAATGGGGTCGGTCTGAACCCGAGTTACGGACGCGACGCGTGTCTCCGGGCCGGCAATACTCAACTGTTCGGGTGCCACGCTTTGCCCCGCCAGTTGATACCCGGCTGGCAGGGCGCCGGAGAATCGGACCTCGACCGGCACCTCCTTCTCCTTAAGGCGCGCCAGATGCAGCCGCAACTGCGATGGCACCGCGCGCAGGAACGCTACGCCGGGCGGCAGGTTGAGATTGGATTCCGAGATCGTGAACGTGCGCTCGTCGGTGCCATCAACGTCCGCCAGATCGAACCGGACCACGGTCTCGGCAAGGCTGGCAACCGTCAATCGTCCCTCCGGTCCGCGCAATTCGAGATGCACGGTTTCGGGTGAATTGCCGGCCACCATCCAGCCATTGGCCAGATTGCTGTAAACGATCGGCGCGGTGTGGGTGGTGACCACCAATGGCGCCGAAGAGAAGGCGAGCCACAGCAAGACCGCGATCACCAGCGAGCCCAGTTTCCAGCCGAGATTCTTGACGATTCCCATGATCTCTACGGCTCCGCCTGCTTCCAGCGTGGTTCGCTGGCCCCAGCCGCCGGTCCGGCCTTCCCGGTGGTATGGCGCGTGAGACGTTCCTGCAGGCGTTCCATTGAAATGTCGGGCTCCAGGTCGCCGCGGGATGCGATGGCGATCTGGCCGGTCTCTTCAGAAACCACAATCGCGAGGGCGTCGCTTTCTTCGGTGACACCGATGGCGGCGCGATGGCGCGTACCCAGCCGCCGCAGCATCACCGGGTTGGTGGTCAAGGGCAGGAAGCAGGCCGCCGCTGCGACGCGGTCGCCTTGAATAATCGCCGCTCCATCGTGCAGCGCGCCGCCGCGCTCGAAGATGGAGCACAGCAGGTCGCGCGACACCACCGCGTCCAGCGCGACCCCGCTCTCGACAAACGTGCGCAGCCCAATGTCGCGTTCGATCACGATCAGCGCGCCGGTCCTGCTGTCGATCAAGGCTTGCACCGCCAGCATGATTTCGTCGGCGACTTCGCGGCGCTCCAGCTGCCCCTCCAGGCCCAGCCAGCGGAAGCGGCCAATGCGCGAGAGCAGGCGCCGGATCTCCGACTGAAACATGACGATGAGCGCGAAGGCCGTATACGGCGCGAGGGCCGCGAGCACCGAGCGCAGCAGATCCAGATGGGCCCAAACCGCGCCCAGATACACCACCAGCAGCACGCCGATCCCGGTCAGGATGGGCGCCGCGCGGCGGCCGCGGACGATCATGATGAATTGATAAATCAGCACCGCCACGGCCAGGATGTCGATGACCGACAAGACCGTGAGCTTCGAAATGATCGGAAGCAAAAATGGCTGCATGATCCTCAAGGAGGCCGGCCTAAGACGGATTAGGACGCCCCAGACGCACGGCCACCTATCAGTAGTGTATTAGGAGTTCTTAATCTCCGTCCACAATCGATCGCGTAATTTTTGGGACGCAGCCGGCTGGGCCTGAAACCATTCTCCGCGCGCCAGCACTTCGGGAGACGGATACAGCACCGGATCCTGACGGACCTGCGGCGGCAGATAGCGCAGAGCTTCTTGATTCGCGCTCGCCGTGTGCGTCGACATCACGATCCCGGCGGCCACTTGCGGACGCAGCAGGTAATTGATCCACTGATGCGCCGCTTCGACGCGCCGGCTCTCGCGCAGGATCGCGACATTATCTGCGAACCGCGGGAAGCCTTCGCTGGGAAACGCAAACGCCAGCTTTCCGGGCGCGGCGGCGATGGCTTGCGCGGCGGTGACGGCCCAGGCTTGGGCGGCGAGAACGTCGCCCGCCACGGCCTGGTCCCGCACTTCGGCGTTCAGGTAGGCGCGCAGCAAGGGCTTCTGCGCGAGAGCTTCCTGGCGCGCGGCCTGCAACTCGGCGGGGTTCCCGGAATTGATCGAATAGTGCAGCTTCTTCAGGCACGCGCCCAAGACTTCGGGTTCATCGTCGAGCATGGTGAGGCGTCCGCGCAGCCGCGCGTCCCACAGATCCGCCCACGATGCAGGCGCCGGCTGCAGGCTGCGTTGATACAGGATTCCAGTGACGCCATGCATGTAAGGGATGGCCCAGCGCAGCTCCGGGTCCCAGGGCGGACGCTGAAATTCAGGCGCCAGTGCGCTCAGATTGGGGAGCAGCGCGTGATCCAGCGGGGCGAGCAATTTCAGAGCACGCATCGGCTCAATGAAATCTTCCGAGGGAAACACCACGTCCCAACCCGAATTGCCGCTCATCACCTGCGCCAGCATTTCCTGATTGCTTTCGTAAGTTCCGTAATGGATGCGCACGCCGAACTCGCGCTCGAATTGCGGGACGGTTTCGGGTGCGATGTAATCCGACCAGTTGTATACATTGAGCCGGGGCCCGCGGCCGCATGCGGCTGCGGTGGCGCCGGCCAGCAGAAACGTTCGGCGCTTCATAGGCTTTGCCTCATGCACGACGCAACCTTTCCGACAGCAACACCAGTGTGCCCAGCAGCACCACGATAGTGGTCGAGACGGCGTTGAGCACCGGGCTCACGCCGCGGCGCGCCATCGCATAGATCACCATCGGCAAGGTTTGCGAATCGACGCCGGCCACCAGGCTGGTGATCACGTAGTCGTCAATCGAAATCGTGAACGCGAGCATCGCGGCGGCGGCGATGGCGGGCGCGAGATACGGCAAGGTCACGCGCCGGAAGGCCGCGAACTCGGTCGCGCCCAGATCCTGCGCCGCTTCTTCGAGCGCCGGATCGAATCCGCGCAAGCGGGCCATCACCACTACCACCACATAGGCGATTGAGAATGACACATGCGCCAGAATCACCGTGTGCATGCCCAAGCGAAAATTGACATAGCGAAACGCCCATTGGAACAGCGCAAGCAGCGACACTCCGGTGACGATCTCCGGCGTCACCAGCGACAAATAAAGCCCTCCGGCCAGCCAGTTCGATGCGCGCTTCCACAAAGCGTAAGCCGCCAGCGTTCCGATCGCGGTCGAGAGTGCAGTAGACGTGACGGCGATCGCCAGGCTGTTCCCGGCCGATTCCAGAAGATCGCGATCGGCGAACATCGCTTGATACCAGTGCAGCGAGAATCCTTGCCACGCAGTGAAGCGCGATACATTGACGCTGAAGACTGCCAGGATCAACAACGGCAGGTGCAGAAACGCATAGACGGCGATGGCGTAAATGGCCAGCCCGCGTTTCATAGAAGTTCCTCGCCCCGCCGCCGCACAGCGAACATCAGCAGGACCGCGACGATCATCAACACGATTGAGACGGCCGCGCCGAAGGGCCAGTCGCGCGCGGTGGTGAACTGATTCTGCACCAGATTGCCGATGAGGATGGTCTTGCTGCCGCCCAGCAGATCCGATGTGATGTAGGTGCCCAACGAAGGGACAAACACCAGGATCGCCGCCGCCCCAATGCCCGGAGCACACAGCGGCACGGTGACCCGCGTCAGCACCGCGATGGGCCGGGCGCCCAGATCCGCCGCGGCTTCGAGCAGACTCTTGTCGAGACGTTCCAAGGTCGCGTAAATCGGCAGCACGGCAAACGGCAGAAAGCCGTAGACCAAGCCGAGCAGCACCGCTCCGCTGTTATAGAGCAGCGGAAGCGGCTGGCGGATCAGTCCCAACGATTGGAGCGCGGTATTGATCAAACCGGTATCGCGCAGCAGAAACATCCAGGCGTAAAGGCGGATCAGAAAGCTGGTCCAGAACGGCAGGATCACCAGGCTCAAATACAAATTCTTGCGCGTTCCCGAGCGCGCGATGAACAGAGCCAGCGGGAATCCCAGCAGGATGCACAGCGCCGTGGCCGCAGCCGCGAGCGCAAGCGACCGCACGAAGATTCCGCCATACAGCGGATCGATCAAGCGGCTGTAGTTTTCGATTGTCCACGGCAGCTCGACTCCACCGTATGCACCGCGGCTCAGAACGCTATATACGCAGATAATCGCCGCCGGCACCGCGATCGTCACCAGCATCAGGACCGCGGCGGGCGCCACGAAAATGTTGCGCAGGCGTGTCATGAGGGGAACCGCAATTCGTCGGCCGGGTCCCAGGAAACCTGCACGGTCTCTCCGGCATTGAAGGCGACGGCCGCCGCGGTTTGCGCGGTGACGACTTCCCCGCTCTCCAACTGAATCGAAAGATGGCGGTGCGGTCCGAGAAAAGTGGTGTGCGCGATGCGGCCCGGGCGCGCATTCGAGACACCATCGAGCGACACGCGCACGCATTCCGGGCGGATTCCGACGCCATCCACCCAATTCATTTCGCCCAGAAAAGACGCCACGAAACGCGTCCGCGGCTTCTGATAAAGTTCCTGCGGTGTCCCGGCCTGTTCGATTTCACCGCCGCGCATGACGGCGATGCGATCCGACAGCGCCAGCGCCTCTTCCTGGTCATGGGTCACGAACAGAAAAGTAACGCCGGTTTGCCGCTGCAAGGCCTTCAGCTCGGCGCGCACCTGTTTGCGGAGCTGCGGATCGAGCGCGGAAAGCGGTTCGTCCAGCAGCAGAACGTCCGGCGCCAACACCAGTGCCCGGGCCAGGGCCACGCGTTGGCGCTCTCCGCCTGAAAGCTCGGAGGGCTTGCGCGATTGCTTATCCGACATCTGCACCTGTTCCAGCACCCGGCGCACACGCTGCTCCGCGTCCGCCGCCGGCGCATGCCGCAATCCAAATTCGACGTTGCCCAAAACCGTCAGGTGCGGAAACAACGCATAGCTCTGGAATACAGTATTGACACTGCGCCGAAAGGGCGGAAGCGCGTCGATGCGCGAGCCATTCAACCAGATCTCGCCCGCGCTGGGCGTTTCGAAGCCGGCGATCAAGCGAAGCGTCGTCGTCTTGCCGCAGCCCGAGGGACCCAGCAGCGAGAAAAACGCACCGCGTTCGATCGCGAGCGAAACATCATGAACCGCGCGGTGCGTCGCGAATTGCTTCGACAGGCCGCGGAGCTCAAGGATGTCTTCCATGCCGACGAAGGTTCTTCGTCACATGATAAATGAAATCGGCCGGCGGTCTCGGCTGCCAGGCGCACGCCCGTTGGAGCGGACGCCGGCTAGGCGGCGGCGATACTTAATTTTTGGCGCAGAGTCTGGCGGGCCCGCAACAAGCGTACACGGATCCCCGTGGAACTAATGCCCGCGGTCCGCGAAAGTTCCTCGGCGGTATAGCCTTGCAGAGTCCGCTCCAGCAGCGCGCGGTCGCGCTGCGAGCACGCGTCGAGCATTCTCCGCAGATCGATGGAACTGGTATCGAAAGCGTAGGACGGTTCCTGAATGTGTTCGAGCGGCACCGGCGCCGCGGAGCGAAAGCGCGCACGGTACAGATTTCGGGCGATGGAATTCACCCAATAGCTCACCAGACCGGGGTCGCGCAATTGTTCGCGATATTCCCAGCCGCGCGCCCAGGCGGCTTGGGCGATCTCTTCGGCTTCTTCGAGCGGCGCGCCGCGAGAAATGAGAAAACGGCGGGTGGCGCCAAATCCGTTTTGAAAGGCTTCAGCGTAGGCGGGTGCTTGCATCGTAACTTAACGGTGCAATTCGCGTGCCAGCGCTTAGCGATCTGCGATTTCAGCACGTTCGCGGCGGAAAGGGCGGGCGAAATGGTAAAAGTTACCGAGACCTAAAAGTCATGGTTTGTTCTACCGATGACTAAGCGTGGCAACTCTCATGCGAGCTTTTTGGATCGGCGTTCTTTGGATTGTACTGGGGATTGGGCTGGCGGCATCGCTCGCCATGGGCGAATCGTACCCTCGCGCGTGGAATTACATCGCGCCGGATTCGAGCGCGATTGTCGGTATCGAGTGGCAGCAGTTGCACGAATCGTTTCTGGCCGATGCCCTTGGCGTGGAACTCTCCGCGAGCGGCCGGCTAGGCTTCCCGGATCTCGCGTGCCTGCGCGATGCCAGGGAAATTCTGCTCGCGGGCCCGGACCTGTTAGGAGTCGCCAGCGGATCGTTTCCGGCCGCCACGGTGGCCGCGCAGGCTGCGGTCTTAGGCATGAGATCGGCCGATTATGACGGCGTGCGGATGTGGATCGCTCCCGGGACGCGCGGGCGCAGCGTGGCGCAGGTGAGCGACACGCTACTCCTCATTGGCTTTAGGGATACCCTCGAAGCCGCCGTTGATCGAAGCTTATTGACCGCCGAGCGTCAGTCGTCGCCACTTCTTGCGCGGGGAGCGCACCTGGCGGCGTCCTACGACCTGTGGATTACGGCCACGGCGCTGCCCGATCCACTGGTGAGCGTGTTTATCCCAGTGGCGTTCGAAAGCGGCGATTTTGACGGCGGCGTGAGCGTCCGGCGTGGCTTGGTTTTGGACGCGCGCTACGACATGGCGACGCCCGAAGACGCCGAGCTCAGCGCCGACTACTTTCGCGAGGCAGTCCCCAGCTTTAACGCGTTGCTGCAGGACATGAATGTGATCGAGGACGGAAATTCCGTGCGGTTGAAACTTCAGGTGTCTGCGCAGGAGCTAGCCCAGCACTTGCGCCCGCCGGAGCCGGAGCCCGCGAAGCCCGCGGCGGTAGCTCCGAAAGAGCCCGCGAAACCTCAGTCCGTGCGCATCGTTGGTCTCGACGACGGCCTGCGGGAATTTCCACTGCCGAATCACTGAGAGTAGCGGCTAACGACTCTCGAACTCCGGTTATTTCGGATGCGGAATAAGCCTGGTCATGCGGCTGTACCACATCGTGACTTTGCACGGCGATTGTACGCTGTAGCATCGTCTATGGAGGGCCAACATGCCGGATGGCTCAGTTACGGTGACGCTCCGTCACCTGACGCACACCGACTTGTGGCCGATTTATGGACTTCTCTCAGATTGGAATGTCGTGCGGTATATGCTCCTACCGCTTTGCACAGACATAGAAGAAAGCCGGAAATATCTTGAAGACCTCATTGCCGAAGCTCCCAGTGGAGCTTGGCTGTCAGTGGTTCGTGCGATAGAAGACCGGAATTCCGACGATTTAGTTGGCCTATGCGGGATCGTAGTCTCGCAGGGATCTGAGCAAGGCGAGATATGGTATTTGGTGAGGCCCGATTGCTGGAGGCGTGGTGTCGCAGCGGAATCAGCGCGAGCACTATTGAGGATCGGCTTTTCGGAAATGAACCTCCACCGGATGTTTGCCACATGTCTTCCAGAAAATCCAGCATCGTCACGAGTGCTTGAGAAGATCGGCATGAGAAAAGAGGGATACGAACTCAAAAACTTGAAGGTCCACGGCGTTTGGCACGACAGTTACCTATACGCCATACTTCGTGAGGAATAGGAAACTGGAATGCAAATATAGGTGTCGTCCTTAATCCTGAAGTAGAATCGCCAGGAGCGATTTACTCCCGCCTGCCAAATATCCTTCGTTTCGCCGTATTTTTTGCCCGGAGCGAGGGTGGTGAAGATTCTCGATGAGCACCCTGGTTTGCTTGTCGAACGCCCTCCTCACGCTGGGCCCCCGGCGTAATCCCGAACCACTGTGGGAGTGAGAAGACGCCACTCCTTAGTATTCCCAACGCCACAAACTGGCGCCCGCGGTGAAACCCGCGCCCACCGCGGCGAATAAGACGATATCTCTTTGGGTCAACAGTCCCTTCTCGACGGCATCGCGCGCCGCCAGCGGAATCGTCGCGGCGGTTGTGTTTCCGAAGCGCCCAATATTGATGATCACTTGATCCTCAGACATCCCCAGCCGCTCCGCTGTCGCCATGATGATGCGCCGGTTGGCTTGGTGCGCGACCAGAACTTTAACGTCCTTGGCCGTAAGTCCGTGGCGTTCGAGCAAGGTCTCGCAGATCTCGTACATCTTGCGGACCGCGAACTTGAAGACCTGCTGGCCTTCCTGCTTGACGTAATGCTGGCGGGTTGCGACGCTCTCCGCGCTGGCCGGCATCCGGCTGCCGCCGCCCGGCATTTTCAGAAAATCGCCACCCGAGCCATCCACTTCGTTCAGGAATCCGATGAAGCCTTCACCCGCCTCCGCCGCTTCTACGATCATCGCGCCCGCGGCATCGCCGAACAGAATGCAAGTGCTGCGATCGGTATAGTCGATCACGCGCGACATGGTGTCGGCCCCGATCACCATCACTTTTTTGTGCGAGCCGGCGATCACCAGGTTCGCCGCCGTCGTCAGCCCATAAAGGAAACCGGAACAGGCAGCCACCAGATCGAAACCCCACGCACCCTTGGCGCCAATGCGGTCCTGCACCAGGCATGCGGTGGAGGGAAACATCATATCGGGAGTAACCGTGCACACAATGATGGCTTCGATCTCAGTGGCGGCGATGCCGCGCTGGAGCAAAACGCAACGCGCCGCTTCAACGGCCATATCGGAAGTGGCCACGTCGGGAGCGGCAATGTGGCGCTCACTGATACCCGTGCGCTCGAGAATCCATTGGTCGGTGGTGTCGACCATTTTTTCCAAATCTTGATTGGTTAGCACCCCCGGTGGCACATAACAACCAAGTGCGCTGATTTTAGCTCCAGGCAAATACGCTCTCCTTGCGAGTGGAATGAAATCCGCGAGCCGCGGCCCCAGCCTGAGTCGCGTCGAGGCCCGCGCCGCAGTTCTTGGTGAACCGCATGCAACGGCCCTCGCAGGCGCGGACGGCGTCTATTTTTGCCCCGCGCAGCAGCCTAAGGAGGCGCCGCGAAGCGGCCCTCTTAAGCTATGTTACATTCGGGAAGAAATGCAAGTCGAGGGCGCTGCCATTCTGACCGCACAGCCGGAGCCGGCAGGCACCGTCGAAACACTGGAGCAAATCTATCGGCGGGTGTTCCGGCAACTGCGGCCGCGAACCCCACTGCCGGAAGTACAGGTGCAGTTCAAGCGTTACGCCAGCGCGAACGCGCAAGTCCGCTGGGAATCAGGCACGCTGCGCATCCGCTTGGCCGACACCCTCGAGGGAGCGCCCGCCGGTGTCATGGAGGCGCTGGCCGAAATCCTGCTCGCCAAGCTTTTCCGGCGGCCGGTGCCCCCCGAGAGCAATCTGCGGTATCGCCGCTATCTCAACCGCCGCGACATACGGCGCAGTCTGGACGTGGTGCGGCAGATCCGCGGCCGCAAGCGCGTCGAAGGGCCCAAAGGCATCCGCTACGATCTGTATGAAATTTTCGAAGAGCTGAACTTCCGCTACTTCCATGGACTAATGGCTCGCCCCATCCTCGGATGGAGCCCGTATGCGTCGCGCACACTTTTAGGACATTACGACCCGTCGCACAACGCCATCGTGCTGAGCCGGATTCTGGATGGGATCGATACGCCCAGACTGGCCGTCGAATACGTCCTATTTCACGAGATGCTGCATTTGCGCTACCCCGCCGAGCATACCGGCGCGCGCCGATGTGTCCATACGCGAGATTTCAAGCTCGCCGAGCGGGAATTCGAACGGCTCGCGGAGGCAAAGCTGCTCTTGCGGGCGCTCTGAAGCGGCACTTTAATCGCGCGCGGTCCGCGCTTAAACAGCGTGCGGCGCGGTACGTTGCGCTAAATCCACGCGCATCGCCTCGACCAGCTCGATCAATGGAGCGATGTCCACCTTGCCGACCCCCATCCACTGCAGCGCCAGGCGGAACTCCAGGGCGGTAGTGGCCATCAGAAACTTCACCTGCTGCCTCATCAGTACTTCCACCAGTGCCGCCGAATCCGCTCCCGATGCCGCCACCAGTTCCCTCGCGTGGGCATGTAATTTGCGGAAATCCGCCTTGAGCTCGGCCAGATATAACCGGAAGATCCGGCGGCGTTCGCGTTTCCAGCGCTCGCCTATTTCCGCTCGATAACCTGGTTGGGACTTCAGAAACACCAGGTCTTCTTCAGCCATGAGGCGTCCCATTGGCTGATAACGATCCAAAGAAAAGCCGTCGGTTTCATCGCTACTCAGCGCGGCGGAACTCCGCCGCCGCAATATCATCCGGGTCAGCACCCAGAGCAATACGATCAGCGAGCCGACCGTAACCACCCAAGCCAGCGTCAAACTCATATTTATCTCAAATATCCCTGCAATGCTTCATCAGAATACCGTCTATTTCCCCGGAATGCAATTGCCGCAATACCCGGCTGCTCATTAATGCTGGCCAAATTGCGTCAACGCAGCGTTAATGGAATCGAGCTGATGGCTAAGCCGTTGCATTGCCTCGGGGTTCCGCCGGTATCCCGGCGTTGCGGTTACCAATTCCCCTTCGGGCTCGATTCCAACAATCCAAATCAGCAGGGATATCAAGGTAAGCACAAGCAGGCATGTGCTCACCATACGGGTGTCGCTCGGGGGGAGAATATTGGACAAAAGAATCCCGAACGAACGGGACGCAGAAAATAGTAAAAAGCCCGATATGTAGACTACGATATTTCGCCGGACTTTTATCGGAAACCACAGCAGCAAGACACTGATGAGCAGCAGGAACAGAAGAATCACGAAATTCATGCTGCGTTCAAACGTCGCGAAGCGATGGACTGCGGGGGATTGGCCTGCGAGAACGGTCGAGTCCAGTGTGATGCCGGACAGCGTCACAATCGCGGCCATCGCCATCGCCACCAGCACCGTGCGTCTCGCGTATGAGGCTACTGCGGGGTGCTCCAGGAGCGCGATTCGATACACGTCTTGCACTACGAAGACCGCCATGAGCACATTGATGGTTTGCGCTCCCCAGTACACGTACCTGTACCCGCGGGAATCGACGGAGGACATAGCCATGAGAGCAACGCTGGGAAGCGCCTGCAGGAGCCAGTACAAAAACAGAGATAAATATATCCGATAGAGCCTGAAATGCAGGAGCCTATACAGCAGCACTAGTTGCGCGATGAAATTCAGGTAGAAAAGAGCTCGCTCCGCAACCGACATGCCGATCGTTCGAGTCTAGCACGCGGCCTCTCGAAGTAAGCTCAATCCACGCGGCAATTCTCACGCGGGTTTTATGCGATGCGACGCCAAAGCCCGCGTGAGTTCCCGCAGCTTTAAGGGCTATTTCAGAATTATGTTGCCGCCACCGCCGCCGGGGCCAGGGAGCGGATACTGCTCGGCGGCAGCCATCGCAGCCAGGGAAAATGTCAACGCCAATAACATCGCGATTTTCTTAAACATGTAAAACCTCCAAGAATGTGGATAGAGCGGAGAGTCTCTACCGGGTCGAGCCTACCGGCCCGACGAGGCTTTCTGAGAGGTCTTGCAGATGTTTTCGGAATCCAGAACGACAGCTTCCAGCCGCCTGACGAATGCGCTGGCCGTGGCGTACAATGGAGGGCACCGGGACTTCGGATGCCACGCTTCAGACCTAAAGGAATGCTTGAGCGAAATGCGCTCGCGGACCTATGGAAGCACACCCTTTCGCAGATCCCCAGCACCTACGGAAGATTGGTCTATCTGGCATCTTTGCGGGACGCAAACTCCGGCATCTACCGCCATCACGGCTTAAGCGCCGCTTTCGGGCGCGAGGAGAGCCTGAGCGCCATGCGGAAGAGCCATGAGGACAATTTTCGTGAATGGCTCAATTTGCCGCTGCCGTCTAAGAGCGCGGATCTGGTCGTCTATTTCCAGAATGTGTATGAAAATCCGCGGCAGGTGGTCACGTATCTCGCTCGCGCTATGCCGTACTTGGGTCAGGTTCCGGATTCCGCCAGCCCGGCGCAACGCCGCCAATTTAAGATGGAAATGGAAATTCTGCTGGAACTGATTAAGAACGATTCCGGCGGCGGCCGGCTTCCAGGCTCAGCGCGACCCGCGTGACTTGGCCAATCACCTCAATCTCGCTGGGATAAGCATAGGATTCCGCGTCGCAATTGGATGCCGGATGCGGTTGTACGATCAGCGTTCCATCGCGCATGGAGCACCATCCGCAGGCGTATCCTTCGCGATGCTCCAGAAAATAAATCGGGCGTTCAAACTCAGTGGACCATCCGGAAGTGGCGACGCGCCGTTTGGAGTCGTCAATCACCACCAGTGAGCCGGGCGGAATGAGAGGGAACATAGACCAGTCTTCGGTTCCGATGAATCCATAGCGATAATTCCGCAAATCCAGGTTCGTTAATAATGTGAGCGGAACTGTGCCCCATTGCTGGATCAAGCGGCTCAAAAACGCGGTGCGGGTGAGATCTAGCCCGGGATCGAGCGCGATGGGAACCTGCACGTTCACCTTCCTCCGGGCGGAATCCGATGAGGTGCGTCCGTTCATGTTCAATAACTTGAGCGTCCGCCGGGATCATGCCAAGAGAGATGCCGTACCAGCCGAGGACGTCCGTAAGATCCAGCCGATAGATCGCGCAGAGGGAATACAGACGGTAAATAGAGGGGATTGTACCTTTGTTTTCAATGTCCGCGAGGCGGCTGAGGGCGACGATGAACTCGTCATTGCCGCGTCGTTGAGCGATCTCGGTGCTGGCTTCCTCCACCTCGCGAAAGCGCAAATTCAGCCGTTCACGGACGCGCTTGAGTTTCTGCCCTGGTTCCTCCATCATAGGTGGTTGAGTATCATTAGTCAGACTGATAGCTCAGCCGCAATAAACCCAGCTGACTCGTGAGAGATAAATGCCTAGATATATGATTATAGGTTCGGCTAGGATTATAGCGTTCAAGACCGCCCATGAGCAAGCAGTCTGTTCGGAATTCAGAACGAAATTTTCCACAAGCGACCGATTTGCAAGAATTTCTCATAAAAAACGCTCGCGGACAGCGGCGCATAACCTTGGAAAGTCATTTGCGCGTTATCGTTGGAGTGACGGGAGCAAGCGGCTCCATCTACGGCTGGCGGCTGCTAGAGAAGTTGCGTCTGCAGGAAGGCGTGGAGACCCACCTGGTGCTATCGCGGTCCGGCGAGCGCACCGCGTTCCTGGAGATGGGGAAATCCGCCGCCGATTTCAAGGCGCTGGCGCATTTCCATTACGCGGTCGAAGACATCGGCTGCCGCTTGGCCAGCGGTTCGGTCGCTATCGATGCCATGGTGGTGGCGCCGTGCTCGATTCACACCATGTCGGCGATCGCGCATGGCATCAGCTCCAACCTGATCGTCCGCGCGGCGGATGTCACGCTGAAGGAGCGCCGCCGGCTGGTGCTGATGGTTCGCGAGTCGCCTTTGCATCTGGGCCACTTGCGCTCCATGGCCGCGCTGGCCGAAATGGGCGCGATCCTCGCGCCGCCAATGCCGGCCTTTTATCTTCAGCCGCAGACGGTAGCCGACATCGTGGAACATAGTGTGGATCGCGTGATGGCACTGGCGGGAACGCCGGCAGCGGACGCGCGGGAGTGGGAAGGAAAGCGATGACGCGTAGCAAGCCCGCGCCGGGGCGCAACACGCCCAAGAGGAGCAAGGCAAACTCTACCAAGCCAATGCGGATCGCATTCCAGGGCGAGCTGGGCGCGTTCAGCCAGCAGGCCATTCTCCAGTTGCTGGGTCCCACAGGCCCAGCCCATCGCCCACCAGCGTTTCGACGAAGCCTTTGCCGCAGTGGACTCCGGTAAAGTGGACGCCGCCGTGATTCCGCTGGAGAACACGTTGGCCGGGTCGGTGCACGAAAATTACGACCTGCTGCTGAAATATTCGCTCGAAATAACCGCAGAAACCAGCGTGCGGGTGATCCACAATCTGATCGCTCCGCCTGGCGTGTCGTTGCGCGCGCTCCGCACCGTGTATTCGCACCCGGTGGCGCTCAACCAATGTCTGGACTTTTTCGCCAGCCACCCGCGGATCGAGCGAACGCCGTTTTACGACACCGCGGGCAGCGTAAAAATGATCATGGAGCAGCGGCCTCCCGATGCCGGGGCCATCGCCTCCGAACTGGCGGCCCAAATCTATGGCGCCCACATTTTGAAGCGCGGTATCGAAGACGACCGCCAGAATTTTACCCGGTTCTTCCTGCTGGAACCTGCGGGCGCGAAGCCGCGCACCGTGCGCGGAGCCGTCGAAGCATCCCTGGAAAACTTCGCTGGTATTTTCCACTCGCAACATTCCCGGGGCGTTGTTCCGCTCCATAGGCACTCTGGCCTTGCGGGATGTCAATCTGGTGAAAATCGAGTCGCGCCCCCTGCGCGGCAAGCCCTGGGAGTATTTGTTCTATCTGGACTTATGGGGCCATCGCGACGACAAGGCAGTGCGCAACGCGCTGGGCCACCTGGGCGAGCTGGCGGATTTTCTGCGGGTATTGGGAAGCTACCGCGCCGCGTAAGTTTCCAGTAACCTTTTGGACCCTGATGTAATCCAATCATGTACCAACATGCCAGTCGTGTTTCTGTTCCTCTTTCTAGCGGGCTCTCCCGCTAACCCCGAGCTGCAAAAAGCCCGTGACGCGCAGAACCGCCCAAAGCTAGAGCAGATCGCCACGCAACTCTCCTCCGCGGCGGATCGCCAGCCTGCCGACGCCCGCGCGCAGTACCAGGCGGCCCTGGCGCAATCGACCTTGGCGGAAGTCGCCACCGAAATGCACGACAAGGCGCTGGCGCGCGGCGCTTCGGAAGCCGGAATGAAAGCAGCGGAGCGCGCCGTGGCTCTTAAACCTGGCGAAGCCGAGTATCACCGGATCTGGGGCACTTTATGCGGCCAGGAAGCCGCCGCCCTGGGAGCGCTGGGGGCTCTCAAATATGGCCGCTGCGCGTTGGATGAAGTGGATAAGGCCATGGCGCTCGATTCCCGCGAGCCCATGAACTATTTGAGCCACGGCATCGGCAACTATTATTTGCCGGCGGCGTTCGGCGGCGGCGTGGAGCTGGCGATCAAGGATTTCGAGAAGGCCATCGCGCTCGATGCGAATTCCGCCGACGCGCATTTGTGGCTGGGGATCGCGCTGCGAAAACTGAACCGCAATGCGGACGCGCACAAGGAGTTCGAGCTCGCCGTCAAACTGAATCCGGCGCGCCTGTGGGCCAAGCAGCAGTTGGAAAAGACGCCCGCGCACTAGCTGGCCGCCGGCAAGCCCCCACGCATTAGACGGGCGCCGCCAAACTTGCTCTCGCGCTACTTGGCTTGAGAGGGCGTGAGCATTCCGGGCAAAACCGGCTCCCTATAAGGCGACACCACGCTCTGATTGCCGTCGCGATCGACCGCCTTCACTCCGATCACCACGTCGTCGATCGACACGTCCGGCATTACGTAGCTGGTCACGTTGCCCACCCAGGTTTCGCGCTCCCACACCGGCGAAGTCGTCGAGCGCATCACCACCGCGTAGCCCGCAAGGTCCGGCTCGGTGTTGGGGAGCCAGCGCAGAACCGCGTCGTATCCCGACTTCCCTCGCGACAGCAGGGGTATGTGGCCGCCCTTGTTCGGCCCCGATGCGTAGGTCCAGTTCAGCTCCGGTGGCGCTGGCGCGAGAGCCAGGCTCGCCAGAGCCGCGGCGTTCATGCGGGCAACCCGCGTGGTGTAGGGCACCGAAGTGTTGGCGAAAGTATCGGTGATCGTGTGCTGATTCTTGTAATTCTCGCTGGCCGTGGTCAGGCGCACCGCGGGAAACCCTGATTCAGGAATGGCGTGTGATCCCCTCCGCGCATAAAGCGGTCTTGGCGGAACACCATTTCGACCTGCATCGACGGCACGTATCGTTGCGCGACCTGCTGCATATAGCGCCCGATCTCGCGGGACGGTGAGTCTTCCGGGCCGGCGGCGAAGAGCCGCAGCACGCTGCTCGATGACCGCCCGTTGCCGGAAACATCGCTGCCGATGATGTCGTTGTTCAGCACCGCTTCAATCTGCATGCCGGTGCGTTTCGCCATGGCAGCGTAGGCCTGGCTCCCGCTCAAACCGATTTCTTCGGCGGCGAAGGCCACGAATACGATGGACTTGTCGAACTGATACTGGCTCATGACGCGCGCCAGCTCCATCACGGCCGCCGTGCCGCTGCCGTCATCCGTCACGCCGGGCGCAATCTGCTGCGTGGCCGTTGCTTCCATATCGAGCGGCCCAAGATCTTCATCGGGAGGGCGCACCTTGCGCAGTTGCCGAGCTTCCTTTTCATCGATCCCTTGCCGAACCGCCTCGGCGATGGCTTGTTCCTCACCCGTGTACGGTTTCCGTATCAGCGCGACTGAATCGTAGTGCGCGGTCACCAGCACGTAGCGATCCTTGTGAATGCCGCCCGGAAGCACCGCCACAATATTGGACAGCTCCACATCTCGAATAATCTGGCCTTGGCGCGCGCCCTTCTTGACCGAGAAATCCTGGTAGCTGACTTCCAGGCGCGGGCTGTAGCTCTGCAGCTCATCGCGAATCCAGCGCTTGGCCGCGCCAATCCCGTGCTCTGGGTCGTCCTGCGCCGAGAGCACATAGCGCGTCCCGAAGCCTTCCAGCTTCCGCGAAATTGCCGCGATCCGCTGCTCGGAGATCGCGTCCACGATTTGCTTCACGGCAGGGTTGAGCCGCGTTTCAGGCGCTTGCGGGGGCGCCGCCGATGCGAAAAAACATAACGCGCAGAGGATCGCGATTGATCTCTTCATGGCCGCCCTACTTTTTAGCGCTGGCGCCGACGATCCCGTTCACGAAGTAATTCACCACTTTGGCATCGTTGCGCGCCATCTCGTAGTAGGCAGCTTTCAACAATTGATCCTTCCGATTGAGCAGTTGTTCGCGAATGGTTTGCTGAACCTTAGGGTCTGAAAGCTCACGCTGTCCGGCGGGCTCGCGCGTGATCAGCCTCAGAATGCGATAGCCCTCGGCGGTATGCAGCGGAGCGAGTGGTTTCCCCGGGCCCCAGTGCCATCAAAGTCCGGCGCAGATCGGCATTGGCCTTCTCCAGCGCGGATTCCGGGACGAATCCCAGATCCCCGCCGTTCTGCGATGAATTGGGATCTTCCGAATAATTCTGCGCCAGCATCGCGAAATCCTCGCCCTGGCGAAGGCGCGTGGCGATGCTCTGGATCTTCTTGCGCGCCTGTTCCTCATCTCGCGCCTTGTCGTTCTTCAAATTGCGCACGTTGGGGTCGGGAGTGGGCGTAACCAGAATTTGCGCCATATGAATCTGCGGCTCAGCCAGATTGAAACTGGCTTTGTTGGCGGTATAGAAATCGCTGATGTCTTTGTCGGTGATGGTGATCTGCGAAGTGATTTCCTTATTGAACAGCTTCTGCACGCTGAGATCGCGGCGCAGTTGCGCCTTGAGTTCGTCGACCGTCATCTTGCGCGCGTCCAGTTGCTTCTGGAATTCTTCCTGGGTGTAGGGCGCTTTGAGCTCGTTGAACTTGGCGTCGACGTCGGCGTCCCCGGCCATCAGGCTCAGCTTCTCCGCCCGTTGCAGCATGATCTCGTTGTCGATGAGCGTGCGCAGCACTTCGAGTTTCTGTATCTGTTCCTGATCGCCGCTCGAACGCTCACCCGCGGCCCCGCCAAACTGCGCCTCAAACTGTTTATCGAGCTGGGCGTAAGTGATGGCGCGCCCGTTCACGGTCGCGGCCACGTTAGCCGGGGCGGAACGGTCGCAACCCGCCAATGCGGCCAGTAAAACGAGCAGTCCAGGGAGCGTGCGGGCCGTTGTCATGCAGATAGGCTCATGCGGAGGGAAGCTTTATTCTACCGCGCAGCCGCCGGGCTTGGCAGCGGCTTCAGGTTGCGCTCGAAGAAGTCCAGCATGGTGGACTCCATCTGACGGGCCTCCGCCCCCGAAACGCCGTGGGTCTTCTCGGTATAAAGCGACAATTCGAAGTGCTTGCCCGCAACCTCCAGCGCGCGGATCATCTGCGCCGAATTTTGAAACAACACGTTATCGTCCTCGAGATTGTGGGCGATCATCAGCCGGCCCGTGAGATTGTGCGCGCGCCGCGCGAGCGAAGTCCGGGCATAGGCTTCGGCGTTATCGTCAGGCAGCCCCATATATCGCTCGGTGTAAATGGTGTCGTAGTTCAGCCAGTTGGTGACGGGCGCTCCAGCGAATCCCGCGTGGAACAAATCCGGGGCATTGAACAGCAGGTTCAGTGTCATAAAGCCGCCGTAGCTCCAGCCGGTAACGCCGATACGTTGCGGGTCGATAAAGCCGCGCGCGATCAAATATTCCACGCCCTCCCGTTGATCGGCCAGCTCCTGTGCGCCCAGGTTGCGATACAGCGGAGTCTCAAACGCGTGTCCCGCGGCCGGCCGAACCGCGGTTATCCATTTCCCAGACCACATAGCCCGCCTGCGCAAATACTTGATCCATGCCGAGCCCCGGCCAGGCGTTACGCACGGCCTGCGCGTGCGGGCCCGCCGTAGACATCCACCAGCAGCGGATATTTCTTCGCGGGATCGAAGCCGGCCGGCTTGATCAGGCGCCCGTAAAAGCTGGCGCCATCCTTGCCCTTGAACTCGACAATCTCCGTGGGACGGACATCGAGTTCATCCAGCGCCCTTCGATCCGCCGGACGATACAGCGCAATGGCATCGCCATTCGCGTTGCGCAACGTGCCTTCGGGCGGCGAAGTCAGGTTCGAATAAATGTCGAGAAACCTGCTTGCACCCGGGAGCCATCGACAATTCGATGCGTACCCGCGCCCGCCGTGATCCGGCGCTTCTCGCCGCCGTCCAGGCGGACGCTGTACAACTGGCGCTCCAACGGACTCGCTTCCGTCGAACGATAGTAGACGCGCCCGGCCTTCTCATCCACGCCGACGAAGTCGGTCACCTGCCAAGCGCCTTTCGTTAGCTGCTGCGGCGCCGCGCCGTCCAGGGAATATAAGGTACAGGTGGCGGAACCCGTCGCGCTCGCTGGTCCACAGAAACCGCTTCCCGTCTTTCAGGAACACCGGGTCGCCGACGATGTTGATCCAATAGGAATCCGATTCCCGGTAGACCGTTCGCGACTTGCCGGACGCAACCTCGTACACCAGAAAATCGAGCTGGTTCTGAATGCGGTTGGTGCGCACGACATATACGCCTGTCGAATCCGGAACCCAGCCGGCCCGCGCGATCAGGTATGTCTTGACGGTATCGCCAACATCCAGCCACTTGGTTCCGCCGCCGGCGGCCGGGATCACGCCCACCCTCACGCTCGCGTTCTTCTCGCCCGCCTGCGGATAGCGCTGCGGCTCCAGCACCGCGCGCGGCCCCAGCAAGTCGGCGTGCGGATACAGCGGCTTCACCGCTCACATTGAATTGCAGATACGCGATCGCGCTCGAATCGGGCGCCCACCAGTAGGCGGTTCCCAACTCGAATTCCTCCGGATACACCCAATCGAGTCCCCCATTGCGCAGCGTGTCGGAGCCATCGAAGGTGAGCCGCGTCTCCCGCCCGTCTGCCAGGTTGAGCACATAGAGATCCCAGTTGCGGCGGAAAGCGACCCGCTTGCCATCGGGCGAAAACTTGGGATCATGCTCGGCCGTGGCCGTCTTCACCAATTGCCGCCACTCTCCGCTCGGAATCGTAATCAGGAACAAGGTCCCCGCCGCCGTCGTAAAGAACTTCGTGTCCCTTGGGCGACCACTGCAGCGTGGCCTCATCGACGCGCCGGTTCTCCCACTCATACCGCTCCGGCGCCGGCGGGCTCAGCGCCGCGTCGTCGAGCTCGGTCAGATCCACGACGTCGTACGACTTCTTCGCCGCAACGTCAAACCACTTAGCTCGCTCCCCTGCCGGTAAACGAAGGTCTTGCCATCGGGAGCCCATACCGGATCGCCGGGCGTCGCGCGAGCGGCGTTATTCCGCCATGCCTGCAGCGCATCCAGCGTAATCGGCTTTTTCTGGGCGAACGCCAGGCCAGCCAGCAATAAGAACGCCAACCCGGCCTGCAATACGAACGCCAGCACCGCCGGCAATGCGAACGCCAACCATGCCGGCAATATCGACGCCAGCCCCGCCTGCGATAAGAAAGCCGCCTTTCGCATCGTATAGTGTAATTCTACTCAAAACCATGAAACTCACCTTTTGGGGCGCCGACAAAGTCGTCACTGGATCGATGCACCATGTCGAGACCGGCGGCCGGCAGTACTTGCTCGACTGTGGTCTCTATCAAGGGCACCGCCAGGAGGCGTTCGCGCGCAACAGCCAGTTTCCGTTTCCCGCGTCCGCCATCGACGCCGTCATCCTCTCGCATGCGCACATCGATCACAGCGGCAATTTACCGGGCTTGGTCAAGCATGGATTTCAAGGCCCGATCTACACCACTCCCGCCACCGTCGACCTGTGCCTGGCGATGCTCGCCGACTCGGCCTACTTGCAAGAGAAAGACGCGGAATTTGTAAACCGCCACCGCGAGCGTCGCAAAGCGCTGGGCCGCGACGACCGTCCGGTGGCTCCGCTTTATACGCAGGAAGACGCCAAGCGAACCTTCCAGCAGTTCCGCGGCGTTCCTCTCGGCGAGAAGAAGCAGGTTGCCGACGGCCTCTTCTACACCACCTACGATGCGGGCCACATACTCGGTTCCACCTCGATGATTGTAGAAGCCGACGGCGTGCGCCTGGGCTTCTCGGGCGATGTGGGGCGGCCCGGATTGCCCATCATTCGCGATCCGCAAAGCCTCGACCCGGTGGACTACCTGATCCTCGAAAGCACCTATGGCGACCGCCTCCACAAGCCGCTCGGCCACGCAGCCGACACGCTTGCGGACGTGGTCAGCCGCACAGCAGCGCGCGGCGGCAAGATCATCGTCCCGGCGTTTGCGGTGGGCCGCACCCAGCAACTGGTGCTGCTGCTGCATCAACTCATCGACGCCAAGCGTATTCCCTCGATCCCCATGTTTGTCGACAGCCCGCTCGCCGTAAACGTCACCGAGGTCTTTCGCAACCATCCCGAGTGCTATGACGAAGAGGTCCGCCAGCTACCTGACCAACGGGAACGATCCCTTCGGATTCCACCGTCTTACCTACGTTCGCGACGTCGCCGAATCCAAGAAGCTCAACGATCTGCGCGGCCCCTGCGTCATCATCTCCGCGTCCGGCATGTGCGAAGGAGGCCGCATCCTGCACCACCTGCGCAATAACATCGAGGACCCGCGCAACACCATCCTGATCACCGGCTTTCAGGCCGAATACACGCTGGGCCGAAAGATCGTGGAAAAGCAGCCCGAGGTGCCCATCTTCGGCGAGCCCATGCGCCTGCGCGCGGAGGTTTGCTCGCTCAACGAACTCAGCGGCCACGCCGACCAGAAAGAACTGATCGATTGGATGCGCCCCATCGCCAAAGGTCTGAAGAAGGTCTTCCTGGTCCACGGCGAGCTCGCCCAAGGCGCGGCACTGGCCCAGGTGATCCAGAAAACCTACGGAATCGAAACGGTGCAGGCTTCGCGCGGCGACAGCGTCGTGCTCCAGTAGCGCCTTGCGGTAAAATAACAGCTTGACTCCCGTGTCTTTCCAGTCGAGCCGTCCCCGTGTGTGCGCGGTGAGCTATCTCAACACCGTTCCGCTGGTATGGGGGCTGCTGCAAAGACCCTGCTCAAGCCGGGATTTTTGATCTGCGCTTCGCCCTGCCCTTCGGTATGCGCGGACCAGCTTGCCTCAGGCGAGGCCGACATCGGCATCGTGCCGGTGATCGAGATGGCGCGCCAGAAGCTGGCCTATTTCCGCGAAACCGGGATCGCCTCCCACGGCCCGGTGCGCAGCATTCTGCTGGTTTCCAAAGTTCCGTTCGGCAAGATCCGGACGCTGGCGACGGATTCCGGCTCGCGCACCTCCGTGATGCTTTCGCGCATCATCCTGGCCGAAAAATATGGCGTCGAGCCGCAAGTGATCTCGCATCCGCCCGATCTCGCGGCGATGCTGGGCGAGGCCGACGCGGCGCTGTTAATCGGCGATGCAGCACTGCGGATCGATCCCGCCACGCTGCCGTTTGAAACGCTGGACCTGGGCGAGCAATGGACCAACCTCACCGGTCTGCCCATGGTATTCGCCGTCTGGGCGGGCCGCGCGGAAGCGATCGTCGAGCCGTACGGCGCGGCGCTTCCAGGCGTCCTGCCGCTACGGGCTCGCGCACATCGACGACATCATTCGCCAGGAGACCACCGCAGCGCGGTTTCCCCGAGCCCTTGGTCCGCGAGTACCTGACGCGCCACATCCGTTTCGAATTCTCGGACGCGCACTCACACTGCCATCGAAACTTATCTCAAATACGCCGCCGCGCTCGAGCGCACGGCCGTCCCTGGAGGCGTCTCCGCATGATGACCCGCGCCGAAGCGATCGATCTCTTCAACAGCGACGACCTGGTCGGCATCGGCATGGCCGCCGATCAGGTGCGCCGCAAGCTGCACCCGGAAGGCGTGGTCAGCTACATCATCGATCGCAACATCAACTACACCAATTTCTGCACCGAATATTGCAGCTTCTGCGCCTTTTACCGCCCGCCTGGGCATGAAGAAGGCTACGTGCATCCGCAGGAAGTGATCTTCGACAAGATCCAGGAGACCATCGACCTCGGCGGCACCGGCATCCTGATGCAAGGCGGCCTGCATCCGGATCTGAAGATCGAGTGGTACGAAGACCTGCTGCGCGGCATCAAGCAGCGTTTCGATATCTGGTGCCACTGCTTCTCGGCGCCGGAGATCGTCAATATCGCCGAAGTCAGCGGCCTGTCGCTGCGCGATACGCTGGCGCGCCTGCGCGACGCGGGCCTCGATTCCGTCCCCGGCGGCGGCGCGGAAATTCTGGACGACGACGTGCGCCACCGCATCAGCCGCCTGAAGTGCACGACGCAGGATTGGATGGATGTCCACCGCACCTGCCACGCGCTGGGCATCCGCACCACGGCGACCATGATGTTCGGCACCGGCGAAACCATCGAGCAGCGCATGAACCACTTCGACCTGGTTCGCCAGATTCAGGAAGACACCGGCGGCTTCACGGCGTTCATCCCCTGGGCGTATCAGCGCGAGAACACTTCGCTGGGCAATTTCGTCAAGGAGGAAGCCACGGCGGTCGAATATCTGAAGATGCTGGCGCTCTCGCGCCTGTACCTGGAAAACATCCTCAACATTCAGTCGTCCTGGGTTACCCCGGGCCTGAAAACCTGCCAGATCGGGCTGCGCTTCGGCGGCAACGACGTCGGCAGCATCATGATCGAGGAGAACGTCGTCAGCGCGGCGGGCGCGCATCATCGCGCGTCGGAAGAGGAGCTGCGCCGCCTGATCCGCGACGCGGGCTTCGTCCCCAAGCAGCGTGATACGCTGTACCGAACGTACTATTTGAACTGAAACCGATATCGGACCGTCCCACGTCTAACCAACTTATGCGCTTTGCCAGTCTTTTTATTCTGAGTGCGTGTGCCTTCGCCGCCACGCCCAGCCAAATCTTGCCGCGGCAGCCGATACGCTTTGAGCCGCATGTCGGCCGCACCGTCCCGGCCAACACGACCGCCGCCCCAGTTAAATGGTCCGCGCACGGCCTGGGCTACTCGCTGGCCTTCACCGCCGACGCGACCATGTTCCGGCTAGGCGAAAGAACCCTGGCGTTGCGCATGCTGGGCGCCGATCCCCACGCGACTTTTGAAGCCACATCGCCCTACTCCGTGCCCACTCAGTATTTCACCGCAGCCTACCGCGGACCGGTGCAGAGTTATCGCCGCCTGCGGCGTCACCAGGTCTATCCGGGCGTCGACGTCGTGTTCTATGGAACCGGCGACAATCTGGAATACGATTTCGAGATCGCGCCCGGCGCCGACCCCTCGCGCATCCGCCTGCGCTTTGACGGCGCGGACCGTTTACGGATGGCGTTCAACGGAGATCTGCTGGTCGACCTGGGCAGCCAGACCGTTACCCAGCACGTTCCAGTGGTTTATCAAGTCGCCTCCGGCGGGAAGCGCGCGCCGGTCCATGCCGAATATCAACTAGAAGCCAATCGCGACGTGACGCTTCGCTTGGATCGCTACGACCCATCCGCGCCGCTGGTCATCGATCCAGTGATCACTTTCGCGGCCTATCTGCCGGGATCGAACAATAGCGTTGGCGTGGCCATCGGGCACGATGCCCAGGGCTTCATCTACCTCGCTGGCAACACCTCCGCCGAGGATTTCGTCAGCACGTCCAACGCGTTTTTCGGAGTCAATCGCGGCACGCAGAATGCCTGGCTAATGAAGCTCAATCCCTTCGCCACCAGCGGCGACCAAGTGATTGTGTATTCGACCTACTTTGGCGGCACATTGGTCGACAGCCTCAAGGACATGGCGGTCGACCCCGTCACCGGCTTGGTGTACCTTACCGGCTCCGCCACGTCCGTCGATCTGCTGGTCACCGCCGGCGCCTTCCAAACTACTCTTACGGGAACCACCAACGCATTCGTGGCGGTCTTCGATCCCACCCAGCCCAGCAGCCTTCTGTATGCCACCTACCTGGGCGGCACTGGCATGGATGTGCCCTACGGAATTGCCACGCACAATGGCAACGCTTATATCACTGGCTCCACTACGTCGCTCGACTTCCCGGTGGCCAACGCCACGCTTCCATCTAGCGCGGGTGGCACCGACATGTTCATCACGGAACTGAATCCGTCCCAGAGCGGCGCCGCCAGCATGGTTGCCAGCGGCTATTTCGGAGGATCGGGCCTGGATTACGGAACGTCGGTCGCCGTGGACACGTCGGGTTTTGTCTACGTAGCGGGAGTCACCTACTCGTTTGACCTTCCGATCACAGCCGGTCCTTATCAGGCGGCGGCCAACGGAGGCGGCGAAGCATTTGTAGTCGAATTCGCCCTGGAGTCCCCGCTCATTCTGCATTCCACTTACCTGGGAGGAAGCGGAACCGACGGCGCCAAGAGAATTCTGGTCGATCCGGCGGGAAGAGTTGCCATCGCAGGCTACACTTCATCGACTGACTTTCCCATCACCCAGAACGCATATCAGTCCTTACTGGGCGGACCCAACGCCCCACTGGGCGGACCCAACCCCACCAATGCTTTTCTTTCGATTCTGGATTTGAATACGCCGGTACAATCGCTGGTGTACTCCACCTTCTTCGGCGGAAGCGTGGATGAGGTGCCTTACAGTTTGCGCCTGGATGCCAACGGAACTTACTATTTAGGCGGCTTTACGCTCTCGCCCGATCTGCCGGTTTCGCAAAACGCGATCAATGGGTCTTCCGACAGAGCCGGGTTTGACGGCTTCATTGCGCTGATCAATCCCGGGATGCCGCCGCTCAATTCGCTGCTGTATTCCAGCTACGTTACCGGGCCCGGATCGCAAATCGTCTACAGCGTGGACTTCGACGCTTCCGGTACCATCTACTCCACTGGTTTTGCCACTGGCAACATTTATCCGGCCGGCTATCAGACGTACACCGCGGCTCCCGGTATCGCCGAAGTCTTTTTGTATGGCTTTAAGCTCTAACCCGGGCGGGTCACTTCGAAGGGGTGGCTCGAATTTCTTCTAAAATGTGCAGCATTTCGCCGCGCGGATCGGCCGCGCGCGTCACCTGCCGTCCGATCACCAAATAATCCGCTCCGTCGGCGATCGCCTGCGCCGGCGTGGCCACCCGCTTCTGATCGCCCACGGCCGCGCCCATCGAGCGCACACCCGGCGTGACCAGAATCGCCCTCGGCCCCGCCACCGACCTCACTCTGCCGACTTCCACCGGCGAGCAAACGATGCCATCCACGCCCGCCTCCATCGCGTTGCGCACGCGCAGCTCAACCAGGTCGGAAACCGAGCAAGGATAACCCATCTGCCGCAGATCGCTCTCGTCGAAACTGGTGAGAACCGTCACCGCCAGTAATTGGAGCGGGGCGTCGCCTTTTCCCGCCACCGCTGCCTCCATAACCGCGCGGCTGCCGTGAACCGTCAGGAAATCGACACCCAGGCGCGCGACCTGCGCCACCGCGCGCTTCACGGTTTCCCCAATATCATACAGCTTGAGATCCAGAAATACCCGGTGCCCTTGGGCCTTCAGTTCACGGACAAAAGTCCACTCCCGTGGAAGTGTAGAGCTCCAGGCCAACTTTGTAGAACGAAGCCGAGTCTCCCAGTGACGCAATCAAGGCATGTGCGTCGGCGCTCGATTCGAGATCGAGCGCCACAATTACCGGAGATGTTTTCATGCAGGAAGCGTAAATCTAAGCATACCGCCTTGGCAGGCCGGCCTAGCTGCTAGCTTTACGAAAGGTGAACTAGGCTGCCGCGGATTCTCTGAGCTTGTTCTTGCTGCCCGGAGGACGGCCCCGCCGCTTGATCGCCGCCATCCATGCTGGAGGACGTCCGCGGCGCTTGCTGCGCCCGCGAGCCAACCGTTCGAGGGTGATAATAGCTTCCTCTATTTGCTCTCTCTCCTGGCGCAAATCAGCCAGCATTTTCATAACATCCATTCGCTTCTCCCTGTCGGTCAGGTGCTTCGCCGATTACCGGCGTTCTGAAATCGGAACAGAACGCCCGAATTTTTCCCTGACACAGTTTAGAGTCTACCGCCTAATTAAGGGGGTTTCAAGCAATTTGTTCTGTTTGCCGAACAAACCTGGGGAACATGTCCCTTTTTTCGGGGCGCGCTTCGGAGGTCGTTTTTACCCGACGGCGCGCGGCCCGTCGCCGTCGTTTTCACGCCGTTTCCAATAATAATAAAAGGGTAATCCTACAGCAATCAGTCCCAAACCCATTCCGGACTCACGTGGCGACTCGCGTAAAGTCGCGTACAGGAGCGCCGCCGCGACTAGTACAAATGCGATGGGTACCAGGGGGTAACCCCAGACTCGATAGGGACGCGGCATCTCCGGCCGAGTCCTACGCAGCACTAGAACGCTTGCGGTTGTCATGCCGTACAAAATCCATTCCGTGAAAATCACCATTTTGATGATGTCTTCGAAGCGTCCGCTTGCCAGCAGCAACACCGACCACACACCCTGCAAAGCCAGGCTAGCCGCCGGCGTTTGAAAGCGGGAAATCCGGCCCACCCAGGCAAAGAAATATCCGTCCTGCGCCATGGCGAAGGGTATCCGCGAGCCCGAAATGATGACTCCATTCAGCGCCGCGAGCATGGAAACGATTGCCGCGACACTGACAATTGCCGCCCCGAAACTCCCCGCCACCCGGCGCATCATATCCGCCGCCACGCGCTGGCTGGCAGCCACTTCCGGCGCGCTCAGAACATACAGATACGCGACATTGGCCAGCAAATAGATCGCAATCACCGCCAGCGTTCCCCAGATCAGCGCACGCGGCAGATTCTTTCCGGGATTCCGAATGTCCGATCCGATCATGCTGGCAGTAGTCCATCCGTCGTAAGCCCAGAGGGAGGCAACTAATGCCACAAAAAACCCGGTAATTCCACCAACGTGGTCGGTCCCGCTAAAAGCTGGCAGCACCGATCCGAAATTCGCAATTCGTCCGTAAATCGACGTCAGGCCGCCCAGGATGATCCCTGCAATTAGCGCCACCTTTAACCCGGTACCCACCACCTGCAATCCGCCGCCTAGGCGGGTCCCCAGTACATTTACGCCGCTAAATAGGAGAATGAAGGCGGCGCCCAGAAGTTGGCCTTTGTGGATCTCCAGCGGACCTCCGCCCGGCCCAATCGGCAAGGCCACCGAAAACACGACTTGATTTAATCCCGGGAAGAATTCCGCCAGGTACCGATATGCCCCGCTGGCCAGAGCGGCAGCCGATCCGGGTTTCGCCACCCATGTGAACGTCCAGCCATAAATGAATCCCCACAAGGGCCCGTAAGCGGCATTCAAATACACGTAATCGGCGCCGGAGCGGGGCATGGCGGCGGATAGCTCGGCATAGCTCAGGGCGCCAAACAGCGACAGGATTCCACCGAAAATCCAAATTCCCAGAACCATGGGCGTCGAGCCCACCGCGAGCATCATCTGCGAAGTCACCAGGAAGATTCCGCTGCCGATCACCGTACCCACCACCATTGACATGGCGGCCGTCAATCCCAGCGTGCGCGGCGGTTCGTGAACGCGCGTGCCTTCGTGGGTATACGGGTCAAGCGCCATGGGCCGGCTCCTTTATGCACAGCGACACCAGCACCGCCGTCGCGAAAGTCGCGCTCGCGCCGATCATGACGTACCAGGTGAAGGCGATGGGCGTGGCGAAGCGCACATACAGCAACAGAACTAACCCCACCGACATCCCGCACATCGCGGCGATTTCGCCCACCCGCCGCGTGAACAATCCCAGCAGAAACACGCCCAGCAGCGATCCGTAAACGATGGACGCGATCGAGAGCCCGGCCTGCAACACATTTCCCCACTGCCGCGCGAGCAGCGCCACGCCCATCAGCACGATTCCCCAGACGACGGTGGCATAGCGCGAGCGCGCGAGCCAGGTGGCGTCGCTGGCGCTAACGCCCGTCTTACTCAAACCGAGAAACGGCTTCCATAGATCCAGCACCGTTGTCGATGCCAGCGAATTCAGCGCCGCGCTGAGATTCGACATGGCCGCGGCCAGAATCGCCGCCATCACCAGTCCGGCCACGCCGGCAGGCAGGCTCCGCCAGATGTAGAGCGGATACAGCCGGTCCAGTACTGCGGGCGCCGCCTGCCCTTGCTCCCGGTACACCACAAACAGGCAGGTGCCGATCGCCAGGAACAGCGTGAACTGCACGAAGATCACCACCCAGCTTGCCATTAGCGCCGCCTGGCTCTGGCCGCAGTCGCGCGCGGCGAGCAGCCGCTGCACGATCAACTGGTCGGTCCCGTGGCTGGCCGTAGTCAGGAAGCATCCGCCCAGAATTCCCGCCCAGAAGCTATAAGTCCGCGTGAAAAACACCGCTGGAGCCGCCAGCCGGAAATCGAAGACCTGCAACTTGCCGAGCGGCCCTGCCACCGCCGCCACGTGTGCCCATCCTCCGGGAATCTGGTGCAGCAGCAGCACCAGGCTCACGATCGCCCCCGCCACATACAGCGCCATTTGCACCACGTCCGTCCAGATGACCGCCGTCAAGCCGCCTTCATATGTATAGAACAGCGTCAGGCACAAAATGACGGCGATCGAAGCCGTCTCCCCGGATCCGATGACGATGGAGATCACGATCGAAACCGCGAACACGCGGACCCCTTCGGCCAGCGCGCGCAGCACCAGAAATGCCGCCGCGGTCAGGCGCCGGATGCGTTCCCCAAAGCGCACTCGCATCAGTTCGTAGGCTGTGTACATTTCGCCGCGGAAGTAGGCCGGGAGGAAGAATGTGACGATCACCAGCCGCCCCAGCAGGTATCCGAACACCAGTTGCAGGAACGCATAATTTCCGCGGAAGGCCAGCGGCGGAGTCCCGATCACGGTCAGCGTGCTGGTCTCCGCCGATACGATGGACAACGCGATGGCCCACCACGGCGCCGTCTTGCCGCCCAGGAAATAATCCCGTAAGGTGCGCTGCGATGAGCGAAACTGCGCGCCGAACCAGGTGATCGCCGCCAGATAGGCCACGATCACGGCGATGTCGATCCATCTCAGCGCCCGCGCTCATATAAGGGACAGGATAGCTGCCTGGAGCAGTTCAAGGATAGCTGGCCAGCACTTGCCTGAGACCTGGATCAACCGCGGCAACCCGGCCGCCAGCGGCGACGTGGAACAATTATCCGCCACTCGGCGTCTAAGAATCAGGAGACTCTTACGCCGGTTTTGGGTGTAGGCTGGTGTTGCAGGGATTCGCGGGGATTTTCCGAATCCGGGCGTTGGACGGGCGCTTGCGGGTGCGCCGCAGGTTCGGGTATACTTCGCAGAGTGCGAATCCATGTAAAGAAAGGGCGAGTTCGCCATAGGTTCGCGGGCGGAGCGCAGTAAAAATGAAAAAGACAATTGTTTCCCTCGTCGCAATGGCCGCGTTAGCGGCGGGTCTTTATGCGCAGGCACCGGCGGCAGCGCCGACCGCAGCGTCGGCTGAAAAGAAGAAGAACTGGAAGGATAACGCCGAGTACGAGTTGTATTCAGCGATCATCAAACCGGATGCGACCCCCGCAGCGCGCCTCCAGAATCTGGATAAGTGGAAGAGCGCCTATCCCCAAAGCGATTACGCCGACACGCGCCAAGAGATTTATTTGATCACGTATCAGCAGATGAATAATCATCGCGCGGCGTTCGACACGGCCACCGAGATTCTCAAAACTGACCCCAACAACTTGGCCGCGATTCAGGAGATCTTGGGATATATTCGCGCCTTGGAGCCGACGGCTCCGAACGCCACCCTTTCGGCGCAGAACAAAGCTGACTTGGAGACGGCGGAAAAGGTCGCCCATTATCTGATTGCCAATGCGGATACGATCTTCGCCGCAGACAAAAAGCCTAAGGGCGCCACCGACGCCCAGTGGGCCCAAGCCAAACCCACCATGGTGAAGTTCGCGCAGTTTACGCTCGGCTATGCCGGCGTTGAGGAGAAGGACAACACCAAGGCTGAAGCGGAATTGATCAAGGACCTCCAAGAGGACCCCACCAACGCCCAGGCTTCTTACATGCTGGCCACGATTCTACTGGGAGAGCAGAAGGACCACCCTGAAAAGATGCCCCTCGCGCTCTTTGAATATGCCCGTGCCGCCAACTACGACGGTCCCGGGGCCATGGATGCCAAAACCCGTAAGACAGTCGATGACTTCTTAAGCACGAAAGCCTACCCCCTCTACCATGGCAGCGCGGAAGGATTGCCAGAGTTAAAGACGCTCGCGAAAGCCAATGCGCTGCCACCGTCTCCCGATTTCAAAATCAAGAGCACGGTGGAGATCGCGGAAGAAAAAGCCAAAGCCGACGAAGAAAAAGCTAAGGCGAATCCCATGCTGGCTCTCTGGGAGACCATCAAAGCCCAGTTGGTAGGTGATAATGGTCCGGCTTACTTTGACAGCAGTGTCAAGGGTGCGGGCTTGCCGGGCGGCGCTAACGGCGTCATGAAATTCAATGGCAAGCTGGTTTCCACGACGCCCGAGACTCGGCCGAAAGAGTTGACCCTGGCGATCGGCGGCGATGCCGCCGAATGTCGACCCTGAAGCTCGACGAGCCGCTCCCCGGTAAAATGGATCCGGGCGGCGACATCGCCTTCTCAGGAGTGGCTAAAGAATTTTCCAAGGATCCCTATATGCTGACCTTTGAAGTATCCCGTGACGATATCGAAGGTTGGACCGGCAAGGGTCCCACGCCTCCGCGTACCGGCGCCAGGAAAGCCGCACCCAAGAAGAAAGAATAACGGCTTTAATTCAGTACCGAAAAGCACAACGCGCTCCGGAGGGCAACCTCCCGGAGCGCGTAGTTTTTGCGGGCGCAGCTTTTGTGGGCCGCCGCTCTCTTCAAGCCGCCGGCTACATCTTGTAGCGGCCCATGTCCTCGTCGTTCAGATTCTCCAGCCAGCGGCGCAGTTCTTCGTTGCTGCCGACTTCCGCCACCGCCGCCACCGTCTTCGACGTGCTCAAGCACCGTCTCTTCCACGTAGATGGGACAATCCAGGCGCAGCGCAATCGCCAGCGCGTCGCTGGGGCGCGAGTCGATCGAAATCAGCTCTCCATTGCGCTCCAGCCAGATGACCGCATAGAAGGTGTCTTCCTTCAAGTCGCTGACCACCACTTTCTTGACGCCGGTTTCCAGGCCAAACAGGACATTGCGAATCAGGTCGTGCGTCATGGGCCGGGGCGTCGCCACCTTCTCGATCTCGAGCGCGATGGCGTTGGCTTCATACACGCCCACCCAAATCGGCAAAATCGCCATACCGTTGACGTCCTTCAATACGACGATGGGCATGTTGGTGACCGGGTCCACCATCAATCCACGGATTTTCATTTCTACTTCCATAGCGATCTCCTAACCGGCATACTCACCTGCCAGCGAGTTAGCTCCCGAACGCGTCACCCGCACGTCAACGTATTGCCCCAACAAACCAGACTGCCCCGCCAAACCCTCGCCAGCCGTCGGATGCAGGAAATTCAAAGTCTTGTACTGCGAAGTCCGCCCGATCCACTGTCCCGTGGCTTTGTTGAATCCTTCCACCAGGCACTCTTCCACCGCGCCCACATAAGCCGCGTTGCGGCGGATCTGAATCTGCCGCTGGTGCTCCTGCACGATCGCCAGGCGCCGGACTTTCTCTTCTTCCGGAATCTGATCTTCCAGCGCCAGCGCGGGAGTGTTGGGCCGCCGCGAATATTTGAAGGCAAACACCGAATCGTATTCTACCTCCGTCAGCAGCTCCAGCGTGGCTTCGAAGTCCGTCTCGGTTTCGCCCGGAAACCCGACGATGATATCGCTGGTGATCGCAATCGGCCGCCGCGCCGCTTTCATCCACGCGATCCTCTGCATGTACTCTTCGCGCGTGTACAGCCGCTGCATGGCGTCCAGCATGCGCGTGGAGCCCGACTGCACCGGCAGATGCACGTGGTTGCACAGCGCCGGATTCGAATCGATGGCATCGATAATCGGTTTGACGAAATCCCGCGGATGCGAGGTGGTGAAGCGCACGCGCCGGATCCCGTCTACGCGCCCGACCTCATCCAGCAGCTTCGCGAAATCCCAGCCCGCCGGCGACGGATCTCGATAACTGTTTACGTTTTGCCCCAGCAGTTGAATTTCGCTATAGCCCATCGCCGCCAACTGCGCGGCCTCCGCGATTACAGACGCGCTTGTCCGGCTGCGCTCCGGTCCGCGCGTGAACGGCACCACGCAGTAGGAGCACTTCTTATCGCAGCCTTCTATGATGGTGATGTACGCACGGTGTGGATTGTCGCGCCGCGTCATGGGCGTATCGAAGGTTTCGTCCGTATCCAGGCTCAATCCGGTGACGCGCCGGTTGCCCGCCTCCAGTTGCACCAGCATCTGCGGTAATTGATTGTAGCTGGCCGACCCGCACACCATGCTCACGTGCGGAGCCTTCTCGAAAATCTTCTCGCCTTCCTGCTGCGCCACGCACCCCAGGACTGCGAAAGTCTTGCCCTTCGCGTCGCGTTTGAACTGATCCAGGCGATGAAACACCTTCTGCTCCGCTTTGTCGCGAATGCTGCAGGTGTTGTAGAACACCAACTCCGCCGCGTCCGGCGTCGGGACCTGCCGATAGCCCTGACTCACCAGCGTCCCGATGACCTTCTCCGAGTCATGCGCATTCATCTGGCAGCCGAAGGTCTCGATGTAGAACGTCTTCACCTGAAGCCATTGTAGCGTGGAGAAAATAGGGACAGAGCCTCATTGCGCCCAGGGCCTTTTAGCACCAACGCTCCATGGCCGTTGGCGAAATGAGGCTCTGTCCCTATTTTATCGAGTCTACGGCCGACGCATTATTTTCCAGTCCATCTAAGGTATTTCGCCTATTGAAACCACGGGTAGAATCGGCCTAGCCTGAAATCGTGAAGTACTGTCTCTACTCGCTCCTATGCGCCGGCTGCGCGCTGGCTCAATCCGGTGGCAAGTCCACCACGGACCTGCTCGTCCCGGACCTCAACGGCAATCGCGTCGAAGCGGCTATCTACACCGCCAAAGACGGTGACCGCAAAGAGCTCACGCAATCCATCAACGGCCGCGAAGTTCCTCTGGAACAAAGCGACACCCATGTCTTGAGCGAAGGACCGAACGGGCGCACCACCGAAACTCTGACTCGTAAGTACGATGCCACCGGCCAGGTCGTTTCCACGGAGCGTACGGTGGTTGAGGAGAAAAAACTTCCAACGGCGCGGTGATTCACGCCACCACCTATCGCAGCGACTTGAACGGAGAGATGCCCGAAAGTGAACGCCGCACCATCGAAACCCAAACTCAGGGACCCACCTCCACCACCAATGTCACGATTTCGCGCCCTGGACTGAACGGTTCATTCGACATCGCCGAAAAGCGCAACGTCGTCACGAACACCGATGGCAAGAAGGTGCACGAGACGGAGGTGGTGCAGATCCCGGCAGCGAACGGTCAATTCATGGAAGCGGCTCGCGAGGTTCGCGATCAAAGTACAGTCGACGGCGCCACGACCTCCACCACCGCCCGCTACGCACCCGACCTCACCGGTAACATGAGCCTGGCCAGCCAGCAGGTGGCCACTGTCAAGAAGGACGCCGACGGGTCTTTGGTCACTCAGGTCGATCTCTACGCTCCGTCGGCCTACGGTATCGCGCGCTCCGAAGGCGCCCCGCAGCAACTTAAGGAACAGGATGTTACCGTACGGCGCGAAAAGAACGGCGTCGTTACGGAAACCACCACGGCAAGCCGGCCCACGCTGCAGGACCCCAACCGCCTCGGCCCGCCCGCTCCCGTTTCTGAGCTGGTCTGCAAAGGCAAGTGCGACGGCCCGCTAAAGCCGTAATAGTTCCGGCAAAAAACTCACTCCGGTGACGATGCTGGCGCCGAAGTTTTCAGCCACCGTCTGACCGATATCCGACAGCGATCCGCGCACTCCCAAGTTCACTCCGGCGCGCGCCTTTGGTCCGTAGGCTAGCAGCGGCACGTACTCGCGGCTGTGATCCGTCGATGGCGTGGTCGGGTCGCAGCCGTGATCCGCGGTCAGAATCACCAGGTCGTCCGCCCCCAGCTTGGCATCTCAGCGACGGCAGCCACGCGTCCACTTCTTCGAGAGCGCGCGCGTAGCCTTCGACGTCGTTGCGATGCCCGTAAAGCATGTCGAAATCCACCAGGTTGACGAAGATCAAGCCGCGCTCCACTTCGTCCATCGCGGCGAGCGTCTTGGCCATTCCATCGACATTCGTCTTGGTCTTCACCTGCTCAGTAATGCCCCGCCCCAGAAACACATCGAAGATTTTGCCGACGCTATAGATCTCGACGCCGCGTTCATGAAGCCGATCGAGCAGCATTCCCTTCGGTGGCGGCACCGCGTAATCGTGGCGATTCGAAGTCCGCGTGAAGGCGCCCGGCTCGCCCACAAACGGTCGCGCAATCACGCGCCCTACTTCATACGGCCCGCGCAGAATGTCGCGCGCCGTCTCGCACATTTTGTACAGCTCGAACAGCGGAATCACTTCTTCGTGCGCCGCGATCTGAAATACGCTGTCGGCCGACGTGTACACAATCGGCGACCCGGTGCGCACGTGCTCCTCGCCCAATTCTTTGATGATTTCGGTGCCCGACGCCGCTTTATTGCCCAGCGTGTGCCGCCCGATGCGGCGTTTCAAACGGCTCCATCACCTCGCGCGGAAAGCCCTTGGGGAACAGCGGGAAAGGCTTCTCCAAATGAATTCCCGCCATCTCCCAATGGCCCGTGGTGGTGTCCTTGCCCGGCGACGCCAGCGTGCACTTTCCGTACGCTCCCGCCGGCGCAGCCACCGGATCAAGACCAGTGAGCGGCCGGATATTCGCCAGCCCCAGGCGGCACAGATTCGGCAATTTCAAGTGCCGCTGCCGCGCGATGTTGCCCAGCGTGTCGCTGCCCTTGTCGCCATAGGCTTCGGCATCCGGCATTTCGCCGATGCCGACGCTGTCCAGAACGATCCAGATCACCCGCCCGAAGCCCACTTATTTCTCCACCCCAGGCGCGTCGAGAATGGCTTGAATGCGCGCGGCGATGTCGCCAACGAATTTGTCGCCATTGAAGCCGTTCATGCGGCTCGCCAGCCGTCCTTGCTTGTCCGCGATGATGGTCGTCGGGATCGAGCTAACGGTCAGCAGCCGCACCAATCCATTGTCGAAAATACACGTTGCTGCCGCTCCAGTGTTGCGACTCCAAAAACGGCGCCACCAACTCGTGATCTTCGTCCGTGTCCACCGACAGAAACACGACGTCATCGCGCTCGTGAAACCGCTTCTTGAGTTCTTCGTAAAGCGGGTGCTGCGCGCGGCAAGGCACGCACCAAGTGGCCCAGAAATCGAAGATCACCACTTTGCCCCGCAGGCTCTTCAAGTCCAGCTTGCCGCCGTCAAGCGCCGTCAGCGTGAAGTTCATCGGATCCGTCACGCCCATGATTCGGATCCAGCTTGCGCAGTTCGCTCATGCGCTTGGCCATGGTCGCCGACGTGCGGTCGTACGCGGCCAGAACCTCGTCGCCCAGACCCGTCTCCGATCCGCCGTGCAGCTTGCGATACATCTCGCCCAACTGCTTGCGATCCGCCGCTCGATCGTCGTCCGACGATTGCGGATCGGCAATCGCAAACGCATCCGCCAGCCGCTCGATGGCCTCCTGGTGCTTCCCCAGGAGCTCCAGCGCCTCCGACCACGCCCGCGCCGACAGCCTCATCGGGATAAGCGATATACGCCAGCGCCGCCGTGCGCCGCGCATCATCATAATTGCCCAGGATACGGTTCGCACGCGACTGGTAGAGCAGCGCTCGGGCCAGCGCCTGATCGTGATCCTCCTGGTTTTTTACCGCGTCGTAGCCCAGCGGAACCGGCACTCGAATCACATAATCCTCGAAGCGCTTCGCGTAACCCTAGCGCGCGCGTCGCGTTCTCTTTGCCGCCGGCGTCGTTGCTCCGGTATTGACCAGCGCCCGCGAAACCCGGTCGAGCAAGCTCACGTCGTTGGGTGTGGCCGTCAACGCCGGCTCGCCGTAGCGGATGATGCGGGCGTCGTCGCGGATCTCCACCGCGGCTTTCGCCAGCAAATTGTAGATTTCCGGACGCAGCGGCGTATCCGGGTATTTGCGGAGGTGCGTTTCCAGCGCGCGCGTTATATCGTAGCCGCTGGTATTGGCTTCCCTCATCGCCTCGGCCAGCTCGTGCTTTTCGGCGGGCGTGGCCTCGGAAATCTGCGCCTGCAACTGCGCCAGCGCCGATGTGCAGAGGAGTACCAGTCCGATCCCGCGTTTCATCCTATCCTCTATTTTAGATGGCGTCCGAATTTTAATCGGGCCTCCGGCCTACTTCGACCGTGCACGAATCGCGTCCGCGAGCTGCGCGGCCCGCTCGCGCGCCATGTGAATATAGATCTCGTTGTTGGCCACTTGATCCAGCGCGGGCAGAAAATCGGCCGTCGCCACCAGCCGCTTATCGTTCCACAGGTCCTGAATCTTCAGGACGGCCGCGTTCACGCCCAGGCGGTCGTGCCGGATCGCCCTCCGCAGTTCCAGCAGAGTCTGCGCGCAAACCGCGATCGCCTCAAACCGGTCGGCCAGCAGCTTGGCGTCTTCGTTCGTCGAGTAATTAAACTTCGACTCCCAGGTTTCGCCGCCGCCTTCCCAGCGCAGGGTCTTCTCCCCCATGTTCGCGACCTTCATGCCGGATTCGAGGGGCCGGTTGAAATGATCCAGGCGTTCCGCCATCTGGAACATGTCACCGGTCACGCCGGGTTCAAGCTGGAGTTTCTCGGCGTTGTCGGGGTCCTGCGATTCGTTGTAGGACGCCGCGCCCGTCCGCTCCACGGTGATGCGGAAAAACGCCGGCGCCGATCCCGAGGAAGGACTTGCTGAAGGTGATGCGCGGAACTCCTTCGGCTCCGGCGATCCCGATCGCCCCTGCCAAGAGCAACGCGAACAATGCAGCCGCGACCGACCGTGCCGCGAGCTTCATCGCGCAACCACTTTCAGCGCGGCCGCGACCGGGGTTTTCGATCGCGTCACATGGCATATCGCCACCGCCACCGCATCCGCCGCGTCTTCCGATTCGATGGACTGTCCCGTAAGCGTGCGCACCATCAGCTGCACCTGGCTCTTTTCAGCGCGCCCGTAGCCCACCACGCTCGATTTCACCGACAGCGCCGAATACTCGCCCAGCACCACTCCCGCCTCCGCGATGGCCGCAGCACCACGCCGCGCACGTGCGCCAGCTTCAGCGCGGTCTTCACATTCTGCGAGTAGAACACTTCTTCCACCGCCGCCGCCTCCGGAGCGTGTTGCGCCAGCAGCAAGCGCAGCGCGGCTCCCACCGCGGCCAAGCGATCGCACAGCGGATCGCGCGGCGAGAGAGAGATCACGCCATGCGCAAGCACCGCGTGCCGGCGGCCGTCGCTTTCGATCACGCCCCAGCCGGTGCGCTCCGTTCCGCAGTCGATGCCTAGCACCCGCATGAACTTCGCCCGGCGGAATCGCTTACGCCAGCGCCTCCATGTCCTTCTCATCGACGTCGAAGTTGGAATACACGTTCTGCACGTCGTCGTGTTCTTCGAGCGCCTCGCTCAGCTTCATCATCCCGCTGCCGTCTTGCCTTCGAGCTTCATCAGGTTCTTGGGGATCATGGCGATTTCCGCCGATTCCGTGGGAATCCCGGCCTTCTGGATAGCTTCGAGCACCTGCACGTGCACTTCGGGCGCCGACAGCACTTCCCAGCTGCCGTCTTCCTCGCGCAGATCGTCGGCGCCGGCGTCGAGCACCAGCGCCATCAGTTCATCCTCGCCCGGAGCCTTCTCCGCGTCGATAATGATCTGGCTCTTGCGCTCGAACATCCATGCGACGCTGCCCTGCTCGCCCAGGTTGCCGCCATTTTTCGAAAACATGTGGCGGATCTCGCTCACCGTGCGATTGCGGTTATCGGTGGCCGTCAATACCAGCACGGCCGCGCCGCCCGGCCCGTAGCCTTCGAACATGATCTCGTCGATCTGCCCGCCTTCGAGCTCGCCCGTGCCGCGCATGATGGCCCGCTTGATGTTGTCGGCCGGCATGCTGACGTTTTTGGCGTCGTTGATGGCCGTGCGCAGGCGCGGATTGCCGTCGGGATCGCCGCCGCTGCGCGCCGCGATCATGATTTCCTTGATGATTTTCGTGAACTGCTTACCGCGCTTGGCGTCGGTGGCGGCTTTCTTATGCTTGATCGTCGCCCATTTAGAATGACCGGACATTACAGACCTCTAACGTTTTAAGGGACTCTACGGGCTGCGAACCGCCCAACCCTCTACCATAGCAGACGCACCGAAACGGCGAAAGCGATTGCCCGTCTGCGGTAGGGGACTACTTTGAATCGTGCGGCCTAGATGAAGACTGGGGGAGCCGAAAATTCATTTCGAAGGTCACCTTCATTGGAATCGGGTCGCCGTCGTTCGAGGCGGGGGCGAAGCGCCATTGACGCAGGCATTCGACGGCTTTTTCGTCCAGCCCCTTGCCGAGCCCCCGAACCACTTTGATCTCGCCCGGAGTGCCGTCGATGCTCACCACCGTAGAGAGGACAACCGTTCCCTGAAGCTTTGCGCTTAAGGCTTCATCGGTGTATTCAGGGTTGACTCTGTGGATGACCCTCGGGGCCGACGTATGCAGGATCTCTTGAGCTTGCAGTGTGCAGGCTACCGCAATCAGAACGAGAGCTGAAAACTTCATGTGGTTTTCGCTTTCCTACATGATACTCCGCCACGCTGCTCTTTCTAACTCTCGTTCGTCGCCCTCAAGGAGAGCCACCCTAAGGGCGATACGGGAACCGCTCCACTTCGCGCATGCATTGCGCCAGCGCAGCCAGCATTGTTTTGCCCCATCCGACGGGCGTGTAGGGGGCCACTCCTTGGTTAGTCTGCTTATCCGCCTGCGCAAAAAATCCCATCGCCGGATCCTTGGGTGTCAGGAATTCTTTCACCGTGATGGTGAACTCGACTTCGCCGCCTTCCTGCTTCGTGCACATCGAAAACTGATGCAATTTAGCCAGTTGCTGCTCTGGATTAGCCTGCGCAAACTCCCACTCACTCATGTGGTCCCTCGAATAAATAGATTTTAGAAGCTCTATGTATGTTACGCGTTCACGCGCGGCATGTGCGGCGCGGGATAACGGGAGCCAGCGGTTACGCCCGCTGGAAATGCCGCGTCGAGTTCGCGCAGTTCGGCCTCGCTCAGTTTGATGTCCACCGCCGCGACATTCTCTTCCAGGTACTTGCGCCGCTTGGTTCCGGGAATCGGCACGATGTCTTCGCCCTGCGCCAGCACCCAAGCCAGCGCCAGTTGCGCTGGCGTGCCCCCGCGCTGCGCCGCCATCGCCTTCAACACTTCCACCAGCCGAAAGTTCTTGTCGAAATTCTCGCCTTGAAACCGCGGCATGTTCCGTCGACGGTCGTCTTCCGGGATCTCATCCGGCGAGCTCCATGCTCCAGTCAGGAAGCCCCGCCCCAAAGGACTATAGGGCACCAGCGCCACGCCCAGCCGCCGAGCCGCCGCCAGGTTTCCCTGCGTTTCCACATCCCGAGTCCATAACGAGTACTCGCTCTGTAGCGCCGCTATCCGATGCACCCTACATGCCCGTTCCAGCGTTTCCGCCGAGGCTTCGGAAAGCCCCAGATAGCGGACCTTCCCCGCCTTCACCAGCCCCGCCATCGCGTCCACCGTGTCCTCAATAGGAGTATCGGGATCGACGCGGTGCTGATAGTACAAGTCGATAGTTTCGATGCCCAGCCGCCGCAAGCTGGCATCGCAGGCGCTGCGCACGTAGTCCGGCTTGCCGCTGATGCCGACGAACTGCCCGCTGGCATCGCGGATATTTGCAAACTTGGTCGCGATGAACACGCTCGTCCGCGCTTGCCCTTCAGCCATCCGCCCAGCAATTCCTCGTTGGTGTACGGACCGTAAATATCGGCGGTGTCAAAGAAATCGATGCCCAGTTCGAGCGCCCGGTCCAGCGTCGCCAGCGACTCGCGGTCGTCGCGCCCCGCGTAGAACTCGCTCATCCCCATGCAACCCAAACCGATGGCGGACACTTCGGGACCGCCCGTCCCTAAACGGCGTCTTTGCATAATGAGCCTCCCTAAAAAAATTAAGCCCGGCCGTTAGACCGGGCTTGTCGAACTAGATCGGCCGAATTATTCAGCCAGCGGTTCTTCCACCGGCTCGCCCTCGGTGAGTCCGCCCGCATACAGCGCGCGCGTCTCCTCGTCGTAACCCGGGATGTTGTCGAGCACCGCCGCCTCTTGCTCTGGCGTCAGATCTTCTTCCACATCCTCGCCGGCAATCTTCACGCTGCGGTAGTACGCCATACCGGTGCCGGCCGGAATCAGCCGTCCCATGATGACGTTTTCCTTCAGGCCGCGCAGATTATCCACCTTGCCGTTGATCGCGGCTTCGGTCAGCACGCGAGTGGTCTCCTGGAAGCTCGCCGCCGAAATGAACGAATCGGTCGAAAGCGACGCCTTGGTGATACCCAGCAGCACCGTCTTGCCTTCCGCCGGCTTCCCGCCCGCTTCGATCACGCGATTGTTCTCTTCGCGGAACTTGAATTTATCGACCACTTCTTCTGGCAGGAATTCGCTGTCGCCGATGTCTTCCACCTTCACCCAGCGCATCATCTGCCGCGCGATCACTTCCAGGTGTTTGTCGTTGATGTTGACGCCCTGCAGGCGATAGACTTCCTGGATCTCATTCACCAAGTACTTCTGCAGATCCTTTTCGCCCATCACCGCCATGATGTCGTGCGGATTGCGCGGGCCGTCCATCAGCGGATCGCCGTGGCGCACGCGCTCGCCTTCCTGCACGTTGATGTGGACGCCGCGCGGCAGCGAGTATTCTTTCTGCTCGCCATCGTCGCCGACCACGTACAGCTTGCGCATACCCTTGCTGATTTCGCCGTACTTCACGACGCCGTCGATCTCGGTGATCACGGCCGTCTCGCGCGGTTTGCGCGCTTCGAACAGTTCCACCACGCGCGGCAGACCGCCCGTGATGTCCTTGGTCTTGGTAGTCGCGCGCGGAATCTTCGCCAGCACGTCTCCGGCGTGAACCTCGTCCCCATCCGCCACCGTCAAGTGAGCGTGCATGGGCATCAGATAACGCTTTTCGTCGTGCTTGCCGCCGCCCGTGGGGCGCACATAAATCGCCGGCACACGTTTTTCATCGGTCGAATCCATCACGACCCATTGAGACCGGCCCGTGATTTCGTCAACCCGTTCCGACATCGTGATGCCGTCGGCAAGGTCCTTGAAATGAACCACGCCGCTGACTTCAGTCAGGATCGAGAACGTATACGGATCCCATTCGAGCAGGATGTCGTTAGTTTTTACTTTTTGGCCGTCCGCGAAGTGGATTTTCGCGCCATAAACCACCTGATAACGCTCTTTTTCACGGCCTTTATCGTCCAAAATCGCAACAATTCCATTGCGATTCATGGCAATCAGCTCGCCTTTGGCGTTCTTGACGGTCGCTACATTGATAAACCGAATGAAACCGTCCGACTTCGCATCTTGCTTGGATTGCTCCGCCGAACCCGTCGCTGCGCCGCCGATATGGAACGTACGCATGGTCAACTGCGTGCCCGGTTCGCCGATCGATTGCGCCGAGATGATGCCCACGGCCTCGCCGCGCTCGACCATTCGGCCCGTCGCCAGATTGCGTCCGTAGCAAAGCTGGCACACGCCGCGCTTCGATTCGCAAGTGAGCACCGAGCGAATCTTGACGCGCTCGATACCCGCCGCCTGAATCGCAGCCGCCAGGTCCTCGGTGATTTCCTCGCTCACCTTGACGATGATGTTGCCCTCGTAGTCGAGCTGATCTTCAAGCGCCACGCGGCCCACGATACGGTCGCGCAAAGGCTCGATGATTTCGCCCGATTCGATGATCGGTTCGACGTAAATGCCGTCGCTGGTGCCGCAATCGTCTTCGGTGACGATCACGTCCTGCGCCACGTCGCACAGGCGGCGCGTCAGGTAGCCCGAGTCGGCCGTCTTCAACGCGGTATCCGCCAGACCCTTACGGGCGCCGTGCGTTGAAATAAAGTATTGCAACACATTGAGACCTTCGCGGAAGTTCGCCGTGATCGGCGTCTCGATGATCTCACCCGACGGCTTGGCCATCAAACCGCGCATACCCGAAAGCTGGCGGATCTGCTGTTTCGAACCGCGCGCTCCCGAATCGGCCATGATGTAAATCGGATTGAGGTAGCGGCCGGTGCGGTCGTCCTCTTCCATGGTCTTGAACATTTCTTCCGAAACGCGTTCCGTGACCTTGGACCAGATCTCGATGATTTTGTTGTAGCGCTCGCCGTGCGTGATCGCGCCTTCCTGATACTGCGACTGCACTTCGATCACGGCCTTTTCGGCGTCCCTGACCAGGCCTGCCTTCTCGCCCGGCACGATCATATCGTCGATGCCGATCGAGATGCCCGCGCGCGTTGCATACAGGAATCCCGAGCGCCTTCACCTTGTCGAGCATGGTCACCGTGATCGTGAGCCCGAACTTCAGGTAGCAATACTGGACGAGTTGCGTAAGCCCCTTCTTCTTCAAGCAGCCCGTTGATGAAAGGCATCTCATCCGGCAGCACGTCATTCAAAATGACGCGCCCGACCGTCGTATCCATATACTGCTTCATGAATTCGATCGGCTCCGTGTGCATCAGATTCTGGCTGTCGAACGCCTTGATCAGATCGATGACCTTGCCGGTATAGCGCAGCTTGATCGGCGTCAGCGTCTCGACCTCGCCCATTTCGAGCGCGATCAAAACGTCGTCCATCGACGCAAACATGCGGCCTTCGCCCTTGGTTCCGGGACGCGCCTTGGTCAAGTAGTACAGACCGAGAACCATGTCCTGCGTCGGAACCGCAATCGGAGCGCCATGCGCCGGCGACAGAATATTGTTCGACGAAAGCATCAGCGTTGACGCTTCGATCTGCGCTTCGGGCGACAGCGGAATGTGCACCGCCATCTGGTCGCCGTCGAAATCCGCGTTGAACGCGGTGCAAGTCAGCGGATGCAGCTTGATAGCCTTGCCTTCCACCAGCACCGGCTCGAACGCCTGAATACCCAAACGGTGCAGCGTGGGAGCGCGGTTCAGCAGAATCGGATGATCCTTGATGACTTCTTCAAGAATGTCCCACACCACCGGGTCCTGCTGCTCCACTAATTCTTTCGCCTGCTTGATAGTGGTGCAATGTCCGCGTTGCTCCAGCCGATGATAAATGAACGGCTTGAACAATTCGAGCGCCATCTTCTTGGGAAGACCCGCACTGGTTCAGCTTCAGTTCCGGACCCACCACGATCACCGAGCGCCCAGAATAATCCACGCGCTTGCCGAGCAAATTCTGCCGGAAACGGCCCTGCTTGCCCTTCAGCGTATCGGAGAGCGACTTCAGCGGACGGTTATTGGCTCCGCGCAGCACGCGCCCGCGGCGTCCGTTATCGAACAACGCATCGACGGCTTCCTGCAACATGCGCTTTTCGTTGCGCACGATCACATCGGGAGCATGCAGGTCGATAAGCTTCTTGAGGCGATTGTTGCGATTGATAACGCGGCGATAAAGATCGTTCAGATCCGACGTCGCGAAGCGGCCGCCATCCAGTGGCACCAGCGGACGCAGTTCCGGCGGAATCACCGGGATCACATCCAGAATCATCCACTCCGGCTTGTTACCCGACTTGCGGAAACTCTCGGCAACCCGCAGACGTTTGGCGTATTTCAGCTTCTTCTGCTGCGATACCTCGGTCTTCATCTTTTCGCGGATGTCGAGGCTGAGACCTTCGCAGTCCACTTTCTTCAGAAGTTCTTTGATGCCTTCGGCGCCCATCATGGCGACGAATTTGCCGGGGAATTCTTGATCCAAGCGCGCGCTTACGCTCGTCGCTGATGACTTCACCCTTGCGCAGGTCGGCAACCTCGCCCGGATCGACAATCACGAACGCTTCGAAGTACAGCACGCGTTCGAGTTCGCGCAGCGTGATGTCGAGCAGGTAGCCGATGCGGCTCGGCAGTCCCTTGAAGAACCAGACGTGCGAGCACGGGCTCGCGAGTTCGATGTGGCCCAAGCGCTCGCGGCGTACGCGCGAAAGCGTCACTTCCACGCCGCACTTGTCGCAAATCACGCCGCGATGCTTCATGCGCTTGTACTTACCGCACAAGCATTCCCAATCGGCGATGGGTCCGAAGATGCGGGCGCAGAACAGCCCGTCACGCTCCGGCTTAAAGGTGCGGTAATTGATGGTCTCCGGCTTGGTAACCTCGCCGTGCGACCAGCTCCGGATTTTTTCCGGCGACGCTAGCGATATTCGAATGGAGTCAAAGTCCGCAATCAGATTGGTGCGATCGTATGGGGAAGATCGATACATAATATTTGCTCCTTTTCGTTAGTCAGCCGCCAGCGCGGTTTCCATCACTTCGGTGTGCTTCTTCATCAATTCCACGTCGAGACACAGCGATTGCAGCTCGCGGATCAGGACGTTGAAGCTTTCGGGCACTCCAGGCTCGGCCGCGGCCTCGCCCTTGACGATCGCTTCGTAGATCTTGGCTCGTCCGTAGACGTCGTCGGATTTCGCCGTCAATAGTTCCTGCAGGACGTATGCAGCGCCGTAAGCTTCGAGCGCCCACACTTCCATTTCGCCGAAGCGCTGGCCGCCGAACTGGGCTTTGCCGCCCAACGGCTGCTGCGTGATCAGCGAATACGGCCCGATGGAGCGCGCGTGGATCTTGTCGTCGACCAGGTGACTCAGCTTCAACATATAGATGTAGCCGACCGTCACCGGCTGCTCGAACGGTTGCCCGCTGATGCCGTCGTGCAACTGAATCTTGCCCGAGCTCGGCAGCCGTGCCGATTTCAACTGCGCCTTGATGTCTTTCTCGGTCGCGCCGTCAAACACCGGCGTCGCAAACCGCAAGCCCAGCGCCTGCGCCGCCCAACCCAAGTGGGTTTCGAGAATCTGCCCGACGTTCATACGGCTCGGAACGCCCAGCGGATTGAGAACGATCTCGACCGGCGTTCCGTCCGGCAGATACGGCATGTCCTCTTCCGGAACGATGCGCGCGATCACGCCCTTGTTGCCGTGGCGGCCGGCCATCTTGTCGCCGACCGAAAGCTTGCGCTTCATCGCGATATAGCACTTCACCTGCTTGATGACGCCCGGAGGCAGCTCGTCGCCCTTGCGCAGCTTCCCGATTTTTTCCTCGGTGATTTTTTCGAGCACCGCGATCTGCCGCGAAGTCATCTCCTCGATTTCGTCGATCTGCTCGTTGACGCGCGGGTCCTTGTCCTTCAGCTTCATGCGCTTCAAATCGCGCGCGCGCAGCTTCTCGATCATGTCGGCCGTCAGGTCCGCGCCCTTGGCCAGCAGCTTCTTGTTGGTCTTCTCGTCGTGCAGGTCGGCCAGGATTTCCTTGCCGTCCAGCAGCTTCGCCAGGCGCTTGGTGCGCTCGTCGTTCAAAATGCGCTTCTCGTCTTCGAGGTTGCGCCGCAGCCGCTCTTCCGAGCTCTCCAGAATCAACTTGGAGCGCTCGTCGAGCTCCGCGCCCTTGCGCGAAAACACTTTGCAATCGACCACCGTGCCTTCAATGCCCGGCGGGCAGTAGAGCGATGCGTCCTTCACATCGCCGGCCTTTTCGCCGAAAATCGCGCGCAGCAGCTTCTCTTCAGGCGTCAGTTGCGTCTCGCCCTTCGGAGTCACTTTGCCCACCAGAATGTCGCCCGGCTTCACGGTCGCGCCGATGCGAATGATGCCGCTCTCGTCCAGATTGCGCAGAAAACCTTCGGCGATATTCGGAATATCGCGCGTGATTTCCTCCGGCCCCAGCTTGGTGTCGCGCCCGTCCACTTCGAATTCCTCGATGTGGATCGACGTGTAGTAGTCTTCCTTCACCAGCTTCTCGGACACCACGATCGCGTCCTCGAAGTTGTAGCCGCGCCACGGCATGAAGGCGACCAGAACGTTGCGCCCCAGCGCCAGTTCGCCCAGATCCGTGCAGGGCCCGTCGGCCAGAACGTCGCCCTTCTTCACTTTCTGTCCCTGCCGCACGATCGGCTTTTGGTTGATGCAAGTGTTCTGGTTGGAGCGTTTGAACTTGGTCATCGTATAGATGTCCGCGCCCACCTCGCGGGAAAGCTGCCCTTCCTGGGTATTGCCTTCCACGCGCACGATGATGCGCTCGCTATCCACCGAGTCCACCATCCCGGCGCGCTTGCAGATAATGACCGCGCCCGAATCCCGCGCCGTCACCCGCTCCATGCCCGTGCCCACATAAGGAGCATCGGCGCGCAGCAGCGGCACGGCCTGGCGTTGCATGTTCGATCCCATCAACGCGCGGTTCGCGTCGTCATTTTCAAGGAACGGAATCAAGCTCGCCGCCACCGATACCAGTTGCTTCGGGCTGACGTCCATGTACTGGATCTGGCTCACATGATCCAGCACGAAGTTGCCGGCCGCGCGCGCGTTCACCAGCTCGGAAGTGATCTTGCCCTTTTCGTCCAGGCCCACGTTGGCCTGCGCGATGATGTACTTGTCTTCTTCCCAGGCCGAGAGGTAATCGCAGTGCGGCTCCATTTCGGCCGCCTGTTTCTTGGCTCCCAGATTGCGATTGGCCTTATCCGCGTCCGCCCGCAGCATGACTTGGTTGACTTTGAACTCCGTGTCGCCCGGATTCAAGATGCGCACTTCGTCCACCACCACGCCATCTTTCACGCGCCGATACGGGCTTTCGATAAAGCCGTAATCGTTGATGCGCGCAAAGCACGAAAGCGAACTGATGAGTCCGATGTTCGGACCTTCCGGCGTCTCAATCGGGCAGATGCGTCCGTAGTGCGTCGGATGCACGTCGCGAACTTCAAATCCGGCTCTCTCGCGCGAGAGACCTCCTGGTCCAAGGGCCGACAAACGCCGCTTATGCGTGATCTCGCTTAAGGGATTCGTCTGATCCATGAACTGCGAAAGCTGCGATGAACCAAAGAATTCGCGGATCGCCGCCATTACCGGCTTGGCGTTCACCAGGTCGTGCGGCATGGCCGTCGACATTTCCTGATACACGCTCATCTTTTCCTTAATGGCGCGTTCCATGCGGACCAGTCCGATGCGGAACTGGTTTTCGAGCAGCTCGCCTACCGCGCGTACGCGGCGGTTGCCCAGGTGATCGATATCGTCCACCGAACCAATGCCGCGCCGCAGTTTCAGCAGGTATTGAATGGTGTCGATGAAATCCTGATGATCGAGCGTGCGCTTATCGAGCGACGTCCCGTCGGCCTTGTCGTGCAGCTTGATGTTGAACTTCATGCGGCCGACGCGCGAGAAATCGTACTTGCGCGCATCGAAGAACATGCCCTGGAACAACTGCGTGGCGGTGTCGACGGTCGGCGGATCGCCCGGACGCAGTTTGCGATAGATTTCGAGCAGCGCTTCGCTCTGCTGCTTGACGCCGTCTTTCTTGAGCGTCATCGAAATCACGTTGCCTACGTCGTCGAGTTCCGGGAAGAACACGTCGAAGGTCTTGATGCCGGCTTCCATCAGCCGGCTGATGATCGCGGCCGTAATCTCGTGGTTGGCCTCGATCAAAACCTCGCCGGTCTCCATGTCGATGACATCGGCCGCCACATACGCGCCTTCGAGATCGTTAGCCGAAACTTCCACCTGCTCGATCTTCGACTTCTGCAGTTCCTTAAAGACGCTGTTGGTGATCTTGCGTCCCTGCGCGACCACCGTTTCGCCCTTGGTCGAAATCGCGTGCGACAGCTTGTGTCCGATCAGGCCCTCGGAAACCTTCCAGAACAGCTTCTTGTCCTTGATGACGATGTCGTTGCACTTGTAGAACGCGCGCAGAATCTCCGCGTCGGTCTTGAGGCCCAGCGCGCGCAGGAACACCGTGCCATAAAACTTGCGCTTGCGGTCGATACGAACATGCAGCAGGTTCTTGTTGTCGTACTCGAACTCCACCCAACTGCCGCGATAAGGGATGATCTTGCCCAGGAAGTAGCCCTGCGCCTGCTGGCGCTCGAAGAACACTCCAGGCGACCGGTGCAACTGCGAAACAATCACGCGCTCGGTGCCGTTGATGATGAAAGTGCCGTTGTCGGTCATCAGCGGGATTTCGCCGAAGAAGACTTCCTGCTCCTTGATGTCGCGGATGGTCTTGTTGCCGGTCTCGGGATCCTTGTCGTAGACCGTCAGCCGGATCGTGACCTTCAGCGGAGCGGCGTAAGTCATCCCGCGCTCCTCGCACTCCGGCACGTCGTATTTCAGTTGCAGACCCACCGGATCGCCGCAGCGGTTGCAGAAGGTGACGATGTTCTTGTTGAAAGTTCCGCAGCGATGGCACAGCACGTCGCCCAAATGGAACGGATCGGTCTTGATGGTGGCTCCGCAAGCCGGATTCCGGCAGGTCGACCGCAGATGGTGCAGCCCCTTCAGGTTGCCGCACTTGCATTCCCAGTTGCCGATCGCATAATCCACGAACTCGAGCTGGCTCAGCCCGCGAAAATCCGAAATCGGAAACACGCTCTTGAACACGCTCTCGAGCCCGGCGTCGTCGCGTTCGGCCGGCAGCAGGTCCATCTGCAGAAATTTCTCATACGACTTCTTCTGAATCTCGATCAGATTCGGAATCGGAATCGAAGTCTTGATCTTCGAAAAATCCACTCGTTCGCGCATCACAATATTTTCGGGAGTTTGCATGATTCAAATTTCCTCGACGCAGTTAAGAAAACGATTCAAAACGAAAAGCCCGAAGGTGTGAACACACTTCGGGCGGGTCTATTTTTCGCAGGGACAAAGCCATGCGGTAGTTCAGACGAACTGCCGATTCCAACGCAGGGCGTCAAATTCACCTTTTCGCCGTACGGGCAAACCAGAACTCAAATTGCGCACAGCCATCCTACTATGCGCACTTGCGGTGATCCCATCATAGCAAAAGCCGCCCGAGGTGGCAAACGGCCTTTGCGGGACGGTTCTGCGTTTCTGGCGCCGAAGCACCAGCTCGTGTCCGCCCCTGCCGCCGCGCTACTTTACTTCGACAGTGGCGCCGGCGTCGACGAATTTCTTCTTGATAGTCTCGGCTTCTTCCTTGTTCACGCCCTCTTTGATGGGCTTGGGAGCGCCGTCGACCAGGTCCTTGGCTTCCTTCAGGCCCAGGCTGGTGACTTCGCGTACCGCCTTGATGACGTTGATCTTATTCGCGCCCGCCGCGGTCAGAACCACGGTGAACTCGGTCTTCTCTTCCGCCGCCGGAGCCGCCGCCGCGCCGCCGCCCGCCGGAGCCGCCACTACCGACGCAGCCGCCGCCGATACGCCCAGCTTCTCTTCGAGCAACTTAACCAGCTGAGACGCTTCGAGCAGCGTCAGCCCTTGAATCTGTTCCGCAATCGCATTGATGTCTGCCATGTTGTTCCTTAATCCTTGACCTTTCCGAAATCCCGCTGGAGCCTGCGCCCAGCCCTAGCCCTGAAACTTGTTTTCCTTCACGCCCTGATCCACCACCACCGCCAGGTTGCGGCCGACCCCGTTCATCGCCGTCACCAGTTGCTGCGCCGGAGCGTTGATCACATACAACAGCTTGCTGAAAATCTCTTCCTTCGACGGCAGCGTGGCCAGTTGGTTGATGCCGGAGACATCCACCACCCGGCCTTCCACCATGCCGGCCTTGAAAGTGAACGCCGGATTGGCCTTGGCGTAAACCGTCAACGCTTTCGCCAGCGCTACCGGATCGCCCGAGGTGTAGGCAATCGCGCACATGCCCTTCAGATCCTTCAAGAGCGCGCCGGCTTCGCCGCCTTCGGCCGCCTTCTCGGCGATCCGGTTCTTGATCACTTTATATGTGCCGCCGGCGCCGCGAACCGTCTTGCGCAGCTCGAAATCCTGGTCGACTTTCATCTTCTCGTAGCCCGCCAGGAAGATGTTTTTGTTGGCCTCCAGTTGCGCGCGCAACTGGTCCAGATCCTGCTGCTTTTCCTTCTTGTTTTTCATCGGAGTTCCTGAGTAAACGAAGATTCCTGACTAGACCGCTTTCAAGTTGTATGGCGAAGTGTCGAGCGAAACGCCCGGGCCCATGGTCGAGCAGATGGTCACGCTCTTGACGTACTTGCCTTTAGCCGCCGCCGGCTTGGCCTTGACCACGGCGCTCATGCAGCGAATTGGCGTTCTCCACCAGCTTCTGCTGATCGAAACTGATCTTGCCCACCGGCACGTGGATCACGCCGGTTTTGTCCACGCGGAACTCGACTTTACCGGCCTTCACTTCCCTCACCGCATTCGCGATATCGGTGGTAACGGTCCCGGTCTTGGGATTCGGCATCAGCCCGCGTGGACCCAGCACCTTGCCGAGCTTACCCACGCTGCGCATCATGTCCGGCGTGGCGATCACGGCATCGAAAGCCGTCCAGTTCTCGGACTGGATCTTGGTGACCATGTCCTCGCCGCCGACGAAATCGGCACCGGCTTCGGTCGCCTCACGCAACTTGTCGCCGGAAGCGATCACCAGCACCGTTTTCGACTTGCCCAGCCCGTTCGGCAGCACCACGGTGCCGCGGACCATCTGGTCGGCGTGCTTGGGATCGACACCCAGCCGCATGTGCAATTCGACGGTCTCGTCGAACTTGGCGAACTTGATTTTCTTGACCAGCGGCACCGCCTCTTCCAAGGCGTACGGCTTGCGCTCGACTTGATTGAACGCAGCAGAATACTTTTTACCAGTTTTGTGGCTCATGTTTTTGAATGGTCCAAACGGTCAGAACCTCAGTAAGGCCCTAACCTCCCAAGATGATCGGAACTCCTAATATAGCACACACCCGTGGAGGATGCGCAAGCAGAACCTTGTTCGCAAGAGGTATGCGCGTTCGCGCGCCGCGGTCGATAAAAGAGCTTACGCCGCCGGCTTGGACGCTACGGCACCCGCGGCCTTTTCAGCCTTACGAGCGGCGATCTCCGCTTGCAAGATGCGATTCTTGGCGCGGCGGTTGATCTTCTGTTTGCGAATGCGGTGGAAACGCGCGGTGTCGCCACATGTTTTCGACATGACTTTCTCTTTTCGTAAACGGGAGATGCCCTGGCGGGGAGCGCTATGGGGGTAAAGCGCCATCCTTTATCGACACACCAAGGACACACGCGGTGGGTAAACTGCGGCGCGGGGAATCCGCCGGCGCAGAATGCGAAACGCGCCGGCACTCATCGCGAGTACCGGCGCTCTGAACCTGATTTTAGGCTAGGCTGACTTGTTCGGCCTGCAGACCTTTCGGTCCGCGCGTAACCACAAACGAAACCCTCGCGCCCTCTTCCAGCGTGCGGTAGCCGCTCGCTTCGATGGCTGAAAAATGCACAAACACATCTTCGCCATTTTCACGCGCGATAAATCCAAATCCCTTGCCGGCGTTAAACCACTTCACCGTTCCTGTTTCTTTCATTGAAGTTTTTTCTCTTTTCTAGCGTTGGAATTCCCTGCGGGTTCGATTGAGGTTTAGCGAGGTTGTTTCGTTGAGGTTCAAGCGGACGTACTGGGTTCTCTAAAGCTAAAAAGAGGATACCACAGAAGCAGATTGACTGCAAGCCCTTAATTGTCTGGCACTTCCCGCCTCAAATCGCCATTTCCCTCCCGGTTTTCGGGTAGCGTGGCGGGGGCAGACCGGCGATAAGCCGACCGGAAGTGAAGGTTGAACCCGTCTGCCGCGGCAGCTTAGACTGAAAACTATGAAATCGGCCGGCGCAGCGGCGCCCGAAGTGTCTTTGTCGTGATCAACGTCGGCTTAGTCGGCTATGGCTTGGCGGGATCGGTCTTCCACGCGCCTTTGATCGGCTCCGTTCCTCAACTGGGCTTGTCGAAGGTGGTGACCAGCCGCCACGATCAAATCGCCAAGGACCTGCCGGGCGTTGCGGCCGTTCCCGATATCAGCGAGGTGCTCGCCGATCCATTCATCGATCTGCTGGTCATCGCCTCGCCCTCGGCGAATCATTTTGAGCACACCACAGCGGCGCTGCTCGCCGGCAAGCACGTGGTGGTCGACAAGCCCTTCGCCATTACCGCGCGGGAGGCGGATGAATTGATCGCTCTCGCCGAAAGCCAGGGACTGATTCTGACGGTATTTCAGAACCGGCGTTGGGATGGCGACTACCTCACGGTGCGCCACTCGATCGAGCAACGCTGGCTGGGCAACGTGTTCCACTACGAGGTTCACTTCGACCGCTTTCGTCCGCAGATCAAGCCCGGCTGGCGCGAAGAGCTGAGGCCCGGCTCCGGTATTTTATATGACCTGGGCGCGCACCTGATTGATCAGAGCCTCCACTTATTCGGCATGCCGCGAGCGGTGACCGCCGATATTATTGCGCAGCGCGCCGCCGCCAAAGTTGAGGATTATTTTCATCTGGTCCTGGATTACGCGCCGATGCGGGTGATTCTGCACTCGGCGACGCTGGTGCCGCATCCCGGGCCTCGTTTCACGATTCACGGCGATGGCGGCAGCTTCCTTAAATACGGTTTGGATGGGCAGGAGGACGCGCTCAAACAAGGCTTGCGTCCCGGCGACCAGCAATGGGGCGCCGACCAGCCGGAATATTACGGCGAACTGACACCAGCCGGCGGCGTTACGCGCAAAGTGGAGACGCTGCGCGGCGGCTATGAGAAATATTACGAGCTTCTCGCCGCCTGCCTGCTGACCGGCACGCCTCCGCCGGTGGACCCACGCGATTCGCGCAACGGACTCATCGTGATTGAAGCGGCGCAGCGCAGCGCGGCGGAGCGCAGGACTGTCGAGCTTTGAGTCAGCGCTTCGCCGCGGGCGCGACGTCGACGCCGGAAATCTTCGCGCGATCGAGCGAGGCTTTGATGAAGCCCGACGCGCGCATCTCATCGATCAAGCGATCGATCTCTGCCAATTTCACGGGATCGCCGCCCTTATCGACCACGATTTCCTGCACCACCACCAGAAAATTATCGCTGAGCGCGCGCAGCTTGCTGGATTTCGCCGCGGCGTCTTCCATGCGCTGGCGATTCGCTCCGAAGGCTTGCAGTTCGCCGCTCACCAGCAGCCGTTCGAGTTCCGGCTGCGGCGGCTGGGATTCATAAACCTTCACCTGGCCGTTCTTGATATTCGCGGTCAAGAAAGTCTCCTGCGTCTGGCCGCGGACGGCGCCGATTTTGACGCCAGGGCGGTCCGCATCGGAGGCTTTCTGGATGGGTGAATCGGCGGCGACCACATAAGTGTTGTACATCAGCGCGTAGGGTCCCGCGAAATCCACTTCCTTGGAGCGGGCTTCGTCATAGGCGAGGAATCCGATGTCGGCTTTGCCGGATTTGATGAGCCCGATGACTCCCGACGCGCCTGACGCAGGGATGATCGCGAAGGGCACGCCGCAGTTTGCGAGCGATCTCTTTGACGATGTCGGCGACCGGGCCGGTGATGGCTCCGGTCTGCGCGTCGACGTGCCCTTGAACCGGGTTTGCGCCGAGGAACGCCGCCCGCAAGGTGCCGGTGGGCGCGAGGTCCGCGGCCATTAGAGATGTTGCGGCAAACAGGAAGGCGAGGGCTCCACGCATGGAGTCCATTATAGGCGGCGCTGTCGGGCGGTGCGGTGCGGGCGGCGCTCCCAATAGGGCTTAGCGTCCGCCGAAAGCGGCGGCGCCCAATGTTGCTTAGCGTCCGCCGAAAGCGGCGGCGCCCAATGTTGCTTAGCGTCCGCCGAAGCGGCGGCGCCCAATGTTGCTTAGCGTCCGCCGAAGCGGCGGCGCCCAATGTTGCTTAGCGTCCGCCGAAGCGGCGGCGCCCAATGTTGCTTAGCGTCCGCCGAAGCGGCGGCCGCGGGGGGCGAAACTACCGCCCGGGTGAGTTTTGGCGGAACGGCTTTGGCTCGAACCGCTCTTGCTCGAACGGCTTTCGTTCGAACGGCCTTGGCTGGGCCTTTGGCCGGGACGCTGCTCGCTCGGACGGGTGTGGCGCTGGATCGGAATCACCACGGTCTTGGGCGATTTCTCCTCGCGCTCCAGGTCCGCTCCGGCTTCGCGCGGGGTCAGGCGAACACCCAAAGCCTTCTCGATCTGGCGAATGTCGTTGCGTTCGGCGCGAGTGCTAAACGTGGACGCGGTTCCGCGGGCTCCGGCGCGGGCCGTCCGGCCGACGCGATGGATGAAGTCCTCGGGAATCTGCGGCAAGTCGTAATTCACGACATGCGCGATCCCATCGACGTGAATGCCGCGGGCCGCGACATCGGTGGCGACTAAGACTCGGTAATCGCCCTTCTTGAATCCGGCGAGTGCTTGGTTGCGCTGGCTCTGCGTGCGGTCGCCATGAATGCGCGCGGCGTCGACGCCGTCACGGCCCAGCTTTTTCGCCAGGCGGTCGGCTCCATGCTTGGTGCGCGCGAATACCAGGAACGAGCCGGACTCAGCTTCCAGCAGCTTGCGTAGCAGGCTGAGTTTGCGATCCTGCTCGACTTCATAAACGTGCAGGTCGACTTTATCGACAGGCTTCGCATCGCCGCCGATGGCGATGCGCACGGGATTGCGGACGTGCGAGTTGATGAGGTGCGCGACGGACTTCTCAATGGTCGCGGAGAAGAACAGTGTTTGGCGTGCGGGCGGAACCTTTTTAAGAATGGCGTGGATGGCGGGCAGGAAGCCCATGTCGAGCATGCGGTCGGCTTCATCCAAGACCAGGAAGCGCACGCCGCTCAGGTCTACCAATTTGCGCTCGAGGAAATCGCACAGGCGGCCCGGCGTCGCGACCACAATTTGCGATCCGCGGCGGATGGCCTGCAACTGGGTGGATTCGTTCATGCCTCCGACGACAACGGAGGAGCGCACCGGCAGGCTGGCCGCGAGTTTCACGGCGGCTTCGTGGACCTGCAGCGCGAGCTCGCGCGTCGGCGTAAGGATCAGGGCGCACACGCCGGTGGGGCGGTCACCGCGGGAGAGAAGTTCGAAAATCGGCAGGAGAAACGCAAGAGTTTTGCCGGTTCCTGTTTGCGCGGTGGCCACCACGTCGCGGCCTTCGAGGGCCGGGGGGATCGCCTGCGCTTGCACGGGAGTCGGTTGGACAAACCCGTTGCGCGTCAAATTACTCTGCAGCGAGGCGCTGAGAGTGAGTTCAGAAAATTTATTCATTCAGTGTTTGTTTTGGGGGAAATTCAGCGAACCGGCTTACGTCTTACGGGGGGAGCAGATCTGCTTAAGAAGATCATAGCACGTTTGCGTGGGGGGCGTTAGGGATGGAGACACTTCGGCCCTAGGGAATTTGGAATTCAATCGTCTCGCGGCGGGCGGCTTACGTAAGCAACCCGCCGGGGGTGAAGATAACAGGCGGCTGTTTATTTTTTCAGCCCGCACAAGCACTAGCGCCTGTACGGGCTCCGGGCTCAGAAAAGTGTACGAATCAACCGTCAATTGCGCTCTCCTGTTTCCTTTCGCGGTTACCTGGCGCCACTCTCGCGACGTTCGTATCAACCAGAGAATCGATTCTCTTCCGTGTCCCGCCCTTTTCTCAATGTTTCCGGGGCGGCAAGCCCGCTTCACTCGGGAGCGCTCTTGCGAACGCTCCCGAGTTCCACGGACGCGGATTTGCCAAACTACGACGATCGGCCCGACCGGGCTTTACTGCTGGTTGGATTATGCGGGAGGGGCGTCGGAGGGTGAGGAGTTGGAAAGCGGGAAGTGATTGAAGGGTGGGGAGATGGAGGGATGGGGAGGAGGTGAACGGCAAGGGGGGACGGGGCGCGCGAAGAAGAATTGGCCCGCAGATAGAAGACGGATAAACACGGATAGGACATGCGAATGTGCCTTCATTTGGGTGGGAACCGGTGAAGCGTAGGGCGTACCATTAACACTAACTAATATGTCCGCACACTTGGTTTCCGTCACTCCGATTGCGCGCCGCTGGCCGCATCCTCTGGAGATGTTGAGTCGTGGCATTCGAATAGTTGAGAGGCCAATATTCAAGGAGGTGGACTGGCGATCTTGGAACCTGCGCAGGACCGAGGAACAAGTGGTGGAGGAGCGAAGTCACTGGTTGTGCCTAGAGCGTGAATGTGACTGGACCGACCATGCGCTCCTCAACGAGATGGCAGAGGATCTTCGTACCGCGATGCTTGCCTTTCAATTGTAGGCACCAATCGGTTGGGACGGTCTTATTTTTGACTGCTCCAGAAGTGAGACAAGCTCTCTCACCGTGGAGCGTGTGCATCGACCGGAGGAATACGCAACACCGCTTTGGGGACGGAAGCTCGATCCAGCGAAATTGGGGGGCTTGATTGAAGGAACGCTAGCGGCGGTGCAATCGCGTTGCGTGCCGATCGCCGAGCAGGAAATCCCATTCGGTTAGCGAGCGCGGCCTGCGTTCTTCGTGGGCGCGCGCGGATATTCTCGCGCCTCTGCATCAGTACACGACCCCATCGATCGGGGGATGAATCGAGGAAAACACCGAAGTTGGTTCTGTCCGGCACAGGATATTGAGGCCCGCTGACCAATGCGAGATCCGGATCAAACGAGAATGCCTCGGGCTTTTGCAACCACGCGGGGTCGTATTCGAACGCGAAGACGTCTCCACCGCGGCTCTTCTGTCGCCGCAACGAGCCCATCTGCAAGGGTGTGTCAAAATGCGCCAGATCCGCGTAGACGGAAACCGTTTCCAGAGGGCGGCTCGTCATGGCAGATTTTTCACGGCGGTTGTCGAGTTCTTCTGGCCGGGACGATTTGCGGTCTTGGATTGCTTGGGTGCGCGCCGTTTGGGCTCCATGCCCGCGTCTTGCAGTTTGCGGCCCAGGACATCGTCCGCGGCGATCAAGGCGAGATCATTTTCGAGCCTCAGTGCTTGCAGCACTCTTGCATAGATGCCCAAAGCTACCGCAGGATCACCGCGCTCCACACGGTACAGCGTCTTGCTGGCGATGCCGGCGCGCTGAGCCACCGTCGCCGATGAATACGCGCGACGGAGCCGAGCTTTCTTAATGTTTTCGCCGATACCCGCGATTATGCGGGCGAGCCGCGGGAGAATGGATGGGACCTGTCTGGCCATAACAAGTCATATCATACACTAAATTGCGGTGTTATAGGTAAGTTATGACCTGTTATTTAGCTGACACTCTCCATCTCGGCCAGGTGATTTGCTGGGCACGAGCCATCGATTGGGACGACTAATGCTGAAATCGAACTTGGAAGAAAGCGCCTTACGGAGAAACGACCGCTGCCCGGACCCGCTAGGCGTTGGATCTTTCAGCCGCGCGGAACTCGAAAACAGCTTGGCGCGGCCGCGAATCGTCAGCTAGGCCGGGTGCTGGGTCCGGGGCTTCGCTGGCGATCGCCAGCGGAACGACTCTTTCGTGACGCGGGCGGGCGGCTGGCTTGCGACGCTCGGCAGAGGCTCTTCTTGAGTCCCGGCGCGGTACTGGTCGAGAAGCGCCGTCTCGCTGTAGCCGATTGCATGAGCGTACTGTCGGATATAGCTGGTGGCGTAAACGCCGGCGGGTAGCTTGGCAAACTCTTCGGCTTCGATTGCCTGCAAATAATGGGCCGATATCCGGGTGGATTGAGCAATCTCTTCCAAAGTGATGGCTAGCCGTTCCCGAACCGAAGCCAGATTGAGGCGCGGGCGAGGGAGCTCCATCGCCTGGGGCTCCGCGGTGGTCGACATAAGCAATGCCTCCAAGCAAATTGATCGGCTTAGGGCCTCGCGAAGATTAGTACTAAAGCGGCAGCGACAACGCTTTTTAATACGCAAAGTCAGGTGCTTGGCCTCGGGATCCACACGGCGTGGGTGGATTTGCCGCGATCCGGGGGTGCATCCAGGTGCATCCAGGGATAGCCGCTGGAAGTATTTCTCGAGGTAGGGCCGCCCGGTCCGGGCGCGGACTTGCGCGCGTGGCTTCGCGCAAAACCCTAGCGGACGTGCTTCGCCGGGGGGTTGCGGTCGCCGGCGTAGCGCTGCTGATGCCAGTGAGGGTAAGGCAGCGGGAGCGCGCTGACTTCGTCGAGGCGTTCGACTTCGTCGTCCGTAAGAGTCCAGGTGGCGGCGGCGAGGTTGTCGCGGAGCTGCTGCTCGTTGCGCGCGCCGATAATGACGGTGTCAACGCGGGGCTTGCGCGTCACCCAGTTCAGCGCGACCTGCGAAATCGAAACCGCGCGCTGGGCGGCGATCTCCGCCAGAACGTCGACGATACGGAAGAGCCGCTCCTCATCGATAGTGCCGGGCAATTCCAGCGTATTCAGCCGCGATTCCGCGGGCTTGGCGTAGCCGCGGCGAAATTTGCCGGATAAGAGGCCAGATTGCAGGGGGCTCCAGGCCATGATGCCGACGCGCTGGTCGATGCCGCAGGGCACCAATTCGTTTTCGGCGTCGCGGGCCAGCAGCGAATAGTTGATCTGCTGCGAGATGTAGCGCGCGATGCCGAGGCGGTCCGAGAGGGACATGGCCTTCATAAGCTGCCAGCCGGCGTGGTTGGAGCAGCCGGCGTAGCGGATCTTGCCGGCGCGGATCAGATCGTCGAAGGCGCGCAGGGTTTCTCCCTGCGGCGTGAACGAATCGAAGCTGTGGATCTGATAGAGATCGATGTAATCGGTTCCCAGACGGCGGAGGCTGGCGTCGCAGGCTTCGAGGATGTGGCCGCGCGAGGCTCCGGTCTTGTTGGTGCCGGGCCCGGTGCGGAAGAAACACTTGGTCGCGAGGACGATGTCCTTGCGGCGGGCACCGAGAGCCTGGCCAACCACCTCTTCCGACTTGCCGCCGGAGTAGGCGTCGGCGGTATCGATCAGGTTCACGCCGGCTTCAAAGCAGACCTCCATGAGGCGACGCGCCTCGTCCACTTGCACGTTTCCCATGGCGGCGAAGCGTCCTTCGCCGCCCAGCGTCATCGTGCCGAAGCTCAGCACCGAGACTTCCAGACCACTGCCACCTAACATTCTGTATTCCATGCTTTGACCAGGATAGCCGACGGTCGGCGGTGTGGTCTGGTTGAGCGGGCTAAAGGGAGGATGCCGCGTCGGCTTGTCGCTCGGGGTGCGATCTTGTAAATTTCGACCCAAGGGCGAAACGAGTTTGCCGGGCGGGTATCTCCTATTCGTGGACTGTTGTGCCTGCTATGTGATCACGCTTGCTCTCATGGGATTGTCCACATGCCTGCGCGCACAGGAGCCGGTCAGTACCTCGGCGAGCACCGTGGTATCGCAGGATGCGCCCCGGCCGGATGATGCGCTTCAGATTCCGGCGTCTGGTCCGGTCGCGCCGGCATCCGCCAGCATCGCAGGAACGGTTCGAGACGAAGACGGTGTCGCGGTATCGGGGGCACGGATTACGCTTTCCTCACCGAACACTTCACCGAACAGCGGGACGGCCCAGGAGGCGACATCCGATAGCGCGGGCGCGTTCACGTTTTCCGAACTGGTTCCGGGGGTCTATCGGCTGGAGATTTCCGAGGTGGGCCTGGATCGGCCGGTTACAGCCGAAGTGGTGCTCGGCGCGGGCGAGAGACGCGAGCTTCCGATCGTGGGGACGCGCATTCTGACGACGACGGTTCATGTTGTGGCGTCAGTGAACGATGTTGCGCAGTCGCAAGTGGAGGAACAGGAGACGCAGCGCGTATTGGGCATCGTGCCGAACTATTACAGCAGTTACATCTGGGATGCGGCGCCGATGACGCCCAAGCTGAAGTTCAAGCTGGGGCTGCGAGCGACTACCGATCCGGTTTCCTTTTTGACGGCCGCTGGTCTAGCCGGGGTGGAGCAGAAGCACAACACCTTTCCAGGATATGGCCAGGGTACGGAGGGCTATGCAAAGCGGTTTGGGGCGGCGTATGCAGATGCCTTCGTCGGCAAAATGGTGAGCCGCGCGATCTTGCCGACGATCCTGCACCAGGATCCGCGGTACTTCTACCGAGGGTCAGGGAGCGTCCCCTCGCGTATATTCTATGCGCTGAAGGCGGCAGTCGTCACCAGGGGAGACAATGGACGGATGCAACCGAACTATTCCCAGGTGCTCGGGAACTTCGCTGCATCGGGTATCTCAAATCTCTACCGATCTCCGGGCGACCGGACTGCGAGCCTGACCTTTCGAAACGGGCTGATCATGACAGCGGGCGGCGCGGTGGAGAATCTGTTGCGTGAATTCCTTTCGCGGAAGCTTACGTCAAACGTGCCTGCATTTGCGAACGGCAAGCCCTAATCTCGGTGGACCGGCGATTCATGCAGCTCGGCCGGCGGTACCAACCTGCACCGCGCGCGTAGTAGGATTCTTGCTAAGTAGTAGCATTCTTCCTAAGGAGATATGACATGGTCTTCGGGATGACGCTCGCAACCTGTACTTTGGTGCATGTGGTGATCAGCCTGGTGGCAATCGGCTCCGGGTTGGTGGTTTTATACGGTCTGTTCAAAGGGAAAAAACTGGCGGCCTGGACCGGGTTGTTTCTGGCGACCACAGTCGCGACCAGCGTTACCGGGTTCGGCTTTCCGGCGGAGCATTTCCTGCCGTCCCATGGCGTGGGCATCATCTCGCTGGTGGTGCTGGCGATTGCGATCATTGCGCTTTACGCCAAGCACCTCGCGGGCGCGTGGCGGCGGACCTACGTGATTTGCGCCGTGATCGCGCTGTACCTGAATTGCTTCGTCGCGGTGGTGCAGTCCTTCGAGAAGATCGCACCTCTGCGGGCGCTGGCGCCGACGCAATCCGAGCTGCCGTTCGCGATCGCGCAACTGGCGGTGCTGGCGCTTTTCATTGGGCTGGGCATTTCGGCAGCCAAGCGGTTCCGGGCTCAGCCGGGTCTCAAAGCGGCAGCGGCGCGCGGCGGGATCTGACTTCGCGCACGTTGTCACACGTTGTCACGCGGGGCTTTGACACCATAAATATCGAATGATAGAGTTCTTGGGCGAGGTCGCAAGAAAAAACCAATGCCCAAAAAACAAGGTGCTTCCCGACGGTCGTTTTTGGCTGGCTCCGCCACCGGCGTGGGCTCGGCATGGCTCGCATCACAATGGCCCGCCATCCTGAAGGCCCAAGAGCACGCCCACAAGGTTGCCCGTTCCGGCAAGCCGGGCAAGCTAGGATTCTTCTCGGCCGAGCAGGGCGCTGAAGTCGAAAGCGTGGCCGCGCAAATTGTCCCCACCGACGATACTCCGGGAGCGCGCGAAGCGGGGTGCCTGTATTTCATCGACCGCGCGCTGACTACGTTCGATGCCAAAAAGCAATCGGTCTACACCGAAGGACTGGGAGTCCTCCAGGCCAAGACCACCGCGCTCTTTCCGAGTGGCGGCAAGTTCAGCGCGTTGACGCCGGCGCAGCAGATTCAAGTGCTGAAGGCCATCGAAAAGACTCCGTTCTTCGCGCAGGTGCGGGTGCACACCATCACCGGGCTACTGGCGAATCCCGAGTACGGCGGGAACCAGGGAAAGATCGGCTGGAACCTGATTGGATTCGAAGGCAAGTTCCATTATGCGCCGCCGTTCGGCTACTACGACGGCGAGGACAACAAGCTGACGGCGAGGAAGGGGTAAGAGCCATGACAAAATTTAGTCCCAAAACGCAAGTTGATTTTGTGGTGGTCGGCTCCGGAGTCTCGGGCGGCATCATGGCCAAGGAACTGACGGCAGCGGGGTTTCAGGTGGTGATTCTTGAGCAGGGCGATTATCTGCACGAGAAAGACTTCGAATACGATCAGTTGAAGAGGACGTCGCACTCTTCCCTGCTCTCCGATGAGGCGAACCCGGTTACGTTTCGCCAGACCGACAAGGAAAAGGCAACCCTCAGCAACGGGTTCAGGTATGGCCGCTGCGTGGGCGGCGGAACGGTTCACTATTCGGGCAGCAGTTGGCGCCACCACGAGAGCGACTTCCACGAACGCAGTCTGCTAGGCTCGGTTTCCGGGAGTGGATTTGACGACTGGCCGGTGACGTATGCGGAATTGGAACCTTACTATACAAAGGTCGAGTGGGAAATCGGTTACTCGGGATTGGGCGGCGCGAGTCCGTTTGAGTCGCCGCGGTCTAAGCCTTATCCGCTGCCTCCCATGCCGAATAAGTCCTCGGGTGTGCTGATGGAGCGGGCGGCGAAGAAGCTGGGGTATCATGCGGTTCCGGTGCCGGTGGCGATGCTGTCGCAGGCCTATCGCGGCCGCCAAGCGTGTATTCATTGCGGATTCTGCTCGGGATTCGGATGCAAGGTCGGCGCGAAATCGAGTGCGCTTTCGGCGGTGATCCCGATCGTCGAGAAGTCCAATAAATGTGAGCTCCGGCCGAATTCGTTTGTGCGCGAGATTTCGGTGGACAGCGCCGGCAGGGTGACTGGGGCGGTCTACTTCGACGCCGATAAGAAGGAAGTGTTTCAGAAAGCCAAGGCCGTGATCGTGTGCGGCAACGGACTGGGGTCGCCGCGGCTGCTGCTGATGTCGAAGTCCAACCGTTTCCCGGAAGGACTGGCGAATTCGAACGGCGTGGTCGGCAAGTATTTTCTGCCAGGCTGCGGCGTCAGCGCGCACGGAATCATGGATCACGAATTGAACGAGTACAAGAGCGTGACGACGACACGGGGCATTGAGGACTTCTACAACTCCGATCCCCAGCGCGGTTATTACGGCGGCGGCAGGATCGACGCGCGCGGGAATTCGCTACCCATCAATTTCGCACTGGGCGGAATGCCGCCGGATACGCCGACGTGGGGGGCCGCATACAAACAAGCTCTGCGGAACGACTACGATCGCTATCTCACCATGCAGGGCTTCCTGACGTGCCTGCCGCTGGAATCCAACAACATTACGCTCGACCCGGACGTGAAAGACGCCTGGGGACTGCCGGCCATTCGCGTCACCTACAAAGACCATCCCGACGATATGAAGAACAAGGCGTTCTTCCGGGAGCGGGCTTTGGAACTCATCGAAGCCGCCGGCGCCGTTAAGAAGTGGGCCGATCCGGTTAGGGAAGAGCGGGCAATGGGGCACACCATGGGCGGCTGCCGCATGGGTAACGATCCCAAGACTTCGGTGGTGGATAAATTCCACCGCGCGCACGACGTTCCCAACCTTTTCGTGGTGGATGGGAGCAGCTTCGTCACCAGTGCGCGCAATCATCCGACGTGCACGATTTCCGCGCTGGCGTATCGCGCGGCGGACAACATCATTAAGAAAGCGAAGAACGGGAGCATCAAATCGCCGACGGGCGCATAGCTCTCGTAGCTGTGGGCTGTGATCATCGGTCGCGCGCGCCACTTCTTGCGATGAACGCAGGGAATCGTCGGTTGGCGAGGCGAGTGCGGGCGAACGGCTGACCGCCGAATCGGCTCATAACCAGCATTCATGCGAATCTAGGGCTATATGGCTTTAACAGAGAGAAGATTTACAATCCCCGAGCTCATGTTGATCGCTGGAACCCGCGTTGCACTCGGCGCCGGGATCGGTTTGCTGATTGCGGATCGCCTCAATAGAGATCAACGGAAAGCTGCAGGTTGGGCGCTTTTGGCAGTGGGCGCCTTGACTACTATCCCGATAGTGAAAGGTGCGCTTTCGAAACCATCGGTCCCTTGACTGGGATCCGGGATCGCCCTACTTGCCACGGTCAGGCACCGAATCTTTCAAGGGCGCGGGCTCTGGCTTTCGCCGCTTCCTCTTCGCGATTCTTGGGTGGCGCCGTGGTTTCGAGCGAATGAAGCAGGCGGGTTGAGACCGCGGCTATTTCGTCGACGGCTGCGAGGAACGAGGGTTCATTAAACTTGGATGGCTTGTTCAGGCCGCTGATTTTTCGGACGAACTGCAGCGAGGCTGCGCGAACCTCCTCCTGAGTGACTGGCGGATCGAAGTTGAAGAGCGTCTTGATATTCCGGCACATTTGATCCCAAGGTAGCAAAAGGCAACATGGGCTGCGAATAATCCGGCTCTCGCGCCACTCATCATTGATGGTCTTACTCGCAATCGGACTTCCCTAGGTGGCGCTTTCGCGCACGCGCTCGGCCGCGGTGTTTGGCATCGACGCGCATTTTATCGACGTCGAAGTCGATATGTACCCCGGCGCGGGACGGGATTTCATCACCGTGGGCATGCCGGACCTGGCGGTGCGGGAGAGCCGCGAGCGCATCAAGAGCGCGATGCTCAATTCGGGCTTCGGCTACCCCAATAAGTCGGTGACCATCAATCTGGCGCCGGCCAACCTTAAGAAGGAAGGCGCGGGGTTCGATCTGCCGATGGCGGTGGGCATTCTGGGGGCGATGGGGGTGGTGACGCCTCCCGACGACCACCTGTTCATTGGAGAGCTTTCGCTCGATGGGACACTGCGTCCGGTGCGGGGGGCGCTGTCGATTGCGGTAGCGGCGCGCAAGATGGGTCTGCGCAATCTGGTGGTGCCGGCGGAGAACGGAGCGGAGGCGGCTATCGCAGGCGGCGTACGGGTGTTCGCGTTGCAGCACCTGGCGGAGGTGGTGACTTTTCTGCAGCAGCAGGACAAGTTTCAACCGGTGGCGCGAGCGGCGGCCACGGGAGTCGCGGAATTTGAAGCGACGGGTCCGGATTTCAAGGATGTGCGTGGACAGGCGACCGCCAAGCGCGCGCTGGAGGTGGCGGCGGCGGGATCGCACAATGTTCTGATGATCGGACCGCCGGGATCGGGCAAGACCATGCTCGCGAAACGGTTTCCGGGGATTCTGCCTCCGCTGACGTTTCAGGAGGCCATCGAGACGACCCAGATCCATAGTGTGGCGGGGACGCTGCCGAAGGGGCTGGGGCTGCTGAGCGTGCGGCCATTTCGCGCGCCCCACCATACGGTGTCGGATGCGGGATTGCTGGGCGGCGGCTCGGGCATCCCGCGGCCGGGCGAGGTGAGTCTGGCGCATCACGGTGTGTTATTTCTGGACGAATTGCCGGAGTTTGCGCGCAACGTTCTGGAGCTGCTGCGGCAGCCGCTGGAGGAACGCTCGGTATCGCTCGCGCGGTCGACCATGACGCTCAATTTCCCAGCGAGTTTCCTGCTGATCGGCGCGCTCAACGCGTGCCCATTCGAATGACAAATGAGGGCAGGCCAAAGACTGAGCGCCGAGGGCCGGCAACCGTGTCACACTTGTTTCTACTATGCCGGTGAACACCAATAACTATGACCATAGAGGCGGCGGCAATTACGGAGTTGTGGTGCGCCTTCCGCAGATTGTCTCGGACGACCGTCTGGTCTACTTTGACCACAACAAGAAGCGAGGAAGCTGGGTTATCCGAGACTTCATTATGGGGCGACGATTGGACAACGACCATTCGAGTCTCACCGTTCCCCAGATCGAAGCTGGTGCGACGTACGATGAGTTCACGATTTGGTGCAATGTTGAGATCAGTCCTGCCGACTGGAAAACGTATCTGGACTTACGTACAACTGCAGTTTTCCGGCTGAGCGGCCCGCTCCGCTCGACGATTGCACCGAACTCAGGTTCCGGCAGTTGGCAGCCATTATGAAGCGACATTTTCGCGGAGGGCGACACCCGGTGCCCCGGCTGACTCCGCAGAGGCCAGGAAACGCAACGCGTACGTCGAGAACCTGCCCACTGGCTCTCGCTCGCCCCGTTCCCAACGCGCTAGCGTACTAGGATCCACGCCAAGGCGATTCGCGGACTCCTTCTGCGAAAGCCCGAGGATGGTCCGGCACTGCACCAAACGATTGGCCCACCCATCTACAGGCGGAAGCGGATTGTAGCCGAGGAATCGGATGATCGCCGGCATGTACGCGACTCCGGGCTTGCTCCGATTATTTTCCCAGTTGTAAACACTAGCTTCGTCGACGCCTAGCTGCTTCCCCACCTGTTTCTGCAGCAGCCTTAGCATCAGTCGGCGCCGTAGCAAGTGGTCTCCCAGGGTGTTCAACTGCTCCGGCGCCCGGTTGCGGTTGCCCAACCGATATGATCGCGGTAACACGAGCGCCGCGGGTTCATCCGGTTTGCTGAAACGATAGGTGATAGTGATTTCGCTCTGCTGGACTCCCCAGCGCTCCACCGTGTCGGCCTGGATTTTCGCGACAAGGATTTCCATGATTCGACGCTTGAGGTCTGGAGCGACGGGACCGTCAAGCCGTTTGCGCAGGGTTGCAAGCAACTCCTCCGCCGACTGAAGCTGAGCCACTCGGTCTCCCGCCGATAGGGCGTGGGTTGCGGCTTCGATTTCAGCGTGGAGCCGGAAAGCTTCTGTATTTACTTGATCGAGTTGCTGATCGAGCGTTGCATCATCAATCCTGCCTCGCCGGAACAAGCCCAAGACTCGGTCCCGCTCGCCAGCTTTCTGCTGCAACCGATTCGTGAGCTCGTCCAAAGCCTTTTGGAGGCGCTGCGTCTCGCCGTCCTGCATCGCAACACGTTGTCTTAAACGCTCCAATATCTCACCCGGGTTGCGGAGGAAGGATTCAATATCCGCCCACACAAGGCGCTCGACATAGTCGCCGTTCAGGCTCTTGGCGGGACACTTCCTGCCGGAGAGTCCGTAAAGCCCGCGTGCGTTTTGGCGGCCGTTGCACCGGTAGTAATGGTCTGGCTGCGGCGGCTTCATCGGAATGCCGGAGAACGTTAGCCCGCAGAGGCCGCACTTTATGAGGCCACGGAGTAAGTAAGTCCGCTTGGCGTTCCGTTTGCAGTTGATCCGGTTAGAGCGGAGCACTTGCTGGGCGGCTTGCCACACTTCCTGAGGTACGATCGCCGGAACATCACGGACGATTACCTTTCGGCTCCGGTTCGTACTCCGTTTCCCGTAAAGATGCTGGCCCATATAAGTCTGGCTCACAATCATGTTCCGAATGTAGGATGGGCGCCAGATCGGAGCGGTTCGCCGTACACGCTTGCCTGTCCCTGCGTCACTCTCCGGTGAGCCGCAGGGAATACCGCTGCGATTTAGGCGGTCCGCAATCTTCTGGCACGACTTCTTCTCGGAACCCGACATCCGGTGGATTGTGCGGACAACCTCGGCTTCGCTCAACGCTGAACCAGGTAGCGGCTCGTCGCTAACAATAATTCGGCTCTGACCCCGCTCTCCTCGCTTGCGGTAGCCATACGGAACTATCCCCCCTAGCCACGCACCCGCTTCCGCCAGCCGCTTGGTGCCCTCTACCGACCGCTCCCGGATCAGTTCCCGCTCGTGGGCGGCGAAGCCGGAAAGCATCGTCAGCATCAGTCGGCCGGTTGCCGTGGCGGTGTCGAACTCCTCGGTCATGCTGCGCACGCGCACGCCGTGCTTTTCCAATTCCGCTACCGCGTTCAGAATAAGGCGTGTGTCGCGCCCGAGACGGTCCAACTTATAGACGAGTAGTTGATCAAATTTACGTTGGCGGGCCGCTTCCAGTAGACGAATTCCGCCGGGGCGCAACTCCAGGGGCACAGTCCCGGAGACCCCATCGTCGGCATAGGTTTCATGGACTGGCAGCTCGTGCAAATCACAATACCGAGTGGCGAACTCTCGTTGCGTGATGATAGACTGCCGCTCCCGTTGCTCTTCGGTCGAAACTCGAACGTAGACGCCGACGGCCATTCACATATTCCTCACTCGGAAGCGCCGGAAAAGCAAGTCAGTTCCGGCGATTCCGATCGGGGTGCAGGATTGGTGATAGGCGGCTCCAGGAAAAGCGAATAAAGAACGTCGACCAATTCGTCGTAGGCCGCATCATGCGGCCGAAAGTGCCGTTGGACACCGAGGAGCGGACACCCTAAGGAGGCACTAGATTTCGGTTCCCCGGGAGTCGATTTGGGGAATCTGGCTTTGGGAGGCGACAAGCTCTTTGAAATCAGTGCCTCGGACGCAGTTCCCCGGTTTCCCATTCCCTGGGCGCTGGAAACCGGGAAACCGCCAGCGCGCCTCTTCAATTTTCGTTCTCCTGGTCGGACTTCGGCAGACAGTACAAGATCGAATTATTAGGGCCGTCCTCTATACGCCACGGTCCATTCTTGAGACAATCTTCAATTTTTCTCTTACTGATTTGTTGTCTTCTACCCAGACCAATGATTTTTGTTTGATTACTGCCCGGGTATGTTGCGAGTATCTCCTCGATGACCTTCTCGACGGTCTTCGTGGGCTTAGGGACGTCGGAGGCAACGAAACCCTCTCCCTCCAAGAACTCCAACCCAAAGTTCATGCCGGGCGAGAGACGGGCCTTGAAGCACTTCAGCGACAGCTTCCCGAGTCGATTCGATTCCTCGCTAACGGTTTCCAGGTGATACGCCGTATCGACGGCAGCTTTGATATCGGACGAGCCCCGATAGATTTTCGCTGTTTCAGCCTTGCCGCTGTGATGGAGCACGACAACCGTCGCGCCAAAATTTGCCAAGGTGCGGAAGTGTCGCATAAAAGTGCGTGTTTCTGTAGACGATTGTTCCGAGCCTGAATGAAATTCGATGAGCGAGTCGAAGATGATAAGCGGTTTATGCTGGCGGGCGAAATCGATAATGGCGACGCTTTGGGGGCCTTCGGGCTGAATTGCGTTCCAGCCTCCCCATGCGATTAGTTCACCGGTTTCTTGGACATTTAAAGCCTTCAGCCTTTGTTGGATGGTATACACCGGATTTTCTCCGTCGACGTAGACTACTTTCAGTCGCTGGACTCGACGGCCAAGGGCGGGCACGCCATGTGCGACACAACCGGCGAGGTAGTAGCCAAGCCACGTCTTTCCGGTACCACTCTCGGAGCAAATTAACGTGATGCTGCCCCGCGCAATCATTCCGTCAACACACCACTTGAGCGTCGCCGGTACGCTCCAGACGCTCGGTAGCTGCGACAGGTCTGTAATTCCAGCCAAGGCTTGGGCGCCCGGTATTCTATTCGCAGACGTCAAAGCGAGAGACGACGTTGGGTCGATTAGAGTCCGGAAAGCTCTCCAATCCTTCCCCTCGCAACTTTTGTGTAGGCAGCGATAGACCAGTGCGCCGCTCGCCAACTCGATAACAACCGGCTTTACATGCTCCGTGTTGAAAGAGCAAAGGCGTAATGTCCATCTACGACCTCCGAGATATGAATCGGGACCCTTAACAATCTCGAGACTGGATTGTGCGAGCCATTGGTCGATATCGAAACTGCCGCGGGCCTTGGGTTCCCGCTTTGCGATGCCCCCCTGCGAGGGCGCAATCACAGCTTCGGAAGCCAAGGCTTCGAGTGTTTCCAACGCGACCGGCTCAATGCGTTCCGGCGCCTCAAGCAAGAAAGACCGCCGGTGAGGGCGCTGCGGTGTAGAGTCTCCCTTCCGCACCATCGTGCCGTAGAGCTTGCACATGCGGGCGGCATTTGACGTCGATTCGTCGACTTTGACTGCCCGGTCCGAGAAGCGGGTGGACAGAACTTTAAGACAGCGCTTTACAAGATCGGCCGCATGCTCCAGGCCTAGGTATGGCAGACGATAAAGTAAATGCCCGCCATTGCCAGAATCTCCATGGACAGGCTCCGGCCAACCACGTTCCGCAAGATAGTCCCGGATGGCCACCGTGCGCTCGAGTGCAGCCTCGTGTTCGGCGTCCGTGGCGGAAATTCCGGCCGGCCGGATCGCGTCCGAATCGATGAATAACCAGCGCCACTCGATGATATCCGCATCGCTAGTGGTATGCTTCGGCCTGCTCGCGAGGTGGTTATTCGATCGCGCCAACAGATCTGGGTTGAACCGGTTAAGGACAACGTAAGCGCCCTCTGACCTGCCATCCACGTTCCTAATGGCGGAAGCAATCGCTTCGCTGTTCTCGAAATTGAAATAGCCAGCAAACGTGTTGCCGGCACGGTCTGGAGTTCTTCCCACGTTCAAGGCCCGGATTTCGATAACATCGCCTGGCTCGAACAGTATGCCTATGGCGCGTAGCGCCTCAATTACGGCCTGTTGAGCCGAATTGGGAGCGGCGCTCAATCCTTCCCCTCCGGGTCGATCCCAATCGCGCGCGCAATAGCGTAGGTCAACGCTCGCGCCTGCGATGATTCACGAGCCTCTCCGGCGACACCGGCGATTCGCACCCTGGCCCAGAATCCGCCACCTTCGGCAGCGCCCATCGCGTATTCCTGGGAGACTGCCTGCTCCAGAAGGCGCATGGCGTCAGCCATCCGTCGAACCGGCTGAAAACGCCAATGCGGCTCCCAACTCCGGGAGGGCTTGATGTATCGGTCCGGAGCCAGTCGCCAGCCCATAACTTTTTCTGCGAGCACATCTGTGAGCTTTTTCGAGGTGTCCACAGCCGGGACGGCGAACCTTTCCCCTGGGATGCTTCTCTTTGAGCGAGTCAAGCTATTTCCCACCCTTCGGCTGAGACATGACCCACTGAGCGAGGTCTGCGAGAGAGTACCGAACCAACTTGCCATTGACCTTTCGCCACGGTGGCCCTGTTTTACGCTTTCGCCATCCTCGAAGAGTTTCAACATGGACGCCCAGATATGCAGCCGCGAAGCGTTCAGTGCGGTTGCATGCGGTCACCTGGAGGTCTACGGGTAACTGAGTGGTTTCAATTGACATCTACCCTTACCGGCGAAATTTCGCCGACATGGGATCTTAGAGAGGGCTAAATAGCGGAAACTGAAGGAAATAAATTTTGGGCCACATACGGTGAATTTTCACTCGCAGCCGAAGGTGGCCTCTCGCCTCTACGTATCAAATGAGCTGCTGCGGCAGATTTTGAACTGTGTTAAGTAGCCAAGGCCTTTCTTAAACAGAAGCGGATGGGAATCGATCGAAAACTGCTTGCTGAGGAGAACACGAATTTCCTGGGCCCGTTTCTTGTCAATGCGCAGAGGCTTGCTAGCGTCGCCAGAAAACTCACGAAGAGCCTGCCAGGCAGCACGCGGTCTGCCACCCCGGCCATCGCCAAAACCCATTTCCTCGTAATTCAGATGTTCAGCAGGAGTACCCGAAAAAGCGATCCTCACTCGCTCATCGCTAATGAACGTAATCGTTAGATCGCTCCACTTACGCACGTTTTCCGGCTGCGCCGCGGCGGGCGGCGGAGTCTGGCTGCTCGTCTCAGCTTTCTCTAATGCTTTTATCTTGGCGTTCGCCAGCAACTCCAGAAGATTAAGGCGGAGGTCCGACAGGAGCGTGCCAGAGGCCGCTTCGTCCTGACCGAACTCCTGGAGAAATTGTTCAAAGATCCTCAACACGCCGGCCATCGTTGTCTTGAGCTCGCGTTCGCAGTCGCCGACTGATTCAAGATTCGTCACCAGGCTGATCTGGGTTTCGGTCGCCGTTTTATAGAGCTCCACAGCACGAGCGAAAAACTCATTAAGATCGAGCGGCTTTCCCTCTCGCACCTGGCGAGCATAATTCAATACAAATTGCGCGTCGCCCTTGTGGAGCTTTACGTAGAAATCCTTCCACATGGAGTAACTGGGGTCATCTGGCGAGATCCGATTCAAGGAGTCGAAATCGGAAATGGCGTCAAAGATCCCGGCGGTCCCGATCATCTCCTGGGTGGCTGGTTGACCAGTCGGAGGTGTCTCGTTGGCTTCCCTGGCCGGCGTGTCATCAAAGATCGGAACTGCAATTGTGATGGGTGGTATCGATGGACCGCGCTCCAGTCGTCGCAACTCCACCGAACGAGCTTCTTTAACACGCTCGTCCACAGATGTCGTGAGGGTGTCTTCAATAGCCGGTGCGCATACCCTTACGTACCAGCGATCAATGGCATCTGACCGACCCTTCCAAAGGGAGGCGAGTTCCCCCAAAACCTGTCGTTTGACGCCGTCGAGCCAGGTTTTGCAAATTTCCCAGCCAGTTCCGCTTGCCTGCCAAATCAACCAGTACTCTTGGGCAAGATCTCGGAACCGACCTTTCGCGACACTCACTGAGGGATCGATTCCAATATGGTCTGTCTTCACCGGAATCGACAGTCGCTGGCCGGTATCGACGCCGTTCATCATGACCTTTACACGACCGAACTTGGGCGCTCTGACGTGCCACTCTAGATGTTCCCCAGTGAGGCGCGCCTCGGCGAGCAGGTCATCCCATTTGATCGACAGCTTGCGCTTCGTGGCTTCTGATAAATCGGGCGGGTCTGTCATCGCTCCCTTTGCGATTCCCTGGAAGGAAATTGCCGCCAGCCGGACAGGGAATCCGGCTTGTCGCCCCGTCGAGCTAGGCGGCTAAGAACATTTTAAGACCTCCATGTTTTGGGCGGCAAGTAGCAACAGACCGTTACGTCGGCCACTCATTCCGCTTAAACAATGCGGGAATACTTCCGATGGAGGAGGACTACTTTCCCGCTTTTGCGAAGGAGTCGAGCAATTGCCGAAACTTCGGCTGGTTGGCGGCCATGGTATTGGCTGGACCTGCAAACTTTATGAACACGTTCCCACTTGGGCTTTCGATAATCGCGCCCAGCAGACGGTAACCGGACACGCGAACAGTCGCCGTGGCTATCGGTCCTCCCATGCCTGAGTACTCGCCCGATACGTCAATCATCGTCACCGGTAAACCATGAATCGTAATTTTGGTCACCTTGGCGGGAGCGGGCTTGCCTCCCGGAGATTTGAACTGCCCTTCCCAGCGGTCGATGTTGTCCTGAATACTACCTCCTTGGCCGGCTCCGAAAAAGTACACCACGCATTCCGCTGGGTCCCGGTCGCCCTGCACAGCTGCAACAGGATAGGTAGCCGCGCGCATCGATGTGGTCCCGCTGCTCTTCCATCCGGGGGGCGGTGTCCATTTCAGGCCAGCCACGCTCTCCGCGAACAAGACTGCGGAACAGATGAAGAAAAAAGGATACGATCGCATGCATCAATTATCGGGCGATTTGTGAGCCAGGTGGTAGCTTCCGATATTGGGCATTATCGGAAGCTACGTCATGAGGACATTACCTCTGGTGGGCGGGAACATCAAGACGAGAAGGCGATTGCAGATCCGATAGTTTCCGGGTGCGCCATGATTCAGGGGGCGTTGCGTAGTTGCGGATGTGCTATACATGAGCGACATCCGTTCCGTATTGTGACTTTGGGAACGAGGAGAAATCTGACATGATTCGCTCACTAACTTCGCTACGTGCCCTGACGTTTATGGTCGTCATTGCCACAGTCCCGGCAATCCAGGCCCAGTCCAGCGCCACCATTCGATCCATTAGCAACTACACCGTGAAGATCGAGCGCAATGGCGACTTGATCGCGGCGATCAAGGAATACAACGCTATCCTGAAAAAGGCAGGCTACGACAAGGCGAGGCTGACATTCCGCTCCCTCACTGGCCCTACCCACATGGCCCTGGTCACCACCCACCAGAAGTGGGCAGAACTCGATGACACGCTGGCCCAGGATCCGCGTTTCAAGGATTCTCAGGCGGAACTGGCTCGCATCCTGGTTCGCATCAACGATAGCTTCATCTCGGCCAACCGTGTCATCGATCTCGTAAACAGCCAGATGAGCATCAGCTCCGCCGAACCTCCCAAAATGGTCATGGTCTGGACCGCCCATGTAAAAGAGGGCAAGATGCGCGATGTCATCGCTCTCGAACGCGACGAATACCTTCCCGCGATCAAAGCCGCCGGATTCAAGAGTTACAATTTCGCCGTCGCGCGCTTCGGAGCTCCGAGCAACGAAATTCACGCCGTTACGGGCCTCGAAAAATGGGCCGACTTTGACAGCGATAACCCAATCCGCAAGGCCATGGGCGATGCGAAATTCACCGACTTCTCCACGAGGATGAATGCGCTCCTGGACGATTTCACCTATGAGATGTACCGGTACGACGCGGACTTGAGCTACGTCCCCGCGAAAAAATAGCAGGTAATGACCAGAAGCTTCATTTGCCGAATGCCGTAATCGCATTTCGCTGCCCGATAAACAGCATTATCGGAAGGTACATCTACCTTCGACCCGGAGCGAGTATATCAGCGGCTGCTGTCATTCACCAATCGGTATAGCTGTTTGACCGTACTTCTCGACCGTGGCGATTCCGATGCCCGAAATTGCAAGAAGTTCTTGAGCTGTTCGAGGGCGTTGCCTTGCGATTGCTGCCAACGTCTTGTCGCTGAAGATCCGAAATGCAGGTACCCTACGCCGTCGGGCTTCGGACATGCGCCATTGGCGCAAGGCCCCTTCGACTCGGGAATCCGATTCGGAGTGAAGGGTCGCTGCCGCGGGCTCTTGCCGAATGCCCCTCTCCGGTTTCCTCTCCCGCTTCCGCTTCGCCGCCGCGACTCTCTTCTTGCCTTTGCGCTCTGCGGACGTCGGCATCGCGACCTTCATGACGAACTCGACGGGCGTCTGTTCGTCTACCGAGCGACCCAAGCGCGTAAGGCTAACCTTGCGATACGGGATCTGCTTGCCATCCTTTTCAAACACGGCATCGGAAAGGCGCACAAGTCCCGCGCGCGCCATCGCTCCCAGCACTTCTTCGAAGGAGTCGCGGCTTATAGCCTCGGCCGGAAACAACTGGCTGTGCAGCTTGCCTGTCGATTTCCCATCGCCGGCGCGCAGCGCCGCGATCACACGGAAAAGGACCGCGCGTTCGACTGGAGTGGCAGTCCGGAACCGTTGTGCGACACACTGCGCTGGAGCGCAGAAATCGCAAATCCCGCACGCCGTCTCTCCATCAGCGAAATCCCCGAAGTGACGAACCAGCGTGGACATTCGGCATTGGTTGCTTTCGGCATAGCGGATCACCTGGTCGATCTGGGCCCGCTTCTGTTCCCCGTGGGCAATATAGGATTTTTGCCAATTGGGCTGGCCACAGGAGACATTGTCGGCGAAGTCGATCACGGCGCCCCCATGGATCCATAGCTTTTCGAGAGCTTTCTCGAATATGTCAGCATCCATCCTGAGTCGTTTCTGAAGTGCCGCTTTCTCTTGAGGCTCGGAGCGGAGTTGTCTGAAAATCCCGTCCAGTACTGCGACATCCGGGTAATCGCGTTCGAAGAAGAAATCGTGCGTATAGCGATCGGCGTATGAATGCATGAGAACCGCACGGCTTGGTTTTCCGTCGCGGCCAGCGCGCCCAATCTCCTGGTAATACGCCTCCAGGCTCCCCGGCAAGGCGGTGTGGATGACTGTGCGGATATCAGGCTTATCAATTCCCATTCCAAAGGCGATCGTAGCGACCATGACCTCGATTTTGCCTCCCAGAAATTCCTCCTGGACTCGTTTTCGATGTTCGGCATCAAGGCCCGCGTGATACGCCGCGGTGGGAACGAAGACGACCAAGTTCCTCGGCCAAGGCGCCCGCCTGCTTTCGCGTTGGCGTATAGATGATGCCAGGCCGGTGCCGGGCATCAAGCAATAATTCACAAGCCAGTTCAGCCCGCTCCGACGGCGCGATCTCGACCACCTCGATGGCGATATTCGATCGTCGAAACCCATGAATAAAACGCTCCGAATGTGCGAGCCCCAACTGTTCCGCAATATCATCCTGAACGAGCGGGGTGGCCGTTGCAGTAAGCGCAATTACGGGCGCCGGGCGCAACGACGGCAGATACTGGCCTAGCATGCGGTAATCTGGGCGGAAATCATGACCCCACTGCGAGATGCAATGTGCTTCATCGATGGCAATCAGCGAAGGCTTGCGTTTTGCGAGCATCTCGGGGAAACCGGCCACGCGAAGTCGTTCGGGTGCGATAAAGAGAAATTGCAATTTGCCGTTGAGATAATCGACACAAGCTTGACGAGATGCTCCCCGGTCCCGGCCCGAATGAATTCGGTCGACGGCAAAGCCCAGTTCTTTTAGTTTGGCGACCTGATCCTCCATCAATGCGATCAGCGGACTGATCACTAGCGTTGTTCCCCCGCGGGCTAAACCTGGTAGTTGGTAGCACAGAGATTTTCCTGATCCCGTTGGCATAACGAGCAGGACATCTTTACCTTCGATCGTTGCCTGGCACACGGCTTCCTGGTTCGGGCGGAACGAGGAGAACCCAAAGGAGTTGTTTAAGATATGCTCCAGCGAATCGCCTTTCACTGGCGTTACAACGGCACGGTGCACTTCCCGATCCGGGAGCCCCTGAGGATTCCCTCCCACCGCCGCTCCTGCGGCCTTTGCGGTTGCTGGAGTTTCACGCACTTTTCCCACCACCTGCCGGACGTAATCTTCGATGCCCGCGAGAAATGGCTCCAGTTTCGCCTCGCCACGCTGGATGCGCTTCAGATAGGCTTCCCACTGCCCCGTCATCGCCGGGCTCTTCACTTCCGGATGCACCACCTCAATCAGTTGGATGCCCTTGTCCGTCGCTTCGAGATTCTTCGCGTTACGCACAATGTATTCCCGTTTCAGTAGCACCTCGATGATCGAAGCGCGCGTGGCCGGCGTGCCCAACCCGGTTTCCTTCATGGCGTCAGAAAGCTCTTTTTCATCGAGCGTCTTCCCTGCTGTCTCCATCGCAGTCAGCAGCGTGGCCTCGGTGAATCGCTTCGGTGCCCGCGTCTTCTTTCCGATCGCCTCGGCATCCAGCACATACTGGGCCTGCCCACGTGCGAGTCCGGCAGGCAAAGCCTGTTGCTCCTCTTCCGAACTTTCCTCGCCAGCTTTCGCCCTCCGGTTACTCGCTTTCTTCTTCTCCGTCCGAAAGTCCAGCACTTTCCAACCAACCTGCTGGATCGCCTTACCGGAAGAGTGGTAGCGATCCATCATCGTGGCGTTCGAAATCGCGGTAATTATCGTCGTCACCGACCACACATGATCTTCATGCCAGCAGGTCAGCAATCGGCGGCACACCAAGTCGTAAATCTTTCGCTCATCTGCAGACAGATCCACCCGATCCGGCGAGGTGACCGTGGGGATAATCGCGTGGTGGTCGCTGACCTTCGCATCATCCACATACCGGCGTCCCAGCGGGTTCTTACCAGTACCCGGAGCCAAATGCTGCCGGTAGGGGCCCGCCAACGTCTGCACAACCCGAGACAACGTCCCCGCCACATCCTGCGAAAGATACCGGCTGTCCGTACGGGGATAACTGATCAGCTTGTACCGCTCATATAAAGCCTGTGCCGTGTCTAGCGTGTGCTGCGCACTGAACCCAAATAGCCGGTTCGCATGCCGCTGCAACTCAGTCAGGTCATACAAAAGCGGCGGTCCCATCCGCTGCGTCTCGGCCTTCACCGATTCAATGGCAGCAATGCCAGTCTTTGCGCGCGCCGCGATCTGCCCGGCTTCCACACCATCCGGCGGAAGTCGGGACGATTTCTGGATCTCCTCCACATCGCGCACCCATGTGCCCTTATAGGCCTCGGCATCTGGGCGCGCCGAGGGCCGAAACGTCGCTATCACTTCCAGATAATCTTCCGGAATGAAGCGCCGCACCGCTAGTTCACGCTCCACCACCATGGCGAGCGTCGGTGTCTGCACACGCCCCACGCTCAGCTCATCGCCATAAGTTAGCGTGTAGGCACGCGAAAGATTCATGCCCACCAGCCAGTCGGCTCGGCTACGGCCCCGTGCTGCATCCGCCAGCGCCTCGTAGTCTTCGCCCGGCTTAATAGCGTCGAAGCCCTTCCTGATCGCCTCCGGCGTAAGCGAGGAGATCCACAGTCGGCTAATAGGCTTCGAACACCCCGCAGCTTCGTAGATGTAACGGAAAATCAGCTCGCCTTCTCGCCCGGCATCCGTAGCACAGATCACGCGCCTAACGCGGGACGAAGACAGAATCTTTTGCACAACCTCAAACTGATCTTTGGTCTTTTCGTACACGACTAGAGGCCATACTTCGGGCAGCATCGGCAGCGTCTCGCGCCGCCATGACTTCCACTGGGGATGAATCTCATGCGGCTGCGCGAGCGACGCAAGATGCCCAATGGCCCACGTAACCACGTAGCCATTTCCATGTAAGTAGCCTTCGCCCTTGGTGGTTGCTCCCAGCACTTTCGCGATATCACGCGCCACCGAAGGCTTTTCGGCGAGTACCGCAATCGTGCTGGATTCTGAAAGGGACATCTTGAAATTCCTAGTTTAGCGATGCCGCCCTTTTTTAAGTACTTGCGGGGTGATTCGGCACACGATAATCGCGCGCTTGGGACCTTCGAGCACGATTTCACGGCCGGCGCGGCCCTGCTGGCGGGTGTTCAACTCCTTCACCACTAAGTAGTGGTCGCGGTGGGCATGGCCATCACTGCCCCCTGTCCACCACCTGGCCTAAAGCAGAGAGGGCGCCCGATAACGAACATTATCGGTAGCGTCTCCACCGGTTCCTAGGGCTCAAGACGTTTTTTTCTTGGCAGTGGGTTTCAGCTTAAGCGCCTCTCGCTCTCCGACAGGAAACCGCAGTTCCAGCTTGCCCTCTTTACTGAGATAGCTGAACATCTGACCATTCGTCGAGGTGTAGGGCATCGTCGCACCTTTGCACTCTACAAGCGGATTCGTTGCCACGAGCTTTTCGTAAAGCATGGCCTTCCTGGCCGGTGCGATTGCGGATTTTTTCGCCATGGCCGTCAGTATACGCCCCATTGATGTCGTACTTCCGCCGGTTAGGTAGCCTAGAAAGGCCTTGACCTGCTCTCGCCGGGCCGCGCGACGAGCCCGCTTCGCCATCACGACCTCGTTGTGACTTCAGACACTCACTTGAACCGGTCCAAGCAATGGCATGTAACGCGATTGTAGGAATCAATTGTTACGATCATGCAAATGCTGCAGACCTACCGCGTTATCTCCGCCTTCGACGCGAAAGAGGTGGGCCAGGAACCACTCTGGTTGGAGCGTTTCGAGCTCGGAGATCTTCTCGTAATATTGAGCAGCGAGGAAGGACTTACAACATTTTGTCGCGAGAGCAAAAGAGCGGACCTCGAAGGTAGAAGCCGCTTCATTATCGGGAACCGAGAGTTCCGTCGCTCGACGGAGCAAATCTAGAGGCCGTCTGTATTGCGCCTGCGTTGGCATTGCAGGCGGGATGAGGATTCAAATGAATCGAAGGGATTTTGCCCGGCTTGGATGGGCCACCGTGATCGGGGCGGGGGCAGGCAAGCTGCGGCCCGCGTTGGCTCAGCCGCCGGGGCCCCCGCCGCATCCGGGGATGGCGACATTGGAACGAAAGGCCCCCGGGCGCGCTGCGGACTTCACCCTGCGCATCGCACCCATGATGGTCGAGCTGGCACCCCAGGTTGTGCTCAGCACGATCGGCTACAGCAACCAGGTACCCGGTCCCTTGCTGCGGATGCGAGAGGGCCAGCGCGTCGCCGTAGAGGTTGTGAACGACACGGACGTTCCCGAATACGTGCATTGGCACGGTTTGTTCGTTCCCTCGAACGTGGACGGGGCGGAGGAAGAAGGTACTCCCCCAGTGCCTCCGCATGGCCGCCGGCGTTATGAATTCGCGGCCAAGCCAGCAGGTTCGCGATGGTACCACTCGCATACCGAGGCTATGATGGATCTGCATCGCGGCGCCTACACCGGCCAGTTCGGCTTTCTCATGATCGATGCCGCGAATAATCCTGGGGTCTACGATCAAGAAGTTTTTCTGGCGCTCCATGAGTGGCAGCCCTTTCTGACCACGATGGACCCGGACGAGGAGCGGCCGGACCCCAGCGATCCGATGCCTGAAAAACCCGCCACTCCAGACCTGCGTCCCAACGGGCTCGAAATCAGCGCTCCTCTTTACTCAATCAACGACAAGATGTTAGGTGCGGGGGAACCCCTGCGCGTTCGTTCGGGTCAGCGCATCCTGCTGCACCTGCTCAACGCCAGCGCTTCGCAAATTCATCGCGTGGCCTTGCCCGCTCACAAGTTTCAGGTGATCGCTCTCGACGGCAATCCCGTGCCCGCGCCTCAGCTGGTCAGCGTGATTGAGATCGCCCCCGGTGAGCGCGTGGATGCGATCGTGGAGATGAATCAGCCAGGTGTTTGGATCTTAGGGGCGCTGCGTAATGTCGCACGGCAATCCGGCATGGGCATCGTAGTGGAGTACGCTAATCAGCAGCAGCAGCGCCCGATTTGGATTCCACCTCCGACCGCGCGCTGGGACTATACGATTTTTGGCAAGCCGTCCCCGCATCCTGCGCCAGACCAGATCATCGACATGGTCTTCGAAAAAATACCGGGCGGCCCCCATGGGATCAATCATTGGCTCGTCAACGGCAAGGAATATCCGCATGAACGGGAATTCGTGTTCCGTCAGGGAAGGCGCTACCGGCTGGTGTTTCACAATCGCAGTGACGATTCCCACCCGCTGCACATGCACCGCCACCTGTTCGAGCTCGTCGAGCTCAACGGCAAGCTGACTGGCGGCGTCAAGAAGGATACGGTAGTCGTTCCGGCATTCGGACGTGCCACCGTCGATCTGATCGCGGATCAACCGGGCCTCACCCTGTTTCACTGCCATATCCAGCAGCACATGGACTTTGGTTTCAAGGCGCTGTTTCGCTACGCATAGGCACCGCGTCGCGTGCAATACGGGCTGCGGTCGCGATTCTGCTAAGCCCTAGCATCCCTGCAGCGTACTGATTGTACTGATGGTTATACGATCTTCCAAGTAACCTCTGTTACGCCTTGTTCACACGTTCACCATACACGCGAAACATTGGGGCGATAGTTTAGTGTCTTGGCAGCTATCCAACTAGAAGCCCGAAAGGAAGAAAACTACATGAAGGCGATCCGAAGAAGGTTCCGAGCGGCAATGCTCATGGGGGCGGCCGCCTCGATGCTGGCATTTGCGGCTGTGGCAATGGCCGATGATCAAAACTCCAACGACATTCATGGGTCGAACGACAATTCGGCGCGCCGCTCGCCCGTGCTTGCGGTGGTTGGCGACATCTCCTGCCAGCCAGGCGCGACGGAGCCGAGCGGTGAGAAGGGGAGTGAAGCCTGCATCAACCCCAAGGCCCCCTACACCAGCACCTCTCTCTGGCAATCCCAGGAGGCCACTGCGAATCAGACTGAGAGCATGAAGCCTGACGCCGTCGCGATCCTCGGAGATCTGCAATACCAGGTAGGCCAATTTTCGGACTTTGAGCAATCGTTCGATTTAACTTATGGCGCTTTCAAATTTCTCCACCGGCCCTCGCCCGGCAACCACGAGTTTTATGACGAGCATGGCGCGACTGGCGTTGCCGGCTTCGGCTACTTCTCCTATTACAACGGCTTCCAGATCAATGCGGACGGTAGTATTCAGACGACGACGGTACAGGACCCGTGCCCAGCAGCTTTGTCTGCGGCATGCAACTATCCGGGCCTTACCACTCCCATTCCCCAACCCACACCACGGGCTGATGGACAGGCGGGTCACTTCGAGTTGGGGGTGGAGAACGGAGCCCTCAACGGAACCGGAGTCGGGGATGGCTGGTATTCCTACAATCTGGGCTCGTGGCACCTTATTTCGCTCAATGTGGAGTGCTCAACACAGCCGGGCGGCTGCTCGACCACCGGCGCCTGGTTTGCCGCCGAACTGGAATGGCTGAAGAAGGACCTCGCTGCGAATCATTCCACGTGCACAGCGGCCTACTGGCACCAGCCCACGTTCAGCGCCACTAACAGCATCGCCCCGGAAGGCATTGCCGCTCAGGCCTTTTGGCAACTGCTCTATAAGGCCGGAGCCGACCTGGTGCTGAACGGACACGACCACCTCTATGCCCACTATCGCCCCCTTGACCCCTCCGGGAATTACGATCCACACAAGGGCATTCGGGAATTCATCGTGGGCACCGGCGGCGAGACACTCGATCCGGTCATCACATCCAACACAACAGCCGCCGATCCTACTGGCAACCCGAACTTCAATGCATTGAATATCGAGGCGGGGTCAACCGGAGTGTACTGGGGTGTGATGGCCCTGACGCTCAATCAAAACGGCTACGCGTGGGATTTCGAGTCGGCACTGAAATCTCCTTTAGCGGATGCGGGCGCTCCGGCTAATTTCAGCGACAAGGGCGTCGGCAAATGCCACGGCAACAACGATGACTAGGTCGCCTTCGCCGCGTTAGTTAACCTTCCCCACCCTTCGCGAAACTTCGCGAAGGGTGGGGATTTTACGTTGCCTGCCCCCGCCCAATTCGAATCCGACAGTGTTTTGTGATTCAGAGGCGTTGGTTGCGCTGAGTACGACGCCCGCACCATTGAACATCCCCCTGCGAAGTAGCTCAGTCAGATCGACTAAGCGCGAGCGCGCAGAAAAACAGGTCCTTCGCGCTGTCCCGCCTTTGCGGGACAATCCGAACACACTCCCGAATTACGGCGTTGGAGGAATCTTCACCGGATCAGGAATGAGAAGTCGGCTGTAAGCCCCGTAATTTCACGAGGTCCCGATATCCACCATTATCGGAACGCATTTCGGGAGGTGAGCGTATCCCTTCCGACCGGGCAGAATTCAAAAGTGGCCAATACACTGGTACGAGAACATCACTTTGGCAGGCCGTTGCGACAATGTCCTCAAACACGTCGAAGAGTTATATTGAACCCTCGCAGGATGCCGGGCGCGCCTTCGTAATGCGCCACATCAGCGGGTCCATCGTTATGCTGAATCTGTTACGATTTCGCGACGTTGCCGACTACTCGGCGACACCCGATTTGGCTCCGGCAGTTTCTATCAGCGGAGCCGCTGCGTATCAGAAATATATCGAACACGCCTTGCCCTACCTTCGCCAATCCGGCGGAGATCTTCTTTTCTTGGGGTCTGGCGGCCCGTTTTTAATCGGTCCGGAATCCGAACGTTGGGACATGGTAATGCTTGTGCGGCAACAAAGCGTCGATGCGTTTCTTGCGTTTGGATCTCATAAGCCCTATCTGGCAGGCATTGGACACCGAACTGCAGCCCTGGAAGATTCCCGTTTGTTGCCACTCACTCAGATCGAAGCTATACAATAACGGCACGACCAGCCGTGGCATGCAATTCGCGTTCTGCAAGTCCTTCGTATGAGTCGGCGCCACGCGCCTGTTGTTTCACATTATCGGCATGTAAGATTTGCCGTAGTCTTGCAGACAACACTTAATCGCCGAAGAGATCCCCTGACGCCAAGCCAGCCACGAGTTGTTGAGAAGCACGCCAAGGACGGCTCGGCCATTATGGGGCGTCACAGGAAAACGTGTCCTCTAAAGACCATAGCAACGCCCAACCAACGTAAGATGTTTCCCAACCCGACTTTGGATCGCTCTTCGCTAATTGCGCTATTTTGCGTTCGAGCAGATCAATAAAATCGACTTGCATACCCTTTGGCGGGCAAAAGAGTTGCTGCTTGAATTGGTCTCTTGCCTCATTGTTCGCCCAACGTTAATCCCTCACCAAGTGCCTGAACGTAAGCCTTCGAAGCGGCCTTAGCGTTCGCATCCGTAGATGAGCTTGCTGTCCGGTACTCCTTCAAGCTCATCTCTGCGTGGAGATGGATACTTAACACCGAAAGGCAGGCGGCGAGAATCAGACTTCGCATTTCCTGAATGTATCAGACCCAAGCGATTTCGAAGAAGGCGTGCCGAAACCGCCCGATAATTCCTTATCGGAAGCGATCGTAAGCGTCACCTTCGAAGCGACTTTCACGATCCACTTCGACAGTTTGCCGATGCTACGTTCCGTCCGTGATCGTCCCGTTCACATGATTGAGACTACGGGAGAAGGCCACGTCACCGTCAGTGGCGATCCTCAAGTCATTCATTTCGTAGCCGATTGAGTGCCCGGGCATGGGGACTTGACGATATTTGCGGGAAATTATTCCTGACGGCGCTACGCTCTTGGGTACATCTCCTACGCTGCAACGCGGCGTCACGCAGGATCAACCACTGCTGCGAGATCAATTTTGATCTTGACAGACTATAGAGTACGAGCGTACTCTTAAGGCATGCGATATTCGCTGGAACACAAAGCGCGGAACCGGGAGAGGATTCTCGCCATGGCTGCCCGCTCGATCCGGGAGCACGGCGGGGACACGAGCGGCATCGGCACGGTGATGAAGAAGGCAGGCCTGACAAAAGGGGGCTTCTACCGGCATTTTGCAAGCAAGGATGACCTTTTCGTTGAAGCGGTAGCGCGAGCGTTCGATGAGATGGGAACGGGCATGCTGGAGGCCGCAAAGTCCGCGCCCGAAGGCCAAGCTCTGCGGGCGATCATCGAACGGTATCTGAGCATAGGCCACGCGAATTCGCCGGGAATGGGTTGTGTGCTGGCCGCGCTCGGGCCAGAGCTCACACGAAAGCCGTTGTCCGTGCGGAAACGGATTGAGGCGGTGCGAGAAGCGTATCGTGAGCGGCTGATGCCGTTTGTACCCGGCCGGACGCGACAGGAAAAACTGACAAAGTTTCAATTATTGTTCCCTAGCATGGCTGGGGTGTTGACGAGTGTGCGAATGAATGTATCGCTTGAAAAGCGCGAGGAGTTGTTGACGGAAGCGCGGAGCTTTTTCATAAAGCTCTTTGCTCAAGAGTAAAATTTTTTACCCATATAGAGTACGATAGTACTCTTTGCGGTGAATAGTTCAAATAGACAGACTGAATCGAAATGATAAGGAGATAAATTTATGATCCCGTTTCTTAGGGCAGTAGTTCTTCCCGCCGCGGCACTAGCTCAATCACAAGCCGGGGCGCAAACACAGCTCGCGGGCGGCTCAGGCGTGCCCAGCACAGCTGTAACCGAAAACTACCGCCGTGCTCGTCATCGAGACTTCCAAGCCGGGCGTAACACCTCAACAAATCATGGCGGTGATACCGGAAGAGATTCGGGCAACTGTGAAGCTCTACCTCGATGGGAAGATTCGCCAGTGGTACTCGCGTGGCGATGGCAAAGGCGTCATCTTCCTGGTCGATGCAAAGACCGAGGACGAGGCGCGAGCCGTTATGGAAATACTGCCTCTGGCTAAGAAACAGTTGATGGATCACGAGTACATTCCCGTCGGACCGTTGATGCCGCTGAGGGCATTGATGGGCGCTGGAGGGCAGGAGTGACTCTCGCGTAGAAGAATATCCTGATACCGCATCGCAGCATTGCTGGAATCGGAAATGGATTCGTCGAAAGGAGACACTAATGTCGCTCATTCTCATTCAGACCATCGTTCAGGCGGTGTCGTCGACGCTGACCTGGCTCGGCTTCTATGTTGGTATTCGCGCCTCGCCCGACGCGAGAGCGCGCAAGTCGCGCTGGATCATTGGCTCGGCTGTGGTCGCTGCGGCCTGGCTCGTCGGCGTGTTCCTGCTCGGCGCCGCTAATGTCTTCCGCAACGACGTGCTGCCGCCGCGCGTCCCCATGGCGCTTTTCGCGACGCTGCTGCTGGGCTATCTCCTGCTCCTCTCCCCGACATTCCGCCGGTTCGTCGCCGCAGTGCCGCAGCACTGGCTAATCGGCATCCAGGCCTTCCGTGTCCTGGGAGGCGTGTGCTTGGTCCGCTATTACGTGGGCGAGCTGCCCGGTCTTTTCGCGCTGCCGGCCGGCATCGGCGACGTTGCGACCGGATTGCTCGCGCTTTTCGTCGCCTACGCGTGGTATAGCGGCAAGCCCTATGCGCGCGGCGCTGCGATCGCATGGAACCTTTTCGGCATGGCCGATCTCGTGGATGCCGTGGTGTTGGGCACGCTCCACCGGCGGCGCGCATGGCATCGTCTTCCCGATCGTGCTCATCCCGGTCTATGCCGTGCCGCGCGCGTTCCTCATCCATTCCTATTCACTAATCGGCCTCCTGCGCAAAACCTCGCAACAGCCGCGGCGCATCGCCGACAACTTTAGTCCCGCGGCCCTCGGCCACGGGAAGGCCCCTGTCGCCGCCACCAGCCGCGGTCAATCGCTGGAATTTTAAAAAGGAGACTTCATCATGCCACAACAAATGATCTGGTTTTTCGTGAGTATCGTATTCAGTTTGATCGCGTGGGGGATCGTCGCCGCTCGCTATATCTGGCCGGAACTGCGCCACCGGCAACGGGCCGAAGCCTTGCGGCCATTGCTCATCCTGCACAGCTTCCGCTTCATCGGGTTGGCATTCTTAATTCCCGGCGTCGTGTCACCCGATCTGCCGGCTGCCTTCGCGCATTCCGCGGCCTATGGGGACATCATTGCTGCGATACTGGCGTTGGTTGCGCTGCAAATGTTGCCCAGTGCCGCCGGCGTTGCCGCCGGATGGATCTTCAATCTGTGGGGCTTTGCCGATATCGTCAACGCTTTCTACCAAGCGAATCACGCCGGACTCTTGGCGGGGCAGTTGGGAGCCGCATACTTCCTTCCGACTGTCATAGTGCCTCTGCTGCTGATTACGCACGGACTTGGGTTCCGGATTCTTCTGCAACATCAACATCGACCTGAACTCGCAATGCAAGAAAGCCGGCACCCAGCATAAGCCGCCGCGGCCATCGCGAGGAGTGCCAGTAATTGGCCTCTCCGCTAATCGTGTCCCAGTTTGTCGGTGGTCTTTCTCACGAGGTTCGAATCAATGCTCGGGCTCCAAATGGATGCCCGATAATCATCATTATCGGAAGCCTGCGGACGAACTTCCGGGAAGTGTTTGCGCCTACATTCGGCGCCACGAGAACGCGTCCGTGCGAATTGCACCCGAGCCCACCACACCCGTGAGGGCAAGGATCTCAAATCAAAACTTCCCGCCCGACCCCCCTTCCCTCCGGCGTCAATTGCTCGGACGCGTCAATCCTCGTCCACGCGAGCGCGCCGAGGAACAGAAGACATGCCATTGGAATGAACGGCGCGTTATAGCCAAAGCGGTCCGCGATGTACCCATACGCCACCGATCCCACGAGGCTACCCAGGTAGCTGGCTGTGTTGAACAGCCCAGTCATGGCTCCTGCTGAGCGATGACTAATATCCAGGCACACGCCACACGCTCCGGACTGTTGAAACGTAATCGCGCCATACGCCAGCGCCAGCAGAATCACCGTGAGCGTCTGCGCGCGTGTGACCATGACCAGAATGATGAGAAGGCCCGCTGCGGCGAGAGCAATGACGCCGATTCCACGCCGCCCCTTGGTCCGCCCGAATTTTCGGACCAGCGCGTCGCTCGCCGTTCCACCCAGCAGGTTCGCGCAAGCTGCGACCGCGTAGGGCAGAGCAGAAATTAACAAGTTTCCCTCGCTGAACCCTCGACCCTTCATCAGAAACGTGTGGAACCAAGTCTGAAAGAAGCCGACCGTATAGATGTAACTGAACGCCAGTACCAGCATTGCCACAACGCTCTGCGATCGAAAGGCGATTTGCCAGGGAAAGTCATGCCCTCCGTCATGCGAGGTTGCGCTTTTTCCTTCTGCCGTCACGCCGAGCTTTTCTTCCGGCGAATCGCGATACCACGCATACCAGACCGCCGCCCAAATGACACCCAGTAGGCCGAATAAGAAAAAGGACGCCCGCCATCCAAAGCGCATCTGGATTGGGACTACCAACAGCGGCGACAGTGCTCCTCCCAGTTGCGCCGACATCAGTACGACGCCGAGCATGGTTGCACGCTCGGATGCCTTGAACCACCGCGAGATCACCGCGAACCCATTCGGAAACGCGCCTGCCTCACCTGCTCCGAACAGGAATCGCACGATCAACAGCGGATAAAACCGCGTCATCGCACCCGTCAGCGCGGTGAATGCCGACCACCAGATCACGATCCGCGTGAGCACCTTCCGCGAGCCGATGCTGTCCCCGAGCGTTCCGGAGGGAATTTCGAAGATGCAGTACGCCAGGCCGAAAATCCCCGTGAGCCAGCCCCAGCTCACTGTGTCGATGCCGAGGTCTTTCTGCATTCTGGGTCCAGCGACCGAGATGCACACGCGATCCATGTAGGTAATCGCGTAGAGCGCGATCAACAGTGCCGTTACTTTGTATCGGGCTCCCTTGAGCGCACTGTCCACGGGACCCTGATTGTCGCACATTCGGGCAGTCATACCGTCGAAGTGCCAGACCGCATTCACTGCCTGATGTCAGCCATTATCGGAAGCTATTTTTGGTTTGCGGCAAGGACCAAGGTCGGCGGCGGCCGCTATTCCTGTCCCGGTGAACGTCGATAATTCGGTCGGGCTGAACCATGCAAGTGACTTCCTCCTCTGTTATCGCATTCTTCTTCCCGCACCACAGGTTTTGCAATTCGCATCCGTGCAGGCAAGGCTGCGGAAGCGGATCCCCGTGCGCTAATGTAGTTCAAGAATTCGGAGGCAATTATGAAAATTCGCAAACACTTGGTTAAGGGTCTTTTGACCATCGGACTTCTGGTAGCACTGACAAGCAGTATGAAGGCAGATGATTTGGCGTACATGATCGGAGCACAGTATGGGGGGAACACGAGTCCCTTCGGGACCGTCGACCTCAACTCTGGCGTGTTTACTTTGATCGGCAATATGGGACCCAGCTCGTATGTGGGCCTGGGGATTGCGAACGGCGTTGTCTATACCGAACAAAATGGCATTCTTTTTTCCGTCAATACGAGCAACGGAAGTGTCACGCAGATCGGAGGTATCGTCGGCAACAATTTGGCCACGTTCGGCTCAACCACCACCGGGCTGTACGGCTTGACCGGAACCGGTAGCCAAAACGTAGCCACCCTATTCTCGATAAATCCCCAGACGGGCGCCCTTACGGCGATTGGGCCAATCGGCTCCAACGTCATCGGCAACGGCCAGTATTTCTATGCTCGGCTTTCGGTCGGCACCAGCACGCTGTACATGGAAAACGGAGGCAATCTTTATACGATCAACACCGCGACTGGCGCGGGAACTCAGGTGGGAACGACGGACAGTAACGGCTATCTTACCTCCGTGCTGCTCTTCGAAAACGGCACTTATTACGATGGCGCTGGTTCCGTGTTTGGCACGATCAACACTGCCACTGGCCAGATCACTCCTCACTCCTCGGTTTTCGGAGGACCGGGTTCTATCATCGCTCTCGCGCCCCTGAGTTCGTCGTCGCCGTCCTATTACTTTTCCCACTTCGTCTTCGCCGAAAATTGGGAAAGTACTCTCACGTATATCAACTACTCGCCGCAGCCAGTGACCTGCTCGACGAATTTCTATGACAGCAACGGCGCGCCGCTGGCGGTTCCGTTCGCTCAGGGGACCGTCACCACGCGTACCGATGTGCTCGCCCCGGGCGGGTCCCTTCATGACCAGACTACTGCTCCTCATACGGGGACCGTGGTGCCAGGTTGGGCGCAGGCCAATTGCACAGGGCCGGTGCAGGCCAGCATGCTTTTCCGCGAGTATGCGAATGGAGTGCCGCTCGACGAGGCCGGCGTGAATGCGGCGACGGCTCCCACCACCGAGTTCGCCACGTTCGCGCAAACGAACACGGGAGTCGCATATGCGAATCCTTCGACGACTCAGTCGGCTACCATCACGTTTACCGTGTACAACAATGCCGGGACTCTGCTGGGGAGCCATAGCATTACGCTGGGGCCGCTGGCGCATAGCGCGTCGAACGTCGGACCGTTGCTGGGGTTGTCCAGCTTTACGGGAATGGTGAAGATCACTTCGACGATTCCGATTATCAGCTTGTCGCTGAATTTCGAGGCTGCGCCGATTTTCTCGTCGCTGCCGCCGGGGGATCTGCCTAGCACTACGCAGCTAGTGACGCCGTAGAGGAACCAGCGCTCAGCCCTCGCCACAGCCAGCGGCCCAGGAGGAGGACAACAAGACCTCCGGCCGCGGCGATGGCGGCGTGCCGCGACCAGAATTCGAGCGGGTCATGCGCTCATATCCGAGCGATAGCGGGCCAGAAGTCGCCTAGGAGGTTTCATCTCTCGGCGCGCCGGAAGTGCCCCGATATTTGCCATTAATATCCCCATGGCCGGGCGGTGCGCGGCCACCTCGGAGGATGAAAATAGAGTTGCGGATGGGCACGAGATCGCTTCCGTAATGGTGGCGAGACCCCGAACATTAATCTGATCCGGCCAACGTTGACGCATCTCTGATTGGAGCCTTTGAGCCCGTGGAACAACTTAGTCTTTCTTTCGTTGGCTGCTCGTCCGCAAGGAGCAGGAATGATTGAAGCAGTCATCGAGCGTTGCGCGGGTATCGACGTCGGCAAGAAGTTTCTCGTTGTGTGCGTCATGTCGGGGTCCTTGGAGGCCGAACCAAAGACCGAGATTCGAAAATTCGGGACCATCGTCGCCGAGCTCGAGCATCTCCGCGACTGGCTCATCCAGGAAGGGTGCAGCCACGCAGTGATGGAGAGCACGGGTTCGTACTGGAAGCCGGTATTTAACATCTTGGAGGACAGCGTTGAAGTCGTGCTGGCGAATGCCTATGATGTCCAAAACCGGCGTGGTCACAAGACTGATCCCAATGACAGCCGCTGGCTTGCGCACCTGCTTCGCCACGGCATGATCCGGCCGAGCTTTATTCCCGAACGCGCAATCCGGGAGCTTCGGGATCTGACTCGCCGGCGCAGACAGTTAGTGGGGGAAAGAGCACGCGAGCGCAATCGTATTCAGAAGATCCTCGAAGATGCCAATGTCAAGCTCGGCGACGTTCTGAGTGACGTGCTCGGACTCTCGGGGCGACTGATGATCGAGGCTCTGCTGGAAGGCCGCTTGCAGGTGGAGGCGATCGCGCAACTTGCGCAACGGAAGGCAAAGCAGAAGATCCCCGACTTGATTGCGGCGTTACAGAGGAATCGTCTCACCGACCATCATCGATTTTTGCTGCGGCACGCACTCCGCCATCTCGATTTTCTCGCTGAAGAGATCGAAGCCCTGAACATCGAGATCCGATCCCGGCTCACCACGGAACAGTTCAGGCAAAAGCACGCCCTGCTGCAATCCATTCCTGGGATTCAAGAAGAAGCTTCCGCTGCGATTCTCGCCGAAGTTGGTCCGAATATGGCGCAGTTTCCATCCGACGCCCATTTGGCATCCTGGGCCGGCCTTTGCCCCGGCAATCACGAAAGCGCAGGAGTACGCAAGACCGGCCGCACGAATCGCGGCAATAACTGGCTCCGCAGTATTTTAACCCAGTGCGCCTGGGCAGCATCCAATAAGAAGAATTCGATGTTGCAATCCTTCTATTTCCGCCTCAGCTCGCGCTGCGGAAGGAAGCGCGCTATCGTAGCTCTCGGCCACCGATTACTCCGCGTCATTTACCATGTTCTCTTGCGCGACCAACCCTACCAGGAATCGAATATGCGGCCTCTTTCAGCCTGAGAAAACAATTTTCGGAACAACGGAAGTCATACTTGCGTCGTTTTTGGGCCGATATGGCTCCCGCGATCCATTTGTACGGTTTGCCGACATCCATGTAAGTCATTGTCAAGAGAAAAAACAGTTCTCCTGACGCGCGCTGCGGAGGAGCGCGCTAAAACCAACATATTCAGAACCCACAGCTCGCAACGTGTGCCTCTCGGCGGTGGTTCCTGCCTTCGCAGAACCAGACATCCATTTACTGTATCGAGCCCCAAAGGGCCTTCTCAGAAGATTGAGTTTGTGTTTTCTGCCAGTCCCGAAACAATTCGAAGGGAGCCTTCGGAGTGTGATCTCCTTTGCTCAGTCGGCAACTTGCGGGACCTGGCAGTCTGCGCACCGTGTAATCCTGTGATCCTTTCTCCCGCAGTGGCGGTTTAAGCCGCCGTTGTGCGGTGGCCTTCTGCAGGCACGAACTCGCGTTCTCGGCGATCCACGGCGAGCAGATACGCGACCATCTTGCGGGCTACGGCTA
>CAWCER010000004.1:0-141022 GCA_963794595.1 Bryobacterales bacterium | reverse complement strand
GCAGCCCGTGGCGGAAATGCCTCTATTGAGGAAGGTCCTGCCGGCCGGGGGCGGTGGTGATTTGTAGAAAAAGATCGCGAGCGGAGTTGTGCAACCAGTTTTGAGCGGCGCTGTATGCGTCCTGGACGACGGATACAGCGAATAGGAGTGCAGTCAATGCGATTCTCCGTCCCTGAGCTTGCCGCGGCTTGCCCCATCCGCTCAGCTTCCGCAGCAGCAATCCTATGTTGAACGCCGCCGCCTGCACCAGCACCCGCTTCAACACATTGTCGGAACCCCGCACATAGACCTGCCTCATGCCGCCCGTTTCGTAGCAGTGCGCGAAGCTCCGCTCGCACAACTCGCCCCGCAGTTTCTGTAATCGCTTCGACCGCGCCGCCCGTACCCGCTGCCGATTCGCGTACACACAACGTTGCTCTATGCGCTTGCCCGACCAGTGGCGCGGGCCGCGCTCCGGTTCCGGCACATAACTGCGAATCTCTCGCTCCGCTAAGTCCACCAACACCGCGCCGCTGTGATAGCCCTTGTCCATCACGACTTCCTCGATGCCCGCCGGATGCGCCTTCCCGGCTTCGCGCTGCGCGGCGTCGAGCGTCTCCACGTAACTCGCCGTATCGCCGCGATCGGCCGGCTGCACCGTCACCGCCAACACCGCGCCCGAGGCCAGATCCACCGCATGCTCGGCCTTGTGCGCCAGCTTCGTGCGTCCATCTTTCATCTTGGTAATGCACGCCGACGGGTCGTTGGGATTGGTCCAATCGTCATTCGACGCCTTCTTCTTGCGCTTGCGGTCCAGCCGCGCCAACTGCTCTTTGCTGGCATTCTCCACGCCTTCGGCCGCGGCCAACTGCCGCAGGTAGTCGTCGTAGGTCTGGCCCGTATCGCGCCGCACCAGACTCTTCATCGACGCGTTGGCCTGCAAGGTGGTGGCGTCGATACACACGCTCTGCCCATCCGCCAGGCCGTGCTTACGCAGAATCTTCAGCACCCACTTCATCACCGCGCGATGCGTCTCAACCGAGTACAGACGCCTGGTCCGCGACACTGTCGAGTGGTCCGGTGTCGGCTCGCTCAGATCGTAACCCAGGAACTTGCGGTAGCTCAGCGAATCGGCTGCGCGCCACGCCATCCCGCGCTCGGATTCGATGCCTTCGAAGTAGCCCAACAGCAGCATCCGGAAATAGGTTCCCGGCGTGATCGATGGGCGCCCGGAGTTGCTCTTGTAATACTTCCGGCAGATCGCTTCGATGCGCTGGTCAAACTTCTCTGCGTTCAAGACCGTGTTCAGTTGCTCGTAAAACACGTGCCCCGGCGTAGTCGCAATCTCGCTCGCCGCCACCCACAACCCCTGTTGTTTTTCCCGATCCTTCTTCCGCCCCATCCCCATATATCTAAAGACGACGCAGGTAGATTCAAGGTCACTCGTTCACAAAAGATTTATCACGGGCTGTTAGGGCTCCAGCGTGGATTCGATACTTGTTGTCTCCGGATCATCCCAGTCTGATCAACTCTCCAATCCCGTATTGCCAGTTGAGACGACAGTACCTGTCTCGGCGCCGGGTCTGGCGTCCCATTGGCTGGCAGCTTGACCACAAACCTTTGATCGCCCCCCGGCGGGATAAACCCGATATAATGCGAAAATGGAGACACGCGCATGACGCCGGCACGCCGTCAGCAGATCGAAGAGCTGTACCGCGCGGCCAGCCACCAGCCGGCCGCGGAATGTGAAATACTTCTCGCGACTGCTTGCGACGGAGACCCCGGTCTCAGGGCCGAGGTCGAGAAGCTTCTCACGGAAGATGAGGTACGCACCCGAATGCTCTCCGTGGCGGGGAATGCCGCGGGCAGTGGGTCCACTCTGACGATGGTGCAGCACGAGAACACTCAACTGGGCGCGTACAAGATTGAGGGGCTACTCGGGGCGGGCGGCATGGGAAAGGTCTACTGGGCGACGGATACGCGGCTGAACCGCAAGGTTGCGGTGAAGATCACAGAGGAGAAATTTAACGGAGGGTTTGAGCGTGAGGCTCGGGCGATTTCCGCGTTCAATCATCCGCATATTTGCACGCTGTACGACGTGGGTCCGAATTACCTGGTGATGGAGCTTCTGGACGGCTCCACGTTGGCGGACGAGATCAAGAAAGGTCCTCTGGCGATCGAGCAGGTGGCGCGTTATGGCGCGCAGATCGCCGCGGCGCTGGCGGAGGCGCCACACAGGGGGCAGGCAGTACTCTCCCATTGATGCCCGCATCCCGGGCAGAGTCCGCGAGTATCGAATGTATTCCACTGGTGGCCGCACTGCTACTCGGGCAAGTGCCCCATGTGCATCATTATCGGCGTTCCTATGCTGGAAGCGACGGCTTGTGATATGGGTATATAGTCGATAACCGTCGGGACCGATCGGCGCCTTTCACGAGTCTGACCAGACGGGCGACAGGAGGGTCAAAATATGGTGAATCGACGCAGCTTCCTTGCTCTTCTGGCGGCCCCAGCTCTGCCCGCAGATAGCCGCCGCACAAGGTATCGATTGACGGCGACCGCTTCATGATCAACGGCAAGCCGACCTACGCAGGACGGCAATACAAGGGAATGCGGATCGAGGGCCTGCTCATGAACTCGCGCATGGTGCAGGGTATCTTCGACGATCTCAACCCAGAGACACGCTCTCGCTGGGCCTATCCGGATACCAAGAGATGGGACTCCGACCGCAACACGCGCGAGTTCGTCGCGGCGATGCCCGAGTGGCGGAGCTTCGGACTCCTGGCGTTCACCATCAACCTCCAGGGTGGCAGCCCCGAGGGATACTCAAAGGTCCAGCCATGGCACAACAGCGCCTTCCGGTCCGACGGCTCGCTGCGGCCCGACTATATGAGTCGGCTGGAACGCATACTGGACCGGGCGGACGAGCTCGGTATGGTGGCGATCGTCAGCTTGTTCTACGCAGGGCAGGATCAGCGACTCGAAAGCGACGATGCTGTTAAGGCCGGCGTTCGCAATGCGATCACGTGGCTCGGCGGCAAGGATTATCGAAACATCCTGATCGAGGTGGCCAACGAATGCGACAATCGCGGCTACGACCGTGATATTCTCAAAGCCCCGCGAATTCATGAACTCATCGAACTTGTTAAATCAATTCGGCTAGGCGGCCGGCGGTATCTCGCGGGAGCCAGCTTCAACGGTAACCGCATCCCCACAGCGAACGTCGTCCAAGCCTCGGATTTTCTGCTGCTCCACGGCAATGGTGTCACTGATGCGAACCGGATCGCCGAAATGGTGGAGCAGACGCGAAAGGTCGAGGGTTATCGGACAATGCCCATCCTATTTAACGAAGACGATCACTTCGACTTCGACAAACCGGTCAATAACATGATGGAGGCCCTCGGCTCTTACGCCTCGTGGGGTTACTTTGACCCTTATGCGGATGGGTATCAGACTGTGCCGGTGAACTGGGGCATCAACACCGATCGCAAACGAGCTTTCTTCAACCTCGTAAAAGTGGTGACTGGATCGTAGGCCGAGCTAATGCCGGCGATTGTGCTGATCTTGAAATTCCTTGAGGCGACCAGATCGTCAGCCAGCACTGCGCGATCACGCGGTGCGAGGCGGTCGTCGCCTGAGGACCGGTGCTGGCGGACGATGCTTCGGACCGCGCGAAGCTGCTCGGCAGTTGGCAGCGACAGGACGAGACGGGAAAAGATGTGACGGTTTGGACTCTTGAGGTGAAGGGCATGGCTCTTCACATTTCGGAATCGCGCGGGGATCAGAAGATCTTTGAATTCGAGTGTGCACCTAAAGGAGCGGAGTGCGAAGGAACCGTTGAGGGTAAGAAGGCCAAGATAACCATGTATTATGACGGCCCGGCACCAGTGCAACTAGAGACCCAAGGCTCAGAGGTAACGAGACGGCGATTCTCAGTTGCCGGGCAACCCGACATGATGGATATCGAGGTGGTGCCGATCGTAGGCGCCAGCAAAGCGGAGACGTTGCATCTAAAGCGAATCAAGACCTAGTCTGGAAGTCGCTGACTCCGGTTGGCCTGAGTGGCGGCCAGCGAAGTACACGCAACATCGAGGAAAGTAAAAAGCTAACTCACGATCCGCTAATATGAACTCAGCCCCGGAGCGCCTTAATAGTTACGTCATGAGCACATTACCTCTCTGCGGTGACAACATCAAGACGAAAAAGCGATTGCAGACTTCAGCGGCGGCGAGGGCAGCGGCCCAGGTTCCGCTATACAGCTAGCTCCGCAAGAAAGTACTATAGTGAGGAATCGCTTCTAGAGGTCCAGCCTCCGGAACGGAGACTGGCTTAGGAGATGTCACTGTCCGAAGTATAACTTCCGCTACATCCAACGCCGTTCTTGTTCTGACCTTATTTTCTCGGAGGAAACTTTATGGAATCTAAATTAGTCACGACAACATTTTTCGCTAGCCTCGTTTGGCTTGGAGGAGTGTTTCTGACGCAGGATGCTTTGGGCGCGGACACTGTGGTGTATGCAATCCAAGCCGGCACCCAAGCGCTCGGGACGCTGGATCTCAATACCGGGGTTTATACGCAAATTTCCGTGCAGGCTGTGCAAGATTCCGAACTTGGTGTGTACGGCGGCGTCCTGTATGGAGCCAACAATCAGTGTGTTTGTCTATTTCAGCTCGACCCGACTACCGGCGCCTCCACTCTCGCGCCGACCTTGTTCAATCAAAACAACAATGGCTTCGGCGCAGAGAACGGCTTCGGCTCCACTACCGATGGCCTGTTTGTGATGGGCGCCGCCTTCGGGGGCATCAATTACCTCTATTCCGTCAATCCGACCACCGGCGCCCCGACGCTGATCGGATCGACCGGCGTAGTCACCGGAGGCGGCACTGGATTCCTATCGGCCTCGAACGATTCGAGCAAGCTCTATTGGGAAGTTCAGACCAACTGTACCGATGCTCTTTACAGCGTAAATACATCGACGGGCGCGGCCACTATGATTGGGTCGGCCTCAGCATGCTTCCCATCGAAGACCGGTAACCCGTTTTCGATGGCCTTTATCGGGGGCACTCTCTGGGCGAATTTTTGGAGCGCGGGATTTGGGACCATCGACATCTCCACCGGTGCGCAGACCCTAGTTTCGACCAACGTGTTCCCGGCGGTCTTCGGACTGGCTCCGAATCCTCTCGAGCCCACAAAGACGACGTTCGTCGGCTCGATGGGGCATCTTGCGGCGGAAGAGAACTGGACCACGACGTTCACGCTGGTCAACAAAGGCGGGGGGCCGGCACAAGCGACGCTGAACTTTTTCGGAGACGCCTCGGACCCGACCGGCAACGGTCCGCTCGCGCTGCCGCTGGTTTTTCCGCAGCAGGGTACAGGCAATGTATTTCTGAGCACTAACGCTAGCCAGTCAGTTCCGGCGAATGCGTCGCTGATTGTCGCTACCGGAGGGCCGCAGACGCCGCCTGTGCTGGTAGGCTCTGCACAACTGGCGGCGGCCGGTGCGATCGGTGGTTTTGCCATATTCCACCAGATTGTGACAGGTCAGGAAGCCGTGGTTCCGCTCGAAACCCGTAACGCGAATTCCTACCTGCTGGCTTTCGACAACACCGGCGGCGTGATACTGGGCGTGGCGGTGGATAACATATCGGCTCAAAACGCCGTCATTCCCGTGATTATCCGCAACGATGCGGGGGCGGTGATCAGCAACCTGGGAGCCAGTATATCGCTAGGCGGCAACGGCCACACATCGTTCGTTCTCTCCGATCTGGCGAACGGATTTCCTGTCACGGCCGGCATACGCGGCACCATCGAATTCGATACTCCGGCGGGCGGACAGATTAGCGTGCTGGGCCTCCGTTTTACGCCGCCCAACAACGCGCTCACTACCATTCCGGCCCTCGCTAATGTCGGAACCAATGGTGGAAGCATCGCGCACCTGGCATCCGGCGGCGACGGCTGGCAAACCACGTTTGCGCTGATCAATGTGGGAACCAGCACGGCGCAAGCCACACTCAGCTTCTTCGCCGATATGACGGGCGCTCCCATGCTGCTGCCGCTTACGTTTCCACAAGGCAACATCGCGGACACGACGGCTTCCTCGATCACGCAAAACCTGCTTCCCGGTGCAACCCTATTGATTGTGAGCAGCGGGGCACCCAATCTCCTCACCGGCTCGGCGCAACTCAGCGCGACCGGCAATGTCAGCGGGTTCGTGATCTTCCGTCACAACAACCAGGAAGCGGTGGTGCCGCTGGAGAGCCGCAACGCCAATGGCTACATAGTGGCTTTCGACAACACCAGCGGTACGGCCACAGGCATCGCGGTGAACGCGGTATCAGCCGGACAGGTGAACGTCCCGGTGGTTGTTCGCGACGACACCGGAGCCACGATCGCAACCGATACAATCGCCATGGCCGCTAACGGGCACTACGCTTTCACGCTGGGGACCGATCGGTATCCGGGCGCTCTGACGATTCGCGGCACCATCGAGTTCGATACGCCCGCCAATGCCCAGATCGGCGCACTGGGTATCCGCATTCCCACCGGAGCGGCACACACATATACCACGCTTCCGGCACTAGCGAAATAGCGTGCGCTTGCCGGTCCGGTCCGCCCGATAAGCAGCATTATCGCTATGTGATTCCCCGGATTGACATGCTCCTATTCAGGACCAATCGGGGCTCTTTTTGGCAGGGGACCGGAGGCGTATCCGCCTCTTCATGTGTGGGACTTATGTGAGTGCGGACGTCGAAAGGCGCCAGCTATACATTGCTCGCACAGGCCCTGCTCCCCGAATGGATCGCAACGCAGACAAATGGAAGCTGATGCTATCGCGCGATCTCAACTGAAAGATGCTTGAACCGATTTCTATGCAACCGAGTTTCCGAGTTGTTCGTCTCACCTTCCATGTTTACGATTTGGGTGAGAATCGCGCTCGTTGGGTTGTGTCTGCTCATGGCTCCCTTGCTATCGATAGCGCAAACTCCAGGTCAAGCAGACGCTCCTTTCACTAATGTTGCGGAGGTTTCGCTTAAGCGCACCATCGCGCGTGCGGTGGCGGAAGACTTTTCGCCAGTATTCGGAGCGGGCCAGATCTTTCTCGCGCAGGCGCAAGCAAATCCGCAAAATCAGACGCAGCCTCCCGCCACAAATCCATCCGCGCCGTCTCTCGGCGATTTGGGCATCACTCCCGATCAATCCCAGGGGAGCGCTGCGGATCAAGCGCGGCTCGACCGACGGTCCCACATGCTCAAGATGCATCAACGCTACGGGCTGATTACACTCGGGGCCATGGCCGCCACCGTCGCGGTTTCCGGCCTGGCCGGAGGCAGGAACAACACCGCTACGGGCCGCGATATTCATGGCGCCTTGGGTTCGGTGACGGCGGATATGTACTTTATGGCCGCCTACTATGCGATTCGCGCCCCTAGGATTCCGGGGACCCCTGTGCGCGGGCCTATTCGTCTGCACAAAGCTCTCGCTTGGGTTCATGGCCCCGGGATGATCCTGACACCTATCCTGGGAGCCATGGCTTTGGCTCAGGAACAAAACGGTGAAAAGGTGCATGGGATCGCCAAGGCACATTCGGCTGTCGCCGCTGTCACATACACGTCGTTCGGGCTGGCCTTCCTGTCCGTGGCGTTCAAGTTCTAACGAAATTCATGCGTATCTATCAGCGTGCTGTGACAGCCCTATTCTTTCTCACACTTCCAATGCTTGCGCCTCGCCTATGGGCCCAAGTCGATAGCCAATGGGTCCTGGATCAGTCTTCTCTCACGTATCACGTATCTCACCCCTTGCATCAGTCCGAGGGTGTCAGTCACGCCGCGCGCAGAAAGGGCGTGTGTCACGCCGGACAGTGCGCTTTCTTGATTGCGGCGCCGGTGAAGTCGTTTGATTCGGGGGACAGCAACCGCGATCTGCATATGCTTCAAGTGACACGCGGCGCGCAATTCCCGATCATTAGTGTCCGCACCCGGTTGCCCGAAAACATAGCTGGAACCGGGCCAATCCGTGCTGACCTAGAGATCCAATTTGCCGGCCACACAACTCAATATAAGAACGTTGCATTCCAACTGACCACACACGGAAAAGAGATCCAGATCTCGGGAACCATTCCAGCAACGCTTTCCGATTTCAAGATCGATCCACCATCACTCTTGGCGATCCCGGTTAAGAACGAAATACCGGTTCGCGTGGAGATGACTTGGCGTCCGCAATGAACCACAGATGCCCGCGGGCCACCCACCCGTCACTGCCGCACTGCGAATCGGTTGACCATTAGAGCCCAACACGCGACCTACAACGCCCCGAGCTTCTCAGTTAAGTCTGCTAGAAAGGCCCGTTATCGAACATCATCGGTAGCGACACAGCAACAGAGTTCGCTCTATTCGCCGCTGCTGCCAACCGCGGTGCTATTATCGGGTCCTAAGGTGGTAATGCGCCATGTGTTTTCTCACGGCGTCCGCACTGTTTCTCATGGCCTGGCAGGCCGGCTCGACGGTCGGGGAAAACGTAGCGAAGAATAAAGAGGCGAAAGACAATACCGCTAGCAATGCGCGCCAATTCATATCCAGCATAGTGACAATTTCCATCCTGCCGCGCAATGGGGGGAGCGCTTCGTAGTAGCCACCAAGAAGCGGCGTTAGAACATCAACCTTAGACCAAGCTGAATGTCGCGTGGCGTTCCCAGTGTGGCGGAGATGATTCCTGCTTGTGCGTTACCGATGGTCGCGTTGGGCAAATCAAACTGTGGGTGGTTGAGCACGTTGAACAGCTCTCCGCGAAACTGTACGTGAACTCGCTCCGTGACGATGAAATCCTTGAACAAAGAGGTATCCAGATTAAAACGGCCGGGGCCGCGCAGGATATTTCTTCCAGCATTGCCAAACGTATATATCGTTGGGGTGAACCACACCGCTCCGGGCACATTGAAGGAAGTATTGAACCAATCGGTGAGCGTGGGATTCGATAGCGTTGCACTTACACCTGACGCGATGTTGGGCCGGCTAGACGAAGCCGGTATTCGCTACCGAATTGGCCAATACGGGCGTAAAGGGAAGCCCGGTTTGCGCTGTGAGAATCATGTTTAGCTGCCAACCGCCGAAAGCCCTGTTCACCCACGATTTCCTCATGTCAAACCTCTTCCCTTTTCCAAAGGGTAGATCGTAGTTCACCGTTTGCGTGAATCTCTGCCGGATGTCAAAAGAACTGCTGGCGAAATCCAGGTTACGGTGCAGCGGATCCTGCGGGATCGGTCCGTCCGCGCCGCCGCCCTCCTGCAGCGGGACGTCGTCAATTGAATGCGAGTAAGTGTAAGCACTCAGGAAGCTCAAGCCGGAGGAGAAGCGCTTTTGAGCGGTTACCTGCAAAGAATGGTACGCCGAAAGCCCATCGGTGGCGGCATAATTGTCGCCAGATATGCCCGGCGCGATGGTATATAAGAGTTCACGAGGTCCTACCGGCCCAGGTCCCGGCACCGGTTGATTGATGTTGTATGTGACATCCAGATCCCGGCCCAGGTTGCCGAGATAGGTAAGCTTTCAAGACAATGTTAGAGGGCAACTCACGCTCCACGCCGAAATTGAACTGCTCCGCGTAGGCATTCTTGTAATTGGGTGGAATGCTGTACCAGGTTCCTGTGGGATTATTCACGATCGAAGCGACGTTGAGAGAGGGGTTTGCCGGCAAGCCCTGCGCGACCGTGAGGTAAGTTGCCGACTGCTCGTTTATTACGACCGTAGTTGTCGCACCGAATGGCAATTGCCGATGCAGTCTGTAAAGCGCCCCGCCATTTCCGGATGCATTGTAAAAAATGCCGAAACCACCGCGCAATACGGTTTTCTTATCTAACTGATAAGCGAATCCAAAGCGTGGAGCGAACATCTTATGCTGGGCTAAGACGCCGACATTTGCATTCGAGTTATAGCCGGCGATGAGCACCTTGCCGGTTTGGGTATTGAAATTTGCATAGCGGTTATCTACTTCGACCGGCGGCGGCAGATACTCCCAGCGGAGTCCCAGATTGAGAGTGAGCCGGTTGGTGACTCTCCAGTCATCCGCCACGTATGTGCCAAACTCCAGAAGACGGGTGCCGGCCCAGACCAACTGAAAAGCCTGGGAGACGGCGCCGGGTACCCCGAGCAGGAAGTCTGCCATCGCGTTGCCTGTATTGCCGGCGGAGTTCGGATTATTGTCGAAGGTGCTGTCAAAAGTATATGAGCCGTTCCCGGAGTTATCCTGGAAGTCGATAATCTGACGGCGAACCAAGCTGGCGCCCCATTTGAGTGTATGCGCGGCCCAACGTCTTGGTGAAGTTGGTAATTGGATTGAACGTGTTCTCGTAGCGGATGGTGGGTATCGCGGTGGGGCCGCCGATTCCGGTGTATCCGGTAATCGACAAAGATCGGGAAGCCGAGCGATTCAGGCTCCTGGTTTGAATTCGGCACGCCCAGCATTTGTCCGAGGCCCGGGCCGCTAGTGGGCGCTGTCGAATCCACGTTACGCATGGCAAAGCGCGAATATCCCATTCGCGTATCGACCAGAAATGTCGGACTGAACAGGTGCGTGTACGCAATGACGGCATTGTAGTTACTCATGGGCGCACGGCCGGCATAATTGGTGCTATTGCCCAAGCTCACCGGTACCGAGAGGCCGGGAACCGTGCGGAACCCGAATGTGGAGGGCGTGTTGGTTAACGTGTCCTGCCTGGAGAAGCGGCCAAAGATAGTATTGTTGGCGTTCAGATTCCAGTCGATGCGCCCATCACCCGTGTCGTTATTCTGGCCCAGCACGGGGTTGGTGAACTGGTTGCTGGTCAATCCGGCCGTCGAGGGCAGTGGGTAAGCCTGAATCACGCGCGAAGTAACCGGGTCGAAGCGGCTGGCGGGAATGATATTCCCGGGAAATGGCTGCCGAGTGAAGCCGCTCGCGGTTCCTGGCGCTGCAACCAGACTGGCCGGATCGTAAATCGCTTGCGGGATGTCGCTGAAGTTGCCGCTCCGCTCCGCGACTGTCGGGACTGTATTTACACTCGTAGTCGTTCCCTGCAGCTTGCGAAAGCCTTCATAATCCGCGAAGAAGAAAACCTTGTTGTGGATGATCGGCCCTCCCATGCTGCCGCCAAACTGGTTTTGATGGTACTCGGGTTGTGGGGTTCCCACCGCGTTGAAGAAGTTCCGCGCGTCAAAATCATTATTGCGGAGAAGCTCGAACGACTGCCGTGGTAGCTGTTCGTACCGCTCTTGGTGACCACATCGACAGTCGCGCCGGAGTTACGCCCCTGTTCGGCGCCGAACAAATTTGTCTGGATCTTGAACTCCAGGATGTCTTCCACAGTCGGACGCAATGTGATCAGCCCATTCCGGCGGAAATTGTCGTCCACGCCGTCCAGCAGATAATCGTTGGTCATCTCGCGGTTGCCGTTCGACATGAGTTCGGCGCCGGGACGCGGATCATCCGGACGTGTACCGCTGCCGATGGTGCCCGAGGGACCAAAGCCTACGCCGACGACACCAGTTCCCAGAATCGCAAGCTGGGCGAAATTGCGGCCGTTCAGAGGCAGATCGCTCACCGCTTTGGTTTCGATTACCTGTCCGATCTGGGCAGTCGCTCGACTTCGAGAAGTGCCGCCGCCGCGGTGACTTCGACATTTTCGTTGACCGCTCCAGGATGCATCGGAACATCCAGCCGCGCAACCTGGTTGACCTCGAGCCGGATTGCAGCGCTGGTTACCTGGGCGAAGCCTTGTTTTTGAAATGTCAGTTGGTAACCGCCCGGCTGAAGCGCGGTGAATTCGTAAGTGCCCGCTTCATTCGATGTAGTCTCTCGCTGGGCGCCCGTCTCTGTACTGGTTAAGGTGACTTTGGCGCCCGGCATTGAGGCGCCGCTCAAATCCGTTACCGTGCCGGTCAGACCCGAAGTGGTCTGCGAAAATACCGCGGGAGACAGACACAAAAAGACACAATGCGCCAATCAAAAGGCGACAGATAGCGCCTGGATAACTTCACAATATCGCCACTACTTGGTGTTTGCATATCATCCCCTGACCTAGAAAATAAGTTTCAGCCCCATCTGCAGGACCCGCGCTCCTGTTGCCGTCGATGCTGTTGCTACCGTGGTAATTTTTCCGAAAGTGCCCGCGCGTGAGAGTTGTGTTGGGGTCCCCAAATTGAGGGTGGTTTAGAGCGTTGAAAGCTTCGAAGCGATATTCCAATTTCGCTCGCTCCGTGATCCGCGTCATCTTGAAGAAGGATGCGTCGAAGTTCCAATTGCCGGGTCCGTTGAAGGCGTTTCGGCCCTCATTCCCAAACGCGCCTAGTGGCGCCTTTACGAACGACGCAGTATTCAAGTACAGCTGGTTGAAGGCGGGGCCTGAGGACGACAGCGGACTTCCGACCATGTTTACGCGTTCATTGGCGACGGCGTCCCCATTAAGCACCGTGTCCACTCCTGGATTTACCGTCAATACGTCGCCGCTGATGTACCTAAAAATTCCATTGACTTGCCAGCCCTGAGTGAACTTGCTAATCAGCCCGGTCTTGCCGGGAAGCGGGATCTCCGCTAGGAACGTCGCGAAAAATACTTGCCGGTGGTCGAAATCCGCCGGTCCGTACTCGGGTCTCAGATTGAGGGGATTCTGCGGAAGGGAGGCATTGCGGTCGAGCGACTCGTAATCAAGCGCTTTGGACCATGTGTAATTCAGACCAACGCTTATACCCTTTACGAAGCGCCGGTTGGCCGCCAATTGCAGGCTATTATAGTTCGAGTTACCGCCGGTGTACGCCTCATTGATGGTGCTGAAGTTCGTGTTGATGCGCCGCGCGTTAATATTTCCCGTAGTCGACAGCGGCTGTCCGTTCGCTCCATTGCCGGGAATGAATACCGCGGGATCTTGTTCAACGTTAAGTACCAGGTGGGTTGCCTTCGACCCCACGTAGGCGGCCGATAACAACTGTGTTCCAAGGGATTTGCCGCTGAATCGAGAAATTCCACTGCTGGTTATAGGGGGTGTGCCAGTCCGGGCCGAAAAACCGCTGTATCTGCGCGGGGAGAACGAATTGAATGGCGGCCCTCCCGGCGGCGCTGGTGGGAGCGGTGTAGGGGAATGGGTCGCCACCGGGGAAAACCTGCCCACGGATTGACGAAACCCTGAGGGTTATTGTTCTCTACAACGTTCAGATTAAGGACAAACGGCTGAACAATTTGCGTCTCATTCTCTAGATAATCCCGCTCTGTGTTGTAGAAGATGCCATAGGCGCCACGAATGCTGGTCTTGGAGTCAGGCCCGAAGGGCAGCCACGCGAAACCGAAGCGCGGCGCAAGGTTGCCCCAGTTTCGCGGATGCGTGATAGGCGTTATTCCAGGATCGCCCGGGAAAACCAAGCCCAATGGCGCGTTGGGATAAAGGACGGATTGCTCGCCGGGCCGGAAGGCCGTAGTTTCATCATTGCCATCGATTACCCCCAAGCTGGGCTCCCATCGCATCCCTAAGTTCAATGTTAGATTTCGCCGAGCCTTCCAATCGTCCTGGATGAAAGCCCCAAGTGAATCGTATATGCTGTCGGTCCTGACGGTTGACGATTCCTGGGAGTACTGGTTAGGCCGTCCGAGCAAGTATTCAGCCCAGCCGTTGTTGGCTATGCTGCCGCCCCAACTGTAGGTCGAGCCATCCGCCGAAATATTTTCGTGGCGGTACGCCTCGGTATGTGAAAACTCCCCGCCCAGTTTGATCAGGTGTGCCCCGAGAGAGAGCGTCAAGCTGTCCCTAAATTCATCCACCCACGGAGTCACGTCGAAGTACGTGTTGCCGTTTGTTCCAAAGTATCCGGCAATGCTGCCAAAACGCGTACTGACTACGTACTTTGGATCCGACGGGACGGTCAAAACGCCAGCATCCTGGAACCGGAACCCAGGCGCGACCCCGGCACTCCCGGGGTACTGAGCCGGATCAATCGGGTTACCATTCCGCTGGAAGTGCAAGGTTATTGAACGTGTATGTAAACGAGTTCACCTTTGTCGGGGACAGAATCTTGGTGTAATCAAACGTCACATGGTTGTTGGTCCAGTGGCTGTAGCCCTCCTCGAAGGGAAGACCGAAGTTCGACACCAAGTAGTTGTCGTTGTAGAAATAGCTGATGTTAAACCGGTCGCGATCGGTAAGCGAATGGTCGAAGCGCGACACATACTGATTTATGTTCTGGCTACCCGGGGCATTGAAGTTGAAAATGTTTCCAGGGGCATTCGGCAGCGGAAAAAGCAAGTTCGCGATTGTAAGGGCGGGTTTCGAGATCTGAGACTGCGGAATCATATTGTTCGGAAAGGGCAAGCCGGTGGTCGGGTCTATGGGCTTGTTCTTGCTTTGCGAAAAGTCTCCCGCCACTTCTAGCGCCGAGGGCATCGGACCGGCCGATCCCGGGCTCGATTGCACGTTGCGCAATGACTCCCAGGAAAAGAACAGGAAGCTCTTATCCCGTTTTATCGGACCGCCCAGACTGGCGCCGAACTGGTTCTGCTTCAGTGGATTTTTGGGCAGGAAGGCTCCGCCAAAGAAGAACTGATGGGCATCCATAACGTCGTTTCTCAGGTAGTCGTAGGCGCTGCCATGGTATGAGTTGGTGCCGCTCTTAATAACGGCGCTCACGAGCGATCCCGCGCTGCGTCCGTATTCGGAGTCGAAGGAACTGCTCACGACGCTGAATTCCTGCAAGGCGTCGGGGTTCGGCAGAGAGGCCGGCGTGCCGGTATATACATCCACGTTAGTGCCGCCGTCCAGTATTACGTTGTTGTCGCTGCCTCGTGCTCCGTTAACGGCGATTCCGTTTTCCTCAGAAAGGCTCACTCGGGCGCCGGGCTGATTGACACTGCCGGGCACCAGGGTCTGCAAAGTGAGAGCGTCGCGGCCGTTCAACGGAAGATCCTCAATGAGTTCCGTGCGCACCGTCGAGCGCAGGGATGATACCGCGGTCTCTACAGCCGCCGCGCTACTAGTGACCTCCACCGACTCGCTCACATTTCCGATTTCAAGCACGAGGTCGACTGTGGAAACCTGCTCGGCAACAAGATTTATACCAGTTCGAGTTTCCTTCTTGAAGCCACCCGCGGAGACTTCGATTCGATAATTCCCCACTGCCAATTGCGTGAAATTGTAGCGGCCTCCCTCGTCGGTCGGAGACGTCGCGCGCAGCCCGGTGGCCTCGTTGATAAGAGTCGCTTGCGCGTTTGGCACCACGCCCCCGCCGGAATCGCTAACCACACCGACGATTCGGGCTGTCCCTTGACCGTACAGGAGGTGTCCTCCCGCCATGAGTGAAAAAACCAGTACGAGGAAAGTCCTAACCTTCATTTGTCCCCCAACTCGCGGGATTTAAACACAATTCCCCTGTGTTCTCATTCGGTGCGCCTTCGACTATGTCATCTGAACGAGCATGGAGCAAGGAAACTTCAAAATATTTGAATTAAGTTAGGCGACCGGCGGCCCGGCCAGCGCAGCGGAGGTCGCTTCGCTTTCCTTCACTACGTTCGGGAGAAGAAAACGCCTTGACGCGGCGATATCGCGGTGACCAAGGCGCACGGTGCGGGTGAACTTAGAACGAGGCCGCTTTCGAATTGGCCATAGCGGCTGATAAATTAAGAGCTGCAGCCTTAAGGTGCGCTCCTAAGCTGGATTCGTCCCATAAAATAAACTGCGAGGACGGCATCGACGTGCTGATCGCGCCAACCACATTGCCTACCTGATCCCGAAGCGGGGATGCTACACAGCACATGCCGGCTACGCACTCCTCCCGATCGACCGCATAACCCAAGCGACGAATACTCTCAAGCTGCTGCTCCAGAATAGACATGTCTGTGATGGTATGGCGGGTACACCGGGTCAGACCACTTCGCTCTACCGCAGGAAGCGCGACGTTCCGGCTCAAGTTGGCAATGATCGTCTTGCCAAGCGCCGTGGAGTGAAGGCGTTCTGATCCCCCCATATGGTCGTTAAATACTGGATCGTTGGGCCCTTCGACCTGATCTACCAGAAAAACTCTCAATTCTCTTTCGTCCAATAGTGCTAGATGGGTTGCAGCGCCGATCTTTTGCGAAAGGCGCACCAGCACCGGATGCGATTTCTCGTGCATCTGGTTCCGACGAAACACAGTGAGACCAAGACGAAGGACAGGAAATCCCAGACGGTACTTCTTGGTTTCCGCATCCTGTTCAATATATCCATAGGCCCGGAGAGACGTTAGAATACGATGGACGTCGCTCGGGAGCAAATCCGTTCTGCGGGCCAGATCAGTAATTCCAAAGGACTGACGGTCCTGGAACTGTTCCATTACACGGCACAACTTGGTTACCGTTGTAGCTGTCTTCATAGGCACCCCTTTCGCCCCCCGTGGGCGAATCCCAGGCCTGGTTGCAAGGATGTTTATAGCATGTCAGCCGGATTGTGTCAACGATGATAGATCATCCACTATTATTTGTAAATGGCAGGCGCTTGCGGATACATCCGCTAAACCCCTAACTTTCATTGGGACACAAAAATAAACACTGGAATGCTAGTTACCGTGCTATCATCGTCCATAAAAATGGCGAGTAGCTTGGCAAACAAAAGGAAAAACGAAGATAAGACGGCATTCCCGCAACTTGAACCAGTCTCATTGGCGGAAGGCGTAGTCGCCGCCTTGAAGGACGCCTTTTTCTCAGGTGTGTTGAAGCCTGGAGCGGTGATCGTGGAACGTGACATTGCCAGGCAAATGAACGTCGGAACGCCGGCGGTTCGCGAAGCCCTCATCTGTCTTAAGCATGAAGGATTCGTGCGCCGTATCAAGAACAAGGGGACTTTCGTAACGACCTTTGACGTCGACGAAATCCGCCAGCTCTACACACTGCGGGTTGAATTGGAGACTCTTGCTTTGCAGTGGGCGCGGCCGCGAGTCACCAAAGCGGACGTCGAGCATCTTCGAACTCTGGTGGATCGTCTGGTCGAAGCCGGGGAGCGGGGGAAAAGCCGCGAGTTCCTGGAATGTGACTTTGAATTTCATCGGTACTGCTGGAAGCTCTGCGGCAATTCATTTCTGGCGGAAACCCTGGAGCGGCTGTTGATCCCGCTATTCACATTTGTCGTGCTTGCGAGCGCCCATCCCCTGACGGCGGAGTTGGGACGTGAACATTACGCTCTGGTCGAAGCACTCCGGTCAATGGAAGAACCGGACTTTTCCACTCTGGTCCGAAAGACTTTCACGGGATTTGGCTTCCGATGGATTTCGTCCACGGCATCCAGGCCGATAGTACCCCTTCCCACGGAGCCATAAACGGATTCGTTCTAGCTGTCACGAAAGGTGGCAATGAAAAATATAAAGTGGTGGTTGACGATTTGCGTTTCGGCGCTTCTGCTTCCAAGCCTGTTCAGTTTTGGCGATCGCGCAAGCGCGGCCGAGAGCGGGAACAAAGTCAAGCCGGGGGAGTTCATCATCGACCATCCTACGCTGATCAATCTTGGTTTTGAATGGCTCATTCAGGGCGACGACAATCGCAACGCGCAGGTGGAGGTGTCATATCGCAGACAAGGCGAGACGGCATGGAAAAAGGGTTTGCCCCTCTTGCGCTTGCAGGGCGAACGGATCTATCAGAACCAGGGCGTGTTTGACGTTGTTTCTCCCAACATGTTTGCAGGCAGCATTCTGGACCTGGAACCGGACACCGCGTATGAATGCCGATTTGCAATGTCAGATCCAGACGGCTTCCTAGGGCAAAGCGGGAAGACCGTGACGAAGACCGTGACGGTGCGGACGCGCCCCGAGCCGAAGCCCTACGCCGGCGGCCGCGTGTTTCACGTTTATCCGGCCGATTACAAAGGTACAAAGGTCGAGCCTGCTTTCGACGCGGTCATGTGCGCCTATAACTACTATTGCGGCGGTGGCGATACGGTTACAGCAGGCAGGCCACGAGTCAAAGCGGGCGATACAATTCTGGTACACGCCGGGCTCTACAAATACCATCCCGAATACTACACGGGGAATCGCACCATCAACGCGACCACACCGGTTGAGGGAACTTATTATCTCACCGCCAGCGGCACTCCCGACAAACCTATCGTGATCAAAGGCGCCGGAGATGGAGAAGTCATATTTGACGGTAACGGCGATTTTAACTTGTTCAATGTCAAGGCGGCGAATTACAACTACTTTGAAGGCGTCACGATTCGGAATACCGACATTGGAATTTGGGCCGGCACGCAGTTTATCGCCGGCTCGAAGGGCCTGACCGTCAAGAAGTGCCGCTTCGAGAACGTGAACCTTGGGGTTTTCACGAACTACTCGGGCTCGAGCGATTTCTACATCGCCGATAACTACTTCATTGGCCGCGACGATCCCAATCATCTCTTCGGATGGATCGGAGATTTTTGGGCTAAATTCGCCGGCGTGGATGGGCAGAAATTCCCCCCAATCCTGGCATCGTACACCGCTGTCAGGGTGTACGGTCCGGGCCATGTGATCGCCTATAACTATGTTGCGAATTTCCACGACGGCATCGATGTGGAGACCTACGGAAATCCAGACGGGTCACACGCCATCGATGGTCCGCACTATCCGCCGAAAGAATATTGGGACAGGCGGCCGGTCGCCATCGACTACTACAACAATTACATGACGAACTTTCATGACAATGCTTTCGAGATCGACGGAAGCATGCATAACGTTCGTGTCATGCGAAACATGATGATCAACTCGGCTTCGCATCCTTTTTGTAATCAGCCCGCCATTGGAGGGCCGATCTATTGGATCCGCAACATCGCCTACCATGCGCCTGGCGGGTCAACGCGGATGACAAACGGCGCCGCGGGCGTACTCTTTTACAACAACACTATCCTGACTGAGACCGCCGCCGGATCGTCAGCGAACGTACACTGGCGTAACAACCTGATGCTGGGAGAGAATTCCGCTCCCGCGATTTTCAGCGTCAACACAAATACCAACTACAGCTCGTCGGACTACAACGGGTTTCGCCTCAATCCGGGAGCGGCGTATTCGTTCCAATGGAGCTCGCCGCCATTCGATGTTCCGGCAGACTACAGCGGCATGGTTGGCGGTACCGGGAACAACTCCAAACTAACCACGCGCCGGTTCGCGACACTCGCGGAATATAGCGGTGCGACACACCAGGATCAGCATAGCGTCGCTGTTGATTACGACGTCTTTGTCAACGTCCCGAGGTTGGACGCGCAAGATAGGCAGCAGGTTCAAAGGCTTTACAAGGCGGAGGACTTCGACTTCCGACTCAAACCGGGCGCAGCGGCAATTGATCGCGGCGTCATCCTGCCGAATGTCACCGATGGTTTTAACGGCCAAGCGCCCGACCTCGGAGCCTTAGAACTGGGCCAGACTCCGCCGCACTACGGTCCGCGACCGTAGTGCTGAAGCCTTGCTGGCCCTACGGTTGCTGCTGTCCAGGGAGGTAGCCTGGGTAATCGGGTACGTTCAGTTGCACTAAGGTTCCGTCCGGATCAAGGAGCTTTAGGACGCCTCTTGCTGCTTTGGGCGATTCTCAAGATTGTTCAACTTGAGGCTTGACATGCTCGCCGCGTATTAGAACACGAGCTTAAGGCTGACCTGCAACTGGCGCATGCTGATGTTGGAGTTGAGGCTGGTAATCGTACCGAAGCTGCCGCTACCCGGTGTCGGCACGCCGTTGGCATCCAGATGGTCGGCAGCCAAACCATTGTTTGGGCTGCCAAAGTTGGGATGGTTAAAGGCATTGAAGGCATCGAGCCGCAACTGCAGTTTGAGTCGCTCGGTGAAGCTCATATCCTTCTTGAGGGAGAAATCCACACTGAACAATGACGGGCCGATCACCGTGTTCCGTCCCAAGTTTCCGAACGTGTACTGCGGTTGCAGAGCAAAGGCCTGCACATTAAACCATTCGTTGGGAGTGGGATTGCTGAGCGTCGATGACTGGCCGGCCACCGCATTCGGCCGGTCCATGCTGCTGCTACCGGTATTCGATCGATCTTCGCCGTCCATGATGTCGACAGGCGAACCGGAGGCCATGGACCAGATCATCCCCAGATCCCACCCACCAGCGATGGCGCGAGCCACTCGGCTGTTCATGAACGCGTGGCCTTCTCCGAATGGCAATTGGTAAAGCGTTGAAGCCACAAAGCGGTGTTTCTGATCGAAGATCGACAGGCCACGCTCGCACGAGATGCAATACGAATTCTGAGCGCCGATCTGATCGGTGCCGAGTGTGCGCAGTCCGCTGCCGTCGTCGATCGACTTCGAGTAGGTATAGCCGAGCAGGAAGGTAAGGCCGTTAGACATGCGCCGCGTGACTCTAGCGGAGAGCGCGTTGTAGTTGGCATTCACAATGTCAATGTTCTCGACGGTATTGTTGAAGTTTGGCCACGCTTCGCGGCTGAGTTGTGGGCCCGGTCCGGGCGCTGCAGCGTTAAAGTACACATAACGCGGCAGGTGATGGCCTTGCGTTCCCAGGTAACCGATTTCGAGGGCAGTATTCTTACCCAATTGCCGTTGGACATTCAGTTCGTACTCTTCCACGTACGGCGTGTGGCGGATGTAATAGGTGTTCACTAGAGTGGGTGTAGGGACACACACCAACGGGGGGCGAGAGTGCCACAGGGGCTCGCTCCGGCGAAGAAGGGGGCTTCGAACGTCAGGTTGTGAGTAGCAATGTTGGCGGTATTCTGCAGTTTTCCGGAAAGACTGCGCGCCATGTCGAATACGGGATTGCCGGTGTCTTGGGTGTAGAAAATGCCCGCGCCCGCGCGGACCGTCCACTTGTCAGTGGGACTCCAGGCAATTCCCAAGCGCGGAGCGAAATTCGTGTGATCCGAGTTGACTAGATTTGGGCCCAACCGCCCATCGCGAGCGGTACAAACGCCCCCTTGAGCGACCGTCGGAAAGACCACATTGCCACTATTAAAATTGCCGGTTCCGTTTTCTATAATGCAGGGTTGGGTGGATACTGGCTGAGGATTGAGACCCTTGGGGTCGCCCTGGAGGAAGGGACCGGCGGGAAACCAGGTATTGACCAGAGGCACCCTGTCGCTCCAAGGCGGCGTGAATTCGTAGCGCAAGCCGTAGCTGATGGTGACGTTAGGCCGGATCTTCCAGCTATCCTGGACGTAATAAAACTGGCTCGTCTGACGGAACCGCGCAACCGCCAGGGCGACGGCGTCGGTAGTACTCGCGACATAACCGAGCATGAAGTCGGCAGGAGTATAGCCGGTGGCCTGATTCGTGATGCTATATGCCCCGCGGGCGTATTGGTTTCCAGTTTCGTTGAAATCTGTGCGGTCAAACTCGACGCCGAACTTGAATGAGTGGTTCCCGTGGGACCAGGAAATACTCTCCACCGCCTGAAGGATGTGATCCGAGGTCGTGTAAGGACCGTCCGTGTTGTTGCCAAAACCGCTAAAACCATTTCCCAAGCTGACGTTGGGAACGCCCCAGGCCGGGGCCGCGGGGTCGCTCAGAAGGCCCGGAAGATTCAACTGCTTGACGACGTCCGTTTTGCCTGCCAGCTCGGGCGCAAAGTTATTGTAGAAGTTCAGAAAGCCGACACGGGCTTCGTTTACCAGGGTCGGCGACAGAATCCACGTGTTACCGATCATCGCCTGCTTGGGATTCGTGACGAGGCTCATGCCGTTGGAAGCCAGCGCGGGCTGCACGCCGTTTTCCTGCTGCATGCTAAAGCGGCCGGACCACATCGACTTCGCACTCTGCACAAAGTCCACGCGCTCCGTAATCTGATCTTTGTTCTGCGTGATGTTGTCCAGCGCGAGGTAGTTGTTGGCCAGGCCGTTACTCGGTGCATTCGGGATGTTGGGCGCAGGATAGTACTGCAGCAACCCTTTGGCGATCGCGTCCAGACGGCTCCCGGGAATGATATTGCCGGGGAACGGCATGCCGGTCGTCGGATCGGTGATGATGACGTGCGACGCCAGCACTGAGGAGAAGTCACCGGTTCGGAATGCGGAGGGGAATGTCGTGTAAACCGTCTGGGTCTGCTGCCGCAGCTTGAAGCCTTCATAGTTGGACATGAAGAACAACCGATTTTTGCCATTGAAGAATTTGGGGATCCACACCGGTCCGCCCAGCGTATAGCCATACTGGTTCCACTTAAAGGGCGAGGAAACCGGCGCGACGCTAGTAAAGCCATAAGGACGTGCGTCAAAATCGTTATTGCGGACGAAATCGAACATGGCGCCGTGGAATTGATTGGTTCCGCTGAGAGTGGAGACATTTACCTGAATCTGCAGATGCCCAAATTCGGCCGGGTAAACGCCGGCTTGCACTTTGAATTCCTGTAAGGCGTCAATCGAGGGAAGCACGGCGTAGGTGTTGAATCCGGGATCGGTATTTTGGACGCCATCCAGCGTAAAATTCAAGTACTCGCGGCGCGCGCCGGCGACAAAGATTTCCTGGGTAGTTCGGTCGCCGCCTTGGCGAGAGGAGGCTTGGCCTCCACTGGCGACGCTATTGTAGGCGACGTTGGGGCTAAGAGCGATGAGCTGGGTGAAGCTGCGCCCATTCAGAGGCAGATTGACAATGCGGTTATTGTCGATGACCGTCCCCACGGTGGCACTCTCCGTGGTGAGCAGTGGAGCGCCACCGGTCACTTCCACCGTCTCACTGACGGCCCCGACTTGCAGGTGAAAGTCAATGCGCGCAATCTGCTCGACCTCCAGATCCACGCCTTCGCGGACCTCGCCCTTGAAACCCTGTGTCTCCGCTTTCACGTTGTAAACGCCTGGCGGGATCGCGGGAAAAGTGTAATTCCCGGCGCTGTTCGTCGTGGTCGTGCGTGCGGCATTCGTCTGGGAGTTAGTTACCGTCACGGTAGCGCCCACGACGATGGCGTCGCTGGTGTCCGTGACTTGGCCGGTAATCTGACCGGCCGTTTGAGCGAAACCGGCGACGCTCAGAACGAACATCGCCCCGACCAAAAAAACTATGCGCATTTTTTTACCCCGTTGTTACGTTATTGGTAGCGGTCACAGTGACGCCAGCAACGACAGCCCGCTGGAATCGCGCGATTACTATCAGACATCACCCAACCGCAAACAAGCGACACCCATTCACACCCCAGTGTTTGCGGAATGCTTTTCGAGACAGGCTAGTTTAGCCAGACGCGCAGATCGCTTCAAGGCGGCATTCAAAATACTTGAATAAATGTTACTTTTCAGATCTCGACGTGCGAGGCGCAAGTGAGTTTCGATTGCCTAAGGTTGTTGCTGCCCAGGCAAATAGCCTGGATAATCGGGCGCGTTCAGCTGCACCAATATTCCATCCGGATCAAGGAATTTGAGGCCGTCTTTTGCGACGTCGGGCTTTAGGCCTAGCTTCTCCAACTTCGCTCCGGCTTCCTTCGGCTTGAAGTTTGGGATACCCAAGGCGAAATGGTCGACTGCGGGCCCTTTTCCGTTCGCCGCCTCTATTCCGAAGAAGCAGTCCGGGTTCAACCCGATAATCTTCACGGTGGGCGAGGCCTTCCTCATGGTCATTCCGAAAACTTCCTGATAAAATTTTGTGGAGCGCTCGACGTCAGGGACCCGCAAAGTGACATGATTGACGCCAACCACCTTCAGATCCGGAGCGCTCGGTGCGGCGTTAATGCCGACGGCGAAGAGTCCGGCAAGCGCGGAAGCTAGCTGACGGCGGCTCAGCTTGCCCCGCTCGAAATCCGTGACCATCATTTCGATGAGGTGTTGCATTGGTTTTCTCCTCTAATCCGGTGTCAGGAACGCAGCCGTGCGAGGCTTGCCCTGTACATCACTTCGTGCCGTCCCTCGATCCTGGTCGAAGGCAAAAAATGTGGGTGGCGCCCCGGCTTCGAGCAGCGCCACCCCTAACTGAGGGCCCACAGGGGCGGAGAGGACCCATCAGCAACTCAAAGTATTAAGTGGAACAAGACACGACGCCTTAGCGCCATCCCTATAGGTCTGCGATTCACGTCGTCACGTTCCTCTCGATGTTGAGGTTTCTCGCCTTTTGTATCACCGATAGCGCGCGGGTTCAATGCGTTTTCGAAATACTTGAAATGTTTTCTCAAGGTTGAAACCCGCCTTTAGCTCACATTGCCACCGCACAGCCGGTCGTTTAAACGCGCGAGCGGGAACCGGGACCATAGACGCGCAGGGCATTCTTATACATCACGTCGTCTCGTCCCTCTTTAAATTGAGGCCGGCCCAGGAAAGATTCCCAGATATTGATTTCAAAATCGACGGGGTCCGTCAATATTCCGCCATAACGACACACCGGCCAATTGCTGCCCCAGAGAAGCCGGCTACGGCCGAAGAGATCCCATAGAAATTCCATCACCGGATAATATTTGGTGGGATCGGCAATCGGCTGGAACTGAGAAGGCCCAAAAGTGTAGCCGCCCAGCGCGGCCTCGCTCAGAACCTCAACGTCCGATACTTTGATGTGCAAGCCCGGATATGTTGCGGCGATCTGCATATCTTGCATCCATGCAGCGGATGGCGTAAACGTATTCCCTTCTCCCGCGAAGTGGTCCATCACAATCGATATGCCTGTAGCCTGACCAATACCGGCCAGTGCGGCTCCGGGAATTCCATTTGCATCGATCTGCAATCCCAAGCCGGCCATCGTCTTGAGATTTTGCACCACAAATGGCTTGATGTTGGCAAAGGTCTGGGGTCCTGAGTTAAAAATCGAACCGAGGTCGCCGAGTCGGATCCCAACAAAGTGCGGGTTCGGGGCCAATTGCATTAGCTGTGCCTTAAATGTGGCGGGATCCTGTGTCGTATCCAGTGCGCCTACTACCGACAGGATTTTCGATTTGCCGTCCGGCCCATTGGTATCGTTCGCGGCCTCGTCCAGCATCCAAAAGTTGGATTGGATGATATGAGAGGACGTCACGCCGACGCTGGATTCGATCAACACGACCTGGCTCACCCTCCTGCCGCCCCAATTCGCCAGATAATTCGGTATCAATGCATCCTGCTGGAGCCAAGGGACCACGCCGGTAGGATTGGCGGCATTGATGGTGCAGCAAAACCCGTCGGTGGCATCGCCGGGGTAAGTGCCGAAGTCAAACATAGGTGATCCGCTGCGCGGCAGCTTCCACATATGAATGTGGGTGTCAATGATCGTTCCATCTGTCGAACAGGACGGTTCTGCGTTGAGGGGTTTGCTCGCATTGGCTACAAGCCCAGCTCCCAATGCAAAAGCGCTCAAAGCGCCCACCAAGTCTCGACGCGTTATGTTGTGTTTTTTCATGTTCCGATTCCTCTTTTTAAAAAGTAAGTGACCGCGCGTAAGTACCTGCGACGCCGTTACGCGTGAAATATCGCGATGTTTTCGCGTCTTCTTTTAACACGGATAGATCGCAGGTTCCAACGTGTTTTCGAAATACTTGAAATGATCTTGGGTTAAGTGAGCAGTTCATCTTGGCAACGTTAACCGACTCGGTGAGCGGCTGGGCAGGCTCAAGGCCGAGATCGCGTATTTCTCGTTGACTTCGCCACTGAACGCGCGTAAACTCCGGGGAGCTAGCGTGGAGGCCCGATATGCCTTTCCCAATTTCCCGTCGATCTTTGTTGCGTGATATGACGTTGCGCGGTGCGGCCCTGGTTTCCGGAGCAGGACTGCTTCGCCTAGCGGCGTCGGGCCAGAACAGCACCGGCCGCCGTGCGCTCGCGCTCATCGGAGACCGTTATCACAATGCGGACTATATTCGGGTCGCTTTGAGCAAAGTATTCGAAGGACAAGGCGTAGCGGTCGACTACACCATCGACTACACCCGGCTCTCGCGTAGCTTGCTCAACAACTATCAACTATTTCTCTGTCTGCGCGATGGCATGATTTGGCCCAACGGCTACCTCGGTCCCGATGCGTACACATCCTACGAGCAGGGGCTCGAGAATCGTGACGATTTCCCCGAGACAAAGCCGCAGACCTGGCTTACAGAAGAGCAGGCCGGCGCGATCAAAGAGTTCGTCACGGCAGGAAACGGCTTCTACTCTCTCCATAACAACAGCCACGTGTCTCTGTCTTCCCAAACCTATCGCGATGTAATGGGCGGCGCTTACATCGGTCATCCGCCACTACGGCCTTTCAAGGTGCGCGTCGTGAACTCGCGCCACCCCATCACGCAGGGCATCGCCGATTTCATGGTCAATGACGAGCAACACTACGTCCACTACGATAAGGACCCCAAGAACATCCTTCTTGAAGCCGAAAATCTGGACGGCTTGACGTACGAGAATCTAGGTGCGAAATCGATCGCCGGCTGGGCTTACGACTATGGCCGCGGAAGGGTCGTTTTTACGTCCCCAGGGCATACCGTTCACGCATTATGGGTTCCGGAATATCTCAAACTTCAAAAGAGAGCGGTGCAATGGCTATTGAAGGAGATCTAGAGGTTCGCTCATTATGAACAAGGCAGTCTTCCCGTTCACGATCGCGCTTCTAACCGTCGGCTGTTCCACTTCGAACAATCCGGCAGCCGCACCCGCGAAGGAAACATCGGGGGTAGGGAGCCTTCTTCGACTCGATCCGACCTTCGACGCGCTCGTGCCACGGGATGCGCGTATTGAGGAGCTCGCGGGAGGTTTTCAGTTTACGGAAGGGCCGGTTTGGCGTCCCCAAGAACAGCATCTATGGTTCAGTGATGTGATGGCTAATGTGGTGCGCCAGTGGTCCGCGAACGGGGGAGCTACGATCGTGCTCCAGCATGCCGGGTCGGACAGCGACGGCGCAGCCGGTACGCTAGTGGGTCCGAATGGCGAGATCGCGGACAAAGATGGAGTGGTCTTGATGTGCCAGCATGGAAACCGCCGGATTGTCCGTGTCAGTAAAGATCTTCACATCACGCCCGTGGTTGAGCGGTTTGAGGGCAAGCGCTTCAACAGCCCCAATGATCTGGTCTACAAAAAAGACGGATCCCTGTATTTCACCGATCCTCCCTATGGATTAGCCAAGCAGGATGACGACCCCGCCAAGGAATTGCCGTTCAATGGGGTGTTCCGGCTGGCCAACGGAAAAGTGCAGGTCGTGATCCGCGATTTGACGCGGCCCAACGGGATTGCATTCTCACCCGATCAGAAGATCTTGTATGTCTCGAATTCGGACGAAAAGCACAAGGTTTGGATGCGTTACGACGTCGCCGATAATGGCGCCGTAACCAACGGACGGGTTTTCTTCGACGTGACATCGGAAAAAGAAGACGGCTTACCGGATGGGATGAAGTTGGATTCCCAAGGAAACCTGTATTGTGCTGGCCCCGGTGGAATTTGGGTATTTTCGCCGGACGGGAAGCACCTTGGCACGATCAAGCCGCCGGAAACACCGGCCAACTCCAATTGGGGTGACGATGGCAAATCGCTTTACATTACTGCCCGGACTGGCTTGTATCGCATCAAGCTTGCCGCCACGGGCGAACCAGCGCTCTATCAATAACCAACCAGGACCTACAAAATATGAAACGTCGGACATCTCTGAAAACGCTACTGGCGGGAGCCGGCTCGCTCGCGGGGAGGAAAGTTGCGCGGGCTGCGATACCGGAGCATCCCATTCAATTGCACGTGGATCTCGACGTCGATGCGGCAAAAGAACAGGAGATGCTGCATAACTTCAAGACCATCTTCCGCCCCGCTGCCATCAAGCAACCCGGATACATCGATGCCCAGATGTTGAAGTTGCGTTCGCCGTTACAGGGAAAGGCTCCCGAGGCCTCAAATTACCGCTTTGTGCTGACGTTCGCCAGCGAAGAGCTGCGCCAGCAATGGGTAGCATCGGCGACCCATCAGAAGGTGTGGCCCACGGTTGAGAACACACTCAAATCCAAGAATTATACGGTCCTGCTATACGACACTCCGTAGCGAAAACACGATGAGTGCAGTCTGCGTGGCGTCTCTTTAGTCCGTTGGCGCAGAGCTACTACGTCTTGTGCTTCCTAGTTCAGCGTCGAAGTCCAAGAAAAAAGGCGACTGAGCATGTCCCATACTTCGTTCTCGAAAGAAAGGCCATACGCCGACCCAGCTGTATTGCAGCCCAGGTCGCGATCAGTTGAAGCATCGCGAAGAGTAGTGCTCTTCCTCACCCTCAACGATGTGGAGCGAAAACAGTTGGTAGCACTCGGTCGTCACCGCAGCGCACCGCGGGGCATTGTGCTGCGCATCGATATCGTCCTGGGCGCGGCCGAGGGGCTGGCCAACCGGGTGCTGGCGCGCAAGCTCTCCACGTCGGTGCCCACGGTATTGTTGTGGCGGAAACGATTTGAAAGTGACGGCATCGCCGGTATTGTCGAAGACCGTCCCCGGAGCGGACGCCCCAAGCGGATCTCGGTAGAGAAGGAGGCCGGCATCGTGGAAGCCACGATGAAGACGACGCCGAAAGACGCCACCCAGTGGAGCGTGCGCGCGATGGCAGCGGCACAGAAGGTCAGTTCGGCGACGGTACAGCGCATTTGGAAGAAACACAAACTGCAGCCACATCGCGTCGAGTCGTTCAAGTTCAGCAACGATCCACCGTTCGCGCGGAAAGTTCGCGACATCGTGGTCCGCCGCGGAACAATGCGAGATTGTTGTCTTTACCAGGCCTTCTCGACAACCCCATGACTCAATTCTCCTTTGAAAATGGCTGAAGTGAGACGTCCTATGCACTGATCCAACCCAAAAGCACACTTTTCTAGCGCTTCGACGATAGAGCCCGCTGCGTATCCGGTGGATTCGTTCCGGCCGGATAGACGAGGATCTCCACGCCTCCTCCGGGGGCATTAGCGTTCGCAGATTTTCCCTGGCCGAGGGTCTTGATCCGTGTGTCGTCCAACTTAAAATTTTGTACCAGGTAATCTCGAACTACCATCGCTCTCGCTTCTGTCAGCAGGCGATCCTTCTCCGTGTCGCCCTTCATGTCTGTGTACACGGACACAACGGCCAGTCCAAACGCATTGGCTTCTAGGAATTTTCCCGCTTCATTTAGCGCCTTCGCGCTCTTAAGCTTGGCAGTGTCCGGCTTATCGAAGAGTTTCGCCGCTTCGTATATAAAGTCTTTGCTGACCGATGCGGCGGGTAATTGCGCAATTTCATGCTTCGTCAGATCGGCCGAATCTTCATATCCCCTCCTATTGAAGAAACCCCGCAGAAGAAAATTGTGCTTGAGCGCCTCCATATTCTCCTGCAGGGCAGTTGCTCCCGCGTTGATGCGCTGATAAACGCTCTTGTCGTTGACCAAGGCCCCCATGGTTCCCGTACCCTGATTGATTTTGCTGCTGATGGACTTTAGGTTTTCCGCCGCACCCCCGACGTTTTGCAAGGCAACTCCAGCCGAGTCCAGAAGTCCGTTGGCCTTCTTCATCAAATCCGAGAATTCGAGGGGCGGCTCGCCTTCGATCAGATCGCCATTGCTGACCTCAGGGGCGTTGTCGGATCCAAATGTGATTTCAACGTATTTATCCCCCACCAGCCCTTCGGATCGGATCGCCGCCACGGAGTCCTTCTTGATCACGTTTCGGGTCGCGTTCTTTAGATCCATCACCACCCGCACTTTGTCGTTAGGTCCGCGCGGCAATTGGATGCGAGTGATGGTGCCTTCATGAATTCCTCCGACCCGCACGTCGGCGCCGTTGGGCAAACCGGCCACGGTCTGGAAGTCCGCATTGAGACGATAGGTTGAGCTGAACATGAACTGCTTGCCGCCAATCCAAAACACGGCCGCGGCAAGAATGACCAGCGTCGCAACGATAAACGCGCCAAGTCGAAAAGTACTGGACATAATTCACCCCTTAGGAACTATCCTTCAGGAATTGCATGACAAAGGGATCCTTGCTTTTTTGCAAATCGGCAAGAGGTCCTTCCGCCAAAATGTTTCCTTCGTGGATCAGAACCATGCGATCTGAAAACACCTTGGCGCCGCGGATGTCGTGTGTGACGACGATAGCCGTCATCTCGCGCTTCTGCTTCAACTCCAGGATCAACTTGCCAATTTCGGCCGCAGTAATTGGATCCAGGCCGGCCGTAGGTTCATCAAAAAGAAGAATATTTGGGTCCAGCGCAAGCGCGCGCGCCAGCCCCACTCGCTTTTGCATGCCACCGGAGATCTCAGATGGCATTTTCTCCAGGTCTTGGTCCATGCCAACACTTCCGAGCAATTCCCGCGCCCGCTTTTTTCGGTCTGCGCCGGGCATAGTGGTGTGCCTGCTCAAAGGAAAAGCAACGTTTTCCTCGACCGTCAGCGAATCATATAAGGCCGCCTGCTGAAATAAGAAGCCGATTCTCTTCCGGACCTCGTTCAATTGCTTCATGTCGAGGCCCGTGATCTCCTGGCCATCGATCTTCACGGATCCTGAGTCGGACGGCTGAAGGCCGATGATCAGCTTCAAGAGTACGCTCTTTCCAATTCCGCTTCGTCCCAGGACCGCTACGGTCTCGCCACGTTTTACCTGCAGGCTGATTCCATTCAAGACAGTGTGATCACCAAACTTCTTGTGCAGATTGTCGATCACGATCGGCGGCGCAACTGATTCGTTGTCCATTGGCTCAACTCCACAGCATGAGGATTAAGCGAACTAGCACTACGTCCGCGAGAATCACAAACAAAGACGACAGCACGACGGAACTGGTGGCGGATCTGCCGACGCCTTCCGTGCCTCCCTTGGTTCGCATCCCCTGAAAGCAAGCAACGATCCCGATAATGAATCCGAAGACGGCCGTTTTGAACGTGGGCGGGATGAAGTCGCTAAACAGTACATTCTTGAAGCCACTCTCGATAAAGAGCCGGAACGAGATGGGATCGGCCAGCGTATTCGCCAGCCACCCTAAGATAAGTCCGGAAAAATCCGCCGCCAGCGTCAGCAGTGGAACCATAAAGATACAGGCCAAGACGCGCGTTGCGGCCAGGAATTTATAGGGATCGACCGCGGAGGCTTCCATCGCGTCGATCTGTTCGGTCACTTTCATCGACCCAAGCTCTGCTCCAATGCCAGCTCCGACGCGCCCGGCGACCACCAAGCCAGTAATCACTGGTCCGCTCTCCTTGATGATGGAAAATACAATCACCGCAGGAAGCAGAGACTTGGCCCCAAATCGAATCAGGGCGTCATGAGTCTGCAAGGAGAGCACCACGCCGGTTGCCGCTCCGGCCAGCGCGACCAGGGGAAGTGACTTCGCTCCGATCGCATCGCACTGGCGAACGAGTTCTCCAAATTCATAAGGAGGGGCCGCGGCCGCCCGAAATACTCGCACACAGAAGATACCCAACTCCCCAAACCACTCAAATCCCTTCACGAACATGGATTTGGCGGCAGGAGCCAGATCGCGAACGCGGCCATTTGCAATCGTCCCAGAGATGGCAGTCATCGACAAGGGAGGTTCTCCTTCCGGATAACTCTGTGCCGCTCTGTTGCCAAATCCCCACATTTCTTTAATTTCAAGGGGATAGCCGCCCGCCGGCTCTGGCAATTCTTACTTGTTTCTTAGTAGTCTGCACTTTCTGCGGGTATCTCGAAAACCAAACCCTCACTAGGATTTCGGCAGACTTATGAATTATTTAGTCGACCCAGACGCGGCGGATCCCAGACATTCCGATCACCCAATTAAGATGGTCGGCTGACTGTGCGCTTATATACGTCCGAAAGCCCAGAGGGCTCGCGTTATTTTCGCGTTATTTTAAGGCGAGAGTCTCTAGAGATGCGTTCGAAAGGTTCGAAAGGATTGACCGTCAAGAGATGCCGCTTCGAGAAACACGCAGGTTCGGGACGCTCGCGGAATACAGCCCCGCTACGCGTCAGGATCTGCACAGCGTAAGTGTGGCCTACGACATCTTCGTGAACGTCCCCAAACTGGACGCGCACGACCTCAAGAACGTCCAAAGACTATACAATGCGGCAGACCTCGACTTCCGTCTCAAGCCTGGTTCGACGGCAATCGATCGCGGTGTGATTCTTCCCAATGTTACCGATGGTTTCGCAGGCTCCGCGCTTGATCTGGGAGCACTCGATTATGGCCATGCCCTACCGCACTATGGTCCCAGGCCGATGGCGCAGTGATAGAAAACGAAATCGATCAATTCGACTCCTCGGTTTAGAGGGCGTCCGTGTAATGGCTTCGTTCCTGCGACCGTTAAGAACAATTATCGGAACCTTTACACGCCGGCTTGATAGGCCCACTCTCAGACTATTTCGGGCACCATCTGATCGATGGCCGTCCCCTGTCCTTTATCTTGCTCCCGAAAGGGCGGCATAGTTTCCGAAGGGTATTGACCGTAATAGGGGTTGAGTGTAAGCTCCGTCACAGATACCACTGGCGAGGATGTGAACTAGGCTCGCCTACGACGAACACCATTCGGACGCGAAGGAGTTCTGCCAGGTATCGGGGGGCTAGGATGTCGTCTGGCGACGAGATCTGCCCCCTTCTCATTCCCCCGTATCCAACGAGCTGAATTACTGTTGTCCCGAAAGGTCCTCAAGGATAATACAGGAGTCAAAGAGGCCGCAACATCTGGCGTCCGAGAGTGATCTTAATTGGTGTATGGTGTTGCGGGACAGCAAAGGCAAACGCCTCAAGCGCACTGATCGACCCAAAAACGATCCCGAGGCGAAGTTGCTGTCCAAGCTTCAGGCCGAATCGCTCAAGGTTCACGGTGATCCGCTGGGACCTAAGAAGCAGCCGTCGGCGAAGAAAAAGACGAAGAAAGCTCGTCTGGAAACTTTCATGTAGCATAATCTATCGTACGAAAAGGCGTCAAACATCCGGCTTTCCGAAGCTGTTAAACGCATTATGAAAGGGGCGCCTTTTTCAGAGTAGGCTTTGAGCGTCGGCTTAGGACCGACGGAATGGAGCACAACGCATGGAGAGCAGAAAGTATATTGGCATGGACGTGCATCAGGCCAGTATTTCGGCTGCGGTCAGGGACGACGCGGGAAAGCTGGTGATGGAGTGCGTCATCGAAACCAAGGCACGCACCATCCTGGAATTCATTCAAGGATTGCGTGGAAGCTTATGCGTCACGTTTGAGGAAGGCACTAGTGCGGCCTGGCTGTACGACCTGGTGAAACCTCACGTTGCCCAGGTGGTGGTCTGCGATCCGCGGAAGAACGCGCTACTGAAGGCAGGCAATAAGAACGATCGGGTGGATGCACGGAAGCTGAGCGAGTTGCTTCGGGCGGGACTTCTCACGCCGGTTTATCACGGAGATTCCGGGGTGCGCACATTGCGGGAACTGAGCCGTAGCTATCTCACCGTGACCAAAGATCTCACCCGTGTGATGAATCGAACTAAAGCCCTCTATCGAAGCTGGGCGATCCCCTGTGCTGGAGAGAAGGTGTATTCACCGCGCCACCGCAACAGTTGGCTGGAAAAACTGTCGGAGGCGGGTGTGCGTCGACGCGCTGAGCAACTTTATCAACAACTCGACGTTTTGATGGAGATACGTCGGCAGGACGCGACAGGAGTTGCTGACGGAAAGCCGGAAGCATCCCGCCCAGCAGCTTCTCCGACAGATCCCCCGGCTGGGCCCGATCCGGGTCGCCCTCCTGATCGCTCTGCTCCAGACGCCGCATCGTTTCCGGACGAAACGACAACTATGGGCCTATTCGGGTCTGGCACTTCGGACGCGGAGCAGCGGCGAATATCGGTTCACCGGAGGACAACTGCAGCCTTCCAAAAGGCCGCCGGCGCTGCGCGGTCTCAACCACAACCATAACCATGATCTGAAGAGTGTGTTCAAAAGCGCGGCTACGCAGGCCAGCCGCTCCAGCAGTGTGCTGGGAGATCTCTATCAGAATTTGCTATCCAACGGCATGAAGCCGGCGATGGCACGCCTGACTCTCGCGCGCAAGATTGCAGCAATCGTATTGAAGATTTGGAAAAAAGGAGAACATTTCGATCCAACACAATTGAAACGGCAAGCAGCTTGAGCGCGTGAGGAGAGTCAACGTCATCGGTCGGGACCATCCCTGCCGCTAGCCAGTCGATTCCCGAAACGCTCGGTTCGAGGGAGAGTATCCACCCCGTTATTAGGCAGAGGTGTCTCAAGCACAAGCCTCTTGTTAAATCCTATGCCCCCTCGGACAACCGAAAAAAGCTATAGGCCACGAGTCTCAGATAGAATCATGGTTGACACATAAAAGCGCAACCGTCTCGCTTGCCCGCGTTTCAAAAACCGACCCGCAGCTCAGGATCTGCTTTCCCTCTTGCTCGATCCTCTCAGAACGGCACGGAGCCGTCCAGGGTTCGCAACGCCGCGCCTAACGGCGCGCCCTTGACGGCTCCGCGCCGTTCTGAACAAAACTTCTCATACGAGGGAAAGCAGGAATCGGACACCAGTCACCGGCGAGGCAAACATGACTCTCCCCATAACGAACTTAGTGAAAGCGTGGAGGGTGGGGCTGGACGCCAAGCGAATTTCGCCGTCCAGTTCGGAGGAGAAGCCTTTGCTCTTGACATCGGCAAAAGGAGAATTCACCGATTTCTAGCATTCTCGCGGCGCCGAAAAGGTTGGACGGTGCTGGCGCCGTCCGCGGGGCCGTGTACCACCACGGTTCTGGTCAGGCGTGGCAGCTTCATTTTGTATTTAGCTGAAATACGACGGCCACTTGCAGGCGTTGTCATGCGTTCGACAGCGTTTCGCATGAAACAGGCCATTTCGCGCTTGTAGGCTAGTTCAAAGGCCTTGAGATCAGCGCGTAGCTCCTCCAGAGTCTTAGCTCTTCGCCTTACTAGGCGCAGGCTTTGAATTTCTCTCCACAGAACCTTCGGCGCTGTAGAATCGAGCATGAAATCGGGAAGTCCGGCGCCTGGCAAAGGATACGTCTCAACCTCGCGCAGGGCGAGCAGAGCTTCGACGCGTTTCGGCTATTACGATGGAACCGGCTCCGCTGGTCAAACTAGCCAACGCAGGCAGGTGATCGTCGACGCGCCTGCGCCGTGGTATTCAGGATGGTTCAGCGGCAAGCAGCGATCCTCTCGTTTCTTACACTTTTCCGCATTCTTGGATTGGCAATTCTCGCAGTCATCCCGCTTGTCCTGCTCATGAAAAGACCCACGGGTAAAGCTCCGCTACCGACTGCGTGAGTATTAGTCGGCTCGCGCCCCGCTGGTACCGAACAGGGGTCTCGACAGTTATCCTCAAGAAAATCATAATGCCGTTTTAACGACTACTTAATGAAATAGCCGCTACTCTTGGGTCGGGATGACACGCGACCAGTATGGAGACGCCTATAAAATGGGATCCATTCGTACAGTCGGGTGCACCAGGCGAGACCGGAAAGGCGGCATCGATGTCGAAAGCCACACTTCCCCCCAAAGGACCGATGCTATGCCGCTGGAGGAGGTTGAAGTGAATTGCGAAGAATGCCATCGTTTGGAGCGGATGTTGTTGGAGTCAATCGTTTATGCCGATCGCGCCGAAACAAGTCTGAGGTGCTTCTTGATCACTCATCAGCATTCTTCCGGCGTATCCGATATCGATGAGTACCAGGCTCTTCGAGCAGAGCAACAGCGGACGACGGACCAACGGCATGAAGCCTTTATCGATTTAATGAACCACGCCAGGAACCACGGCTAATCGCGGCCCGGCGCGAAAGACGGACCTTCTTGAGGCGCGCTATCTCAACAATCCTTTTGGCACGGAGGAGAAGAACTACAGTGAACACACTGCCGAACAGATCGATAGCGAAGTGCGGCGGATCATCGACCGGTTATACGAACGCTTCACGTCCGTCCTTAAGAAAGAAACATTAGAGCGCGAGGAACTCGAAAAGCTTCTGACGGAATGGAAGCCGGAGGAAGTGGGTCGGGCGCAATAGCCGTTGGATCCGCCAGCCGAAGGGCACGCGATGGAGTTGCGGCTGCCGCTTTGCCGGGTCGAGTGAAAGTGTTTGGCGATACGATGAACCTTGTGGAATGGTCCGGATCGTCAGACGATGACTCGAAGTCACCGACCCGCCCGCTTAACGCGGCCGCTTTGTGGGCGGTTTCGATCCTGGTGGGCATAGTAGCAGGTCTTGGAGCAGTCGCGTTTCGCACGCTCATTGGTCTTTTTCACAATCTATTATTTCTTAAAACGGTTTCAGCGACATACGACGCGAATAAGCACACGCCACCCAGCCCTTGGGGCCCGCTTGTCATTTTCGTACCGGTCGTCGGCGCCGCTTGGCGTTGCATTTTTAGTGAAGAACTTCGCTCCAGAAGCGAAGGGTAATGGCGTTTCGGAAGTCATGGACGCCGTCTACCACCACAGGGGAATCATTCGCCCGGTGGTGTCAGGGGTCAAGGCTATGGCATCAGCCCTCTCGATCGGCAGCGGCGCCTCCGTCGGCCGGGAAGCGCCCATCATACAGATCGGGTCCTCTTTTGGTTCAACCGCAGGCCAATTACTGGGAGTGCCGGTGTGGCAGCGGATCACCCTTATCGCCGCCGGAGCCGGCGGCGGAATCGCCGCGACATTCAATACGCCAGTTGGCGGCCTGCTGTTCGCGGTTGAGATCGTCCTGAACGAGGTTAGTGCCAGAACCCTGGTTCCGGTATTCACCGCAACAGCGACGGCCACCTACATTGGCCAGCTCTTCTTCGGAGCCGCATCCTTCATTTTCCATCCCGGCGATGGAGGTTCCCTCTTTTGTTGTGGCCAACCCCATCGTCCTTGCGGCATACGTCGGCCTGGGAGTTATCACCGGTTTGGTGTCACCGTTGTTCATCAAGTCGATCTACGGATGCGAGGCGTTTTTAGAGAAGCGCGTCGAGGGTGGATATTATGTCCAGCACATGGCAGGAATGTTGGTGGTCGGCTTATTTATGTACGCCTTGATGTACCGGTTCGGCCACTATTACATCGAAGGCGTCGGATACGCCACTATCCAAGACGTACTCAGTGGCCTCCGGTATCCGCTGTTTACGCTTCTTCTGCTGTTTGCCGCCAAGCTGCTGGCGACTTCGCTTACGCTCGGTTCAGGCGCTTCTGGGGGCGTGTTCTCCCCGGCCTTGTTCTTAGGAGCAACATCCGGAGCCGTCTGGGGCGTAGTTCTGAATCACCTTTTCCCCGCCCTTCACGTTAGTCCGGCCGCACTTGCCGTAGCCGGTATGGGGGGCGTGGTGGGCGGCGCGACCGGCGCCGCGATGGCAGCTATCGTCATGATTTTCGAGATGACACTCGATTACACCGTGATCATCCCTATGGCTTTGACTGTGGCTATCAGTTATGGGGTGCGCGCGAGCCTGATCAAGGACAGCATTTATACGCGGAAGCTTACCCTGCGCGAAGAGTCGGTCCCGGAGACGATGCGCGCCGATGTTCTACTCTCCCAGCTTGCGGCCGACATTATGAAGCCGCCTAGTCCGGAAGTGCTCGCCGCAGTTGCAGCCGCCAATGGCGACGGCGCGCGCGGAGGCTACGTGACGGTGCGGGAAACCGATTCGCTGCGGGACGTGGTAGCCAAGATGCGAGCGGAGAGCGCTTCGATCGCGCTCGTGATCTCGCAGGATGGCCGCTCCACACCGACAGACGTGCAGGTGATTACGCGCAAAGACATCCTGGACACGCTTGCCGATGATATGGAGTTGTTCGGTTGAGCTTTCAGTGAACGCACTCGCGCTGTGAACGCTCTGCTCGATACCGGGTGCTCCGAATCCACGTTGCAGCAATTGGCGGTCATGATTGTCGATGACGAACCTCAGGCTCGCCGCGTGTTGAAAACGGCCCTTATCTCGCGAGGATTCGAGATAACCAACGCGCGAAGCGGTGAGGAAGCGCTCGAGAATTTGCGGCACGAGACTCCGGACGTGATTCTGCTCGATCTGACAATGCCTGGCATCGGCGGGCTAGCGGCGTGCCGGTTGATTCGTGAAAGGTCCGAAGTCCCGATCATGATCGTATCCGGGAAAAAAGGGGAACTGGAGAAGGTAGAAGCCCTGGAGAGCGGCGCCGACGACTACGTCACCAAACCAATCGGCGTCGGGGAGTTGATTGCCCGCATCCGTGCTGTCACAAGAAGACCATCAATCGGAGCCCACTCCCGAATAATGCGGCTCGACTCGGTAGAGATCGATCTCGAAAGCCACGAAGTGAAGCGAGGCGACGTTGTTACCCATCTGACGTCCAAGGAGTTCTAGGTGCTGTACTACTTCCTTCAGAATGCCGAAAAAAGATCGATCCCGATCCCTCCCATCCGACGTTCCTCCTCACCGACCCGTTCTCCGGCTATCGCTTCGCGCCAGGCACACGGCATTAAGAAAATCCTAATATCTTCCTTATCTCACCTTTGTGCCTAGCCCGTATGCTCAATCCAGTAGACGGCCCGAAGTCAAAAAAGCCGCCGCATAACCGGAGATAGTCTAACTATGGGAATGGCAGCGTGCAATTCACCAGAAATCGATCGATTCCGGGAAGGTATCGAAGCCGTTCCCGATCGCAACCTCGACAACCAGGCCGCGGGCGATGCTTTTGAGGAGATTGTCGGCAGAAGTGCCGACCTGATGCGGGTTTTGGAACAGATTGAAATGGTTGCTCCCACCCGCGCTAACGTATTGATCCTAGGGGAAACCGGCACGGGAAAGGAATTGATCGCGCGTGCCATCCACAGAATGAGCCCTCGCAGGAATTCACCTTTCATCACCTTGAACTGTTCCGCCATTCCGAGCGGGTTATTCGAAAGCGAGTTGTTCGGCAGCGAGCGAGGATCGTTCACGGGGGCTTCATCCCGAAAGATCGGGCGGTTTGAGTCGGCGCACCAGGGGACTCTGTTTCTGGATGAGGTGGGTGACATTCCCTTGGATCTGCAACCCAAATTGCTGCGCGCCTTGCAAGAGAAGGCGTTTGAGAGGCTGGGCGGCACCAAAACGATTCCCATTGACGTCCGGCTCCTGGCGGCTACCAATCGAAATCTGACCGAGATGATGGCGGATAGGCTTTTTCGCAGCGACCTTTATTACCGGCTGAAAGTGTTTCCGATACTGGCGCCGCCGTTGCGCGATCGTCCCGAGGATATACCCGCGCTCGTCCGTTACTTCACCCAGAGGTATGGGCGGGAAATGAGCAAGCGCATTGAATACATCTCGCCGGATACGATGCGCGCCCTAGTGAGTTGGTCGTGGCCCGGGAATGTACGCGAGCTAGAGAATTTCATTGAAAGATCCGTTATCCTGTCGCCGGGCTCCACGCTCCGCGCTCCCGTGGCCGAACTACGGGCGGATGCAATGGCAACTGCCGGCGGCACGCTCGCAGAGATGGAGCGTGAATATATTGCCCGCGTTCTGCGGGAGTCGGGTGGCGTGATCAGTGCTGCCGCCACCCGTCTTGGGGTGCCACGCACGACCTTGTATGCCCTGATGCGGAAATTGAGAATCTCGCGGGAGGAGGGGACGGCCCTCCCGATGCGCTCCGAGAGGGGCAAGGGGTTCTCCGCCTGCGCAGGATAGCGGTATGTGCGGCCAGCCTTCACTCCGAGCGCCAGAGCATCAGGAAAATCATAATGCGTTCCTTATCCTGTCTTTGTACCCATCCTCTAGTCTAATACTCTAAAGGCCGAAGTTGAAACTTGACCAAAGGGATAGTCCATGCGATGCCTCGAATATTGATCGTTGACGATGACCCGCAGTTCCGCAGGACGCTGCATCTGGCTTTGGGCATTTCCGGCTATGAAGTAGGCGATGCCGCCGGTGGGAAAGAAGCGCTGGATACTGTCGCGGGTAACGAACCGGATCTGATCGTGCTCGATTGGCAGTTACCGGATATGGACGGCATACAAACTTGCAAGGCGCTACGAGCGCATTCTGACATACCCGTCATCATCGTCACGGGAAATCGAGCAAACCCAAAGGACGTTGCTTTGAACGCTGGTGCGAACGACTACCTCACGAAGCCGTTTACGGTGAACGAACTGCTGACACGCATCGAATCCGCCCTAAAGCACTGAGTAGTGCCCGAAGATGCATGCCCTTTCGTGTTGCCGAGATCAATGAAACGGAAGAAGTCTTGGGCGCTCGCCCTCCGATTGCATGATCGCCGACACTGTTTCGAACGGTCGATGTCGGAATTGTAATCCGTCCCGGCCCGTTGAAACATAATGAGAAACATAATCTCTTCCTTACGTTGCTTTAAGTCCTCGCCGGTACAGTTAAAGAGGACGGCTTCAGGAGTTGTCGGAAATCCCGATAAAGGCGCAGGGCACGTATGGGCGACCGCTTATTTAATACACTTCTCGTTTTTACCGCAAGCTGGGTGCTAGCTTGGCCGGGTGCGGCGGCACCGCGCGCCGACGATCAATCTGGAAGCCGGATTGTCCGGGAAGTTCGGCACGAACTGCTCATGCTGCCTTATTTCAGAGTTCTTTGCGCTCGTGAATCTGTCCAGAAGGAGCCTGGTGGCCCCATCGTCATGCATTTCCTTCAGGATTTTAGCGGCATAAGCATCGTTCCCATTTTCAAGCAGCATCCATGAGGTCCACTATGCGCCCCCGAAATTCATTGCTGATCCGAAATCTCGCCAGCTTCTTGGCGGGACTTCTGATGCTCTCGTACGGCGAAAATCTATATGCGGGAAGCCGGCCCCGGCAAGACAACGAGGTAGTGCGCGAAACGCTCAACAATGGCCTGCGGATTGTGATTGTGCGAAACCGGCTGGCTCCGGTCGTCACAACCGTCGTCAATTATCTGGTCGGCTCCAATGAAGCGCCGGCGGGCTTCCCCGGGATGGCGCACGCCCAGGAGCACATGATGTTTCGCGGCAGCCCTGGTCTTTCGGCTGGCCAGTTGGCGGAGGTAGCCGCTCAGATGGGCGGCAATTTCGACGCGGACACGCAGCAAACCGTAACGCAGTACTTCTATACTGTCCCCTCCGAGTACCTTGATCTCGCTTTGCACATTGAGGCCATCCGAATGAAAGGCGTCCTCGACACCGACCAACTTTGGGACAAAGAAAGGGGGGCCATTGAACAGGAAGTGGCGCAGGATCTTTCTAATCCGCAATACGTCTTCTACTCCCGGCTGTTGGCCTCTGTGTTCAAGGGCACACCCTACTCCCACGATGCATTGGGAACGCGCCCGTCATTCAACGAGACCACAGGGGCGATGTTGAAGAAGTTCTACGATGAATGGTACGCACCGAATAACGCCATCCTTCTGGTGGTGGGCGACGTTCAACCGCGGCAGGTGCTCGCACAGGTCAAATCATTGTTTGGCGACATCCCGGCGCGGAGTCTCCCGCCCCGGCCGGACTTCCGCCCGCAACCAGTAGTACCCGAGATGTTCGAAACTCAGACGGACCTCCCGTACGGGTTGGCTGTAATGTCGTTCCGCATGCCCGGATCCGACAGCCCGGATTTCGCCTCGGCACAGGTGCTCGCCGACGTCCTGAGCAGCCAGCGTAGCGAGCTGTATGCCTTAGTGCCGGCTGGCAACGCCCTATCCACCAGCTTCGCGTTCGATGGCATGCCCAAGACAGGCTTGGGTTATGCGATGGCTGCGTTCCCGAAGGGAGAAGACGGCACGGCCCTGCAGCAGCAGGTACGCAAGGTTTTGGCCGCATACCTCAAGAACGGATTTCCAGTCGACTTGGTGGAGGCCGCCAAGCGGCAGGAGGTCACTGCTGCAGAGTTGCAGAAAAACTCAGTATCCGGGCTGGCGATGACTTGGTCGCAGGCCGTCGCGATTGAGGGCAAGAACTCTCCTGATGACGATCTGCGGGCTATCGAGCGCATTTCCGCAGAGGACGTAACCCGCGTCGCTCGGCGGTATCTCCAACTTGACAAGGCGGTAACGGCGATTCTGACTCCCCACTCCTCGGGCCTGCCGGTATCTTCCGCTCCCGTGGGCGGCCGCGAATCTTTTGCTTCAAGTGAAGTCACGCCTGTCTCCTTGCCTTCGTGGGCCGAAAAAGCCTTGAGCCAGCTCTCGGCTCCGCCATCTACAGTACATCCCGTCGTCAGCACGCTGCCAAACGGCATCCGGCTCATCGTCCAGCCCGAGACGGTTAGCCATACCGTCAGTGTTTACGGTCATATCAAGAATGAGCCGGACCTCGAAGTCCCAACCGGCAAGGAAGGTGTATCGGACCTGCTGGAGCAGCTCTTTTCCTACGGTACGAAATCTCTCGATCGCCTGTCGTTCCAAAAAGCTTTGGACGATATCGGGGCCAACGAATCCGCTGGCGCCACGTTTTCACTCCAGGTTCTTGCTACTCAGTTTGACCGGGGAGTACAACTCCTGGCCGAAAATGAATTGCACCCGGCGCTTCCCGAGCAAGCCTTCGCTATGGCTCAGCGGCAACTCGCCGCGTCGGTCAAAGGCCAGCTCGATAGCCCTGGCTACTTGACGGATCGCGCGATTCGCCGGCTGTTATTTCCAAATAATGATCCCACCCTGCGCCAAGCCACGCCGGCGACGGTTTCGGCAATTTCGAACCGGGATATGCGGAGCTACTATCGGCGCGGGTTCCGGCCGGACCTGACGACCATCGTAGTGATGGGAGAGATTACGGCGGGCAAAGCCCGTGAAGTAATTGAAAAATACTTCGGCGAGTGGCGGGCGTCAGGGCCAAAACCACCAACGATCCTGCCCCCGGTCCCTTTGAACAAGCCTTCCTTCACGGTAGTGCCGGATGCCAGCCGCGTGCAGGACAGCGTGACCCTGGGTGAGGTACTCGGGCTTACCAGATCGAACCCCGATTACTACGCGCTGGAACTTGGAAATCATGTTCTCGGCGGGGGTTTCTACGCCACGCGGCTGTACCGGGATCTCCGCGAAAACGGAGGATTGGTCTACAACGTGTCGTCATCGTTTGATATTGGAAAGAGTCGCGGCTTGTACATCGTCCACTTTGCGTGTGACCCTCAGAACGTCTTTGAAGCAAGGGCGGTCGTCGAGCGCGATTTAGCCCAGATTCAGATGACGCCCATCGACTCAAGAGAACTTCGGCAGGCCAAGGCGATACTACTTCGCGAGACGCCGCTCTCCGAATCAAGCGTAGACCGCATCGCCGCCGGGCTAATATCCAGGACCGTCGACGACCTGCCATTAGTTGAACCCACGCTCGCCGCTCATCGCTATCTGCGACTCAGCGCTGCCGACGTCAAGGAGGCGTTTACAAAATGGCTACGGGTGAGCGACTTGATTCAAGTGACCGAAGGCCCAACTCCTCACTTATAGGGTTGGGACACTACCGGCTGCTGATATGGCAACTGCACTGCTAGACATCGCCCCGCGCTCCGATCTCGGCCGACAAGATGTTTGGGTTGCGAACTAGTGGACGTCGCGGAGTAACAGATAGCGTTATTATCTTCGTCTTGTAATTATGGCGAAGATAGAAGTTGGCCGTCTGGGCCCGGGACTATGGCAATGAAGTCGGGTACCTCCGGGTGTTCATAGCTTGGGATGAGACGCGCGCGCAGTTGAGCCAGCCAAGGGAGCGACTGCTAATGGCGCATTCCTTGATCGAAGATTGATTTGGCCTACCGCTGTGAATCGGCAAATTATCCGTGGCCTACTGTTCGCCGTGCTTGGGGAGATTGCCTCGTCTCAGCAGCGCGCGGCCGGCCCGCCCGAGTTCTTCCAACTGCTGCGAACGCATGTTGGCGTGAGTGAGCATGACTTAGCTGTCACGCTTCCGGCTGGACGGGCGCTCGCCACACTTCTTCCAGTCCACAAAAAAGAGGAAGTCGCTGTGGCCGGGATAGAGCGCGTCCGGGTTTCGCTCCAATCGTTTCTCGACGCATTTGGCGAGTTGCCGACATTCAACAGTGGACGAGAAGTCCTGCAGATCCATGAGTTCAGCAGCCCGCCGCGCGAACAGGATCTGCAGTCCCTGGCTCTAGGGAAAGGGGATATTCAGGCGCTCCGCGGTTGTTCGCCCGGAGATTGCGGCGTCAAGATGTCGGCGCCAATGATGGAACAGTTTCGCGGGAATACCGCCAGCACTGCCGTCAAGCAGCGCCTGTTTCGTCGAATGATCCTCCAATACCTGACGCAGTACCTGAAGCAAGGCAATCCTGCGATGGTGATTTATGCGGATAAACTTCCGGCGATTCGCAGCTCGGATGAATTCCAGTCTTTGCTGAAGGAAATTGACTGGCTGAATGCTGAAGCCCCACCCCTCTACGATTGCCTCAAGTCATTCTCCGGCAACGCATGCCCCCAAGTCCGGAGCTTCCTTTACTGGTCCAACGCGAAATTCGGCCTCAAGCCGGTATTTACCGTCACACAGGTGATGATCTATCGGACTGTGCGAGCGGGCCGGCCGTGGGTCTTCATCGCGTTCAAACAGGTTTATGCCGATCACTATTTCGACGCGTCGCTGGGCCTGGCTGTTCTGGCGGAGCAATCCGCGGGTCCAACCAACCCCGCGCTCTGGGTTCTGTATCTCAATAGATCCCGGGCGGATGCCCTGGGGGGCTGGCTAGGCCCATTGAAAAGAAGTATTACGGAGCGCCGATCCCGCGGAGCGATGCAAAACAGTCTCCTGGAGTTGAAGGAGAGGTTAGAACGCAAATCCTCTCATCGGTAGGTTCGGTTTTGCGGCCCTCGTCGACTGGCGATGAATTGGCCTTCCTAGTCGACTTCACTCTGAAATCTTTGGACCCGGCTGGATCTCGAAGGGAAATCGCGTTTGAGGCGCGAAGGCTTGGGATGGGTGCCTTTCGATAGTCAAAAAACGTATCGGTCTCCTGCGACCTGTGGTTGAAAAAGAACAAGATCTTGGCGCGCGACTTCATAGCAAAATGCGATGGGAGCCACACCGACCGCTCCACTGGAGCCTTTTCCAATTCGAAATGTGTTCCTGGCTCGACACGCGCCAGGAAGCCGGCGATGAAGACCGGGCGCAAGACGTGTGCCTCGACTTTCACCCATTGAAAAGTGGCCGTGTCGATCCAAAGAGTCCCTCCCATCCCCGTCAATACCTCTGATTCCGTGTTGGGTGGACGATAGCCTGATCGTGGAGTGGCCTTCAACACATAAACGTCGTGACCGTCGACGTTACTCTGGCCCGCGTAACGAAAGTCGAACGCCTTCGTGAGTTCATTCATTAGTATGTGATCCCGCTTCCGCTCACGTTCGTATTCTGCGGTTCGCGCGTCCCGCTCCGTGGCCGTCTCGGCGCGGCGGCGGTTCGCGGCTTCATTCATTTGCTGTTGCTCCTGGCTCTGTTCCACCGCCGAGAGCGGTTCGCCGTTGATAGCGACCAACCGGCGATAGGGAGAGCCAAGAATCATCGTCACCTCATAGGTTTTGTTGTCACCCGCCGGCCCGTCTCGCTCACAATAGGAATATTGGGGGGCGGCGCTCCAATCCGTCTGATTGGCATCGAGCGACCGTTGAATGATCGCACGCACGTCAGGGGGCGAAGCGTACATGGACGCCGCTAGAACGACTAAATACAAGCTCCAGGCCATCGAATCCACCGTCCCGACCCATCAAGGGCCGTACCACGACGCTCGCGTAGCATCGATCCCGCGGGGGCGCTCCCCAAAACCTAGCAGCGGGAGACTTTCCGCCTCGGAGGACCCCGCGACTGGAATGCTACCTATGTGCCATTTCCACCCTAGAGATATTTTCGGCGGTTTGAAGGTGCCCCTCCAGCGTGGGAATCATGGCTTTCGCCCATGCCTTGACGTCCGCATTTTCTCCATGCTCTGCTTCGTTATTGAACAGCGCAATTGCGCCCTTATGGGATTGGACTTCGTCTTGGGTGAACGCTCGATCAAAAGCGCCACCTTTCAAGTGCATCAGGCGCTCGATGGTGTTGTCGCGTCCAATCGCCTTCGGTATCGCCTCGCCCATCTTGTTCGCGAGTACGGTGAGTGACTCATAGGCGCTCGTATGATCCTTCGAGAGGGTTTGACCGAAGTCCTTCACCGATTGCCGGGAGGCTTGCGCCTCAGCCATTTGCCCCAAGTGGGCCTCCGTCATGTTGGCTTCGGCAGCCTTTTTCATGAACTGAGCGTCGGCTTTACTCAATCCGAACGCGGGCAGGAGCATAGGAATACTAAGAAGCACAGCACAAACGACAGCAATTCCCGTATCTTTCCAACCGATCGACATAAACGCCACCTTTCTATTCCGTCCTTGATTTATTTCATCTGCCATAAAACAGTTCCCGATTCAATGTTCGTACGACCGAGAGTCGTTGACAATCCCATCGATGCGGGAGCGACGCAACGCCTGCCCGCATTCGCATTCGCCAGGAGGGAGGCTCATAAAAGAATCCATAACGTCAGCTTTACTCTGTTCTTACGCGTGGCCCGGTAACTTCTTGTGACTTTTTGCGCTGACGGCGTCCCTTAAGTTGAAAGGAGTTCGGAATGACCCTAACTATCGGCAAGAGCGGGAAAACAGTCTGGACTTGGTTTCTCACCATGCTCGCCGCAGTCGCCATTGTGTTCGAGAACCTGGAACTGGCGTTGGCTGGGGACCGGTCATTCCTGAAAATGCTGAGTGCCCGTATCTCGGCGCCACAACGCGAGAGAATCGATGAGGTGCTTCGAATCATCGGCCTGTCGGAGCAGCGCGAGGCGCCGGGAAGAATCCTGGCTCATGGCCAGAAACAGTGGCTCGAATCGGGATGCTGCTCATGCAAAATCCGGAATTGCTGCTGGTGGATGAGCCGGTAGCCGGCATGACTCCGCACGAGATCGAGCGCACATCCGAGCTGCTGTTATCGTTGGCGGGCGCGCACTCGATCGTGGTTGTGGAGCATGATATGTCCTTCGTTCGGTCCATTGCCCGGCGCGTGATCGTCTTGCACGAAGGCCACGTCATCGCCGAAGGCGATATGGACAAAGTGCAGAACGATACTCGCGTCAAAGAAGTCTATCTGGGAGTGTGACCGTGCTGGCAATCAAAACCCTCAACCAGTTCTACGGTGGCAGCCACACCTTGTGGGATGTCGATCTGGACGTTACTCCCGGTTCGCGCATGTGCCTGATGGGCCGCAACGGTATGGGGAAGACAACCTTGCTCAAATGCATTATGGGCCTGCAGGGGATCACCTCCGGCGATATCACCTTCGACGGAAGCGATTTGGTAAAGCTGCCCGCTGAGCAACGCGCCCGGCTGGGCGTTGGCTACGTGCCGCAGGGGCGTGAGATTTTTCCGCAGCTCACGGTAGAAGAAAATCTGCGCGTGGGTCTGGGCCCAAGAACGGCCCTCGTGCCATTCCAGATCGTATTTACCAGCTCTTTCCCGAGTTGAAGCAGATGCTGAAGCGGCGTGGCGAGCGAATTCTGCATTCTCGACAAGGGCCGCCGCGTCGCCGCCGGCTCCATCGGCGAATTGACGGACGCAATGGTGCGGGAACATCTGAGTGTTTGACGGTTCGGATTTGCGGGATCATCCGCGTAAATCTGCAGCTTCCTTCCGGGATCGCAGGCCCTTCAGAAGAGCCTACACTCTCCCGACTCACTATGCGGAGATCGAAGAACGTCAAATGAAGGATCAATCTTTGGCGTAATTTCGCCACGAGAAGCTGAAGTTGATTGCGCCCACGAGCGGCGCAGATGCACGAATACTACTTCCCCGCCCTGTCTGGCCCTTGCGAAATCATCTTCAATTTGTACAAGCCTGCGCCCGCAGTGATGTAAAGCGTGCGTTTATCCGGACCCGAAAATGCCAGATTGGAAGGCGGGCGTGGCACCTTGATAGTCCCGAGGGACTTGCCTTTCTTGTCGAACACCTGGATGCCGACGTGGGTAGCTACATAGACCCGTCCATCGCGGTCGACAGCCATCCCGTCAGCCATGCTGACGCCATCCGTCAACTCGGGAATCTTGGCAAAGGCCGTCTTCGTCACGCCGGTCTGGGGTTTCTTTTTACTTTTCTTAGGCGCCAGATCGATAGCCCAGATGGTGTCGCCGAGCATATCGTCCAGCAGCAGAGCCTTGCCATCCGGCGTTATCGTCAGACCGTTGGGGAAGGCAATCTTATCGTCAACCAGAAGCGGCCCCCGTCCGCTGGTGCTCGCCACGTAGTACACCTTCCCGTGGCGATTCGGATCTTTAGGGTCCAATGGAGCAGCTCCCGGGTCAGTGAAATAGAAGCCGCCCCGCGAATCGAAGATGATATCGTTGGGTGCGCCGAGCGGCTGGGCGTCCGTGCTTTCGAGGACCGTCGCGACCCGGCCGTTTTGATTGCCCCGGCTGATCAGTTTCCCGGAACCCTCGGCGGCATACAGCTCGCTCGCGTTCAGCGCCAGTCCGTTCGCTCCCAGCGTATTTCCGCGAGCAATCGTGATCTTGCCATCGGGATCCATATGGTAGATCGTTTTGGAACCAACATCGCTAAAGAAAAGTCCGCCATCATAGGTACCCACGGGCCCTTCGGTAAAATCAAAACCTTCCTTGACCAGTTCCGGCTTCACGCCGGGCGCGACGACGCCGGGAATCCCAGCCGATGTTTGCGCCGGCAGCGGGAGGGTGAACGCGGCCAGAGCAATGGCTAAAGGCAGGGCAGATCTCATGCTTCTACTTTAACGTGCCTGCCGCAGGCGATCTTCAGGGGACAATGCGCGGCAGATCCGGGCCGCCCGATTCGCGGCGCCATTGCCATACGCGGATCACCGCGTACCAAAGCAGCCACACCGCGGCGCTCGCGACGGTGCCCTGTACTGCCTCAGGAGCGTCGATCAGGATTCCCAGCAGCCCGTTGCCGATTGCCGCCTGCGGAAGATTGACGCCGAAGAATGCGATCGACAAAGGGTCGCGTACGAACCCCAGCCATTTGCTCGACCCTGGGAATGATGCCGCCCACAGCATGAACCAACTCCAGGCGAGCATGGCGGTGGGCCACCAGTAACGCAGGATGGTGCGGCGCGCTGCCGCTTCGCGCGCGATCAGATACGCCAGCCACCGCCAGCAGCCGTAACAAGCCAGTGCTCCGACAAAGGCTCCGGCAATTTGGCGTGGACCCACGCCTTAGGATCCCGGGCGGCGGCAGTTGGCACCTGCCATCGTGCGGCGAAATTTTCCGAGATCGCCGATCAGGGAGTGACCGGCTATGGGCCGGTCCCACGTTAGGCGCTTTGCTATTCTGGATTCCAGCCCATGAACATCAAGAAACAGCGCCTGCTGACGCCGGGCCCCACACCGCTTTACCCCAAGGCGCTGCAAGCCATGCTGGGCGCCGATATTCATCACCGCACGAAGGATTTCCGCGAGTTGTATACGTCCGTCCTGGCGGACCTGAAAGCGGTGCTGGGAACGGCGCATGATGTCCTGATTTTAGCTGCCTCGGGAACCGGAGCAATGGAGGCGTGCGTCACCAACTGCTTCTCGCCGGGCGACCGCGTTATCGTATGCAGCGCCGGAGTGTTCGGCGAGCGTTGGGTGGCGTTGACTCGCGCGTTCGGCCTGGAGCCGGTGGTTCTGACCGCACCTTACGGATCGGTCGTCGAACCGGCCGCGGTGGCGGCCGCCCTGGCCGCGAATCCCGGCGTGAAGGGTGTTTTTGTCCAGGCGTCTGAAAGCTCCACGGGAGCGGCGCATAATGTTCGGGCCATGGGCGAGATTATACAGGCCACGCCGGCGCTGTTTATCGTCGACGCCATTACCGGCGTGGGCACCATGCCGCTCGATATCGACGCATGGGGTCTGGATTTCGTCATCAGCGGATCGCAGAAAGCCTTCATGCTGCCGCCCGGGCTGGCGCTGCTCGCCATCAGTCCCAAGGCATGGGAACGCATGGAATCGGCCAAGCTGCCGCGCTACTACTTCGACTTGCGACGCGAGAGGAAGGCGTCGGCCAAAGGCGAATCGGCGTGGACCCCGGCAATCTCTTTGATCCTTGGCTTGGCCGAGGTGCTGAAATACATCAAGACGCTGGGCATGGACCAGTTGGTCGCCAACGCGCAGCATCTGGCGGCCGCGACGCGCGCCGCCTGCATCGCGCTGGGCCTCGAATTGTTTGCTCCGGACAGCCCTAGCGGAGCGGTTACCGCCGTCAAGGCGCCGCCGGGGCTGAGCTCCACCGCCATCGTCAAGGAATTCCGCGAGAGATTCGGCTCCATCATTGCCGACGGCCAGGCCGAAATGGCGGGCAAGATCTTCCGCATCGCTCATCTGGGATATTTCGATATCGTCGATCTTTTCGGCCTGGTAGCCGAATTGGAGTTGATTCTGGAAGCGAATGGTGTTGCTGTAAAGCTGGGCACGGGAGTGGCCGCCGTTGAGCAGTATTACGCCGCGCACGCAGCGGCGCAGAAGCATCCGGTAACGGTTTAGGGAGCCATGAAGATCGTAATCGCAGAGCCCTTGCGCGCAGCGGGAATCGACATCTTGAAAGCTCAGCCCGGCTGGGAGATCGTTTCCTCCAGCCCAGCCGAGTATACGAAGCATCTGGCCGACGCGGAAGTGTTGATCGCATCGCGCCTCGCGAAAGTTACGGCGGCGCAGATCGCCTCGGCGAAAAAACTGCGGGTCATCGCGTTCGCGGGCGTTGGCACGGATTTTGTGGACCTGGATGCGGCCACGGCTGCCGGCGTCCTGGTCATGAATATGCCCGGAGAAAGCGCCGTCGCGGTAGCGGAGCACACGCTCGGCCTGATGCTCGCCATGGCGCGCCAGATTCCGCAAGCCATCATTTCGACGCGGGGCGGCAAGTGGGATGGCAAACGTTTTCTGGGAACCGAGCTGCGCCGCAAGACCCTGGGGGTGATGGGCCTCGGCAGCATCGGGCGTGAAGTGGTGCGGCGCGCGCGTGGTTTTGAGATGAAGATCGTGGCGAATGACCCCTACGTCAATTCCGAAACCGCTTCCGATCTCGGGGTCACGTTGGTGAGCCGCGAGGAGCTTTACCGCCAGGCCGACTACATCAGCTTGCACGTCGCGTTGACCACCGAAACGCTGGGCATGTTGAATGACGAAGCCTTTGCCAAGATGAAGACTGGCACGCGCATCGTCAACTGCGCTCGCGGCGAGCTAGTAGACGTAGCCGCGCTGCGCCGGGCAATTCGAATCGGGAAAAATCGCCGGCGCGGCCCTGGATGTTTTGCAGACCGAGCCGCCGGACGCGGGCGAGCCGCTGCTAGCGCTGGATCAGGTATTCGCCACGCCGCATATAGGCGGCTCCACCGAAGAGGCTGCGGAGTTGATTGCGGTGCGCCTGGCCGAACATCTGATCGAGTATTTCAACGAGGGCATCACGGTGAATGCGGTCAACGTGCCCGCCATGACGGAAGAAGCGTATCGCGCGGTGGCGCCGTACGCAGCTCTCGCCGAGCGCCTGGGAACTTTCGCTGCGTACGTAGCGACCGCAAATCCGAAACTGGTTCGGCTAGTGTATCACGGAAATTTCAGCCATGAAAACGCCCGCCTAGTCCGTAACGCGGGACTCGCAGGCGTGCTCAGCCGGTCTCTGGAGCACAAGGCGAATGTAGTGAACTCGCTTAAGCTCGCCGCCGACCGCGGCCTCAGTTATGCGGAGCGCTTCGAGCGCCGCACCCGCCACATGGATTCGCTGCGTATTGAACTCGAAACCGATAAGGGTCTCACGACGGTTGAGGGCGCGATCGTAATGGACCGGCCGCGCCTGCTGGCCGTGGATGGCATCCGTTGCGAAGCGAAGTTGGCCGGACACTTGCTGTATTTGACTAACACGGATGTGCCCGGGGTGCTGGGCTACATCGGGTCCATAACCGGCAAGAATAACGTCAATATCGCGACGCTTTCGCTTGGCCGCCAGGAGAAACCGGACAGCCCCGGCGAGCCACTATCCGCCGTGACATTAATCGAAACCGATCAGCAGGTGCCCGACCCCGTGATCGCACAACTGCTCGAGAACAAAGCGATCCGTGTGGTCCGCTCGGTGGAGTTCCGCCCATGATGAAACTTACTCGCGCGCTCATCGCGCTGCCGTTCGCAGTCCAGGTGTTATGGGGACAAGACACCCCGCTCTATTCCCTGCCCTACAGCCCGAGTCTGGATCTTTCATCGATGGACCGTGCGGTTGATCCGTGCACTGATTTCTACCGCTATTCCTGCGGATCGTGGATCAAGAACAATCCCATCCCGCCGGATCAGGCGCGCTGGAGCGTGTATTCGAAACTTACTCTGGAGAACCAACGCTTCTTGTGGGGCATTTTGCAGCAAGCGGCGCAACCGTCTCCTGGCGCGCAGCAAGGTAGAAACGGAAATCGGCGATTATTTTGCAGCCTGCATGGACGACGCATCGCGTAAGAAAGCCGGAGCGTCTCCGTTGCGCGCCGATCTGGACAAAATCGCGGCGCTAAAGTCCTTGCGCGATCTGGCCACATTCCTGGGACAAGCCGATCTCACGACAGTTGGGAACGAGCTGCTGTTCGGCTTCGGCTCCAGCCAGGACTACGCGGATTCCTCGCGCGTGATCGGTTTCCTGACGGCGGGAGGATTGGGCCTGCCCGATCGCGATTACTATGTGAAGACCGATGCCAAGTCGCAAGAGATCCGGCAGCGCTACGTCGAGCACGTCCAGAAAATGCTGGAACTGGCCGGCGAGCCGGCAGCGCAGGCGAAGACCGATGCACAGACCGTGATGGAGATTGAAACGGCGCTGGCAAAAGCATCGCATGACGCGCGTAGATCAGCGGGATCCGCACAACTTATTCCATCCGTATACGCTCGCAAAACTGCAGAAACTTACTCCCGCGTTTCCCTGGAAAGTCTATTTCGCGGCGTCGCAGATAGCCGTTCCACCCCTCAATGTCACTGAGCCTGACTTCTTCGTCGAAATGCAGGCGCTGCTCAAGTCGCGCAGCCTGGACGATTGGAAAACTTATTTGCGCTGGCACATGACGCACCTTCGCGCTCCTCTGCTGTCCGAAGCTTTCGTCATGGCGAATTTCGATTTCTATAGCAAGTATCTGCGCGGCGTTCAACAAATGCAGCCGCTTTGGAAACGCTGCGTCCGGCGCGTGGATCAGGACCTGGGCGAAGCGCTGGGCCAGGTATTCGTCCAAAAGACCTTCGGCGCCGACACCAAGGCCCGGGCTCTAAAGATGACTAAGGAAATCGAAGCGGCGATGCAATCGGAAATCGAGCAGTTGCCCTGGATGGGACCCGCCACCAAGAAGAGCGCGCTCGAAAAACTGCATGCCGTCGCCAATAAGATCGGCTATCCCGATCACTGGCGCGATTACAGTTCCATCAAGATCGTGCGCGACGATTATTTCGGCAACGTCGAGCGCGCAACAGAGTTTGAGAACCGGCGGCAACTGGCGAAAATCGGCAAGCCGCTTGACCGCAGCGAGTGGCAGATGACTCCGCCGACCGTGAACGCGTACTACGATCCGCAGATGAACGATATCAACTTCCCGGCGGGCGTACTGCAACCGCCGCTGTACGATCCGAAAATGGATGATGCACCAAACTACGGCAACACCGGCGCAACCATTGGCCATGAGCTGACGCACGGCTTCGACGATGAAGGACGCCAGTTCGACGCCAAGGGCAATTTGAAAGACTGGTGGACCATGCAGGACGCTCTCGAATTCGCCAAGCGCGCCTCCTGCATCTCGAATGAGTATTCGGGGTTCACCGTGATCGACGACATCAAGATCAATGGCAAGCTGACGCTGGGCGAAGACGCCGCCGATCTGGGCGGCACCTTCCTGGCGTATCTGGCATGGAAGGAAGCCACCAAGGGCCAGACTCTGCTGCCCATCGACGGCCTGACGCCGGATCAGCGCTTCTTTATCGGCATGGCGCAGTGGGCCTGCGGCGACGAACGCACTGAAAGCAAACGCGCCAACGCCATCACCAATCCCCATTCTCCGGAGGAATATCGGATCAATGGCGTGGTTTCCAATATGCCTGAGTTCGGCAAGGCGTTCGCCTGCCGCGCCGGGCAGCCGATGGTTCGCGCCCAGCAGTGTAAGATCTGGTGAGCTGCATCGGATTCATCAAGCCCTTCTGCTAGAATTGGAGTTAAATCCCCCCATTTGAAGGAGAGCGCGTGGCGGCGCAGCCATCGTCGAGAATTGTCGCGATCTATCCCGGCTCCTTCGATCCGATTACGAATGGACACCTGGATATGATTTCCCGCGGCAGCAAGCTGGCGGATCGCCTCATCGTGGCGGTGTTGCAGAACCAGCGCAAGACCAGCTTGTTCACGGTGGAGGAGCGCGTCGAAATGCTCACCGAAGTGGTTAAGCCGTACCCCAACGTGGAGATTGGGTCCTTTCACGGCCTGCTGGTCGATTATGTGGCCAGCCGCGGGGCGAATTTTATTTTGCGCGGCATTCGCGCTATTTCGGATTACGAATATGAATTGCAGATCGCGCACATGAACCGGCTTCTCAGCCCCGGCGTCGAGACCGTGTTCCTGATGGCGGCCGATGCGTATTCTTTCGTCAGCTCGCAACTGGTTAAGGAAGTGGCGTCGCTCGGAGGCAACGTTTCCAAGCTGGTGCCGCCGCTGATTGAAGAGCGCCTGCGCAGCCGCGTCGCGAAGTAGAATGAGCTCGCGAAGTAGAATAACAAGGAGAGCAGCCAAGCAATGCCAACAACCCAAGCACTAGCCGACAGAATCTCGCTGATCAGCGCGTCATCCACCATGAAAGTTGCCGCCGACGCCGACCGCCTGCGCCGCGCAGGCAATGACGTGGTCGACTTCGGAGCCGGCGAGCCGGATTTTCCGACGCCCCAGAACATCAAGCAGGCGGCCATCGACGCCCTCAATCAGAACTTCACCAAGTACACCAATACCGGTGGCACGGAAGAGTTGAAGCAGACGATTTGCGACAGCCATAAGGCCGACTACGGCACCTCCTACAACACCAAGGAGTGCATTGCTACGGTCGGCGGCAAGCACGCTATTTTCAATCTGACGCAGGCGCTGGTCGATCCCGGCGACGAAGTGATCATTCCCGTGCCCTATTGGGTCACCTACAAGGATGTGGTGAACTACGCGGGCGGCAAGTGTGTGTTCGTCGACACCAACGAGCAGGAAGGCTTCACGCTGACCGCTTCCATGGTGGAGCGCGCGATCACGCCCAAGACCAAGATGATTATCCTGAACTCGCCGTCGAACCCCAGCGGCGCGGTTTTCGACCGTGGCGAGATGGAGCGGATCGTCGCCATCGCCAAGGATCGCGGGATCTGGGTGATGACCGACGAATGCTATCACCGCTTCCTCTACGAAGGCGAGCCGCATTCGCTGGCGGCGATCCCGGGCGCGAAGGACACCGTGCTGGTGGCCGGATCGCTTTCGAAGACCTACTCGATGACCGGCTGGCGCATCGGTTTCGTGCTGGGACCGGCGCCAGTGGTGGGCGGGATAGCGAAGCTGCAAAGCCACGCCACATCCAATCCGACCTCGTTCGCGCAGAAGGGTGCGATTGAGGCGTTGCGTGGTCCGCAGGAATCGGTCGGCATCATGCTGGCGGAATACAAGAAGCGCCGCGATTACGTCATCGGCCGGCTGCGCGCCATGCCGGGCGTCACCGCGCAGATGCCGCAGGGCGCGTTCTACGCGTATCCGAACGTGAGCGCGGCTTATAAGAACGGCATCGCCAACTCACTGCAGTTCTCCGAAAAATTGCTGGCGGAGGAATTCGTCGCCGTGGTTCCCGGCGAAGCCTTCGGCACCAACGACCACGTTCGCATTTCTTACGCGACATCGATGAAGGAGTTGGAGCGCGGCCTCGACCGCCTGCAGCGCTTCATCGCAGCCCGCGTCTAAGGGCGGGCACCCGATACATGCCGCTCCGCAAGCTGGAGCCCGCTTTTCACGGACGAGTGTGGGGAACCCGGAATCTGAATCCTTGGTTCCCCGACGCTCCCACCCAGGACTCGGAGCTTGCCCATCGGCGAGGTTTGGTTTGAAACTCCAGAGGTCCCGTTGCTGGTGAAGTTCCTGTTCACCAGTGAGGCGCTTTCCGTGCAGGCGCATCCCGACGACGCGTATGCGCAGTTGCATCACAACTCGCCGGGCAAGACCGAAATGTGGCATGTCTTAACGGCAGAGAAGGGCGCTAGGATTGCCGCAGGCTTCCGCGAACGCGTGACTCGCGAGCAGGTCCGCGCCGCGGCGCTCGATGGCAGCATTGTAAATCTGCTCGAGTGGTTCGAGGCCCGGCCCGGCGACAACTTTTTCATTCCCGCAGGCACGGTGCACGCGATTGGCGCCGGACTCACTATCTGCGAAATCCAGCAGCGTTCCGATGTTACTTATCGCCTCTACGACTACGGCCGCGGGCGCGAATTGCATCTGGATAGCGGCTTGGCCGTGAGCCGGCTAGGCCCCCACGCGGCGCGTGGTGGGGCAAAAATCGCCTGTCCTCACTTCGTTACCGAGCGGTTGGACGTCACTGGCCGGATGTCGCTTGCGGCCTCGTCCCAAAATGAAACCCTGATCTGCATTGAGGGCGAAGGGGAAATCGGCGGCCAGCGCTTTGCTGCCGGTGACGTATTCCTCCTTACGGTAAACCCGGATATCACAGAAATCATAGGATCATTGCGGGTATTGCGAACTTTCTCGCCGAGTGCTTGAGACAAAAGCCCTCTTTTTTGCACTATAGCTAAAGGCTAGTTGGTACGAATAGTTCTTAGGACACAATGACTACTCCACTGATTCCTCGCGTAGTTGCTCCCTTGATTCGCGGTCGTATCGCCTTCTTTGTCGCGGGCCTATTCCTTGCGGTGGCGCTCGTGCAGGGCCAGGGAATCGACAGTACGCTGGTAGGAACTGTGACGGATTCTTCCGGTGCCGCTGTGCCCGGGTCCCGGGTGACCGCCGCCAATCGGAGTACCGGAGTCATCACTTCCACCTCCACCGACAGCGTAGGGCAGTTCCGTATAGAACACCTGCCGGTGGGATCTTACGATGTGGCCGCGAGCGCGCCCAGTTTTGCGCCGCGTACTGTCGCGAATGTCGTGCTGCAACTGAATCATACGGTCAACGTGGATTTGCCGCTGGAACTTGCCACGGCTTCGACCACCGTGCAAGTAACTGACGCGCCCGCACCCATTGATACCGCTTCCTCGCATCTTGAAACTACTTTCGACACTCGCTCGCTGACCACCCTTCCGGCGGCTTTATTGGGAACCGGAAGCGGATTCCTCAATCTGAGTCTGCTGGGCGGAGGCGTGGCGTCGTCCGGTGGGTTGGGTCAGGGCACCGGGCCCAGCATCGGAGGAATGCGCCCTTCCGGTAATCGCTTCTACCTCGAAGGCGCGGATAACAACAGCTACTTCACTACCGGACCGCTAGGCACGGTTTCGAGTGAATCGCTGGCGGAATTCACGCTGCTGCAAAATTATTATGGCAGCCAGTTCGGCGGCGCCAACGGCGGTATTTTCGACGCAGTCGTGAAGAGCGGCGGTAATCAGATTCATGGTTCGCTGTATGAGTATCTGCAAAACCGCAATCTGAATGCCCTCGATGCAATGTTCGCGCGGCAGGGCGCCACCTCGCCGCCGCGCTTTGACAATAATCAACTGGGCGCGACTTTCGGGGGTCCGATCGTTAAGAATAAATTATTTTACTTCGGGAGCTTCGAATACAATCCCACGGGCTACGCATTCTCGCCGCCGTCGGTTATTACCGCGCCGACTGCCGCCGGTTTTCAGACGTTAAACTCGCTCTCCGGCCTCAACAAAGTAAACCTGGGAATTCTGTCGAAGTATACGCCAGCTGCGCCGGTGGCGAGCGGCCCTCCTATCCAGGTCTTAGGCACCTCCATTCCGGTAGGTCCGCTTTCTATCATCGCGCCCAGCTATCAGAATTGGTACCGCGCCGTCGGGAGCATGGATTGGGATCTCAGCGATCGTGACCGGGTGCGGGGCCGCTACCTCTACAGCCGATTCTCCGGCATCGATACCAGCCAACGTTTCGCTGCCCGCGTTCTTTGCAACTGTTCCCGAGCAATACCCATCTGGTTTCCCTATCCGAATACCATACACTTTCCGCCAACGACGCAAAACGAATTCCGCACTGCTTACAGCCGAAATGACGACCGGCGCTCCGCTCCCGACTCCGCGTTTCCCGGCCTGGATAGTTTCCCAACTTTGGCTTTCGACGACATCGGCCTCCAATTGGGAGCCAATCCGGTTTATCCGAATGGCCAAGTCCAGGACGAGTTGCAGCTCTCCGACAGCATCACGCGCACATTTCAGCCGCCATACGCTAAAAGCCGGCTATGACTTCCGCGACGTAATCCTGTCAACTTCGTTTGTCTCCTACCCGCGCGGCTATTACGAGTACTCAAACGCTGCAACAGTATCTGCTCGATTTGACGTCCGGATTCGTTCGGACTGCGTTTTCTGGGCACCACCGGTCCTTTGATCAACGGCATGCCGGCCGGCTTTCTGCAGAATGCCGCGTATGTTGCAGGATGACTTTCGCATCCTTCCGAACTTGACATTGAATTTGGGAGTTCGCTACGAATATGTGACGGTTCCGGTGCTTTCCCGCGCGCAGCAGTACAGTTCCATCGCCGATGTTCCGGGGGTCATTACTTTCCGTGAACCGCAACCCGGCAAGAACGACTGGTCGCCGAGTCTGGGTTTCGCTTACTCGCCCGGTACCAGAGGCGTCTGGGCCATCCGCGGCGGATTTAATCGAACGTTCGACATGCCCTACGCGAATCTGTCGGCGAATACAGCGCCGGCCTTCTATGGCAACACGAGTGGGCGTCAACATCAATACCAACACACCTAATTTTTTGGCGAATGGCGGCCTGAACGGGACTTCCAACGCCCTATCGTCGCCGGCAGCGGCACGCGCTGCGACGTCCGGCTACACGCCGGATCAAATGCGTCCTTATGCATTGACGTACACTCTCGGCCTCCAACGCCTGCTGGCGCACGATTACACTGTGGAAGCGCGTTACACCGGCACCCGCGGAGTTCACCTGCTGGTTCAAGAACAGATCAATCGCACCAGCGCTGTCACCGCGTCCAACAGCATCCCCACTTTCTTGACGATGCCGTCGCCGGCAGCTTTGTCTGCGCTTACTCTCACCACCGGCGCCTTGAAGGCCACCCCTAGTAACACCTGGGCCCAATACGGCTTCACTAATTCAGCCAGCATCACAGCTTTGGAGCCCCAGGGAAATTCGCAATACAACGGCTTGGTGCTACAGGTAACTAAACGCTATTCTAAAAATTTCTCTTATCTGGCAGCTTATACCTGGAGCCATCTGATGGACGACTCCACCGCCGACATCAACAGCACGGTGCTGACGCCCGCGCCGTCCTCAGGACTTCGGAAACTTGGCAGACGAATGGGCCAGCTCGGTGCTGGACCGCAGACAGCGATTGACCATTTCTCCTATCTTCGACTTCAAGCCGTTCTCGCACCGCGGTTGGGCGCTGAGGAACCTGGTGGGCAATTGGAACCTCGCATTCACCTATACCTATCAGTCGCCCGAGTATGCGACGGTGCAAAGTGGCGTGGATTCAAATTTGAATAATGACTCGGCGACCGATCGGACGATCATTAATCCTAACGGCGTCGCCGGCACCGGCAGCGGCGTGACTGGCTATGATCGCAATGGAAATCCGATCCCGGTCTCGACGAACTCCAATGCCGTAGTGGCTTACGTCGCCAACAATCCGAACGCACGCTATATCGTCGCCGGATACGGCGCATTTGCCAATGGCGGGCGCAATACGATGCCCCTGGCTCCCATCAATAACGTCGATGCTTCACTGCGCAAAGTCTTCAGCATCACCGAGCAGAGGACGCTTCGAGATCGGCGCCCAGTTCTATAACCTGCTGAATCATCCGCAGTTCGTCCGGCGGTTATACCGACGACGTATACCTTTCGAAAGCCATGAGCCGCAACTTTCTTGTGCCGAGCGATCCCACATTCGGCCAGTATCAGAGTTATTTTCCTAGCAACTCCCGGTATATACAGCTCCTGGCGCGCTTCACGTTTTGAGGCGGGGACCGGGGCCTAGGAGAAGAACAATCGCCACGCCGTGACTGTCAAGGCGTGCGTGACCATGGATGCGCGGATGCTGCGCGCCTGCCGGTAGGCCATCCCGTAGAACACTCCTGCGACGCCGGCCAGCGCCGCGAACCGCCAGTTCGGGAACGCGCGGTACCACAGGTGGACCGATCCGAACAGCAGCGCCGCCAGCAGCAACCCCGCCCAGTCGCTGCGCAGCCAGCCCGCGATCCACTGCTGCAGCAGCCCGCGGAAAAAGAATTCCTCGCCGAGCGCGACCACCCACAAGATGCCGAAAAAAGTTGCCAGCCCGATCAAGGTGGTCCTCTCCCATCCCGCATAGCGCAGATGCGGACGCGCGAAATGGAGCGCCCAACCGGCTGCCGCGGCCACCGGCGCAAGTGCGGCGAAATACAGCGCGCCGATCTTCCATTCGCGAGGCGGCCGGCCAGAAGCCGAATCCGACATTCTTCATGCGGCGCACGCTCAGAATCGCGAATATCGCCGGTGCGAAACCACATCAACTGACCCAGCAATCCTAGCGGGAACGCCGCCAGCGGACTCGCGTAAAGCGGCGGAATGGCGCGCACGAGCCACACGGCGGCGATGAAAATCAGGAACAGAATATCCACCGCGGTCTGGTGCGGGAACACTACGTACCAGAACGCCGCCACCACCGCAAGGGCTGCGATCACGCCCAGCGAATGCCACGAAAAATTCCGCAGCGCGAGCGAAGCCAGCGTGTAAGGCGCCACCGCCGCGACCACCAGCGCCATGGCGACTCCAGCGGGCGGCAATTTTTCCAGACGCAGGCGCAGCCGCTCCACGCCCATCGTGAAATACAAGCTTACTTCCAGCAGGAAGGCGGGAAGCACGGCCAGCGCGGTCGCCGACGGGATACCCCGGTCTTGCGCGTAAAGCAGCGCCGCGACGGCGCCCGCCGCCCACAGGAGCGGAAAGGCGAGCAACATTCTGTGGGTACATCGTAGCATGCCACCCGAAACTGGAAGGCCGGCGGCGTTGGTAGATCCGCACCTGCGTCCCGCGCCGGTTGCGGCAAGATCCACGTTCAAGATTCGGGGCGGCAGCCGTCCCTGCGATCTGGTATGTTGATTGACGATGCGAATCGGAACCTTCTGCACAATTGCGCTGCTGACCGCCGGGTCGCTGTCCGCGCAGCTAACGGCGCCCAATGCCGCCGGAGTCACTCTCGGGCACATTCACCTGATCGTCAAAGACGTCGACGCTCAGACCCGCTTCTTGGTCGACATGCTCGGCGGTACGGTGGTCAAGAACGATAAGCTCACCGAGATCCAGTTCCCCGGTGTCTACATCCTGTTGCGCCAAGGCGACTCAAGCGGGCCGAATGAAACAGCCGTGGTGGATCATTTCGGTTTTATCATCAAAGATCTACCCCCGCTTATCGAAAAGTGGAAGGCCGCCGGCCTCAAGGTGACCCAAGCCACGGCCGCGCGCCTACACAATCAGGCTTATGTGACCGGACCAGAAGGCATCCACATCGAAGTGTTCGGGGACCCTGCGCTCCCCACGCCGGTCCAGATGGACCACATTCACTACTACCTGCCGGCGGATGATGTTCCGGCGGTTCAAGCCTGGTATGCCAAAATGTTCGGCCTGGATCCCAGCACGCGCGAAAGCGTCTCCCGGCCGGGAAACTTCATGGCCACGGATCTGTTTCCAAACAATATGAACCTCTCGATCGCCGCTGTGCCAGCGACTGCCAGCGGCGTCAAGCGCGGTCCCACGAAAGGCCATTTGATCGACCACATCGGATTCGAGGTGACGAATCTCGACGCCCTATACAAGAAGCTCCAAGCAGAAGGCGTCGAATTCGAAGGACCCGTGGCGCACAGCGCTAACGCGTGGCACCTGAAAACTGCATTCCTGACCGACCCCTGGGGAGTGCGCATCGAATTGACCGAGGGTCTGGCGCCGGCAAAGTAGCCAGCGCCGGCGTTGCGATCGTATGCATCTATAGTGCATACTGATGCATATGAGGACGACACTGAACCTCGACGACTCCTTGCTAGAGGAGGCCCGCCGCATCACCGGTATTCAGGAGAAGACCGCGCTGGTGCATCGCGGCCTCGCAGAACTGATCGCGAAAGAAAGTGCGCGCGCACTGGCCGCCCTGGGGGGAACGTCTCCGAAGCTCCCAGCGATACCTCGCCGGCGCAGCGCAGTGTCGGGCGGCCGCCGGCTGATTCTGCCATGATTCTGGTCGATACGTCGGTTTGGATCCACCATTTCCGTAGCGGCAACAAACGTCTGCGTGAGCTTCTGCACGAAGGCGAAGTGGCGACGCATTCCATGGTTCTCGGCGAGCTCGCCTGCGGCAACCTGGCGAAGCGCGCTGAGACCCTGCGTCTGCTCGGCCATTTGCCCCGAATTCCGCTGGCTCCGGATCATCTGGTATTGCAATCGATCGAGTCACGGCGCCTATTCGGCAAAGGCGTCGGCTGGATCGACGCCCATCTGCTGGCCGCTTCCCTGCTCTCGTCCGTTCCACTCTGGACGTTGGACCGGCGCCTGAGCGAGCTGTCTGAAGCACGCCGATAAGGGGGGAATCCGGGCGGCGCATGATAGATTGAAAACAATGTTTGCCATTTACGTTTTGGTGACGTTTGCCGCGTCCGCCCTTCTGGCATCGGGAGCGGAACTGAAGGGAACCTGGAGCGCGACCGCGCAGACTGGATACCTGGGCGGAAGCTGGACAGCACAAGCTGACCGGAGCGGCGGCGTGACCGGGACCTGGATGCTCCAAGAAGCCACCGGCAAGGTGTTGATACAGGGCGGGTGGTCGGCGAGCAAGTCCGCGCGATCTTGGGATGGCGCCTGGAGGGCCACGGTTTCAGGCCGCTCCGGCGAATACTCCGGGACGTGGACGAGCGCCACATCGCTCTCGCCCCAGGCCAGCTTCGTTGATATGCTCGAGTCCGCCTTGCGCGCAGTGGTTACCGGAATGTGGAAGTCGGGACCACGCTCCGGCTCATGGTCGATCCGGGCTTCACCCTGACGGAGGTGTAACGGGTTCAGGCAGTGGCCGTTTTGCCCTGCCCGATGAAAGCCAACAATTCAGCATTCACTTTGTCTTTGAGCGTCGAACACATTCCGTGGGGAGCTCCAGGATAGATCTTGAGGATCGATCTTCAGGCGCGCCTGATGCACGTAGTCGACGATGATGAGGGCGACTCGGTTATCGGTGGTGAGATTGCCAGCGCTGATGTATTGCTTGTTTCCGCCAAAATCGACGAAAGCAATGGTCCGATCGTCGATGACCTTGAGAAACCCTTTCCGGCCCGCCGCGATACTGGACGTAGGGCCAACCGTTGGCGCCCACGGTGGCCATATAGAAGCTGTCGCGCTCGGCGATGAAGACAGTTTCGTCCGGGCCCATGCGATCCCGCGCGGCGCCACCCGATTCCATCCGCGCGCAGTGACGGCGGCTGCCGTATTTCTCCTGCAGCGCCTTAACCACGGAGGTGAAGACCAGAGATCCGAAGTCATGTGCCACGGTTAACCCTCGAGCGGCAGACGAGTCCGCGACACTTCTCTAACGAAAGTTATTCTACCGCAGTGCCGAGGGGCGGTCGAACGGCGGCAAGCGGCGGAACCAGGAGTCGTGATCCAATAGAAAGTGGCGAAACCATTGAAGGTTTCAGCCGTCATAGAATCGAGCCCCTATGAACGCACCCGATGAAAATCCCGTCGATCCGGCGACTGTCCAGAAGGAAAGCGGGGAGCAGCCGGCGAGTCCTCTTCACGCGCGGCGTTCAACCCCTCCGGGACCCACATCGGCCATAGCGGCCATTTCCTGGCTGCGCGATCTGACGGTAAGCGTGCTGATTGCAGTAGTGGTGATTCTGTTCCTGTACCAGCCCGTGCGCGTGGAAGGTACCAGCATGATGCCCGCGCTGGTGGATCAGGAGCGCATCTTCATCAATAAGTTTGCCTATCGCTTTGGTATCTCCGATATCCAGCGTGGCGATACCGTCGTGTTCTGGTTTCCGGGCGATCCGTCGAAATCATTCATCAAGCGGGTGATCGGCGTACCGGGAGATAAGGTCCAGGTGACGGACGGGCAAGTTTCCGTGAACGAGAGACCTCTCGACGAGCCGTATGTGCCCGACGCCTATCGGGATCATGTTTCGACGCCGCCGCGCGTGGTGCCCCCGGGCGAGTATTTTGTGCTGGGCGACCATCGCAGCTCTTCGAACGACAGCCGCATGTGGGGCACAGTGCCCAGGCATTACATCTACGGGAAAGCGGCGTTCGTCTATTGGCCGCTCGACCGGATGGGCTTGTTAAGGTAGCTGCTTTTCAGCAAGCGAAGCTCACATTGACGCTGTTCATGCAATTGACGTGCTGACGCGGGCCGCAGCGGCTTGCAAATGCTTGAGGCTCTCGCTACATTAACACTCTTGACTTTCTCTGCGGAACGTCTACACTAAGAAACTAACCTCCCCTGTTCGTTTCAGAACCCAAACCCCCGATTGGGACATACGTAGCGATAGCTCCGCCTTCATGTCCTTTGGCAACATTCCAGGCTGGTTCGCTCTCACGGTCCGGCCGAATCACGAGCACGCGGCCACGCGTGGTTTGAGCAATCAAGGCCTGGAGACTTACCTGCCCGTTTACCGGGCTCGCAAGCGCTGGTCGGATCGCGTGCGGGAATCCGACGCGGTGCTTTTTCCGGGTTATGTATTTTGCCGCTTTGGATTGCGCGAAAAACTGCGGGTGTTGCAGGCGCCTGGCGTGAGATCGATTGTCGGCTCGGGTAAAGAACCGATTCCCGTGGAAGACGACGAGATCTCCGCGGTGACGAGCGGTACTTTCTTCAGGCCGTGCGATCGCGCCCTGGCCGTATGTGCGCATCGGGCAAAGAGTGATCATCGAGCACGGACCCTTAGCCCCGCTGCGCGGCGTCATCCTGCGGACCAAAGGCTCCTGGCGGGTGGTGGTCAGCGTTGAAGCGCTGGGCTCCTCGATTGCAGTGGAAGTGGACGGCGACATGTTGTCGCTGGATGGAAACGGCTCCCCACATGGGAACCAACCGACGAGTCTTTACCAAAGAATGTAAGGCGGCCGCGGTGCGCAGCCTGGAGATGGGAGCTTCGGCCACCGAAGTGGGCCGCGCTCTTCAGGTGAATCCGAATGTGATTCATCGCTGGCGCCGCGAGGCATGGCGTTTCGGAGCGCAGGCGTTTGGCGGCTACGGAAATAGCCGGACGGAAGTGGCCCCGCGGACCCGAGCAGTGATGTTTCGCCTCACCGACGTGGAATTCGACAACCTCGAAAAGGCGCGGGCCAGAGGCGGGGCGCGCAGCCTGTCGGACTTTGTTCGCTCCCAAGTACTCAACGGAGCGGGTCAGCCGTCGCTGGCGCAAATTGAAAGCAAACTGAACGAGCTGGCGCAAACCGCGCAGCAGATCGTTTCGGCAGTCCGCCGATTTGAAAGTTCCTGAGTTATCCCGAGGCACATCCCATGGCAATTACTAAACCGCGAAATCGACTTCTGATCTTTCGTCTGACGCAGGAAGAGTATGCAACCCTGCAGGCGGCCTCGTCGGAGAAGGGCGCGCGCAGTCTTTCGGAATTCGCGCGAGCGCAATTATTCGGGTCGCTCGACGCGCCCGCGCTGGGCCAACAACTGGGCGAGCTGAAGATGACTGTGACGCGGATCGCGCAGATGCTGGAGGGGAACTAAAATGCGCCTCGCCATTCTGCTGGCGCTGGCGTCCGCCGCCGCCCTGGCACAGGTGCGCCCGCAACCGATGGAGGAAGCCAGCAAGGAAAATCTGCCGTCGCAGAAGCTGGGAATCGACGATCTAGTGGCGGTTTCGGTTTACGACGCGCCGGAGCTGACGCGGACCGTTCGCGTGGAGGCAGACGGCGCCATTCACCTTCCCCTGCTGACCAACGGCGTGCAGGCGGCAGGGCTGTTCGCTCACGACGTAGAAGCTTCGCTGGTCGAGGCCCTCAAGAGCGAGCAGATTCTGGTGGACCCGGTGGTTAAGGTGACGGTGGCGGAATATCACAGCCGTCCGATTTCGGTGATGGGCGCGGTGCGCAAGCCGCTTACTTTTCAAGCAGTGGGCACGGTGACGCTGCTGGATGCGCTGGCCCGGGCCGAAGGGCTGAGTCCGGACGCGGGCACGGAAGTTCTGGTGAGCCGCCCGCAGCCTTCTCCGGATTCCCGCGGCGAAGTGTCGGCGACATTATTGGAGCGCATTCCGCTCAATCGTCTGCTCAAGGACGCGGACCCCGCGGTCAATTATCCATTGCATGGCGGAGAGGAGATCCGGGTGCCGGAAGCGGGCAAGATCTTCGTGCTGGGCAATGTCAAAAAGCCGGGCGCGTTTCCGGTGCACGACGCGAGCGATAACTCGATCCTGAAAATGGTGGCGCTCTCCGAAGGCGTGCTGCCTTACGCCGCAAAACAGGCGTACATCTACCGGCGGGACGCCGGCGGGGACAAGCACGAGATCCCAGTGGAACTGGACAAGATCATGCAACGCAAGGCGCCCGATGTGGCGTTGCAGGTGGACGACATCCTATACATTCCGGACAATAAATCGCGGCGCAACGCGGTGAATATCATCGACCGCATCACCAGCTTCGGCGCTTCGACGGCGTCCGGCGTTCTGATCTGGCATCAGTAGCGAGCGGCATCATGAGAGATCTAGAAAACAATTCGCCGGCGGTGACCAGGACCTTCCATGTCCCACAGCCGCCGTTGACGCTGGATGCGGAATTCGAAGCGCAGACGGCGCACGTTCCGCCGGCCCATTACTTGTGGATTCTGCGGCGGCAGTCCTGGAAAATCGCGGGTTTCGTGGTGGCCGCCGTCCTGGCTACGTGGATCGTGTCGCTGCGTCTTACGCCGATCTACGAATCGACGGTATCGATCGATATCGACCGGCAGGTTCCGACAGGAGTGCTGGGAGAGGAGGCTACCCGCAGCGCCGCCAACGACGCCGATCAGTTCATCGCCACTCAAGTCAAGCTGATTGAATCCGATTCGGTGCTGCGGCCGGTGGTGGATAAATTCCGTTTACGGCAGGTGGAGGAAGACGCGCTCGAAGAGGCGGTGGATCAATCGCCCACCAGTTTAGAAGCCCCCGTAATCCTCAAGCATCTCAAGATTACGCGGCCGCCCAACACCTACATCCTTCAGATCAGCTATCGATCTTCCAACCGCACGCTGGCCGCCGACGTGGCAAACGAAATTGCGCTGTCGTACCTGGCGCACACCTACCGCATCCGTTATAAAGCCACCGCCAGCCTCAGCGATTTCATGGAGCGGCAATTGGAAGAGCTGAAAGCCAAGATGGAAAAGTCCAGTGCGGCGGTGGCACAGTTCGAGCGCGAGCTGAATGTCATCAATCCGGAACAAAAGACCAGCATTCTATCGGCGCGGCTGCTGGAGTTGAACAGTGAATACACGAAGACGCAGGCGGATCGAGTCAAAAAAGAGGCCGCCAACAATTCGGTGCAGAGCGGAACGCTGGAAGCGGCGCAGGTATCCACCCAAGGCGAAGCACTCAAGAAACTGACCGACAGTCTGAATGAGGCGCAAGAAAAGTTCGCCGAGGTAAAGAATCACTATGGCGCGAACCATCCGGAGTTCAAGAAGGCACAGTCGCGGGTGCAAGAGCTGGAGTCGCAACTCGCCAGCGCGCAGGCGAGCGTCCGCGAGCGCGTGGAAGTGGAGTATCGCGAGGCCGTGAATCGCGAAGCCATTCTGGCGGGCGCGGTGCAGGAAACCAAATCCGAATTCGACCGCCTCAACGCCCGCTCCTTCGAATATCAAACCCTGAAGCGCGAAGCCGACGGCGACAAAACCCTCTACGAAGAACTGGTGCGCAAGATCCGGGAAGCGGGCATTAACGCCAGCTTCCAGAACAGCTCGATTCGAGTGGCCGATCCAGCACGGCCGGGACTGAAGCCGGTATTTCCCAGGATCTGGCTGAATCTGCTGCTGGCGTTTCTGTCCTCGGCTTTCCTCGCGGTAGCGGTGGCGGTAGTGAGCGACGTACTGGATAATACGGTTCGCGATCCCGATCAGGTCACTCGACTGATGAAAACCGAAGTCATCGGATCGTTGCCGGCGGTGAAGGATTGGCGTCGCAGGCTGAGTCCGATCAATGCCCACAGCAATGGTCTGCATGCGAACGGAGTGCTCGCCAACGGAGTCCATTCGAACGGTCACTTAAACGGCGCTGGAGTCAACGGCAAAAATGGTCGTAGCAAGGATCTTACTGTGACCGAAGGCGGCTACGCGGCGCTCTCGACCTACGAGGAGGCGATCCGCACGCTGCGCAATTCGATTCTCCTCACCGATTTCGATCGCCGCTTGCGCAGTATTCTTCTCACCAGCGCGTCGCCCTCGGAAGGCAAATCCACCGTGGCCGCGCATCTGGCCGCAACCCACGCCGGACAAGGCAAGCGAACCTTGCTAATCGATGGCGATCTGCGTCGGCCAAGCGTCCATCGCCTGTACCAGGTGCCGAATAGCGTGGGCCTCTCCAACGTCCTGTTGCAGCAGATCTCCTGGCGCGACGCGCTGGTGCGGATGCCGGAGCCGGTGGGGCTGGATATCCTGCCGGCAGGTCCTTCCACGCGCCGGGCGTCGGACTTAATCGGCACCGGATTGGCCGAATTAGTGGAAGAGGCCGCGCGCGAATACGACTTGGTGGTGCTGGACGCTCCGCCACTGCTGGGATTCGCAGAGCCGTTGCAGATGGCAAGCGTAGTGGATGGCGTGATCGTGGTGGCTCGCGCCGGGAGACACCAGCCGGACGGCTCTCAGCTCCGTGATCACGACGCTGGCGCGGCTGCGGGCGAATCTGGTGGGCGTGGTGCTGAATGAAGTGCATCGCGAAATCAGCCCCGGCTACTACTATTCGTATTACAACCGCTACAGCAAATATTACGCCGAGCGGAGCGACGGAGAATCGCGCCGTTGAAGTTCTAGTCGCCACTGCCGAGGTGGGCATGCTTTTTCAGTTCGCCGACAACGGCGATGAGAGGTCCGCGGCATACCGCTTTCGCAGAGATCGAGTCCGCAAGTTCGCGGAGTTGCTGGCGCCTGTAAATGGCGAGCTTCGTATACTCGATGTGGGCGGCTCGGCCGAGTTTTGGTTAGCATACCGGGATGAACTGCACAGACCGGCTGCTATTACAGTTTTAAACCGCAGCTTTGGGGAGCAGCCCCGCCTCCCCTGGATCACTTATGTATCGGGCGATGCGCGCGACCTGCACATGTTCGCCAACCAACAATTTGATATATGCTTCTCCAATTCCGTCATCGAGCATATCGATGTCGATGGTCAATTTCGCATGGCGGAGGAGATTCGGAGAGTCGCAAGAGGCTACTTTGTGCAGACTCCCAACGCATACTTCCCGATCGAGCCGCACTTCCTTGTGCCCGGATGGCAATTCATGCCCGTAGCCCTGCGCGCACGCCTGCTCCAACTGCGCGATTGGGGGTGGATGAAACGCACACCGGACCCTCGGCTCGCGCGCGAGGCAGTCGAGTCTGTTCTTCTTCTCACTGTCGCTCAATTACAGCGGTTATTTCCGGATAGCCAGATCTATCGCGAGAAAATCGGACCTTTCACGAAATCGCTTACCGCTTGGCGCGCCATTTGCTGAAGACTAGATGCCAGGCGTAGAATCCACCGTATTCGCAGCACAGCTCTTGTTCTGGATTCTGCTGCCTTGTGTGTTGGCAGCGCCTCTTCGCTGGGCGATATTAGCGTGGCTCATCATGGGAAATTTGGATGCGACTGGTCCCACCTTAGCGGTCTCGTCGGACGTTGGGTGGATCAATGCAACCAAGGGCATTCTCCTGCCGCTCTATCTTTGGTTTCGTCTCCGCAAGGCGCCGAGTGAGATCCAGTCTTCATTACCGCTCAAATTATGGACGGCGCTCGCTATCTATGCGGGAGTGGCAAGCTTCTGGTCTCCTTTTCCGGTAGCCGCCGCAAAGCTTGTAGGAAATATGGTCGGCATCTTACTAATGATTATTGTTCTGGAGAAGGCTGCTCGCCGCAACCTCCTAAACAGCCGCGCCATAAATATTCTAATCGTGGCGTCGATCGGCCTTGCTTCGCTACAGACCTTTTATTTTGGCGGGGCGGTATACGGCTTCGACGGCGTTGACCAGCCCTCCCGTTTCTCCAGCTTTGTCTCCGCGCAGCAGTACACGGCGTTTCTGGTGGCCTTCCTCGCTGCTGTCTTGTGGGATCGGCGATCCGGCGTGTGGACTCGAATACCGCTAATCCTCAGTATCGCCGCGGCGATCATACTGAACGGAAGCAGGACTTGGTTTTTCGGCGCTTTTCTGGTGTTCGTCGTATATGCGTGGCTGTCGTTGAGAAACGTAGCGGTTTATATACCGATTGCGGCAGCCGCAGTGTCGCTGGGCCTGCTCTTTGCTGTCAATTTGAATCCAATGAAGTTCGATCCCCTCGCCGATTCGTCTAGCCGCATAGCCGCTACTTTTAGCGCACTGGCAACCGGAGAAGACACCGCGCGGAACGTAGGCTTGGCAAATTTAAACTTTCGTCTGGCGATTTACCAGGGCGCCTTTGACGAAATCCGGAGTGCTGGCCCTCGGGATCTCATATTCGGCCATGGAACTTCGAGTGGCGGCAATGTGATCTTGCGCGTGTTCCCTCACTCGTATTCTGTCGATCGCCTGGATCCTAATCGCGCGATTCATAACGAATGGCTGCGAGCGCTCTATGAATGGGGCATTTTAGGCGCTACTCTGCTGGTAGGCGTTTTCGCATCCTTGATCGCAGCGCTGATCGTCCTCCGCCGAGGCGAATCATCCTTCGGCTCTTGGGCGGTACTTTCATTCCTGCCGGCATTCCTGTTGGCATTTACCACGGAAAATGTGATCGCTGGCGCGGGCAATGCGGTTACGATGAGCCTCGGCCTCATACTGGCTCTGCTTTGGATTCCAAAATCCGGTGGAAAAACACGAAAACCAATTGTCGGTGTTTATGCGAGTAGCGCTCATCACTAATTTTATTCCACCGTACCGGACCGCCTTCTACCGGGAGTTGGAACAGAGATGCTCAGCCTTTAAGGTCTTCCTTTCGGCGGTAACCGAACCCGGTCGCGCTTGGCCTCCGAACTGGGGAAAACTTCCGGTGCAAGTGCAGCGCACTTTATCATTTCGTTCCTTATGGAAGCACCCTCACAAATTCACGGAGGCAGTGACCATCCACTTCCCATACGATACGATCCCGCAACTCTTTCATTTCAATCCGGACGTAATTGTCTCTTGCGAGATGGGCCTCCGCACATTGCAGGCAGTTACCTACAATCGATTCTTCCCGCAAAGCAGCCTCATCGTATGGGCCACGGTTTCAGAGGTCACGGAGCAAGGTCGCGGCCGCCTGCGCCACGGATTGCGAAAGCGGATCCTGCGCGCCGCCGAGGTGGTGGTGGTTAACGGCCAGAGCGGAAGGCGCTATATTCAGACATTCGGGGTTGAGTCAGACCGTTTGTTCGCTGTTCCCTACACCACTGATCTCGACCCGTTTCTTGCTCTACCAGCAGCGCGCACGACGGAATTTAGACATCGCTTGCTGTATTCTGGAGCGCTCAGTGAACGCAAGGGTCTGCCGGAATTCCTGGTCCATCTTAGAAATTGGGCAGAGCGGCATCCCGGCCGTCGTATAGAATTCGATATTGCTGGCGATGGCCCGCTCAAACGTCAAATCACAGCCGTACATCTTCCGTCCAATATTGAGCTTCGGCTTCTAGGGCACGTGGCCTACGATCAGCTACCGCAGGTGTACAAGAGAGCCGGACTCTTAGTATTCCCGACTCTAGCGGATGAGTGGGGACTGGTCGTCACCGAGGCTATGGCGTCCGGTGTTCCGGTGCTGGGCAGTGTCTACAGCCAGGCGGTAGATGAACTCGTCACGGACGGCGACAACGGATGGAAATTTCGACCCGACTGCCCCTCGGCAGCGTGCAGTGCACTGGAGCGCGCGCTAGCCACTCCAGTAAGTACGGTCAATCATATGGCTGAAAACGCGCGGGCCAGGGTGCGCGATCTGACACCGTCGGCCATGGCTGATCGCATGATTGCAGCCATCGAGTGGGCCCGGGCCGCGCGGTGCTGATGAGGGTATGGCAAGCCTTGTAAGTAAAGCCTTGATTCTTGCACGGCATCGCCAGGACGTTCGCGCAAGGGTCCAAAACAAATTCAACTGCTGGATTGATCGCTTCTCGTCACCATGCAATCTCATTGACGTCGCGGATGCCGCCGACATAGAATCCGCCGTTGCAGCGCTTCTCTCGATCCCCAATCCACTGGACACGGCCCCTAGGCTGATCGCCATCGGGAAACATATCGAAACATTACGCGTCCAGAAGGCGGATGGCCCTTTCCCTCCGGAGGGGTTTCATAACGGAACCGTGACTCTCGGCACGCTGTGCTATCTCGCCTGCCGCTATCTTCGTCCGCGCGTGGTAGTGGAAACAGGAGTCGCATACGGAGTGACGTCCACTTACATTCTTGCGGCCCTGGAGGACAACGACTACGGCGAGTTGCACAGCATTGATCTGCCTCCACTCGCTCTCGATGCGACTGCCCACGTCGGATATTTCATCCCGCCAGAACTGCGATCGCGATGGAAACTGAACCTTGGCCCGGCGAAAAAACTGCTACCGGAAGTCCTAGAGCGCACCAAACCGATCGACCTGTTCGTCCATGACAGTCTGCATACCTATTCCCATATGAAGTGGGAGTTCGGGATGGCACTGTCAGCGCTTCGGCCACGCGGACTATTGATTTCCGATGACATCGACGGCAATCGCGCATTCGAGCAGATGCTTCAAGGCCGGAACATCGATTCCAATCTTGCCATTCGGCAAAGCAGGAAGAATGCCCTCTGTGGTGCAGCTAGAACCAATTTTAAACACTAACTGGGACGCGGCATCTTTGCCCGCCACCGCGCCGCGATCCGTGCTGGCTGTACACAACCACTACCAACGGCCGGGCGGCGAAGATCAAGTGTTTGCCGATGAGACCGCGCTGCTCGAAGAAAAGGGCCACAAGGTTGTCCGCTATGAAGAGCACAACAGCCGCATAAACAGCGGAGGCATCGGCGACGGCGTGAATACGGTATGGAGCGCGGGCTCGTATCGCCGGCTGCGGAATGTGATGCGCTTAACCCGGTTTGACGTCGCGCACTTTCACAATACGTTTCCGCTGGTCTCGCCTGCTGGATACTATGCGGCTCGGAAGTCGGATCTCGCGGTGGTGCAGACTTTGCACAATTTTCGCCTCGTCTGTCCGGGGGCGACGCTGCTCCGAAACGGAACCGTTTGCGAGGAATGCATCGATCGCGGATCTTTTGTCCCCGCTATTATGCACAGGTGCTACCGGCAGAGCCGCCCGGCGACGGTGGCCGTCACCGCTATGCTTGCGATGCACCGCGCAGCCGGGACTTGGGATCGAATGGTTGACCTCTACGTCGCCTTGAGCGATTTCGCTCGCGGACGCTTGGTGGCCGGTGGATTACCACATGAACGGATTGTAGTGAAGCCAAACTTCGTGTGCCCAGATCCGGGCCCCGGTGATGGACACGGCGGCTACGCTCTTTACGTAGGCCGGCTATCCGAGGAAAAGGGCGTTCGCGTTCTCGCGCAAGCGTGGCATCGGCTGCACGGCATTCCGTTGCTGGTAGCGGGAGACGGGCCATTGAGCAATTTGGAATGGCCCAAAGACGTCCAATACTTAGGCCGCGAACCTCGCGAACGTATTCTTGCGCTCATGCAAAATGCCAGCGTCCTCATATTTCCTTCAACCTGGTATGAATGCGCGCCCATGACGATCCTCGAAGCTTTCGCTTGCGGGCTTCCGGTGATTGGCTCGAATCTTGGTTCAACGGCGGAATTGGTTGACCATCGCCGCACCGGTCTCCTCTTCCGTCCAGGCGACGAGGAGGATCTAGCACGGCAGGTCGGTTGGGCCTTCGCGCATCCCGAAGAAATGCAGGCGATGCGCGCGGCCGCGCGGCAAGAGTATCTGACGAAATATACCGCCGAACTCAACCACAAAGCCCTTCTCGGCATCTACGAAATGGCGATCGAAAACTCGCAGCGCAGACCGCGGAGTTAAATGAACCCCCTGGCAGTTTGCCCAAGCCGCTACATCCTGAACGTCCGGGTGGACGCCACCACATATGCGGACGCCACGGCGCGGGTCATCGCCTGGGCCCAGGAGGCGCGCTCGTCCTATGTTTGTCTGGCCACCGTCAACGCCATCATGGAAGCGCATGGCTCCGGCGAGTATCAGCGTGTCATGCGGGAAGCCGATCTGGTCACCTCCGACGGCATGCCGCTGGTGTGGCTACTTCGCGGGTTGGGTGTAGCAGGGGCCTCGCGGGTCTACGGACCGGACCTCACGATAGCTGTTCTTTGTGCGGCGGCGGAGCACGGCATTCCGGTGGGCTTCTATGGAGCCTCGGAACCGGTACTAGCGAGACTGGTCGAGACGGTCCAGCAGCGTTTTCCCGATCTCAGGATCGGGTACGCTTACTCTCCTCCCTTTCGTGCGCTAACGGCAGACGAAGACGAAGAGGCGACGCGCGCGATTGAAGACTCGGGTGCACGGATTCTGTTCGTGGGCCTCGGTGGCGCTAAGCAGGACTGTTGGATGCACGCGCATCACGGCCGCATCCGTTGCACGATGCTGGGCGTGGGCGCCGCCTTCGACTTTATCGCCGGCACAAAACCGCAGGCTCCCCGCTGGATGCAACAGAGCGGCCTCGAATGGATCTTCCGCCTGGGTACCGAACCGCGGCGATTATGGCGGCGATATCTTCCCCGGAATCCCCACTTCGCCATTTTGGCCCTGGCGCAATTGGCGCGCACACGATTCTATGAGCACCGCCGCACAGCCTAAACTTGCCGTACGGCCGGCGCCGGCCGCACACTGGGCGCCGTGGGTGATCCTAGCGGCCGACGTGATGGCGCTGGAGGCGGCCTTCGTGTTGGGCTACTCGGTGCGCCTGCTGCTAGCGTCGTGGTTTACGGCCGAGATTGGCGTCGGGCAGTTTCTCGGTGTGGCGGCGGGCATCCTGCTGCTGCCAGCAATCAATTACCAGATCGGCCTATACCCGGGATATTTGCTTGGGCCGGTCGAACGTCTGCGGCGCCGTGTGCTCGCCACGCTCGCGGTGTTCGGAGGTCTAGTGGCCTGGGACAGCATCGTCGCTCGCGGAGTGCTTTCGCGAGGTGTGCTCTTAGCGACGTTTCTTTTTGCGCTAGTGCTGCCGCCGCTGGTGGAATCCGCTGCACGCGCGCTGCTGGTCAAGCGCGAGCGCTGGGGCATACCGGTCATCGTGCTGGGCGCCAGCGAGACCGGGCGGGCTCTCGTGAGAACTCTGTTGAATCAGCCGCAATTGGGATTAATTCCCGTCGCATTTTTGGATAATCACCCGGCCCTTTGGAATCAAATCGTAGAAACCGTACCCGTGTTGGGCCCGTTAGGCCTTGCGTCAGATTTTGAACAACACGCCGAGGCCGCCATTGTGGCGCTCGCCGACATCGGGGAGGAAGACGCAGGAGCGCTGCTGCAAGAGTTGAACTTTCCGCCGGCTGATCGTGATTCCGCATCTGGCGGGCGTCGCCAGTATGTGGGTGACCGCCCGCGATCTGGGCGGATCGCTAGGTTTCGAGATCAAGAAGAATCTCATGGTGCGCCGCAATCACGCGCTCAAGCTGGTAATGGATCGTTTGATCGCGTTCCCGTTGTTCGTGGCGAGCCTGCCGGTGCTGGCGCTGGCGGCAGGGTGGATCAAGCTCACCAGCCGTGGACCGGCGTTCTACCGCCAGGTCCGCGAAGGCTTGGGCGGCGAACGGCTCACCGTCTGGAAACTGCGAACCATGCACGTGAACGGAGACTCTCTCCTGGAGGATTGGTTCCGGGTGCATCCGGAAGACCAGGCGCACTGGAACTTGCACTTCAAGCTGCAGCGCGATCCGCGAATTCTTCCCGCAATCGGACGCCTCCTGCGCCGGACCAGCCTGGACGAACTGCCGCAATTATGGAGCGTACTCAAAGGTGAGATGAGCCTGGTGGGTCCGCGTCCGCTGCCCGGCTATCATCTGGAGCAGTTTTCGCGTGAATTCCGCACTCTGCGTGCGCGCGTTTTGCCGGGCCTCACCGGATTATGGCAGGTGTCGGCCCGCAGCGATGGCGACCTGAAAGTGCAGGAGGCACTGGATACCTACTACATTCGCAACTGGTCCCCGTGGCTGGATCTGTACATCGTGGCGCGCACGGTGGCCGCTGTGATTTGCGGACGCGGCGCCTACTAGCAGACAGACATGTGGCTGGCTGCGATCCTAATGTCTGTCTGGGGTTTCGGGATCCTTACGATGTGGGTTCCGGCTCGCTGGGCGCTGAGCGTTTTTCAAGTAGCGCTGTTCGCTCTGGCGGCAGTCAGGATCGTGCGGCGGCGATCGCTCGCTCTCCCCTTCGCTGGATGGATGATTGCTGCTGCGGCGGGGTGGGGTGTGTTGCAGGTGGCTGCCGGGTGGTCGGTCGATCGCGTCGCTACTCTTGATGCCACTCTGAACTGGGTGACGAACCTGGCCGCCTTCACGCTGGCCGCGGATCTGTATCGCAACGCGGACCGCCGAGAGCGTTTTCTTCGCTCTGCGTTGATCTTCACCAGCATCCTTGCAGTGGTTTCGATTTTCACCTTCCTCACGTCGCCGGCCGGCAAAGTATTTTGGATCTTCGATTCGGGTTCGGACTCCCGAACGCTCGGCCCCTTTGTCTACCACAACCAGTACGCCGCCTTCATTGAAGCGGTGCTGCCATTGGCGATCGTCGGCGTCATTGGCGATCGGCGGCGCTGGGCGCTGCACGCAGCTATCGTCGCTGCACTGTTTGGCTCGGTGGTCACAGGCGGGTCGCGCACCGGCACGATCCTGTGTCTCGCCGAGATTCTGGTGATACCTGCGATTGCATTCTGGCGCGGGACGATCAACAGTGGCGTGCTCACGCGTTCGCTGCTGGGGAGCCTCGCGGCAGTAGTGGTCCTGACGGGCGTGGTGGGAGGGCAACCTCTCTGGAAGCGGCTGCAGGAACCGCATCCTTATTCGCTGCGCAGGGATCTAGTGCTCTCTTCGATCGCCATGGTGCGCGACCGACCACTCACCGGCTTTGGACTCGGGACTTGGCCGGAAGCTTATCCCGGATACGCGCGATTCGACGACGGCACATATGTAAACCAGGCTCACAACGATTGGCTCCAGTGGGCAGGTGAAGGCGGGCTGCTATTTCTGGCATTGATGCTGGCTGTCGCCGTTTGGAGCGTGGGGCCAGCGGTGCGGTCGTTGTGGGGAGTGGGCATCCTCAGCGTGTGGCTGCACGCGCTGATCGATTATCCGATGCAACAGAGGCCGGCGCTCGCAGCGTTTTTCTTCGCATTGCTGGGGGTACTTGCAGCGACGATGCCCGCGACATCGAAAATTACCGCACGGGACGACGCGCAAACAACTCCGCGGTTGGGTCCTGATCGATAACCGCCCAGGAGGCCGCTTCGCGCAGGCGCGCGGCGAGAGGCGATCCGGCTTCGATCAGTACCCGGTCGGCCTGATAGCGATCCAGAGTCGCCGCCCAGCCCGCCTGCCCGCTCAGGAGTGCGTTGGCCGAGCGGTACATTTCTACGCCATAGAAGGCGCGATCGTCGTAGAACACTTTCTGGCGCGGGTAGTTCGCGTAGAGCAGATAGTCCGCCCATTGATCTGAAGTGAACAGACGGGCCGTAGCAAGTTCCGGATGACGGGATGCCAACTCCACCGGAAACATTTTCGCATCGAATCCGGTGGGCCACATTTCCTGAGGCGTCCACAGGAAAATCGCGGCGAGCCCCGCCAACAGCCAGAGGCTGTTTCGCGAGAACGTCGCGCGCTTTTCGGAGGAAAGGCCGTCCAGTATGCGGGCCGCGGAAGTGCGCGGCTGGTGCGCGACCCACGCCTGCCAATAAGTGGAAAGCTCGGCCGCGATCATCGGCGCCGCAAGGACCACATACACCGTGCTGTGGCGCACCGAGACGAGAGAAGCATAGGCAGTTCCCATGAGCAGCAGCGGTTCCACGAATCTCCTGCGCCGCAGGTAGAGCCCGCAGAGTGCCAGACCGGCCAGCAGAAATCCCATGTAAAAGAGCTGGGGCTGCGAGCGGAACGTGGGAGCTTGAAATTCCTGGATGAAATCAGTGGTGCCGTTTCCGTTCAGATAGGAGAGCACGTCGAGATGCAGTTTGTAGCCGAACGGGTTGGCCAGCGTGGCTACGGAGCAGGCGGCAGTCAGCCAAGCGTAGCGCAGCGCGGCGGCGCGCGAACCTTCCAGCAGACTTCCCACGATCAGCACGCCCAGGTAAACGAAAAGTATCGTAAATCCGGGATGAAGATTGACCCATAGCACCGTCAAGGCGGGGAACAGCCAAATCCAACGCGTAGGCTGGATGCGGTCTCGTGTGACAATGCCGGCGGTGACGGCCAGAAACAGCAGCGTGAACAAGTGCGGCCGCGCGTGATAGTGAATCAGCAGCGCGTTTGAAGCCAGCAGCGCCACCAGCACCGACAACAACACATCCGCGCCGGCCGCCATCATAGTTCGGAGCAAAACCACGATCAGTGCCGCGATTACAATGCCGCAGACAAACACGACTCCTTTCAAACCGAACGCGTGGTTCAACTGCGCGAACAGGACTTCGCTCCCCCACTCATAAGGAATCCAGGGAGCTCCGGGCTGAGTAAAGGAAAAGGGATCGGTAGTGGGGACCGCATGGTGATCCAGAATCCAGTCACCGATCGCGATGTGAATGGCGGTGTCGCCGTCCCATAATAGGCGGCTCCAGCCGGTTCCGGAGGTCATGAAGGACCACGCGATCACCGCCAGAAAGAACATGTCGCAGAGGGACGGGCTCAGCCAGGTTTTGAGCGCACCTGTGCGCGGGGCGACCAGTGGCGCGGTTTCAAGAGTGGCGGAGCCCATGGGGATGGTTGAGGCGGAAGTCTCTTCTTACTTCTATCGGCCGAATATTGGGGGTTCCTTAGACTCACATATTTACGCCCGACGGGGCGTGCGCTCCGCTCGGCGGACAGTTGCGGTAGGCTCATAAAGGACCATGAAAACGTTTATCTGTGTTATCTTCGCGCTACTCCTGGCTGGGTGCCAGCGCAACCCTCCGGCCCAGCCGGCGAAAGAATATCAGATGCAGGGCGACGTGGTCGCGCTGGACCCTGCTGCGCATCTCGCGACCGTCAAGGCCGGTAAGATCGAAGGCTGGATGGAGGCCATGACGATGGAGTACCCCGTCAAGGATCCCCAGGAATTCGCCAAGCTGAAAGTAGGTCAACACATCCAAGCGAAGATCACCGTCCAGGGCACGGATTACTGGATTTCGTCAGTGAACGCGGAACCTGCGAAATAGGACGGTCCATGAGCACGTGCCGCTACCTGCTTTGGTTGTTGCTCTGCTCCGTAAGCGCGGCTTGGTGCCAGACGGCCCTGCCCGCGAACGAGGTCGAGGCCGTCGTGACCACCGATCTCGGCACTTTCCGCTTTGAGTTCGCACCCGACAAAGCGCCCAAGCATGTCGAGCAGTTCATCGCGCGCGCCCGCCAGGGTTACTACGACGGCAGGCGCGTTTCATCGTGTCGTCGCCAACGGGATCATTCAGGGAGGCGATCCGTTATTGAAGAATCCCAAGACCCCGAAGGCTCTGTGGGGCACTGGCGGTTTGAGCCTGATCGCGAACGAGTTCAGTGACATGAAACACGAGCGCGGCGTGGTTTCCACCGTCAGCATCCCCGGCAAAGCCAATAGCGAGGGCGCGCAGTTTTTCGTGTGCGTCTCGCCGCAGCCGGCGCTCGATGGCAAGTTTTCGGCATTTGGCCGAGTCACCGAAGGCATTGATGTAGTAGAGAAAATCTCGCAAGTCCCGGCAGACTCGAATGGGATTACGGAGAAGCCGGTACGCATCCTGAAAGTGACCATCGAGAAGAAGCGCGAGGAGCCGTTCCGTAAACGCCACCGTGGAGGAAATGCGCAAGACGGTGACGCTGAAGACGACGCTCGGCAACATCAAGATCAAAATGGAGCCGGATTGGGCGCCGGAGAACGTGCGCAACTTTCTGAAGCTGACGCAAAGCGGTTGGTACAACGGGACAGTCTTCCACCGCATCGCGAAAGACTTTGTGGTGCAGGGCGGAGCGCCGGCAGGGCGCGCCTCGGGACCCAATCACTACGCCGACCGCTGGGTGCGTCCGGTGAAAGGCGAGTTCCGCACCGATGTGAAGCACGTGCGCGGCATCATATCCATGGCGCATGGGGACGACCCGAATTCAGCCACCACTTCGTTCTTTCTGATGCTGGGTCCGGCGACCGAGCCTGGACGGCCAGTTCAGCGCCTTCGGCCGCATCGTCGAAGGGCTGGACGTGCTGGACGCGTTCGGCAAGGAAGAAGTCGATGGCGAGACGCCTAAGCGCCGGCTGGAGCTTATTGAAGCGTCATCTGACACGACGAACTAAGTCTCGAACGCGGGAAGCGGGTCGACCTCTTCGGCAGGCACCGGTTCCAGCGGCAATCCGGCCCTCCTCCAGGCACGCAATCCGCCCGCGATCACGGCGACGTGAAATCCCCGCCCGATGCAGTTCCTTCGCCACACGAATACTGGTGGCGTCGCCCTGGCAAGTGCAATACAGGTACACCATCCGGCCATCGGGCGGCATTTCGAGCGGCTGCTGATTGAGCGCGTTGGGCTCCAGGCGCTTGGACCCCTGAATCCGCCTGGCCTTCTGATCGTAATAGCCGTGGCTGCGGACGTCGTATATCACGGCGCCTTCGGTTGAGATCTTGCGCGCCGCCTCAGTAGGGTGCACGCGCGGGATAGAGCCAAACGTACCCGCCTTGGTCCAGTTCCAAACCAGATAAACCAGATAGCCGTGATGCTGCCACGAAGACGAGCCACCCCAGCGCTCGGCTGAAGGCTTGCATGGTTCTGGTGATCGGGCCGACGGCATCGCCGAACAGGAATCCCAACGACCAATAGGCGCCGACGTAAAGGGCGGCGCCGGCGGCGTCAAGCCCGACGAACTGCGTCCACCGCATGTTCATGCTGCCCGCCAGCGGCGGAGCCATGGTGTTGATGCCCGGCACGAACTTTGCGAACACCAGCAGGGCGCGGCCACGTTTGTAAAAGGCGTCCGCCGAGCGCAAAATGCACGACTCCGGATTGAGCGTGAACCGGCATAGAAGCCCGAGCAGCCACCATCCGGAGTAGCGGCCGAAGAGGAACATCAGGTTGTCGCACAGTCAGTATGACCACGAACGCGCCGCCGACGGTGGCCACCGCGCTTAGAGAACCGTGCGCGCTGGCCGCGCCGGCAAGAAGCAGGGCGATGGCGGCCGGTACCGGAAAGCCGACGGCTTCGAGGAACACGGACGCGAACAGGATGGCATATCCGTGACGCGCCAGTTCCGCGAGTATGAAGTCCATCGATCGCCCCGGAGTTGGGCCAGCGCCGGTCTCCGTAGTTCCGCGCCAAGCCTTTCGACAAGTCTAGCAGGCGCCTGCCGCCAACGCCCACGGCCAGCCTGTCTTTGGATGACGTGAGGCACGCCGACGATTATTTCTTCTTTGTGTCCTTGTCCTTGGTGAACCGTTCGGCCCAGCGATGGGGCGGGAACGCGAATAGCGTGATCAGCGCCACCATGAGCAAAAGCACTACAATTAGGAAGAAGAGAGCCACGAGGTGTCCTCGCTTCTAGCTTAACGTAACCCGTCCTTACGCAAAACGTCTGATAAGACAGAGGGCTTAAGTTTGGCATTGAAAGTGCCGATGATAAGCGCAGGTGAATGGTATGGACATACTGGGCGATCGTAAGTTCGTCGAAGTTCCTGGCACCACCATGCACGAGTTGCCACCCCTGCTGGTCCGCATGTCGCCGCAAGTCAGGCGGCTGGACCGCGTGATGGACATGGCCAACCAGCTCATCGAGCAGGAAGATATGATTCCGCCGCAGCCGGTCGGCCCGGTGGCCGATAGCGAATTCGAGCGCCGCCGCATGGATCTGGCGGTGAATCTGGTGGATCAATACCTGGCTTTCGTCCAGCATTGGCAGTGGGGCGACAGCATCCTTGAATGGATACGGCAGTGCGAGACCACGTTCGACACCCGTGTCGATCTGCGTAATCTGTTGCGCGCCGACCTATGGCCGCACGCGGGCCGGTCGAGTTTCGTGATGCTGCTCGAAGACAAATCGGTTGAGACCGGCGGCGTAGGAATCGAAAAGGCCATGGGGATGCGGCTGACCTTTCGCGAGCCTCCGCCGCTCAAGTGTTTCTCCAATCAATTTCTGTTCTATCTGAATTCGTCGGTGGCGAATAGCGCCTATCAGACCTGGTCTCAGATGAGCCCCAGCCCTATCAGTTCCCTGCCGCCCGAGCGCTTTCAGTTTCAAGTGCTCGATATGAATCTGGAGTAAAACGGGCCTTCATGGCTCCGTGCGGCGCACTTCGATATCATGAATGATAGTGCGGGACTCCTTATACACCCCGCCGGTTCCGCTTTCCAAGCTGTCTGAAATTGAATCGGCTTTGGGCGAGGCGATTCGCGGCAAGGCGGAAGTGCTGCGGCTGTCGCTCGCCTGCCTGCTGGCGCGCGGACATCTGCTGATCGAAGACGTGCCCGGCGTCGGCAAAACCACGCTGGCGCAGGCGCTGGCGCGCAGCGTCGATTCCAATTTCCACCGGCTCCAGTTCACCTCCGACATGCTGCCGAGCGACGTGCTGGGCGTCACCATCTACAACGCGCACACGCGAGGAGTTCGAGTTCAAGCCGGGACCCGTTTTCACCCACTTCCTGCTGGCCGACGAAATCAACCGCGCGACGCCGAAAACGCAATCGGCGCTGCTCGAAGCCATGAATGAGCAGCAGGTGACCATCGACGGCCGCTCCTGGCCGCTGGCGCAGCCGTTCATGGTGATCGCGACGCAGAACCCGGTGGAGCATCACGGCACCTATCCTCTGCCCGAATCGCAGCTCGACCGGTTCCTGATGCGCATCCGCATCGGCTATCCCGGACCAGACCGCGGAGCGCGAGATCGTGCGGCAGAGCGCGGAGCCCGGACTCGACAACGATGCGCCCGGTGATCTCGGGCGAAGAACTGCTCGCGTCTGCAGGAAGCCGTGGCGCAGGTGGCGGTGGACGATGCGCTGGTGGATTACATGCTCGCGATCGTCGAGCAGACGCGCGACGCACGAATCGCTGGCCATGGGCGTGAGCCCGCGCGGCGCGCAGGCTCTGTTCGCGCCACGCAGGCGCTGGCGGCGGTGGAAGGGCGCGACTACGTCACGCCGGACGACGTGAAGCGCATGGTGGTGCCGGTGTTCGCGCATCGCGTGGTGGTGCAACCGCGCGCCGCGTCGCGCCAGCGCTCGGCCGAGGCCGCCGAGAAAGTCCTGGGCGAGATCCTGACGCTGGTGGATGTTCCACTGTAGCGAAAACCCAAAAAATGAAAACTGCCATTGTCGGCCTGCCCATGGTGGGCAAGACCAGTCTGTTCACGATCCTGACCGGCGTGCATGAAACGCCGCGCGCGTGGGCTCGCTGGAAGCCCGCGTCGGGATGACCAAGGTTCCCGACGCCCGCCTGGACGCGCTGGCGAAGTTCTTCAGCCGCCCAAGATCACGTACGCGACGGTCGAGTATCTCGACTTCCCTGCGATCTCGAAAGAAGCTCTGCGCGATCCCAGCTATCTGGCGAGTCTGCGCGTGGTCGACGCGCTGGCGCACGTGCTGCGCGTGTTCGAGAGCGACACGGTGCCGCACGAAAAAGGCTCGGTCGATCCCATGCGCGACTTCGAGGACGTCGAGATGGAGTTGATCCTGAGCGATCTGGTGGTGGTCGAAAAGCGCATGGAGCGCGTGGACAAAGATCGCAAGAAGATCAAGAGCCCCGATCTGGATCAGGAATTCGCGCTGCTGGAACGGCTCAAGGCCGAGCTCGAAGCCAACCGCCCGTTGCGCGGGCTGGAGTTCAGCGCCGAAGACGAGAAGCGCATTCGCGGTTTCCAGTTTCTGTCGCAGAAGCCGATGCTGTGCGTGCTGAATCTGGGCGAAAAAGACGCGGGCCGGCTGCACGAAGTGGAAGAAGAATATCGCAAGGGCCCGTTCGCCGGACGCAAGAACACCGCGGTCACGGCGATCTGCGGCAAGATCGAAGCCGAACTGGCCGAGCTCAAGCCGGAAGAAGCCAAGGAGTATCTGTCGAGCTACGGTCTGAAGGAATCCGGCATGGAGCGCCTGATCTCGGCCACCTATTCGCTTGCTGGGGCTGATGTCCTTCCTGACCGCCGGCGAAACCGAAGTGCGCGCCTGGACCATCCCCATGCACAGCACGGCCGTGAAAGCGGCGGGCGCCATCCATAGCGATTTCGAGAAGAAGTTCATCCGCGCCGAAGTGGTCAACTGGAAGGCGCTGATCGATCATGACGGCTATCCCGGCGTCAGGGAAAAAGGCCTGCTGCGCCTGGAAGGCAAAGAGTACATCGTCAAGGACGGCGATGTGCTCGTGATCCGGCACTCATAAGGAATCCGAAGCGCAAAGCACGCCCAAGCGAACCAGTCGCCGTAGCGCGTGTAGGGGGTTTCGGCGCTTTCGTAATCGTAAGGCAGCAGTCCGGCGGTCTGCACAAAAGCGGGCATGCGCTCGACGACGCGGCCTGCCGGATCGATGGCCGCGGTGATGCCGTCGTTGGTGGCGCGCAAGATCCAGCGCCGGTTTTCGGCGGCGCGCATCCGCACGATCTCCAGATGCTGTTCGATGCGCGGCGCTATGGCCGAAATAGCCGTCGTTTGAAAGATTCACCAGCACCTCGGCTCCGCCGCGGACAAACTGCCGGACCAGGTCCGGAAACACCGATTCGTAACAGATGAACGCGCCGATCTTGTGCCCATCCAGCGGGAACACCACCACCCGTTCGCCCGGAACGAAGTCGCCGATCTCTTTCGTGATCCGGTTCACCCAACCGAACATCGGCGGAATGAATTCGCCGAAGGGAACCAGGTTGATTTTGTCGTAACGGTCGACGATTTTGCCGGAAGGATCCATCATCACAGCGGAATTGAGCGGTTCGCGCTGCGGCGTGAATCCCACCGCGCCGAATAGGAACGGCGTCCCGGCCGCCTGTGCGATTCGGGCGGTGTAGTCGCGAAACGCGGCGTCGGACACATAGAAAGGCGCCGGCACCTCCGGCCAAACAATGAGGTCTGCGCCTGGGGCCCGCGAGAGCCCTGCCAGCTTCTGTTCCGTGTCGCGGACGTTGTCTTCGGTCCATTGCATTTCGGTGTCGATATTGGGCTGCACCAGTAACGCCCTTCGGGGCGACGCCGCTGGATTCGGCGCACCGGGGAGCGCGGTCAGCACTAGGAGAGGCAACAGCCACAACAACTCGCGCCGAGGTTTACGGACGATCAGCAACGCCACCGCGCAACTGAGCATCGCAAATACAAAAGACAATCCGTAGACTCCGGTGATAGGCGCGAGCCGCATCGGCCATGGCATGTCGATTCCGGCGTTGCCGAGATCGAGCCAGGCGAAACCGAAGTAGCCATGGGTGCGCTCGATCCCGGTCCACAGCGCAGCCACCGCGGGGATGGCCCACCAGCGCGGCATCAGGAAACCGGCCAGCGTTGCGAATACCGCCATATGCAAGCCCTTGTAGAGACCAAACAAAACAAACGTGCCCCATCCGCCCCACGGCCCCATTCCACCGTGGACGTCCATGACGAATTCGATCCAGGGACAGACGCCGCACCAGAAGGCTGCGCCAGCCGCCCATCCATAAAACCACCGGCGCTTCCAGGAAGGTTCTCGCGCGCAGGCGATTAGCATGGGCGCGAGTGCCACCGGCGCCAGCCAGGTGAGATTAAAACCGGGAAACAAGAGGACCAGCAGTAAGCCGGAAACGAGCGCGAGAACCAGGTTCACTAAAACGTCCGGCGAATGGCCGCGTTGCCCGGGAACCCCGCGCCTTGCAAGTCCGCGCGCATTTTATTCGCGGTGGTGTCCGTGATCGGACCCACCAGCACGCGGAAGGTTCCGGGCTTTTCGTCGATCTCCGCCGCCATCGCCCGGAACTTTTTCTTGCGGAGCACATCCACCATGATGTCGGCTTCGTGCTGGCTGGTGGCAGCCAGTTGCAGATAAGTCTGTCCTGCGATTGGGTGGCTGCCGGACACCGTGCGCGCCTCCGCCTTGGGCTCGCGCTTGGGCGGCTCCGGCGCGCGCTCGGCGGAAGACGCGCCGGACGCGGGTTGCTGCGGCGCAGTCTCGGTGGGAGGTGGTGTGACCGGTGCAGGCTCCGGAGCCCTAGCCGGCGCTTCCGTTGAAGCCGCTTCGGTTGCCGGCGCCCGGGCGTCGATACCTGGAACGGGCGTCAGTTCAGCCGTCACTGTGCCCGAATTGCGTCCCACGATATATCCCATCGTGAAAAAAACTCCGAGCAAAATCACGACGATGAAGAACACGCTGAGCAGCTGGCGGTTCCCCAGGATCAATTCGAATTCGCCGTCTTCGTTTTTGGGCAATGCCAATTTCCTCCGCCGGGTAGTGCGTAAAACAGGATCTGCTCCTTCCGTTATACTAACGGATACCATTCCGCGTGTGCCAGCGTCTCTCCTATCTATTCTGGTTCCCCTCTTCAATGAAGAAGAGTACATCGCGCCGCTATTGAATCGCGCACTCGCCGCTCCACTCCCGGAGGGTCTGGAACGCGAGATCATCGTGGTGGACGACGGTTCCACCGACGGCTCCGATCGCATCGTCGAAGAATTTGCCGCGCGCCATCCGGGCCAGGTGCGTTTGGTTCGCCATGGCCGGAATCGTGGCAAGGGCGCGGCCATCCGAACCGCTGTGGCCGAGGCGCGCGGTGAGTACTGCCTGATTCAGGACGCCGACCTGGAATACGATCCTCGTGAGTACCGTCACCTGCTGAAACCTCTGCTGGACGGCAACGCGGACGCGGTGTATGGCTCCCGTTTCATGATCGTCGCCGAGCGGCGCGTCATGTACTACTGGCACTCGCTGGCCAATCGCTTCATGACCGAGTTCTGCAACCTGGTGGCGGATCTGAATCTCACCGACATCGGCACCGGCTACAAGGCTTTTCGCACCGCGGTACTGGCCGAAACACCGCTGCGGTCGGACGGCTTCGGATTCGAACCCGAGATCACCATCAAGCTGGGACGACGCGGCGCGCGCGTCTACGAAGTTCCGGTGAGCTACTACGGCCGAACTTATGAAGAGGGCAAGAAGATCCGCACGCGCGATGCATGGGTGATTTTGGGAACCATTCTGGGGTTCTCATTTACTGGCGACCTTTACAAAGACCCCGGCGCACGCACGCTGCATGCGCTCTCCGCCGCCCCGCGTTTCAACCGCTGGATGGCCGATACCATCCGTCCGCACGTTCGCGACCGGGTTCTCGAAATCGGGGCCGGTATCGGAAATCTGACGCGCGCCCTGGTGCGCGGACGGAAACGTTATGCCGCTACCGACATTAATCCCGAGCATCTGGCGCGGCTGAAGTCCCGTTTCGTCCATCGCATGAATCTGGAGGCGCACTTTTGCGATCTGACTCGCGCCCAGGATTTCCAGCCGTTCTTGGGCGACATGGACACCGTAATCTGCCTCAACGTTTTGGAGCATGTCGAGGACGATCACGCAGGGCTGGCCAATATTTTTTCAGCACTCAGCCCCGGAGGCCGCGCCATCGTGCTGGTGCCGGAGGGGCAGAGCGTCTTCGGGACGATCGACGAAGCCCTGGGCCACTTCCGCCGCTACTCGGAAGCGGAGCTCAAGAGCAAAATGGAGCACGCCGGATTCCAGGTGGAACAGATCATCCGCTTTAACCGGGTCTCGCGGCCCGCGTGGTTTGTGAGCGGACGCATTCTGAAGCGCCGCAGCCTGGAGTGGAATCAGATGCGCCTCTACGACCGCTTTGTCTGGCTGTGGCGCCGCATCGACAAACTTTTGCCGTGGAGTCCGACCTCCATCATCGCGATCGCCCGAAAACCTTAAGCCGGGGTGGCAGGCGTCGCTGGGGTGGCGGGCGCGGCAGGGGCCGGCGCGGCCTGCGCAGCTCTGAATTCCTTGAAGGCGGCGCGCGCGGCGTGAATCTGCTGCACGTGCTTTTCGGGATGCTCGGCGAATATACGGAGCAGATCCAATAGCGTGATGGTTCCGCGCTTGCTGTGCTCGCCCGTGCGCCCGAAGGTTTCTTCCGGCAGATCCTTCAACAGTTCATAGTTCTCGGCCCGAGTCCGGCGGAAGGTATCCAGCGCCTGTGAAAGTTTTCTTTTGCTGTAGTCCAGACGTTCCGCCCAGGCATTCTGATCGATGGCCGGCAAGACGGGATTATCCTCGGCGATGACCTGCCGCAGCCGCATGGAGAGGACCTCCTCGGTATCGGCGAGGTGGCACACGATGGTGCGCACTCCCCACTTACCCTCGGCCGGGCGGAAATCCAGCACCGGGCCGGCGGCGCCGGTGGTGGCCACGGCCACCAGTTCAGCTCCGCGCCGGAATCTCTCCAATAAATCTGCGAGCTCACTCATTTCAGGAAGATGCCTCGGGCTTCAATAGTAGTCGGCGCAAGACATGTAATAGCCGCACTGCTCGCAGTAGAGTTTGCATTTGCGCTCGGCCAGACGCCGGCTGCAAACGGGACAAAATAGCATAGGCTCGCCGTCGCTACTATGGTCCGATGCCACCGAAGTGTCTTGTTGCTGGAAGTTCTCGTTCACTGTACGACAGCCCACGGCCTGTCAAAAAAGTAATGACAGGCCATGGGCCTATCCTACTTCCTACAATATTATAGAGCGTTCCATTCCGATTCACTCTGAATCAGCGCCGAAACCCGTGTCGCCGCGCCGGGTATAATGAAGCGATCTTAACCCGAGGAGCCTCATGAAGCTAAGCAAAGGTTTGATTTTTTTTGCGCTGGCGGCCTTGAGCGTGGCGCAGTCCAGGCGTGAAGCGGAGCGTCCTTTGCGGCAGCCCGTGCGCGGCGTGCACGGTGGGGTGGCCGCCGGCAGCGAATGGGCGACCGAGGCCGGGATGCGCACCTACTACCGAGGCGGCAACGCCGTGGACGTTGGCGTCGCCAGCATGTTTGCGGGCTCGGTGAGCGAACTCTCGCATTACGGCTTCGGCGGCGAAGCGTCCATTCTCATTCGCACAAAAGATGGCAAGGTACACTCGATCGCGGGCGTCGGAACCATGCCGAAGCTGGCCACCGCCGAGATGTTCCGCAACCGGCCGTTGCAACCCTTTGAAGTGTCCGAGCGTGACCCCGGCGGATTGAAAGGCATCATTCCGGGAGCCGGGTTGATGCCGGCAATCGTTCCGGGCATGGTGGACGGCGCGCTGGTCGCGCTGCGCGATTACGGGAGCATGAGTTTCGAGCAAGTCATCGCACCGGCCATCGACCTGGCGGACGGTTTCGCGCTGGATGATATGCGCTCGGCATCCATCGCTTATAGCCAGCCGTTTTTCAACCTGTGGCCGACTTCGAAGGCCCACTTCCTTCCCAACGGCCGCCCGCTGCGGACAGGTGAAATTTTCCGCCAGCCGGATCTGGCGCGCACTCTGCGCGCGATGGCGGAGGTGGAGAAGAAAGCGTTGGCCGGGGGCGCAACCCGCGAGGCGGCCATCGATAAGGTGCGCGACTATTTTTATCGCGGCGAAATCGCCCGTAAAATCGACGCCTTCAGCAAGGCCAATGGCGGGCTGCTGCGTTATGAAGATATGGCGGCTTTCAAAGTTCAGCCCGAGGAACCCGTCTCCACCACCTTCAAGGGCTATCGGGTCTACAAGAACGGTTTCTGGAGCCAAGGACCGGCCATGATCGAAACCCTGAACATCTTGGATGGCTTCGACGACCAGCCCGCGTTCAATTCGGCGGCCTATATTCACCGCGTCGTCGAGGCGTTGAAGCTGGCCTACGCGGATCGCGACACTTATTACGGCGATCCCAAATTTAGCCACATCCCGGCGGATGTATTGCTTGTCGAAGGAGTACGGCGCGGAACGCCGCAAGCTGATCACCGACAAAGCGTCGCAGGAGTTCCTGCCCGGCGCCATTCATGGTAAGCCGGGGCATCATCCGTCCGAGGAAGCGATGGCGCACGTGCCTCTCGACCCGGTGCTGATGGCGCATGACACCACCTGCGTGGATGCCATCGACAAAGACGGCATGATGTTTTCGGCCACTCCCTCCGGCGCTTGGCTGCCCAGCGTGATCGCGGGCGATACCGGCATTCCGTTGAGCGTGCGCGCGCAAAGTTTCGTGCTGATTCCGGGCAGCCCCAATGAGTTGGGTCCCGGCAAACGGCCTCGCGTGACATTGAGCCCCACGCTGGTGACAACCGCTGATGGCAAACCGGTGGAAGTGCTTTCCACACCCGGCGGCGATACCCAGGAGCAGGGCTTGCTGCAGGTGATGTTCAACTCCCTTATCTTCCACATGAACGCGGAGAATGCGATCGAGGCGCCGCGTTTCGGAACGCGCCATCTGGTTTCGAGTTTCGATAACCACGCTTGGGAACGGGGAGATTTGCAGCTCGACGACCGCATTTCGCCGGTGGTAGCAGCCGAGCTCGCGGCGCGCGGCCACCACGTGAGCACGATGTCGCGCTATTCGAACGGAACCGCGCCGGTGCTGATCCGCGTGCTGAGCGGCGGAGCCATCGAGGCCGGCGCAGATCCGTATTACAACCGATCTGCTCACGCCTGGTAAGTGACGCTCCCGCTATTCGATCCGGCTCCGTCGTTCGATAAAGCGGCCCTTGCAGGACGCCTTCACTTGCTGGCAGCGCAAAACATCTGGATCGGAACCAGTTCGTGGAAGTATCCCGGCTGGCTGGATCAGATTTATTCCCACGACCGTTACACAACGCGCGGCAAATTCTCCCAGAAGCGCTTCGCGGCTGAGTGTCTCGCAGAGTACGCCGAAACCTTTCCCATCGTTTGCGGTGACTTCTCCTTCTATCAATTTCCAACCCCGGAATTCTGGCAACGCCTGTTTGCGACCGCCCCCGCGGGATTGCGCTTCGCGTTGAAGGCGCCGGAAGAAGTCACAGCCGAGGTGTTCCCCAGGCATGCGCGCTACGGTCCGCGAGCCGGCGTGAAGAACCAATCCTTTCTGAACACCGATGCGCTGGCCGCGGGGTTCCTGGAACCTCTCGATCCCTATCGCGACCGCATCGCGGCGCTCATCTTCGAGTTTGGTGCGCGGTCGACCCCACCCCGCGAATTCATCGCCCGGCTCGGACCATTCTTGGACGCCCTGCCGCCGTCGTTTCGGTATTCGGTCGAAGTACGCAATCGAGGCTTCCTGATCCCTTCGTATTTCGATTGCCTCGCCGAGCGCAGAGTAGCCCACGTGTTCAACGCATGGACTAAAATGCCTCCGCTGGCCGAACATATTGCCATTCCTGGGGCGTTTACTGCCGATTTCACGGTAGTGCGAGCACTGCTCCGCGAGGGTCGGCCGTACGAACAGGCGGTGGAACAGCTCTCGCCTTACGACCAAGCGCGGGATGAGAATCCCGAGGGCCGCGAGGCTTTGCGCGCCCTCATCCGCCGCATGCGCGAGGAGCGCCGCGCCGCTCTGATTTTCGTCAACAACCGGTTTGAAGGGAACGCCCCCACTACCATTCAGGCCATCACCGAGTGACGCACGTCCACTCGCCGCGCGTATCTTGGAATCCGGATAAAATCCGCCGCGGCGCCACGCGTTCGAACTCGCCTTTCAGATCGCCGATCACCACTTCGCTGATGTTCGCCACGACCACGTCGAACACGCCGCCGCGCACAGCGTCCACGCTTCCGATAAAGAAGAGAGCCTCGCGCGCCGCTTCGGAGTCGATGTCGCAAGCGACCACCGTTGCCGCGCCCAGCATCTTGGCGGCGATCGACAGGATTCCAGAGCCGGTACCTACATCCAGCACGCGATCCCCCGGATGGATGACCCGCTCCATGGCCTCGAGACACAGCCGCGTGCACGGATGCTGCCCCGTGCCGCACTGCATGCCGGGATTGATTTCGAGACGGAAGCGTCCAGGTGGAGTGAGATCCTTGCGCCATGGCGCCACCACGAAGAATTTTTCGCCCACCAGAATCGGAGGCCACGCATCTTCAGTCTCCCGCACCCAATCGCGGTCGGCAGCGACTGTTGGAGTACCGAACCTCGCCGCGGCCGCGAAGTCCTCCAAGAAGGCTTCCACGAACCCATCGCCCTCGATTACCCCGGCCGTCCCCGCGTCCCATAATTCCGCGAGCAACGTGTCGACGCGCTCGGGCCCTACCTCAAGGCGCACGCAATACATCGGGATCCACTGACTGCCCGGTCTCGATCCGCCGCGCTTGGTCGTCGTCGGCTCGCGCGCCCTCCCGGTCGCCGGCGTTGCGTTTGGCCACGGAGCGAGCGCGGTACGCGAAGGGCGCCTCGCGAGACTCCGCGATCGCGGCGTCGAAGTCGGCAATGGCCTTCTGGTGCTCGCCGAGCTTCTCATACGCTTCGCCCCGCTGGTAATAAGCGTCGACGGTGGGACTCACTTGGATGGACTTGCTGCAATCCCGAATGGTCTCTTGTACTTCGCCGGTTTCTAGATAGATCTGGCCGCGCGCGTTGTACGCTTGGGTCAAACGAGGGTCGAGGTTCAGCGCTCGGTCGAAGTCGGCGAGCGCCTCCGTACGGTGGCTGGCGCCGTGCTCCGCAAGCCCGCGGCCCAAGTAGGCGTCGGCGTAGTCCGGCCAAATCTGGATGGCGCGGTTGAAATGGCGCATGGCTTGATCGTAGGTTCCAACGCCCAGCAGCTTCACGGCCAGCGCGGTTTCCTCCTGGGCACGGTCGGGCGCGCTCGCCCAATAACTATAGGCCCAGCCTCCGGCGCCGGAGAGCGCAAGGATGGCGATGGTGCGTTGAATCAATCTTCGCTGTCTGCGTTTTAATGCCAGGAGCGCTGCGCTCGGGGCCTCCCGCGGAAGGGGACGAACCGCCTTGCGCCAGCGGGTAAGGAAGGACTCCACTGCCATAAGGAGCGTTTCGATTATAGCAGCCTGGGTGACTTAAAGTTGGTCGCTTAAAGTTGGTCGCTTAAAGTTGGTCGCTTCCGTTAGCTACAGTTGGGCCACGCGCCGCTGGATCACTAGGAAGTACAAACCGAGCAGGGCCAGCAATCCCCCGCTCCAGCCCATGATGACCGGCGCGCTGAAGATCGGAATCAGTTTACCCATCAGCAAGCTGCCCACCGGCATGCCTCCGCGGAAGGCCACGTTATACACACTCATCACGCGCCCGCGCATTTCATCGGAGGCCACCGCCTGTACCAGCGAACTGACCATCGACATGGATATCATCATGGCTCCGCCGGACATGAAGATGAGCAGCAGCGAAAGGGGAAAGTGCTTGGACTGGGAAAAAGCAAAAATGATGCAGCCCATCAATACCAGCACCATCAGCGCCGACTTTCCCTGTCCCTGAATCTTGCCGAACGCGGCGACGATCAATCCGCCGCACACCGACCCGGCGCCGGAGAAGGCCAGCAATTGCGTAAACCCCTTGGCGCCGCCGTGCAGGATGTCCTTGGCAAATACCGGGAGAAACGTCAGCAGCGGGATGCCCAGCAGCGTCATGCCGAACGCCAGGACGATCAGCCCGTCCATTCCAGGCTTCTGGCGGATGAACCCGATGCCCTGGCGCATGCTGTCGAGGATCGGTTCACTGGACTTGGCGGGAATGTATTTCACGTTGATCATGTACAGCGAAATAATCACCGCGATGAAGGACAGGCTGTTTAAACCGAAGCACCAGGCCGCGCCTACCGTGGTGAGCGCGATGCCACCTAATGTCGGCCCGATCACGCGAGCCAGATTGAATTGAATCGAGTTCATCGCGATGGCGTTGGGGATATCTTCCTTGCCCACCAGCGTCGGCAGCAGCGCCTGATAGGCCGGCCCACCAAAGGACTGTGCTATTCCGACGACAAAGGACAAACACAGGATGTGCCACACGTGAACCACCTTGAAAAACACCAGCAGCGTCAAGATGAGAGCCGTGGTCATTTGCACATACTGCGAAACCAACAGGAGGTTACGGCGGTTCATGCGGTCGGCGATAACCCCCCCGACCAGCGAGAACAAAATGATGGGAACTTGCGCCAAAAAGGTGTCCAAGCCCAGGTAGAAGGAATCCTTGGATAGCTCGTATACCAACCAGGCCTGTGCGGTGGATTGCATCCAGGTGCCGATGGTGGAGGTGCAGGCACCGAACCACATCAGCCGAAAATCACGATGTCGGAAGCTTTTGAAAACGCGGCTAAGCAAGAAACCCCAATGATGCCAAACACTCGATTCTAGCAGACGCCCGCGTGGGGATTAGCGTGTAAGTTGGATCGGCTTGACGCCTCCAGCGCAGCGCTAATACACTTCAAAGCAGAACACTTGATTCGAGTCGTTGGGCGAAAGCGAATATTCTCCGTTTTCGAGCGGCTCGGATGCCTCGACGCGATACAGCCTGCCATCCACTTTGTTCACCGAAAGATGCAGTGGCCGTGCGGATCCTCTGCGCTTGCCCTTCCCGGTGGCGAGCTCGCGGCGTCCGCCTTTCACCTCCCAGCGATACAGTTCCAGCCGCTCCGGAAGCACTTTATCGCTCTCGATCAGGAAAATGGGTTCGGCCAAGGGAGTGCGCGCAGTGGAGCTGGCGCCCGGCACAGTGTAGAGGCCCCCGTCGTCTTTAGCCTCCAGCGCCTCGGTGGGAATCAGGTTGTCGGCGTGCACCAGATACGCCAAATCGGGCTTGGGAGGCCGCGGCCCATCGTACTTTTCGGCGGCCAGCGCCGCCAGACGGGATCATCAATAGCACAGCGAAACGTGGCATGGCAATTCCATTATCATATTTCAAGCTCATTACAATACTTCGACGAACTCGGCCAGTATCCGGTAACGGTCTTCTTCAGGATCCAGGTCCCAGGCTTCGAACGCGCGGTTCAACGGCTCCAGGCGTATGCGCTCGTGCGACCACTCACCCGCGTCATTCTGGCGCTTTTCGCTGCGATAGCGTTTCACTGTATAGCGGTCGCCGGCGGCTTCACCCAACGCCTCCACCAGCACCAGCCGTCCTTGCCGCGATCCGGTCACGCCTCTGCGGAACACGCAGAGCGAGCCGTCTGGAATCAGCGGTTCCATGGAATGGCCCACGATTTCCGCAATGAACATCGCGGGCGTCAGGCGCAGCCCGGCAGGCGCCTCTTCCCAGACTTGGTGTTCGATCGCGCCCCCTTCGATCACTCCTGGTTCGATGACGGGGTTTTCCAGAAATGGCCCCGCCGCTACTGCCAGCGAGTAACGCGGCAAATGCGTGACGAACGGCTGCGCCTCGGACCGCACGTGCTCGCGATACAAGCGCGCCAGCGCGCGCGGGAAATCCTCCACCATGGCCTCGCGGCGGCCGCTCACGCGGATGGTGTTCGAAAGCGTATCTTCCAGCCGCGCGAAGAATTTCGCCGCTCCCTCTTCGGCAGCCTGGGCCAGCAGATCGTCTTCGAGAAATGCCAGGACTTCGGCCTCGTCTGGCGCCAGGCGTTCCCAATCTCGCCGCAGGCGAATGTGCACCTGGTTGGTGGACGGGTCTTCGAGCAGCACGCCCGCAGTGATCGTTTCCTGTCCGGGGAGTTCAATCAGCAAAAGCGAATAGCGGGCGGCGTGAGTGTTTGCCACCGCGCTGGCGTTGGCCGCTGTCTTGGCATCCGCCCCCACCTTGGCATCAGCCGCTGTCTTGGTATCAGCCGCTGTCTTGGTATCAGCCATAGCCCTGGCATTCGCGCCAGCTTTAGCATCTGCCCCAGTATTGGCGTCTGCCCCCGTATTGGCATCTGCCATGGCCCTGGCATCCGCCATGGTCGTGATCGGAACGGGCATGACGCGCTGTTTCACATATCGGCCGAAAGTGGTCGTCCGGGCCTGCACCGGCCGGCGCCGGGCGTCCGAGCCACCCTAATGGCCCACCGGATAGTAGCCTTTGCGGGCTCGCACCTTGACCTCCGGCAGCGAAACCTTAATATTCAATCCCCGGAATGCCTTGTCCGAGGTCGCCGAATCGTCGGGAATGTAGCGCAAAATATACTGCGTGGTGATCTCACCCGTGATATTCGCGACTGCGTGGAACAGCGCCGTCGCCAGCGCCGACGCGAATCCCCCGGTGCCAGCGCGGAGAGCCAAGTTTCCTTCGTCCGAGGGCGTCGACAAATATCCGGCGACATCCTTGTAGATATCTTGCAGAGGATATTCCACGCGCCCCCCGGTTTCCTCGGCCAGCTTGGTGAGATTATCGCTGCCCTCGCTGGTGAATCCGTAAGACACCGTGCTGATACCATAAATGGTCACCAGGTTTCGCTGCGCTACTTCCAGCGCTTCCTGCAAGGTCTTCTTGCTGGAATTATCGTTGCCATCCCCGATGACGATTAGCACGCGGCGCGGCTCAAACGGCTCGCCCTGTATGAGCGCGCGATTGGTGCAGGCCATGTAAATCGCGTCATAGAGAGCCGCTCCCCCACCCGGCTTCAGATCGCGCAGCTTCGCAACCATATCTTCGGGATCGGTGGTCGTGTTTACCATCAGCTCGGCCTTGTTCCCGTAGCCGATCAAATAGCCCGAAAATTTATCCTTGCCCGGAAGCAAGGTGAGGACCAACTCGGTGGCCGCGGTCTGGAAATTTTTCCACTGCGCGCGGCTCGAATTGCTGAGGTCGATGAGGAAACCCGCCACCACCGGCTGGCTCCGCTCGCGCGAAAAGAAGTTGATGGTCTGCGGCTTGCCTTCGTCCAGGATCTGGAAGTCTTTCTTTTCGAGGTTGGAGATGAAGCGACCCTTATCGTCGGTGACGGTGACCGGAACGATGACCTCGTTCACTTCGACTTTTATGGATGCCCCGCCGGTTTCCGGCTGCGGCTGGTCGGTCTGCGGTTGCTGCGGCCCTGCGGCGGATGGAGCCGCGGCCGGCTGGGCTGCATTGGACTGGGTTGCACTGGATTGGGGCGCCGACGGAGCGGGCTGCGATGCGCTCTGCTGCGCGAAGCCCCGCTGTGATAAGCCCAGGACCCCCAGCAATAATAACGATGCGCCGCAAACCAAGATCCTCAGTACCATATAAGAAACCCTGCCCACGATTATAAACTACGCGGGATGCGCCCGATGCCCGGCATATGGTTGGGATGCCAGGCAATTTTAACGAATGCAGGATCTGGCGGTAAGCCGCACACCGCGCGGGATGTTTGCTAGCTCCGCGTCTTGAACCGAGCCTAAGCCGGCCCGGAGTGCTGCAGCCGCTCCAGTTCTTCTAATTGAACCGCGGGCCCAACCGTCGACCCGGTCTTCTGCTGCGTTGCCTTCCGGCCCGGCCCTTTTGGGTCCGTCATCTTATGGCCCGTCCATTTCTGTTCCATCAAACGCAGCAGGCTGATTTGAAATTGCAGGTGAGATTCGGGATCGGCAAGCGATCCTGGGCGGTGTGACTGAATCGGGATGCAACGCTATCGGCCGATCTGAAGGCCCTTAATAGAAGGATTACGAAATAGGTTCTACGATCCGTGCCGCGGCTCAAGGACCCCGGAGGGGCAGGGATTAGAGGACTTGTGAGGTTCGCAGAGCGGGAAACAGGGGAAACGTGTGGGGAGACAGGGTTCCTTGAGCCGTGAACGTCTTCATCACGACCCCTAGGACTGCAATCTTCTCGCCAATCGCTAAAACTATGAAAACCCTACGACACGGCTTGCAGTGATGTTCCTCATCGCGGAAATGCCGGCCGGATTTTACCGGTTCGGTGCAACTGCCGGCGGCGGGGTGGGCGCTCGGGAAACGTGTCCGGATTTCGCTTCGTCGAACTCGACGTTGTTGTTGGCGAGCGTCGAGCCGGTGGCCACATCCAACTGCACCCGCGCCCCGGCATAAGTGGCCTGCGCCGTGACCTCAGCCGCCGCGGCGGTAGTCAGGTCGCGCTGGTCCTGAATCACTTGATAAACCGTTGTGGCGCCCAGAGCCAGTTTCTTCTGATCGGCGTCCAGCGTCTGTTCCTGCAGCACGCGTCCCTTCACCGCAGCCTCATATTGAGCACGGGCCTGATTCACCGCAGTAATAGCATTTTGCACGTCCACGCGGATCTGGTTGATCTGGCGCTGCAAAAACAGTTGATTCTGCCTCACGTTCAAGGAAGCCGTGGCCAAGTTCGCCTGGGCGGCACGGTTTCTGAGGGGAATCGTCAGATTAAGACCAATCGAGTACGTCGGGAAGTTCCGGCCAAATAGTTGCGCCAGGACCGTGCCATAGCCCCCCACGAAAAACGGGTCCGCGATGGGAGGGGTCTGTATAAGGCCAGTGGTGGTGCTTGGCGGCCCGAGCACGGCATTCTGCGACCCCACCAGCGCATTGCTGCGGAAATCGCCCGTCGCACTCAGTGTGGGCAGCAGCGCATTGCGCGTCCCGCTCAGGATGATATCGGCGTTGGCCAGTTGGATTCTGCTTTGGGCGACGTCGGGCCGATTGTCCAAGGCCCGCGAAACCAGATCCTGAACCGGCTGGATGGCTTCCGTCTGCGGAATACGGATCGGATCGGTGGGTATTACATGCGCTTCCAGAATCGCGGGACTCGTCAGCCCGTTCCGGCTCAGAGCACTTTTGAGTACCGCTTCGAGCTGCAATACTGCCGATTGCGCCGCCACCAGCGCCTGCTGCGCCGTGGCCAACTGCGCTTCCGCGCGCACAACTTCGATGGGCGCCAGGGTTCCGATGTCGACCTGTTTCTTGTTGTCGTCGTATAGTTTCTGCGCGACGGCCACAGCCTGCTGGTTGACGTTCACCGTCGAAATGGCAGCCACCAGGGTCCAATAAAGTTGCACCACATTCGCCACCGAATTGATTAGTTGCTGGCGGAACACATAGTCAGCGGCTCTTACGTTGTTCTTGGCGATCCGAATGGTGCGGTTATTTTGAGCGAAGCCGAATCCCTGCAGTAGTGGCTGCGTAATCGAGAGGTCCAGGCTTGAGTTCGTGTAGGGATTGACTGTCGAGCGAAAGGAATTCTGATCCTGCGTGATGTTGTTGTAGGCTAGCGCCACCGTTCCACCCGTGAGGAAACTCTGCGAGATACCAAAGTTCGCGGTCTTGTTGGTGGTGACGAGCGCCGAGGTTCCGCTGGTCACGGTGTTGGACTGTGGCGCCGTGGTATGGCCAAAGTTAAGGTTGGAAGTGACGATTGGGTCATAGCTGAGGCTGGTGCTCATCGCCCACAGGGCGCTGACGTCACTGCTCGACGCGATTCCAGTGCTGCTGCTTCCCAGCAGGCCAATGCCCGCGCCCGTCGGTATACCAGGCAGCACGCCTGTCGGTATGCCTAGAATGGACGCTCCGGACTGGGCACGCAGCAAATCCGCTTCCGCCAGCGAAAACTCGTAGCGCTCGATTTCGACGTCCAGATTGTTCTCCAGCGCCAGCGCAATCGCGTCTGACAGCGACAGATATAAGTTGCCGGCTCGCACCAGTGCATCGATACGGCTGCTGTTGGATACGTTCACCGGCGGCACCACCCGCGACTGGTACGGCTGCGCGATTCCCGAATACCAATGCGACCGCTCAGTGCCGAGGGGGCCCCTGGTTTCGACTCCCGGATTCTGCTGGCCGAATGTGGCAGGCGTTACCACCAGAACGGCGCACAGTACGGCTACATAGGTATGAAACTGTTTCATGGCTCGATTCTTTATACGGTAACTACCAGCAAATTGTTTCCGCATAAGCCAAATGGCGACTAGCGCTCCCGGCCCCGCGGACCTCACACCAACTGTTTAGTTTCGCACGCCTTGCGAACCCGCGCTGAGGAAACGGGAGTGGTGCTGACCCCGTGACCAGAGGAGATGACGCTGCGGGCCAAGGCGATTGGCGCGGGCCTTCCCGGCGGCTTGCTATATTTGAATGCGTGTCTGAAGCCGTCATGCAGGTTTTCCGGGAAACCGGAGCGTATCTCAAGGGTCATTTTCGCCTCACCAGCGGTCTCCATTCGAATGAGTATCTGCAGTGCGCTCAGGTGCTGCAGTATCCTCAGCTCGCCGAGCGCTTCGGCCGCGAGCTGGCCGCGCGGCTTCCGGACTGTGATGTAGTGGTGTCGCCCGCGATTGGCGGCTTGCCCATCGGGCACGAGGTCGCCCGAGCCAAGGGAGCGCGTTTCATCTTCACGGAGCGCGATACTTCCGGCAAAATGATCCTGCGCCGCGGTTTCTCCTTGCGGCCGGAGGAAAATGCTCTGGTGATTGAAGACGTTGTTACTACCGGCGGCACCACCCGCGAGGTGATCGACGTTGCGCTGGCGGGGGGCGCAAACGTGCTTGGAGCCGGCTCCATCATCGACCGCAGCGGCGGACGGGTCGACCTGGGCGTGCCTCGCGTCGCGCTGGCGACACTGGATGTGGTCGCCTATCCGCCCGACTTCTGCCCTCTTTGCCAGGAGGGCATTCCTGTAGAAAAGCCCGGCTCGCGCAACACCGTGTAATGCGCCGCATCCGCATGACCGTCAGCTACGACGGGACCGAATACCATGGCTGGCAGGTGCAACCGGGGCTGCCTACGATCCAGAGCGTTCTGGAGGCCGTGCTCGCCGAGATCGAGGGCGCGCCAGTTAAAGTCGCCGGCTCCGGACGCACCGATGCCGGAGTCCATGCCCTAGCCCAGGCGGCTGCTTTCACACTGGTCAACCCCATCCCGGTGGATAATCTGCGCAAGGCCATCAACCGTTTATTGCCGCTGGACATTCGCGTGTTTGACGTCGCCGAGGCCGCAGCCGATTTCCATCCGCGCTATCAGGCCCTCGCCAAAACCTACGAATACCGCATTCATCGAACTGAGATCTGTCCGCCTTTCGCGCATCGTTACGTGTATCACTATCCTTATCCATTGGATGAATCGCGCATTTTCGAACTGGCGCCGCTGCTCGAAGGGGAGCACGATTTCACCGCCTTCGCGGCGTCCGACGACAAAGACGAACTGGGCCGGTCCAAAGTGCGGCGCGTATTTCATTCCCAGGCGAGCCGGTCGGGCGATGTTCTGATTTACAACGTGCGCGGCCGTGGTTTCCTCAAGCACATGGTCCGGAACATCGTGGGCGTGCTGCTCGAAGTGGGCAAAGGAAATCTCACGCGCCAAGATATTCAGAAGCGTTTCGACCCCGCTTGCGCCATCCCGCCGGGCCCCTCCGTTCCGGCGCTCGGCTTGTTTCTGGTCAGCGTGGAATATTGATTTCGCTCACGGGAACATCGGCGGATTTGCGGGAACGCCTTTCGACTACCTCGACCATTCCCTCTGCCAATTTCTTCCCGACATTGATGCGATACGGAATCCCGATTAGATCGGCGTCTTTGAACTTGACTCCCGGCCGGGCGTCGCGATCGTCGAGCAGCGCGTCGTGTCCGGCCGCCAGCAACCGCTGATATATTTCGCGGGCAGCTTCCAGGCGCTCCGGGTGTACTGGCGTCACGATCACATTGAAGGGAGAAATTGCCGCGGGGAGCACCATACCATCGGCGTCTCGATTCTGCTCGACTTCAGCGCTCAAAATGCGCTCCACGGTATCCAGCAGCGTCACCTTCGAAAACCGCAGCGGGCTGCCATCGGCGATAGATGTGTCGCCCTCGACCATTTGCCGGAGATCTGCGAACTCGGCTGCGAAGTCCTCACCCGGAGTCACGTTTCGCAGATGATAATCGGTCTTGTTCGCGCCCGCGATCATGTTGCGCCTGCCACGTAGCGCTTCGTCAGCGAGAATACGAATGCCCTGGACGCCCACGGGCCCAAGCGAGCCCGGATCTGCGCCGAACCACTCCCGAATCTCCGCCGGCTCGGCTTGCGTGGCCTCCGGCAGCTTCGCCGCGCTCAGTTGGTGATCGCCGCGCAACAGCAACAACAGCGGCTTGCCCTCTGCCACCATGACCAGGCTCTTGATCTGCGAGGTCGCGGGCAAACCCGTGAATTTTGCAATCTGTGCGATGGTTTTCACCCCCGCGGTGTGTAATTCCTCTGGCTCAAGATCGCCTTCGGGATCCGAAACGTTCGGTGGCCGCGCTACGCCGAAAGCGCGGCCGAGCAATGCGGCGTAGTTCCCTCCCCCGCGCACCAGCACCTCGCCGGCAGTTTCCGACTCCGCCACGAAATCATCGCCAGCGCGGATGAATTTTACTCCGCAGCATTCCAGCGCGACGCTTCGATCGCTCTCTTCACGCAGAATCGCCGAAATCTTCGTCAGCGTCCGCTGCCCCAAAAACAGATATTCGCGCCCGCGCATGTACCCCGCACGCACCAACAGCGGGTGATTTTCCTCGCGCACGGTTGCGATCCCGATCTCGCTCCAAAGCATACCTACTGTGATAGCATCCGACACATGACCAAGGCATTCGCCGCCGCGCTGCTTTTGGCGGCCTCTTTACCGGCGCAAACGTCCACCATTGACGACTTTTTCCGCGATTTCACGGCCGAATGGGTACGCGGGAATCCCAATCTTGCCACATCGGACCGCTATTTTACCGGCGAGGAACAAGACCGTCTCGAACGCCAGTTGACTCCCCAGACCGTCGCCTACCGCCGCGCGCGCATTCAACTCGCGAAGCAAGGGCTCGCACAGCTTCAGAAGTTCGACCGCTCCAAATTTACCGACACCCAGCGCATTTCCGCCGACCTGATGCAATGGCAGTTGGATACCGTGGTCCGCGAAGAGCCATACCTCGACTACACGTTTCCGCTCGAACAGATGAACGGCGCAAACGTCAGTCTGATTGAAACCCTCACCGTACGCCACCCTCTGGCCAATGAGAAGGATGCCACGAATTATGTTGCGGCGCTGCGCCAGGTGGGCACGCGCATGGAGGAAGCCACCGCTCAATCCCGTGCGCTGGCAGCCAAGAATATCGTCCCGCCCAAATTCATTCTGAACGCCACTATCAAGCAGATGCGGGGATTCATCGATCCGTCGCCAGGTCAGAATCCGTTCGTCGCGATTTTCGCGACAAAGATGGCGGCCGCGAAAATTCCAGAGCCGCACCGCGAAGCCTTGCGGAGCGAAGCGGAAAGGATTGTGGGCGCGGAAGTGTACCCCGCATGGAAACACGCCATCAACACACTCGCTGCACAAGTGCCGCGTTCCAGCAATGAAGCGGGATTGTGGCGCCTCAAAGGCGGGGCGGACGCCTATGCCTATTTCCTCCACCGCTACACGACCACCAACCTGACGGCGGATCAAATCCATGAAATCGGGATGCAGGAAGTAGCGCGTATCGAGAGAGAAATGGATACGATCTTCCGCCGCATGGGGCGTACTGAGGGATCGATCAACGAGCGTTCCGAAAAACTCAAGCAGGACTTGGCGTACCCCAGAACAGAAGCGGGCCGCGCCGCCATCATGACCGACGCCGATTCCATTTTGCGCGACGCCGAAAAACGCGCCGCGGTGTTGTTCGACAAAACGCCGAAGAGCCGTGTGGTGGTGCAGCCGTTCCCGCGCTTTCGCGAAGCCAACGCGGCGGCGAATTACAACAGCCCTGCGCCGGACGGTTCGCGGCCCGGTGTAATTCAGATCCCGTTGCGCCCGGAGATGATGACGACGTTTGCTCTGCGCAGCCTGATTTATCACGAAGGCGTGCCGGGCCATCATTTCCAGATTGCATTACAAGTGGAGAACAAGGACCTCCCGCGCTTCCGCCAGATCGGCGCGTTCGGGGGAATCTCAGCCCTGGTCGAAGGCTGGGGACTCTATGCCGAGCGGCTGGCCGCGGAGTCCGGCTGGTACGACGGCGACCCCGAAGGCCGACTCGGCCAACTCTACGATGAGCTGTGGCGCGCCCGCCGGTTGGTGGTCGATACCGGTCTGCACGCCAAGTACTGGACGCGCCAGCAAGCCATCGACTATGGCATCGAAGCCAGCGAAGTCGAACGCTATGTGGTATTCCCTGGGCAGGCGTGCTCGTATATGATCGGCGGGTTGAAGATCGTCGAGCTACGCGAGAAGGCGCGCCAGGCCCTGGGCGACAAATTCTCTTTGCGCGAATACCACGACGTAGTTCTCGATACTGGTACTGTTCCGCTCGAGATTCTGGAACGCCAGGTGGACTCCTACATCGCTTCGGCGCGGAAGCGCAACCCATAGCCGGAGGGCTTCACGTCACGCACGATGGTCTGCCATGGCGCGTAGCCGCGGGCTGCAGAATAGGGATCGTCTTCAAACTGCAATGCCACGTCGATGGGCGCGCCGGGCGAGAACTCCGCGGCGCGTTCCCCGAAGTTCCAGGCTTTCGCGCGCAGCGTGCGCCCTTGCGATTTCAACCGTAGGAACACATGTTTGTCGTTCTTGATTTCCGGCGGCGCCGCGACCTCCACGCCGCGCACCACTAAGGTTGGGGGTGCGTTCCCAAATCCAAACGGGGCCAGGTTCAGCAGCTCCGCAATGGTCTGGTCGGTGACCTCATCCAACCCGATCTCCGCATCGATCTCGATCTCCGGCTCGAAATCCGCCGCCGTCAACCGGCCGCTCGCGAATGCGCGGAACCGCTCACGGAACTCTTCGACGCGCACGGCGTCGAGAGTCACGCCGGCGGCTTGCCGGTGCCCACCGAATTTTGTGAACAGGTCCGGCATGGATTCAAGAGCGTCCAGCAAATGAAATGCGCGGATGCTGCGGCCCGAGCCGCAGGCCACGCCGTCATCCAGCCCCAATACGAACGCGGGGCGATGATAGCGTTCCACCACGCGGCTCGCGACGATCCCCACCACGCCGCGATGCCAACCCTCGCCCGCAAACACCAGCGCTGCGTCGCCGTCCGTCACCGGCTGCGCCAGACATTGCTCCAGAATCGCTTGCTTGATGCTGTCTTCCGTTTCGCGACGGTCTTTATTCAACTCGTCCAACTGCGCCGCGATCGCGCAGGCCCGCGCCGCATCGCCGGTCGTGAACAAATCGATAATGTCGTTCGCGCTGGCCATGCGCCCCGCCGCGTTGATACGCGGCGCAATTTGAAAAGCCACTTGCCGGGCGCTGGGTGACGTCCCTGATTCGATCCCCGCCACGTCCAGCAGTGCACGCAGCCCCGGATTCGCCACCCGGTCGAGTCCGCTCAATCCGCGCTTCACGATCACGCGATTCTCTCCCGTCAATGGCATGACATCCGCCACCGTAGCGATGGCCACCAGTTTGAGCAGCGAGTCCACCAGCCGCTCGCGCCGCACGCGCTCCCATCCGAGAGTACACATCAGCGCCTCGGCAAGCTTCAGCGCCACGCCCGCGCCGCACAGATTTTTCTCCGGATACGTGCAGTCCCGCCGGTTGGGATTCAGCACCGCCAGCGCCGGGGGCAGCTCCGCTTCCGGCAAGTGATGATCGGTCACGATGACGTCGATCCCCAGTGTTGCCGCGTGTTTCACCACCTGGCTCGCGCGTATCCCGGTATCCACGCTGACGATCAGCTTCACGCCCAAAGCGGCGGCGTCTTCCACAGCTTCACTCTTCATGCCGTAGCCGTCGCGAATCCGGTGCGGCACGAAGCAAGTAGCGATTCCGCCCGCCAGATCCAGCACCTTCTTCAGAACCACCAGCGCGCTGGTTCCATCTACGTCGTAGTCGCCGTACAAAAGAATTGGCTCTTTGCGTTCGATGGCGCTCGCCAGCCGCGCCGCCGCTGTGCGCATGTCGGCAAGCAGGAAAGGATCGTGCAGATCCGCCGTCGATGGCGCGAGGAACCGCCGGGCTACAGCAGCGTCGCCGAGCCCGCGGGCACACAACACTCGCGCGGCCGGCAGGGAGATGCCTAGCGCCGAACTCAGCGCAGTCACGCTGCTGGGCTCCGCGCCCGCCACGATCCACTTCATGGGTTGTCCTTTGTGATGTCCTATTGTTGCATTCTGAACCTGTGACTCCGGCGCCGGAAGCGACACGCCCCAACGCCTGGCTCGCCTTCCGCCAAGCGTGGTCCACTTCGATACCGCCAAAATGAACCCATGGCTCGGACTGCGCAACGCACTCGCCATGGCGGTCCTGCGCGGGTCGGCGATCACTCCGGAGTTGCTGCCCGACCTGCGCACGAATCATAGCGCGCTGTTCGTCTGACCAATACCGTGAATACGCTCAGTGAGGAAGTGTTCCGCTGGAGCGTGACGTCAGGCCTGGCATGAGGTTCAACGCGTGTTCACCCCTTTTTTCAGCAATTCGCCTAGAACATGCTCCACCAGCCGCGCGATTACTTCGCTCTTGATGCTCGCCGGGATCTCGCCCGCGGGAGAGCCCCACGAGCGCAGAATTCTATCGACCACTCCGTCGATAACCTGGACGCGAATCTCACTCGGTATCTGCACTGCGGAACCGTTTACTGGTGTCGGCCGCATAGCGGGCGAGGGTCCGGCGGTCTCAGCAGCGAAATACTGCTCCAGTTGCCGGCCCAATTCGTCAGACCCTTCAGGGGGTTCCATGATCGAGGGCTCGGCCAGGATCACCTCCCGGTTAAGACGCGATCGCAGAGTCTCAAGGACCGCAGTCGTCTTGGCTGCAGCTTCAGCGAGTTTAGGCTCAATTTTGCGGTCTGCAGGCATCGGGGGTAGCTGTCCTACGCTTAAGATAGTAGCCCAAATATTTTCATTGAGTCCAGTAATCAACCGTGCTACTATATGCAGGTCGATGGTCCGTTGAGGCCCTATATATCGTGGTCGATGTCAAGTCAGCTATGGCTCGGTTAGGACTGGGCGCAGTGTCTCCGCCGCCCGATGCTGAATCTCAGATTGGAAATCTCGCCTGGTTTCGCTTCCCCGTATCCTGGACTTACATAAGCGGTTCCGCCCCTCAGGTTGCATCCGAGCTGGCGCCTAAACCGGTGCTCGCTTCGCCTTCGTTAACCCTTGCACCTGTGGTCCCGGCACCGATTTCACGAGACCCCGTCGTGCTTGATGCGTCCCGACCTGAAGAGGTCTTGCGCCCCACCGGCGCCACCGTGCGCTGGGAAATGATGGTTCCGAAGATGAATCGCCCGCCCGGTAGACCGGTGGCGATCCTGAGTGCGGCTACCGCTCCGGCACTGGCCGCTCCGGAACTGTCCGCGCCGGCCCCCAAGGTGGCGTACGTGCCGCCTCCCGCCAGCTCACCAGCCGCCCCGGTTTCAGTGATGCCTGCAACGGCGAGCGTCCCCAGCCATTTTGTCGCCCCATCGTTTTCGCTGCACACGCCTGAAGACCAGTTTCTGGCCCACCACTGGCCCAAAGTCGTATACGTAGCGATTGCGATTGCGGCGGTGAGCTGCCTTATATGGGGACTATCCGGTCCCTCTGCCGCAGCGAGCCACGCTACCTCTTCTTCTACGGTCACGACGGCAAGCTGGTCGCACCAGGCTGTCTCACCGCCTGGAAGATCGTTGACCCTGTATGAGCCCTCGCGCAGTGAGTCCGACTATCGTATGGAGTTCAGTTGGGTTCCGGCTTCGGCCGGCGCCGGCTGGGTGTTTCGTGTTCGCGACAAAAACAACTATTATGCCGCGCGCCTCAGCCTGGAGAAACGCGCAGCCGGCGGAGTCCTGGTGGCGGAACATTTTAGTGTTTTCGCAGGTACGGAGAGCGCGCACTCGCGAAAGGTGATTCCGTTCCCGAACAGCGCAAGGCTGGTACGGGTTCATATGGATGCCATCGGGCCGGTATTCAAGCTCTTTCTGGATGAGAATCTGGCCGATAGCTGGACCGACGCGCGCCTGAACTCCGGAGCTCTCGGCCTCTATAGCGATACCGATCGCCTCCCCAAGCTCTTAGCGCTCAGCATCACTTTTGTCGACAACGCGGTCAGCCGGACCTCGGTGGTGCCACTTCCATGAACCGGCTCCGCAGCGCCACCACGTCCGCGGCAGCCGATCCGCTTCAGGTGGCGCTGGCATTGCGCGCTCAGGGCCGGCCGCAGGAAGCTTTGGCCGCACTGTTGATCCCGGCGGAACTGAGCGCCGATTGTTACATCCTGTGCGGCGATCTGCAATTCGACTTGGGCCAGATCGAGCAAGCCGCGGAGACTTACTTCGTGGTCACGGAGGAAGATCCGGACCACGTTTATGCCCAAGCGCAGCTCGGGTTGTGCCTCTACCATCTGCAATTGTGGGAAGCCGCGGCTCATGCCTTCGAAGCGGTTCTGAAGTTCGACCCGCATCGCGATGAAATGCGCCTGCAACTCGCCGACTGCTTCTTGCGTTTGAAGCGTTTTGGGGCGGCGCTCGCCTGCTTCGATGAGTGCTGGTCTGAGGGATCCAGGCGGCGGGCGCTGTTTGGCAAAGCCGTCGCGTTACAGCTCCTGCGCCGTTTGGATGAGGCCGAAAAGCTCTATGAGCGCCTGCTGATCATGGATCCCACGGCCGAAGAGGCGCTGTCAAACCTGATCGCAATGAGCATGGAAGTGTTCGAGCTGGCACGTGTGCAGAGGTATTCGCAGCGGCTGCTCGAAATCAACTCGCGCTCCCTAATTGCGCTGCAAGGCCTGGCTCTGACCGCCATTGAGCGCCTGGACTACACCGCTGCGGCCCGCTACTTTCATCGAGCCCTTGAGTTGGAGCCCAAGATCATGCACCCGCCCGAGGACCCCAGCGATGCGGTGGAGTATCGCATCAGCCGCAAGATTTTCGACAGTCTGGAAGAAGCCAGACGCAAGCTAAAGTTCAAAACAGCCCGCGCATCCAACATTGCGCAACCGAGGTAAATTTATCATGTCAAGATTGCGAATTCGTATCGAACTAAACCGGGGTGGCGTAGGCGTTCCGCTCCACAAACTCGCGAGTGTGGTGGAGGAAGCTCAAAGATTCTTCCACATGTTGACCGAAGACGTTCAGATCGACCAGTCCAGAGGCGAATGGCTGGGCTTCGATTTCGGCAACGAGTCGCTGAACTTTACCGCGGAATTCGTGGGACCGGTGACCGCCGATCAAGTCGCCGCCTTCCACGCCGCATTTGATGGGGTCACCTCCTTGCGCCGCGCCACCATCTCGCAGTTCGCGCGAATCACCGACGCCATCGAGCAGGATGAGCTCATCGGATTCGGCCTGTATTTGAGCGACGACGGTAGCGAGCCGACCGAGTGGCGCTGTCTCTCGCGCCGCGACGCGCTGCGCATCACGGAAGAGATTCAAATGCTGATCGCGGCGAGCGACGAAGCCGAGATGGAATCCCGTTTGCCGGCGGTTACTGCTACTGGTGCCGGAGCCCGCCTGTTTTCGGACCGCCGCGAGCGCGGGCAGGAGGCCGCCAAGTGGGCTGCCTATGTGCGCGAAGTGGAAGCCAACGTGGACCGGCGCATTACTCGCGTTGAGCAGGCGCTCGAAGGCCAATCCGGCTTAATTGAGGACCTGCATGTGAAATCGTCCTCTACCGAGGACAGCGTCCGCAAGCTGCTGACTGCGGTGGAAGGTTTCTGCACGCAGACCACGCGCCAGCTTGAAGCGATCGCGGCGCCCTCCGCCATCGCTGCGACTGCTATAGCCGCGACTGCGATCGCGGCGCCCACCCCCGTCGTTGTCACCGCTGAGGCTGCCGCGGCCGAGGCCCGGGCCGCGTCTCCGGTTGTCGAGGCGGCACCCGCGGCCGAGCCAGTAATCGCCGGCGCCCCCATCGCGGAAACAATCCAGGAACCTGAATCAACGCCGGTGAAACCGATTCCGCAGCAAGCAGCGCTTCAGCCGGAGGCCCAACCGTCACCACAGCAGGCCCAACCGCCGCAACCGGAAACCAAACCTCCGCTCCAACCCGAGGCCAAACCGGCGCAACCGCAGGCCCAGCCAGTCAAGCCGGAGGCCAAACCGCTGCTCCAACCGCACACCAAACCGCCGCTCCAACCGCAAATCCAACCATGGACCGCACCGGCACAGACCGTTCGCAAGGTCCAGCCCCAGTTCACCACCGTGGAACTCGGATGGACCCGAAAACTGGACTGGCGTCTGGCGGGCGGCGCCGCGTTGCTGGTAGCGGGCGCCGTCATCATAGTCGGGTGGGCCTGGCAGAATCTTTTTTCTGGACCCTCCGTGCAACGCGTGGCTGCCACCAGTTCCGCGGTCACACCTATGCCTGCACCTGCGGTTGAACCTCAGGTCCCCGCCGCCGCGGATCAGTCACAATCGCCCGCGCCTCCTCCGCAAACGCAGCAAGCCAAGGCTGCGGCGAAATCAGCCGTGTCCGTCCCTGCATCGACTGTCCAACATGTCACCCTGGAGGCGTCGGAGCTTACTTGGGTAGCCGCCAAGGACGCCGCTGGAACCCAAGTGCTTGCCCGCGTCTTTGACAAAGGCGACACCAGAACCCTCGACCTGTCGAATGGAGCCACTGTGCGTGTTGGCAATGCCGGCGGCCTCCGCATTCTTCTCAACGGCACTTCCATCGGCGTCATCGGAGCCCATGGCCAGGTACGCAACGTGGTGTTCCGAAACGGCTCGTATAAAGTTCTGGCGGCCGACTAAGCGCGCTTAGCACTCCGCGCCGGCTGCCCCGCGGGCGTTGCGGCCTTAGAACGTCATTCCGACTTTCGCAACCACTGACCTGGGTTGCAGGAAGTGTGTCCCGCTGAAGGTCGAAAGAAAATTGTACAGGGCGGTGACATTCGTAAGATTTGCGATTTCAAGGGAGGCCGTGTAGCGCCTCTTCCCTTCCCGGTGCAATAGATTGTCAGTGCCGATACCCAGGTCCAACACATTCCGGGGCCTCACTCGGTCGGGATTGTGATCGTCATTCTCCGCGCTCGGGAACGGACCGTAGCCGCCTTGCGGCAGCGTAAGCAGTTTCGATGTGACCACTCCCTGTGCACCGCCCGGGCCGGTGCAATTGGTGAGTGGACTCGATACCGTCGCGAACACTCCGTTGCAGGCCAAGCCAATCGTCACTTCCTGATTGGGCGTAAGCGCGAGCGCGGCGCCCGCATCGGGCACTCCGCTAACCACCAGTCCGCTGTCGAAGCGATAGGTGAGCGCGATCCATTCCGCGTTCCGCGGCCGCTGATAGCGCAGATTCATGGTGGACTGAAACGCCTGATCGTGATCGATCCGGAACACGCCGCCTGCTAAAGGCGTTCCTTGAGGAATCAACCCGCCGTTCTCCGGAGGGAAGTAGCGCGCGCGCGTATGGCCGAACGTCCAGTAGGCCTGGAAGCCCTTGAGGTTGGTAGTGCTCAAGCGGCCCGTGACTCCGTCCAGCTTCGAGTTATGCCAGGCGATCGGAAACGTAATTGTGGTGTTCAACAGCGTGCTGAAGTCGAAAGAATTGTGCGTGTACTTCCAAAAATAGTCAGCGTCGATCAGCAGAAACTTTCCGATGGCCTGCTGAAAACCCGTATTGAACTGGTTGCGGCAGCCCGGCTGAATCGGCACTCCGGTGGAACCGAATACGTTCTGCGCCAGCCCGCCGATCCCGGTCGCGCTGGAGAGCAGCAGATTCTCATTAAACGGTGTTTCGAAAGTCCGCGCATAGGATACCCGCAAGACCGTTCCGGTCTTCTTGATGTTGTAGGCGACGCCCATGCGCGGCTGCGGGCCGGATTTCGAAACCAGGCCGTCGTAACGGTCAAAGCGAAAGCCGATGTTGAACAGGAAATTGCCGGCGGTGATTGCATCCTGCGCATAGAATGCGTATTGGTTGATATTGGCCGCGGCATGAAAATTGAACAGTTGGCCGCCGCGAGTCAGGTCGAAGGGAAGCAGCGCCGGCGAGAAAACGCGCGCCGGTCACGTTAGGATTATTTGCCGTGTTGGGCTCAAATCCTGCGCCGGTGCACTGGGCCGGCGAGGTCAAAGCGGCATCGCCGGACGGGCTTCCGTCGCTGTTGATGCAAGGATCGTTGAAGGTGGGATCCGTGATCCCGAAACCAAAGTTTTCGAGCAGGCGGGTCTGCTTCAAATCCACACCGTATTTCAGATTGTTGCGGCCTTGCGTGGTTGACACATCCGCTCGTACGCCCCAGTTCAAAAGTTGGCGGTTCTCGTTTTGGGTAGCGGGCGTGTCGGCGAAGGGATCTCCGCTGGGGTAATAATTGAATTGATCTTTCCGGATGTAAGGATTCACCGTTATCAAAGTGTGTGCATTCAGAGTGTGCTGGTATCCTGGCGCGATGTTCCAGGTCAACACCCGCTGCCGCTGATCTTGCGCGAGCTGATCGTAGGAATTAGGATCTTGAATCCAGTTCCGCGCCGCGAACAGGTTGAGATGGAACGCATCCTTGCCGTTGGGCTGATAGTCCATGCGGTCGAAAATCGTCTGGTTGTTGCCAATGTCATGGAACGGAGTGTACTCGGGCGTATCGAGAAAGCGCCCGCTGCGGACGCCGTCGGCGGCTAGAAAATTTCCGAACTTCGCGCCGCCGAAACCCAGACCGATGTCGCCTCCCGCCGTGCCGAAGGACCCATAGCTCGCGTCGACATTGCCGAACACCCTGCCCGCGCCCAGTCCGGAACGGGTAGTGATCTGCGCCACCAGACTGCTCTTGTCGCCAAATTCGGCGTCGGGAGTTCCAGTGGTAACCTCCATGCTCTGGATCGCGCTGGTGGGAAGTTGCGTCGAAAATACTTTGCTCTGCTGATCGCTGATGGGCTGTCCGTCGATGACGAAACTAGTCTGCGCGTGATCGCCTAGTGGGTGGAACAGTCCGTTTCCATCCGCCGCCACGCCGCCGGTAGTGTTGGTAATCGCCTGGCTCAATCCTCCGCCGGGGTCGCCGGACGGCAGCTTGGATATCAAGCTTCGGTCCACGTCGATGTGGGCCGAAGGATCGTTCTCGAGAATATCCGCTCCGGCCGCTTCCACCGTGACGCTGCTCACGCCTCCGGCAACATCCAGCTTGGTCTTCACTTGAACCGGGATGGCGTTCCGCACTGTCACGTCCTGCTCCGAGGTGTTAAAGCCGGACGCCGTTATTTCCAGATGATACGGATTGGGCGGAATGTTGGTCAGCCGGAACGAGCCATCCCTGGCAGAAGTTGCCGATTGCGTGTAACCGGACACTGCATTCTTGATGAGTCACCGTGGCGTCTGGAATCGATGCTCCAGTCTGATCGGTGACGCTTCCTTCTATGGTGCCGGCATTGCCGAGCGATTGCGCCCTCATCGCCGTCCCGGCAAAAATAATCAACGAAAATAACAACCACCGTCTGAATACCATAACCCTATCTCTCCCCTGACTGAATGCGGATAAATGGATAAAAGAAAAATGCACGGCACCCCGACGGATCGCGCCGGGTGGCCAAAACGAACGCAGAAGTGGAGGTAAGGCTAGGCGGGCGGTGCTCGGGAGGAGTTGAAGGTACGGCCGTCGTCAGAAGTGTAGGAGTCCAGTTCGACTCCAGCGCGCCACCCCGCGACGGAAAGGGCCTCGATTTGGACAGCGCTTACGCTGACCAGGACGGGAAAGTGCCCGGCATGGCCTCCGGCGCAGCAACGGTCATCGGGACCGTGATGATCCGGAAAAATCTCGATTGCGCTCGCCGCTTGGACCACGGCGAAGCTGGTCAGGATCAGCAGGACCAGTAGTATCCGGCCCACTTTCTCCCAGCTTCGGATTTGTGGCACAAATCGACGGGACATACCCATGTCTAGATCCATTCTAGACGTTAATTCGGCGCCACGGGTTTCGAAGAATAGAGGAAACTAGAACGGCAGATCCGGCTGTACGGGCTGCGCCGTCATCGCGGAGCGCGTCAGGTAAGGGTACGGGTTCACCGGGTTGCCGCCCAAACGCACCTCAAAATGCAGATGCGGCGCGGTAACTTTTCCGGTCGCACCCGAATAACCCAGGACTTCGCCTCGCCGTATTTCCTGCCCCGGCACCACCTCAAATCGCGATAAGTGCGCGTACCAGGTGTGCATGCCATTGCCATGGTCAATCGCTACCATCTTGCCGTAACCGCCCCAGTATTCGGCGCGCGAAACGATACCGTCCGCCGCGGCGTGTACCGGAGTCCCTATGGCCGCCGAAATATCCACGCCCGTATGCAAGGCGCCTTCTCCCGAAAACGGGTCTTCGCGCTCGCCGAACCGGCTCAGTAGCCTTCCATTCACTGGCCACAACGTGGGCACGACGTTGGTCTGCCAGCGCCGGGCATACAAGTGATTCACTTGCGAATAGCTGGCCGATTTCAAAAAGTTGTACTCCTCGATGGATTCCCGGTAGCTTGGCACGAGGGGCCCTTCGCTCGCAATATCGTCAGCGCCTTCGAGTCTGCCCTTGAGGCCCAGCGCGACGCTTACCTCGCTGGCCATCAACTGCAGCGACGCCAGCTGTTCCTTCTTCTCGGTGTTTTCCTGCTGCAACTGCTGATAGCGGTTGCGCAGCGTGTTCACCTGATCCCGCAGGGCATTGTAGTTGGCCACTTTCCAGCTCATGCGCAGGTAGCTCGACACCATCCCGAACAGCGAAACGGAGCCAAACAGCGCCAGCGCCAGAACCACGTACAGGGCTTGATGCGGAACGTGAATACGCCGCAAGCGTCCATGCAGGGAGTGGGCCAGAACTACGACGAAGTAATGCTGCTTCATTGTTCTCCTAAAACAATACCCAACCTTCACCCCAGGGAACGTCTTCCCCCGAATAGAAACCTGGGCTGGAGACAACGTTAGACAGAACCGTCAAAATGAATGAATCGTCATCATAGCGAAACACATCTAAGAAAGTCAAGCAAAAATCGCTTGCAAACCGACTGACTTTCACATTTATTGTTTATTTTTTAGTATCTTACAGATTATCCTGCATGTAATACAAGAGCATTTCTTTGCGCCCTTGCGTTTATCCCTCGCATTCGCCCAAGGCCCTGCGAAATCCCAATGCCATCCGTGACATAATGGCAACTGATCCGAATCAGGAGGCGCGAATGTCCGACTCAAAAAATCCGGTGGGGCGCCGAGGTTTTCTGAAACGCGCGGCAGCCAGTGGCGCAGGTCTTGCGGCCACCGCGCCCATCGCACTCGCCCAGCAAGCCGCTCTGAAACCGGAAACCGCCGCCGCCGTCGACGTCACTCCCAGCGTGCGTCCGGGGTCGGACTTCATGGTCGATGTGTTCAAGACGCTGGGCATTGAGTACATCGCCGCCAATCCCGGATCGAGCTTTCGCGGCCTCCAGGAATCCTTCATCAACTACGGCAAGAACACCAGCCCGGAGTGGCTCACTTGCTGCCACGAGGAATCGTCAGTCGCCATGGCTCACGGCTACGCCAAGATCGAAGGCAAGCCCATGATGATCATGGCGCACGGCACCGTCGGGTTGCAGCACGCGTCGATGGCCATCTATAACGCCTACTGCGACCGCGTGCCGGTATACATCGTGCTCGGCAATATTTTGGACGTGGACTACCGGCGTGGCACCGCCGAATGGGTCCACAGCGTCCAGGACGCCGCCGCGATGGTTCGCGATTACACCAAGTGGGACGACACGCCGGTGTCGCTCTCGCACTTCGCGGAGTCCGCCGTTCGCGCCTATACCATCTCGATGACGCCGCCCTACGAACCCGTTGTGCTGGTGGCCGACGGTACTTTGCAGGAAGAGCCAGTCAGCGAAAAGAACCTGCGCATCCCCAAGCTGGTGATGAGCGCGCCCCCGCAGGGCGATTCGGGAGCCGTCGCCGAAGCCGCCAAGCTGCTGGTGGACGCCGAAAATCCAGTAATCGTCGCCGGTCGCGTGGCGCGGACGCCCAAAGGTATCGAACACCTTGTAGAGTTGGCCGACGTTCTGCAGGCCCGCGTGCAAGATCAGCGCATGCGCATGAACTTCCCTTCGGCGCATCCGATGTACGGGAATCCCGGCGCGGGCATTGCCACTCCCAACCTTTCCGACCACGACGTGATTTTGGCTCTGGAAGCTCAGGATTTGTGGGGCATTACTCACAAGATGACCGGGCTCAACAAATTCGGGATGGAATCGCACTCGACCACCGAGCCCGGCGCGAAGATCATCACGGTTTCCGCCATCGACCTGAATCACAAATCCAACTATCAGGATTTTGGACGCTACGTCGAGGCCGATCTTGCCATCACCGGCGATCCCGAAGCCACGCTGCCGGAGCTGATCGAAGCCGTCAAGAAGCTGATCACTCCAGATCGCCGCCGCGCGCTGCAGGAACGCGGCGCCAAGATCGCCGCTGAAAATCAAGCCGGCCGCGCGCGCAACCGCGAACTGGCCGCTGTCGCCTGGGATGCCAGCCCCATCAGCACCGCGCGTCTTTCCGCCGAGCTGTGGGCGCAGATCAGGAATGAAGATTGGTCACTGGTATCGAACGACCGCTTCGTCAGTTCCTGGCCCACGCGCTTGTGGAACTTCAGCAAGCCCTACCATTACATCGGAGCGCAGGGCGGCTCCGGCATCGGCTACCAGGCGCCGGCGGCTGTGGGCGCGGCTCTCGCGAACAAAAAGCATGGCCGTTTGACCGTGAACATTCAATGCGACGGCGACTTGAACTACGCTCCGGGAGTGTTGTGGACCGCCGCGCTCACCAGATCCCGATGTTGAATGTCCTGCACAACAATCGCGCGTATCATGAGGAGCGCATGTACCTCACGCTGTTAGGCGCGAAGTACGATCGCGACCTGGGACGCTCCGACATCGGCACCGCACTGAACGGCCCCAACATCGACTACGCTTCGATTGCGAAGGGTTACGGTCTTTACGCCGAAGGCCCCATCACCGATCCCAAGGATCTCGGCCCGGCGCTCAAGCGCGCCATCGCCCGCGTGAAAACCGGCGAGCCGGCGCTGCTGGATGTCGTGACCCAGCCGCGCTGAGAAAGGAGAGCCGCCTTGAAAACACTTATGTTGACCTTCGCAATTTTCGGGATCGCCGCCTTGGCCCAGACGAAGACCGCCGATGCTAAAGCCGGCGACGCCGCCAACGGCAAACGCCTCTTTGAGCGGAATGGCTGCTATCAGTGCCACGGCTATGGGGGACAAGGCGGCGTGGCTGGACCACGTCTCGCCCAGACCCGGCTGCCTTTCGCCGCCTTCAGCGCCTTTGTGCGCAATCCTCCCTCCGGCAGCATGCCTCCTTTTCGTGCGAAGGTAATGCCGGATCAGGAACTCGCCGACGTCTATGCGTACATCAAGACTTTCCCGGAACCTAAGCCCGCCAAAGATATTCCGCTCTTGAACCAGTAGCGATTAAGACGCCCGCTGCATCGGCTGCACTTCCAGTTCGATGCGCTCGGCCAATTTTTCTTCAGCCGCTTCGAGGTCGTATTTCGCCTGCAGGTTCACCCACATTTGGGCCGACGTGCCGAAGTAGCGTTCCAATCTCATGGCAGTATCGGCCGTGATCGCCCGCCGCCCGTTGAGGATCTCCGTCAGACGCTTGGCGGGCACAAGCAGCGCCAGGGCCACGGCGTTGGCGCTCAGGCTGGCGTCTTCCAAAACACTCTTCAGGTATTCGCCTGGATACGGCAATGGCAATTTCTTAGCCTTCTTGGATTTAGGCATGCCGCGCACTCCTTCAATGGTAATTCGACCACCGATAATGGTCTAGGCATGTCCGAGCCCAAACCCGTCCTGATCTACGATGGCCACTGCGGTTTCTGCCGTATCTGGCTGGACTACTGGCGCCAGCTCACCGGCAGACCGCATCGAGTACTTAGCTTCGCAAGACGTAGGCGACCGCTTCCCGCAGATTTCTCCCGAAGCCTACGCGCAATCGGTACAACTGGTGCGACCGGATGGCAGCGTGGCCAGTGGCGCGCGCGCGGTGTTCGAATCGCTCGGCAAGTCTCGTATCTACTCTTGGATCTCCGCCCCCAGCGAGCTCGCCTATCGCATCATTGCGCGCCATCGGGATTTCTTCTATCAAGTCACTCGCTTCACCTTCGGCACGCGTATCGAACCCACGCGCTTCGCCGCGACGCAGTGGTTGTTTCTGCGCGCGCTGGCGGTCATCTACGCCGTGGCATTCGGATCGCTCACTTTCCAGGTCATAGGACTCTTTGGGGCGCGCGGCATCCTTCCGATTGCTCCGTTTCTCGCGTCGGTCGCGCGAACCGATTCCACGCTGCGGTTTGTCGCGGTGCCCAGCCTCTTATGGTTCGGCAGCGACGACATCACGCTCATCGGCCTGTGCTTTGCCGGCGTGATTTTCGCGTCCATGCTGCTGCTCACCGGTTTCGCTCGCGGCAAATTCGAACGCCTCATTCTAGTGGTGCTCTTTGTCTTATACCTGTCGTTTGCGGCGGCGGGCCAGGAATTCCTCTCCTTCCAATGGGACTCCTTGCTGCTCGAAGCCGGATTCCTGGCGATCTTCCTGGGCCACAATCGCATCGTGCCGTGGTTATTCCGCTGGCTGGTATTCCGTCTTTATTTTCTTTCTGGGGCCGTCAAGCTGCTGAGTGACGATCCCACCTGGCGCAATCTCTCCGCACTGGGCTTCCACTGGCACACCCAGCCCCTGCCAACCCCGCTCGCCTGGTATGCGGACAAACTTCCGTCGGCGATCCAGCATTCCGTAACCGCCGCGGCGCTAGGCATTGAGATTGTGATTCCGTTCTTGATTTTCTTCCCACGCCGCATCCGGATATTCGGCGCCTGGTGCTTGATCGGCATGCAAGTGGCGATCTTGCTCACTGGCAACTACGGGTTCTTTAATCTCCTGACGATTGCGCTCACACTCTTCCTTTTTGACGATCAAGCGCTGGCCCGGTTCGTGCCCGCGCCTGTCACCGAGAGATTACTGGAAGCCCGAACGCGTCACGGGGGGCGCGCGCGTTGCTGCATCCGTCGCCGTCGTGGTGATGGTATTGAGCCTCTCGCATCTGTTCGAGACCTTTGGTGGCCGTCTTCCCTCCTATCTAAATACCGTGGTTCGGTACACGGCCCCCCTGCAGATCGTCAACACCTACGGATTGTTCGCCGTCATGACCACGCGGCGCATCGAGATCATCCTCGAAGGATCGTCTGACGGCGAAACATGGCAGCCCTATGAGTTCAAGTACAAGCCCGGCGACGTCAACCGCGCACCCGCCTGGGTGGCGCCCTACCAGCCCCGTCTCGACTGGCAGATGTGGTTTGCGGCGCTCAGTAATTACCAAACGAACCCATGGTTCGTGAACCTAACTCTGCAGCTTCTCAATGGTTCTCCCGACGTCGCGGGATTACTTGGCACAAATCCGTTTCCCGACCGGCCGCCCCGCTTCATTCGCGCGACAGCCTACGAGTACACCTTCACCGACTGGGAAACCCGCCACCGCACCGGCGCATGGTGGAAGCGGGAACGGCGCGGCTTATACCTCCCGCCCGTGGGGCTGCGGCCAGCAGGATCGCAATGAAATCAAAGCTTTCACGCTCCGGCCAATTCGCTGGTAACCTGTACTCAGCCGGGGAGGTCTTAACACTTGATGCTTCGTAGGATCACGTCCCTCGCGCCCATGGTGCTTCTGCTGGTGCCGCTCGGCCCGGTTCCGCTCTGTTTGGCGCAGGAACCCGCCGTCGGCCGGGCTCTCGGCGTAGTGACGAAAATGGACGCCGCCGCGCGTCAGATCGAACTCAAGACCATTACCGGCGATGTGGCCGTTACGGTCGACGCCAAAGCCAAAGTGCTGCGGGTGGCCCCCGGCGCTACTAATCTGAGCAACGCCACCGCCATCGAACTCACCGACATCAACGTCGGCGACCGGCTGCGTGCACGTGGCCGCATGACAGAAGACCAGAAATCGCTCGCGGCGCTGGAAATTGTAGTCATCTCTCAGAGCGATATTGCGAGTAAGCAGGCGGCCGAACGGGCCGATTGGGATCGGCGCGGCGCGACCGGAATCGTCGCCGATGTTGCCGCGGATTCCGTCAATATAAACGTGCGAACCATTGAGGGCGTCAAACCCCTGGTGATTACGCCCGCACCGAATGCGGTCATCCGGCGCTACACTCCAGATTCCGTGAAGTTCGCCGACGCCAAACCGTCTGCGCTTTCGGAAATCCACAAAGGCGATCAGGTGCGCGCCCGCGGGAACAAGAGTCCCGATGGCACTCAGATGACTGCCGACGAGATCGTCTCCGGGCAATTCAAGATGATCGCCGGCCTGGTGCTCTCAGTGGACCCCCAGGAGAACGTGGTCCGCATTAACAACATCGAGACCAAGAAACCCATGACAGTGAAAATTTCAGCTGACTCCTCGCTCAAGAAGCTGCAGCCGATGTTGGCGCAGATGATTGCGAATCGTTTGCATGGCGTGGCGCCTGGGGAAAGAGTCCCGGGAGGTGCACCAGGCGGAGTTCCGGTTGGTGTGGGCGGCGGCGGTGGTCCCGGCGGCCGCCCCGGTGGCGGCGGACGCGGCGACCTGCAATCCATGATCGATCGCACGCCGTCAATCAAGATATCCGACCTGATGACCGGCGATGCAGTCATCATTTCAAGCACCGCCGGAGCCGCCGCGGGTCAAGTAACCGCCATCACTTTGCTGGCGGGAGTGGAGCCTATTCTCACCAAACCAGGCACCCGCGAAATGTCTCTAGGCGACTGGAACATGGGCGGCGGTAGCGACCTCGGCGGAATTGGGCAATAGGCGGCCATGACCAGGATTCAACGGCCACTCAGGGTGTGCGTTCTCGTCCTGCTGGTGTCCGTTGCGCTATTTGCGCAGGCGCCTGCAAGTCTTCGCGGGACCGTGACCGACCCTTCCGGCGCCGGCGTCCCAGGAGCCAGCGTCACCGTAACCGGACCCGGAGGGCTGGTGCGCGTGGCCCAGACAGGCAACGATGGCAGTTACGCTATTACCAATTTGCCGCCCGGCGCCTACACTCTGCGCATCGCGGCAAAGGGCTTCTCGCTTTTCGAGAGCATGCAAATTGAACTGACGGCGGCGCGCGCCCTCACAGCGGATGCGAAGCTTACGCTCGCGACTGAAAAGCAAGAGGTCACCGTCGCGGACACTTCGCAAGTGGATCTGGACCCTTCAAAGAACGCCGGAGCAATCGTCATCAGCGGACAGGATCTGGACATGTTGTCGGACGATCCCGACGATCTGCAAAACGATCTCACCGCGCTCGCCGGACCCGCCGCCGGCCCCAACGGCGGCCAGATTTTCGTCGACGGCTTCAGCAACGGCCAGCTGCCGCCCAAGGATTCCATCCGCGAGATCCGCATCAACTCCAATCCGTTTTCCGCCGAGTTCGATCGCATCGGATATGGCCGCATCGAGATCCTTACCAAACCGGGCACGGATAAGCTGCATGGTTCCGTGTTTTTCCAAGCCGACGACGGTGCTCTAGATGCACGAAATCCCTATGCGACCCTGAAGCCATCCTTTCTAACGCGTCAGTTTCAGGGCACTCTCAGCGGCTCGCTCAACAAGAAGACTTCGTTTTTCCTGGATTTCAGTGACCGCCATCAAGACGACCAGGCGCTGATCAAAGCCACGATTTTGGATCCTAACTTTTTACCGGAGCCGTTGACTGAGAACGTCCCCACTCCCGCGTCGCGAATTTCCTTTAGCCCACGCGTCGATTATCAGTTAAATAGCAAGATCACCTTGCAGGCCCGCTATACCTTTACTCGCGCAACGTCGGACAACACCGGCGTCGGTGGATTCAATCTGGCGACCCAGGGTGTCAACAATGAGACCAACACTCAATCCGCGCAGTTGATCGAGACCTGGGTTGTCAATGCGCGGGCGATTAACGAGAGCCGCTTTCAATATACCCGCTCGGCGAATTCGCAGAGCTCCACTTCTGACCTCCCCACCATCAGCGTGAGCGGATACTTTACCGGAAATGCCGCCACCCAGGGACCTCAATACACTGACCAGGGCAGCTACGAATTACAGAATTACACTTCCCTGACGCGAGGCGCTCATCTGTTGAAGTTCGGCATACGCCTGCGCGCCACTCGCGAGGCGGATTTCAACGATACGAACTTCAACGGGACGTTTCTGTTTCAGTCGCTGAACGCGTACAGTGCTACCTTGCTGGGCCTGCAGCAAAATTTATCCTGGGCGCAAATCGTCGCCAACGGCGGCGGAGCGTTTCAATATGTGGTCGCCGCCGGCAGGCCACTCCTGAACACCAATCAAGTGGATGTCGCACCGTATATTCAGGATGACTGGCGCGTTATTCCCAGCGTGACTGTGAGCCTCGGCTTGCGCTACGAAGTGCAAACCAATATTCACGACAAGGGCGACTTCGCGCCCCGCATCGGCGTGGCGTGGGGACTTGGCGGAAATCAGGGACGCCTGCGCCAGCCGAAGACCGTGATCCGCGCAGGATTTGGCTTGTTTTACGACCGCTTCGCACTAGGGCAGGTATTGACGTCCGAACGTTTCAACGGGATTGTCCAGCAGCGTTACGTGGTGCAAAATCCGCAGTTCTATATCGGCGATATCCCGGCGCTCTCACAGCTCGCAGTAGGTCAGCCCGTGACCACTTATAGGATCGACCCGGGACTTGTCGCGCCGCGAATCATTCAGAGCGCCATTGGCGTCGACCGCCAGTTGCCCAAGAACATCACGCTTTCCGTAAGCTATTACAATTCCCGCGGCGTACACGAACTCCGCACGGTGAACATCAATGCTCCACTGCCGGGGACTTACCCCAGCTCGCCGGTCTACCCGATGGGCAACGCAAATCCCGTCTATGAGTACCAATCCTCTGGATTGTTTAAGCAGGGTCAGTTGTCCGCGAACATTAACGCACGCCTCAACACGCGCTACTCGATATTCGGCTATTACAGTTTGGGGGATGCTCACTCAAATACCGACGGCGTGAATACATTTCCGGTCAATACCTATGACCAATCCACTGAATGGAGCCGGGCTCAGTTCGACGTCCGGAACCGCGCCGTAATGGGCGGAAGCATCACCGCGCCTTTTGGCATCCGGCTGAACCCATTCTTGCTCTACGCCTCCGCGGCTCCCTTCAATATCGTGTTGGGTCAGGATCTGAATGGCGATACCGTAAACAACGACCGCCCGTCTTTTGCGACCCCCACCGATGTTGCCGCCAGCAACGCCGCCGTAGCCGCGGGCGGGCGCCCATTTGTATTTGCTACTCCCTATGGTCTGCTGAATGCCACACCGGCGCCAGGCGAAGCCCTAATCCCCCGCAATCTAGGAAATGGCTTCGGCAGTCTGACCATCAACATGCGGGTCAGCCGGAGTTGGGGGTTCGGCGAGTCGACTGCCCGCCCCGGGAATCAGGGGGGTGGTCCTGGCGGTCCCCGCGGCGGCTTTGGCGGCGGACGTCCTAGTGGTGGAGGTGGGGGCGGCCGCGGGGGTGGGCTCTTTGGCGGAGCTACCGCGAACAGGCGCTACAACCTGATAGCGAGTGTCGAGATTCGCAATCTGCTGAATTCGGTAAACCCCAGCGCGCCAGTAGGAACCTTGGGATCGCCTTTCTTCGGGGAAGCTCAAGGAATTACCGGTGGCTTTGGCCCGGGCGGCGGTGGAGGCGGAGCGGCCCAGTCGGCCAATCGCCGTCTCGAAATGCAACTCCGATTTTCGTTCTAAATTAGCGAAGAGCTTCGTCCCAGTCGGTGGTCACTTTCCGAATGCCCACAGACTCAAAGCTGTCGACTCCGCGAGGCGCCGAGAATCTGGTCACACGATGAGCGCCCTGCGTGATGAAGTGAAGCCCCCACACGCCGTCGCCCAGCCGCTTATGAAACTTGTCCCAGAAGTCGATCATCACGTAGACCGAGTCGATAGTGTAGGGACAAGCATTGGTCCAATCGGCCCAATAGTGCTCGCCATCGGTTCGAGTGAGAGAGTGGACTAGAAAGCACTGGGCCACTGTAGGCTTGTCGCCCGCTAATGTGCCTACCCCCAGCAACAGAAGTACTAATGCCCGTTTCATGCGGTTCGGTCAGAATGCCACAACGCTAGCGCGCTTGTCAAAGGAAATAGTAACCTAGGCTATAATCCGGTTGTGAGAATCGTCATCGACTCCGCTCGCGAAGGCCCTTTTCAAGGGGATCCCTTGCATAGTGGCCGGGGCGACAGGCTAGCTTGATGGTTCCCACTCTCCAAGATGCTCAGGAGCGTCTCGCCGCGCTCGGCCCATGGTTTTACGAGTTCGATTTGGGCGCGTATGGCCGTACGGTGTCTTCACTGCCGCCCGAGGTTCTGCCCATTCATCAGACCCGCCTTGAGATGGTGAACCAGGCAGTGGATGGATATTACGGCAACCGGCTGCGAGAGATCCGCTGCCTGGATGTGGGCTGCCATGAAGGCTTTTATTCGGTCGCGATGGCGCGTAAGAGCATGCGCGAAGTCCGCGGCGTGGACGTGCGTGAGTCCAGCCTGGCGAAAGCCGCTTTCGTTCGCGACGCATTGGGGCTCACCAACCTGACTTTCGAGCGGCATAACTGCGAGGACCTGCGAGTCGAAGAGAGCGGGCCGTTCGAACTCACTCTGTTTCTGGGGATACTGTATCACCTGGAAAATCCGATGCTCTGCTTGCGCAATGTAAGTCGTTTAACGGGTGAAATTTGCGTCATTGAAACTCAGGTAGTAGATGAAGTAGAAGGTTACGCCGAATGGGGCGCACGCGAATGGACGCGTCCCTATCATGGCGTCCTGGCGCTGATCGACGAAACGGCGGAGTACCACAATCAGAATACCGAGGCGGGCGCCACGCCGCTAGCGACTTGTCCTTCGCCGGTGGCTCTTCATGCCATGTTGAAGCACGCCGGATTCCGGCGGAGCGAAATCATGGAGCCTCCGCCCGGGGCTTATGAGCAGCACCAGCGCGGCAAACGCGTAGTGTGCGTGGCATACAAGTAGCGCGACGTCATTTTGATTACCCTGCAGGATCTCAAATTGGCTGGCCCGAAACTCGGCCAGGAGCGGCGGCGAGAACTAGAGGCCGCGCGCAAGCTCTTGGAGAAAGAAAAATCGATGCGGCGCTAGGCGGCCCGAAAATCGCGGCTCTGCGCACCTGAAGTTCTTCATCGTTCTTTTCATCGTGCCCCTATTTGGCGCGACCCCAATGGTAAAATTACTATGAAGAACGGCGGCCGGGTCGCTTAATGCCGCGCGTATGAGAAGCGAGGAGAGCAGAAATGACGATGAAATCGGCGAACGCGGTGTTGCTTCTCATCCTGGCGTCGGCGGCGGCCTGGGCTCAGGTCAATGCGGGCGGCGAGAAGCCCGAAGCCAGCCTGCCCTTCACCATGACTACGGTGGCCACCTTTGAATTGCCCTGGCGGCTGGCCTTCCTGCCCGATGGCCGCATGCTGATCACCGAAAAGGTCGGGCCCGTTTTGCTGGTGTCCCAGAAGGGAGAGAAGATCCAGGTGGCCGGTACGCCCCCGGTCTATTGGCAGGGCCAGAACGGCATGCTGGGCGTCTTCCTCTCGCCCCATTACGCCACCGATCAGAGTATCTATCTCACGTATGTCGAGCCGGGCGACTATGGCGGCGGACTGGCGCTTGCTCGCGCCAAGCTGAACCTCACCGCCACCTCGGCTAGACTGCAAAACCTCGAGGTGCTTTGGCGCCAGATGCCCAAGGGCAAGGGAGGCCAGGAAGGCGCGCAGATTGCTTTCTCGCCCGACGGCCAGTATCTGTTCCTCACCGTTGGCGACCGCCAACGCTTCACGCCCGCCCAGGATCCAAACCAGCCCGAAGGCAAGATCCTGCGCCTGACGCTCGACGGCAAACCCGCCCCCGGCAATCCCGAGTTCGGCAAAACCGGCGCCGCCACCGTTCCCCTGACCGATCCGCCTCGTGACACCGAAGCCGCCAAAACCGCGAAGGTGGTGAGCATCTATACCTATCCCGGTCCTAACGAGACACCGTCGGAAACCTGGGCGAGCGGCTTCCGCACGCCCTATGGCTTGGCGTTTTCACCCACCGGCGAATTGTGGGAGGTGGAGCATGGCCCGCGCGGCGGCGACGAGCTGAACCTGATCGAGAAGGGCAAGAATTATGGGTGGCCGCTGGTCTCCTTTGGCCAGAACTATAACGGCGTGCCCATTCCCAATCCCGACACGCGGCCCGACCTGACGATGCCAGTGATCTATTGGACGCCGGTGATCGCGCCGGGCAATCTGATGTTCTACCGCGGCACGCAGACCTTCCCGCAATGGAACGGCAGCGGCTTCGTCAGCGGCCTGTCGACCAAGACGCTCAACCGCTTCATCTTTGACGGCCATGGCGGCGCCAAACCCGCCGAGCGCTGGGAGGTGGGCCACCGCATCCGGGATGTGGAAGAAGGCCCCGACGGCTCGCTGTGGATGCTGGAGGACGCCAATCCCGGCGCCTTGATCCACGTGACACCCAAGTGATGAGACGGCGGGAAAATGCATTACGCCTTTCGAGTCGCCGGGGGTTCGCTTCCGCCTCGCCCAAATAGGAACGGGATCACGGCTTCGAGAGCGCTCGCATCCGAACCGGACGCCTCAAGTTCAACTGAATCGGTGCCCGGGATGCCCGCGATTCGGACGCTCACCTTTGCGCTATCGCGTGCGATGGTGATGGGGCCGAAATCGCTGGCCTTGTAGTAGGTCATCTCACTGGCGTTCTGGGACTCCGGAATGGTAGCGCGAATCGAAGCGCGATTGCCGAAGAACCAACAGAAGGCGGTGCCTACGAACAGCGCCATCTCGGAGTCTTCCCCGAACGCTTCAGCAAATTTCTTGACGGCGGGCAGCACGGCATTCAAGACCAGGGATAGCCTGTCTACCGGCGCAGGCGTGTCTGCTTCGCGGGCCGCCCGACGGAGGGATTGTAACGCGTCGTCCTCATTTATGATGGTCACTTCTCACTCCTTTCACCTTCCCGCGCCGCAATTCAACCGGCACCCGCGCCGTAGAACCTCACCAGGTCCGCCTGCCATCGTCTTCGAGAATCTTTCGTCAGATCCAGATATTTCGGATAGTAGACGGCCATTTTTTAGTGAGATTCCAGTTCTTCCATATCTCGAAGTTGAACTTCTATAGGTTCTAAATAACCAAAAGATAGGCATATAAAACCGCCCGCCAGACTTTATGCTTGCCTAGGCATGCTCTTCTTTTGGATCGCAGCGATCGGTGGCTCGATCATCTTCTTCATGGCCGATGCGTTAAGTCCCCGCTAAGGCCGGAGATTCGGCAATGTGCTCGTCGAGTCAACAATTCAAATAATTGTCGCGGTGGAGACGGCCGTCGCTGATCGCCCCCGCACAGATCCGTAACGAGCGCGTTTGCGCATACGGCTCTTACCCAGGATGAGTCGCGGCGAAGCGGGTATCGGGATTCCTGTCGCGCAGCACGCCCTCAGCTTGGACCTTCTAGTCGACCGGCCTGCAAAGAAGGTGTAACACGATCGCTTCTATAAGCGTCCGAACCTACGAGGCATTATGTCGCTAACAGACCGAGGACTTTTGTCGCGGCGAGAGATATTCGGCCTCGGCGCCGCTCTGATTCCGGCTCACCACCTGCTGGCTTGGCAAGATAGCGAGGCGGGCCAACCGCGGTTTTCCGCCGACGTGAACGTGGTGAACGTGCTGGTAAGCGCACGCGACAAGCAAGGGAAAATCGTCAACGACCTCACTAAGGACGATTTCACTCTGGACGAAGATGGCCGCCCACAAACTATCAAGTATTTCGCTCGACAGATCGACATGCCCCTGACACTTGGACTGCTGGTGGATACTAGCGGAAGCCAGTCGCACGTGCTCGACCAGGAGCGGCGCGCCAGCCTTGAATTCTTCCGGCATGTCATGCGTGAAGACAAAGATAAAGCCTTTGCAATCCACTTTGACAGCGAAGTCGAACTCTTGCAGGATCTGACCTCATCGCGGAAAGATCTGGAGGCGTCGCTCGCTGACCTTGAGGTGTCGAAGCCGCAGTTGAATCGGCGTAACTCCGGGTCGTCCTACCCGCAAGGCGGTGGCGGGTATCCGGGAGGAGGCGGCTATCCGGGAAACGGCGGTCAGCGGGGCGGCGGTCAACGCCGCGGCGGCACCGCGCTATATGACGCGGTTCTACTGGGCTCCGATGAACTCATGAAAAAACAGCAGGGCCGCAAAGCCATGATCTTGTTGTCCGATGGCGTCGACAATGCCAGTAAGGTCACGCTAAGTAGCGCGATAGAGTCCGCCCAGCGATCCGACACGCTGGTGTACTCCATCCGTTTTGCCGACACCCAAGGCTTCGGACACGGCGGCTTTGGCGGCCCGGGCATCGGACTCGGCGGAGGCGGGATCGGGATGGGCCGTCGCGGCGGTATGGGACGCGGCGGGAATCGGATGCCGCAGGATCGGGTTGACGGGAAAAAGATCCTGGAACAAATATCCCGGGAGACCGGCGGTGCATACTTCGAGGTCTCGAACAAAATGCCGCTCGATAAAATCTACGACCGCATCGAAGAGGACCTTCGCAATCAATACAATCTGGGGTATACACCCGACCAGACCGGCGCAGGATACCGCAAAATCCACGTCACCGCCAAGGTGAAGAACGTTGTGATTCTGGCGCGTGATGGCTATTACGCGAAGTAGGGATCGGCTGAAAGCGAATCTTTAGGACGTCAACGCGCACCATCGCAGCGCGGTGTCAGGGGCTCCCGGGGCCACTTTTGTAACCCAGGGGCTGCTATCAACGTCGCAACATACGACGATGATGACTACGCGACGCGCCGTATTGATGGGAATGGGACTCTGTGCAGCCGTCGCCCCTGTCTGGGCCAAAAACCTCTGGAACGAAAAGAAGCCTTCGGACTGGAGCGAAGACGAGATCCAGCAGATGCTGAACAAATCGCCGTGGGCCAAGGACGCCTCTATCTTCGATAGTGCAGCGCACAAGGGATTGTCGACCGCGCCGCGGGCAGGCGCCCAGACGCGCCGTGGAGGAAGGCCCACAACCACGGGAACTCCGCTGCCTCCTGGTGACAGCTTGAACGCCTGGAAGGCCACCGTCCGTTGGGAGTCTGCGTTGCCCGTTCGGGAAGCGTTGCAGGCTCCTAAGACGGCGGAAGTTGAGGAAAACTACATCATCGCCCTGATTGGCGACATTCCGGGCGTGGGTGTCCCCTCGGACGACGATGATCCGGCTGAACGCCAGCAGAAGCTGGATATCCTGAAGGAAACCACCAGGCTGGAGCGCAAGGATGATCCACTCGAGCTGCAAAGGGTCAAGATTGCACCCCGCACTCAGCGGTCGCCTTCCGGCACTTTGTTCTACTTTTCCCGGGTTCTTCCGATCACGCTGGAAGACAAGCAGGTTACGTTCGTCACCAAGGTAGGTCCGCTGGAAGTGAAATGTAAGTTCACCCTGCGGGATATGATGTATCGCGGTAGCTTGGAGCTATGAAGCAGCCGATCGGTGTGTCTCGGCTTGGCGGAGGCAATGTTTGGTTTATGATTTACTCCCTGGCTTCGTCGCTGATTCTCCTGCTTCTGGCGGCTGATTGCGCTCTAGGCCAGATTGGTTATCCAGGTCAATACCCGGGCCAGTCCGGCCCCTATCCGCGAGGTGGAATCCCTTTCCCGATTCCGGGGCGCAGGACCCGCACCAATCAGGACAATCAACCGACCCAGAACTTCGTCGGTGTGGTTCGCAAGCTGTCGACCAGCGAACTTGTAATCGAGCCCGATGACAAACGTACCGTGACTATTTTGCTCTTTAGCACGACGAGGTATTACAAGTCCGAATCGGATGCGGATTCGAGCAACGGCAGCAGACCGCCGGGCACGGCGAAGCGCGCTGACTTTCAGCCCGGAGACCAAGTGAGCATCGATGCGGCGCAGGACAACAACGGTAACTTTCGAGCGGTGAAAGTCGCGATGGTGAAGCGGGGTAAAGCCGAAGATCGGGAGAGTTCTTCGCCGAGTACAACAAGCCGGGACGACAACGCCGGCGATCGCCCCAAGCTGCACCGGGCGGACCAGCCGGATTCGGGCAATGGTTCCGGAACGCAGACTGCGAGCGCCGGTCAGAATGCGCCGGCGGCGGCTTCGGATAGACCTGCTTCGGATGGCCCTGTGTTGAATCGGGCGGCGGCGACTGTGACACCTCCGCCTCCGTCACTTGATGCGGACGACGCCGGGCAGCCCACGCTACAACGTGAAAGGCCGGCGCGTAACGGCTCAGCTTCCGCCGATTCAGGCCCCGCCGTGGTCGCCGACTCGCGCCCAAGTCTTCACGCGGAGGATGTGAACGGCGTCACGCGATTGCCGGACGCCCCGCAGGTTGTGGAGAGCCCATCTGGAGAGCGCGGGAGGCAATATTCCCGGAACGCCGATGAGGATCCAATCATCGCCCAGGCTCGCGAGGAGGCATTCTCCTTCAGCGAAACGCTCCCGAACTATGTGGTGAAGCAGTACACGACACGCTACGCCACGCCGGCGGCGCGCGGCGGCCGGACATCCTGGCAGGCGATCGACACCGTAACGGCGGACGTGGTTTCCGAAGATGGCAAAGAGAGCTACAAGAACGTGCTGGTCAACGGCCGGCCGCCTAAGGAAGCCGTGGAAAAAACAGGAGCCTGGTCCACCGGCGAGTTCTCGAGCATGCTGCAGGATATCCTGTCGCCCGCCACTGCGGCGGATTTTCGCAACAAACACACGACCGCGATCGTGAATCGCGCGGCCTTCCGTTATGATTTCACGGTGGAGCAGCGAAACTCGCACTGGGACGTGCATAGTGAGGCGGAAGCTTATTCGCCGGGATATTCCGGGGCGATATGGATCGACAAGACCAGTTCTCGCGTGCTGAGGATCGAGATTTCGGCTGAGAAGATACCGTCAGCGTTTCCGCTGGACACCGTGGAGTCGGCAATCGATTATGACTTCGTGCTGATCGGAGATACGAAGTATCTCCTGCCGGTACACTCCGAGGCGCTGAGTTGTGTGCGCGGCACCGGAGACTGTACTCGAAACGTGATCGACTTCCGGAACTACAAGAAATTTGGTGCGGAAACGAACATCACGTTTGGACCGGATAAATAAGGACTCTTGGCTGCTGGTAGCGCCACGTAGATCGACTTCCGACGGCTGGTTTACAAGCGAAGGCAAAACTCACCTCATCGTTCGATGTGAGTGACTCGGGGTGCTATGTGCCAGCCTGGTTTGCCTACTGGTTCCGCGGTGTTGGCCCCGGTGTGTTCGGCGGCGGCGTTCCGCGTCCACCACGTCCTGCTCCTTGCGGGCCACGGGGAACGGCATTGACGCCAGGCGCCGGCCGCCGCCGCTGTGTCATCATCTGCTCAAGCTTTTGACGTTGGATTGGAGTGAGCGCGTCGCGCATGTTCAAGCGGTTATCGATAGCGGATTTTTCCAACGCGATCTGGGAGGCGCCGATTTCCTGCAGCTTGCTATCGATCGCAGAGCGGTCTGGCTTGTCGGCGGAGAGAAGGTCATCCAAATCCATCCGCTTGATCTGAAGATCAGCCTTGTTGCGGATCTCCGCCTTCCGGAAGTCCGATTCTTGCTGCCGGATCTTCGCCGCCTGGTCGGCGGTGACGCCAATCTGCTGACGGACGTTAGGATCGCTCAAGAGCCGCCCGAGCCCCAATTCCCGCGGTCCCATATCCCGTCCGCACATCCCCCTCCGGCCCCATTGGCCTCGCGAGTCGTCGTGAGGTCTCATGCCCATGGGTCCCATACCCATGGGTCCCTGCGGCGTCGGGGCTGTACCGGGACCCTGCCCGAACAGGGCCGTAGCTACAAAAGCGGGGATGAACAGAAGTCTCAGTTTCATGGTCTTAATTGTTTCACTTATGTTGACGGGTATCGGCCGGGAAGGGTTACGCGATCAGGCGGGCATTTGGACCTCGTTGGGATTAGGTAACAGCCTCCAGCGCATAATACAGTGCGCCAAACACGGCAACACCAATAAACACGATCACGGCCAACGTCATTGTGCTTTGCCAAGGGAATGTTGCTGCGGTATCGTCACGCTTCATCTGCTCATCGAGATTTGCGAACATATTTTTTCTCCTGACAAATGACTAGGCGTCGTAAGAGTGTAATAAGTTAGCGGCCCGCGACCGAAATTCGCGGAATGTCATGCCGCTTCCCTTGGCTGCTCAAGTTTCATATCGTGCCGGTCTGGTTTGCTGAGTCTAACGGCGCTGTGCGAGAGGAGTTAATCGGAAGGAGGGGTCAGGAAGGGGTTGAACTCCTGATCGCCGCGCTCGACAAACTAGTCGGTCCCCGACCAACCGTTGGTATCCTGAGAAATCGTCCGGAATGTTACGAACGGTGTGCAAATACCTGAATCTTCGTGGTCACGCCGGCTTAAAGGACGTCCGGCAGGCATGAACAATACCAACGACCAGCGGGTCAGCTACGAGCAGCGAATCGGCAACGAACTGCATATCTTCAATTCGTGCTCGAAAATCCATGACTTGCCGCCGATCGCCGGCTATTGGTCGCGAAAATTTCTATCGCCGCGGCTGCTGGAGCACGGCTTCCGGGAAGTGCAGGAGTTCTTCGCGAAATTTCTCCAGCAGGAGGCGTTGGGCCGCGGACGGCCGCTCTTCGCCAGTCTCGGCGCCGCCGACTGCCACGTCGAGATCCTTCCAGCCGCGGGTCCGATAGGTGGAGTGAGCTTGCGCATTAGTGCGCAGGAGATCTTCGTCCTGCTGCCCCAATCTAAATTGCAGCGTCATCTCCGCACACCCGAAATAGCCAGACGGGCCTCGCCGAGTGTAGCCGGTGATGACGATAGGCTGCAGCGTTGTCGACGGTGCGAGCGGCAACATCGTGAGGAGGCTAAATTTTTGGAAACTGGTACGCCCGAGAGGATTCGAACCTCTGACCTTTTGCTCCGGAGGCAAACGCTCTATCCAGGCTGAGCTACGGGCGCGCGATCGACGTTACACAGACCAGCTTATCACCCCAGCTGCGGCCGAGGTTCGCCGGATCTGGCCACCGCAGCGGACTCCACACGCCGGGCAGACCTTAGTCGCCGAGCATCCCGCCTAGCCTAAAATCGCTTCACGTGTCCTAACGGAAGGTCGCGGAAACCGCGACTCCTGCCAGTGGCGTATCCTATGTGATGAATGTCTCTTGAGTTTCGCAATGTCACCTCCGGGCCCCTAAAGGAACTCACCGCCAATGCACCAGCGGGGGCGATTATCGGCGTGATTGGCGGAAAGAACTCCGGCGTTTCGGAACTGCTGAAGCTGGCCTGCGGCCTCATGGATCCCCAGCAGGGCGAAGTCAAAGCCGGACCGGCGCGCCGCCTGGTTGCGCTGGGCGAGCCGCTCAATCTCGCGCCTTCGGACGTGTTGGCGCTGGATCAGGCGCTGGCCACGCAGGATGCCCTGATCCGCACGCGAACCTTGCTTGGACTCGACCGCCTGCGGCGCGCCGGCACCACGGTGCTGCTGGCTTCGCACGAAGACCGTCTGCTCGAAACCCTGTGCGACGAAGTGTGGTGGCTCGAAGCCGGCGAGATCGCCGCCAAGGGCGATCCGCTCGAAACCATGACGCGCTACCGGCGCTTCGTGGCGGATCAGATTCGCGCTTGGGGCGAGACCATACCGCCGCGGCTGGCGCCTTCCGCACGGCGAGGCGACGGGCGCGCGGAGGTTCTGGCCATCGAGACGCTCGGCGCGAGCGGCAAGTCCACCATCGTGTGGAAAAGCGGCGAGTATGTGAGCGTGCGAGCCACGGTGCGCTTCCACGAAGCGCTGAGCGACCCGGTGATTGGAATGCTGATCCGCACCCAGATCGGCTTCGAAGTGTATGGGACCACTACCGAACTGGAGCACGTCAAAATCGGTCCCCGCCGTGCCGGCGAGACGGTGACGGTGGTGTTCCAATTTCTGTGCGACCTGTGTCCGCAATCCTACACCCTGACGCTAGCGGCGCAAGATCCGGACGGCGGCTATTATGACTGGCTCGACGACGCGGTCGCGTTCACCGTGGCGGATGAGCGCGGGACGCCGGGCGTGGCCAATCTAAGAGCCAAAGTAAGCGTCGAGACAGCGCCGGGCGAGGCTGCCCAGTTGGGCGCTTGAGATGACCGTCGGCTTGGCGTTCGACATGGTGTGCCCGGCACAGTGTGTCCCAGCCTTAAATCCCGACTGAGCGCTCTCCAGGCTCCTCCCTCGCAGCGTACCCGGAAAGCATTATGCTGTAGAGAAGGCCTGCTACCGCATGTCCTATTGAATGTGAATGCGTGAAGGCCAAGCGCTAAAGCGCCCAGGGTAAAGCGGTAAAACTTAGCGTTCGTGGGGGATTCTAGCGTGCTCGCCAAAACGCAAACCAGTTTTCAGCCCGGAGAAGCGCATCATCTGGAAGATACCGGACTGTCCCTCAGCCTGGTTCTGGATCTGATCCTGAAGTATACCTACTTCGAAGGCGCGATGACGCTCGGGAAACTGATGCAGCGCTCCAAGCTCAGTTCCACCATCATCCACGCGATGTATCGTCATTTCCAGAAGGAGCAGTTGTGCGATACCCGAGCCATGGTGGGCGACGATTACGAGATCTCGCTCAGCAACAAGGGCCGCAATATGGCGGAAGTAGCGCTCAAGAAGAGCCACTACGCCGGACCCGCACCGGTGACGCTGACGGATTATAAAGCGTCCGTCTCAGCCCAGACCCCCGCAATGAACTTAACGGCAGAAAGCCTCCGGGCCGCACTGATCGATCTGGTCCTTCCCGGAAATGTGATTCGGGAGCTAGGCGCCGCGCTGATGACAGGCGGAGCGATCATGTTGTACGGATCGACGGGCAACGGCAAAACCAGTATCGCGGAACGGCTGCCCGGCATCTTCAGCGACGATCTTATCTTCGTGCCGCACGCGGTGGAAGTAGCCGGCCAGATTATCTCGGTTTACGATCCGCTGATCCATCAAACCCCGAACAGCTTTGAACATCATGCGGACCCGCGCTGGGTGCTATGCCACAGACCGATGGTCAAGGTCGGCGGAGAAATGCGCGCGGATATGCTGGACACCAGGATGGATGAAGTCACCCGTATGTGCACCGCGCCGCTGCAGATGAAGGCCAACAACGGAATCCTGTTGATTGACGACTTCGGGCGCCAGCGCATCACCCCGCGGGAGCTGCTGAACCGATGGATCGTTCCTCTGGACCGGCATACCGACATTCTCTCGCTATGGTCCGGGATCAGCTTCGAGATTCCCTTCGAGATGCTGGTGGTATTTGCGACCAACCTGCCGCTGAGCGATCTGGCCGAAGATGCCTTCATGCGCCGCTTGAAGAATAAGATCAAGATCGAGCCGCTCAGCCGGACCTCTTCGTCGAGCTGTTGCGCCGCGTATGCCAGGATGAGCAGCTTCCATGCAGCCCGGAAATGGAAGAGTATGTCTGCGCGAATGCCTGAAGCATTCGCCGGAAGGTCTGCGAGCGTGTTTCCCCGCGGATCTGATGAAGATCATTCGCGGAATCGCCGCCTTCGAGAAGCGCACTCCCAGCCTGAACACGAATGATGTGGACGAGGCCATCAGAGTCTACTTCGTCCACTAGGTTCGACGGCGGCCCGGAGCCAGACGGTCTACCGCGTGTGACGCACGCTGGGGCCGCGAGCGAAACTCGACATCGGTGGACCGGGTGCGGGCTCTGCTTCCGGCGCGGGCTTCTTGGGCCGGGCGTCGAGACGCGTGTAGATCATCTGGTCCTTGAGCTTTTGGAACTTAGGACTTCCCGGCGCCGCCCCGGCGGCCGCCACCATCTCATTCGTGATCTCCAGGGACGCCGGCAGATGCTTCTGGAAATAATTCTTGATGCGGTCCTGGACAATACGCTGCTGGGAGTGAAGCACCAGATACAGCACAGCTTCCCCGGGCGCGCTTACCATCACCTGGTAAAGCTGCGAAGCCTTCTGCAGCTTGGCGCTCTTCAACTCGCGCTCCAGCTTCTTCGCCGTGGCGTCGAGCTTTTGCGACGCGGCAACCTCGGCTTTCGTGAGTCCGGCGGTCTTGATGAGATCGGCCCGCTCCTTGGCGTTTAATTTTTCCAATAGCACGTTCAGAAACAACGGCAGCGGATGAATCTTAAACTCCACGCCGACCGGCGCCATTTGCCGGGCCTTTTGAAGCTTCTGAAACGTTGGCAAATTGGTTTTCGGCCCCGCCAGCGCGGGTGAATAGAGTTCCAGCAGTTTTTCCTGCTCAAGTCCTTCGATCAGGTCGCCTACGTTGGGCTCTTCCGCCATCTTGCGGAGCTCCGCGCCCAGCGCCTCGCCGGTAATCTTGCCGAGCATCTCGGCTTCCCGCGCGTTTTCGTAGTGGGCGCGAGTGCGCTCGTCGATGGCGTAGCCCAGCCGCGCCTGGAACCGGATCAAGCGCACCATGCGCGCCGGATCGTCGTAGAACGAGTAGTTGTGAATGGTTCGCAACTCCTTGCGCTCGATATCGCCGATGCCATTGGTGGGATCGATCACCAAGCCCAGCGAAGCCTTATTGAGCGATAGCGCGATGGCGTTCACCGTGAAGTCGCGGCAGCGCAAATCTTCATGAATGGTGGCTGGGCTGATCTGCGGGCGTGCGCCGGATTTGGCGAACCGCTCCTGCCGCGCCATGGCTACCTCCGCGGTTACGCCGCCGGGGAAAAGCAGGTCGGCGCATTTGTAATGTTCATCGGTCGCCACGATCTTCGCGCCGAACTTCTTCTCGGCCAGCTTGGCCAGCTTGAGCGCGCTGCCTTCCACCGTAAAATCCAGGTCGCGTACCGGGAAGCCGCCGAGCGTATCGCGCATGGCGCCGCCCGTCAGAAAGACCGCCAGGCCAGCTTCGCCGGCAAGCTCCCGCATCTGCCCGACCACGCGGTACTGGCCAGCGCTCAGATGGCTCTCCAGCAAAAACATGTAATCGCCCATTCGCTCCTGCCCTCAATTCCGCTGCCCGGCGCTCACGCCCGGGGATGGTGTTGCTCGATTGTGTCTCGCAAGCGCCGCTGCGCGACGTGCGTATAAACCTGAGTGGTGGAAATGTCGGCATGGCCCAGCATGATCTGGACGCTGCGCAAGTCCGCGCCGCCCTCCACCAGATGCGTGGCGAAACTGTGCCGGATCACGTGCGGCGTCAGCGCACGGCTGATGCCGGCCTTCACGCCATAGCCGCGCAGCAGTTTCCAAAACGATTGCCGCGTCATGGCCCTCCCGCGGGCGGTGACGAACAGATGCCGGCTGGCGCGGCCCTTCAGCAACCGGGGCCTCGCGCTGCCCAGGTACGAATCCAGAGCTCGCCCCGCAGCCTGGCCGAACGGCACCATGCGCTGCTTATTGCCCTTTCCGGTGACGCGCAGGACTCCCGTTTCGCGCTCCACCGCTGACAGCGTTAGCTGGCACAGTTCGGAAACGCGAAGTCCCGTGGCGTAAAGCAGTTCGAGCATTGCCCGGTCGCGAATCCCGGTGGACTTTTCCACAGGGGGCGCCGCGATCAGACGGTCGAGCTCGTCACGGTTGAGATACTTCGGAAGCGTGGTCCACTGGCGGGGTTGGCTCAGAAACTCGGTGGGATCGTGCTTCAGTTGGCCTTCCTGAATTAAGAATCGGTAAAAGTTGCGCAAAGTCGTAATGTGGCGGGCGATCGATCTCGCCGAGAGGCCCGCCCGGTATAAGGATTCGACATAGGTGGCTAGGTCCGGCGCCTGAATATCGGTCACCGGCTTGCCAATTTCCTCACTAAGTCTCTTAAGATCAAGTTGATATGAATTCAGCGAGTTCGCCGCTAGACCTTTCTCGACCCGGCAAAAATTGAGATAGGCCTGGATGCTCGGAGCTAGTGGCTTAAACGGGGGCACCGTCGCCTGCATTGTGCCAATGATACAATACTTGCAAAATTGTTTGGAAGGAAAAGCGTCAAAAAGTACCCGTAAGTGGCTCTAACGACCAACAAAAAGGTGTTCGTGACCCGCTTTGAGCGGGAATCGATAGCAGGATTCGTGCAAACTCCAGGCGGATTCTCCAATGACGCTGTGGAATTGCTCACCCCCGCCGGCGCGCTACTGCGGGTTCCCTACTCCGAAGTGAAGGCCGTTTGTTTTGTTCGGGATTTCGATGGCGGCGATACATGGCGCGAGCACCGATCCTTCGTCAGCCGCCCCAAGGCGCCGGGACTTTGGGTTCGTTTGGTTTTCCAGGATAACGATTCGACCGAGGGTATGGTGGCGAATAATCTTATGTTATTGGAACCGAACGGCTTTTTTATTACGCCGCCGGACCCGAGTTTCCAGAATCAGAGAATCTTTGTGCCGCGGTTGGCCCTCCGCGAGGTGCAGGTGGTGGGTGTAGTCGGGGCCCGCCGGAAGATGGCGAAGCGTGACGAAGCCCGAAGGTCAACTGGAGATGTTCTAAACTGCAACGACCACCGGCTCGTGTTCCACTGGGAAGTTGACCGAACGCGCGATGAAGCACAGGTCATGGGCGCGGGCGTGGAGCGCCATGGCGTCCGCGATGCGGGCGGAATTGGCGATCACGGCTCGCGGGCGCAAGACCACGCTGGTGAATTCGCCCGAACCGTCTGCATGTTCCGACATCTCTCCGCTGGCGGCATCCTCATATTCGGTCACTACGATATCCGCGTCCGCGCACAGGTGCAGGAACCACAGCATGTGGCACGCGGAGAGGGACGCGACCAGCAATTCTTCGGGCGTGTAGCGCGCCGGGTCGCCGCGGAACGCAGCGTCGGACGAACCCGTGAGCGGTGCGCTCTTGCCGACGATCTTGATTTCGTGGTCCCGCGAATAGGCACGGTAATCGCTGGTTCCCGTGCCGAGGTTGCCGGTCCAGGTGGTCGTAATGCGGTAGTGATGTTCGCGCCTCAAAAGAGAATCGACGGCAAGAAAGATCCGGCGGGCTCCTGATACATGCCCTACGGACATCAGTGTCATCGGATACTGCACGCGGAGTCCGTTCTCCAGGCACCAGCGGAACAGCGCAGCATTGCGGGTGGGCACCAGAATTCCGGGTACCGCCAAAAGCTGTCGGCAGCCGAAATCAGGGCCTGGATATCGCGAACCGTTTCGCCCACGGTATGTCCGAAGAACGCCATCGACGAAGTGTAGCCAGTGATGCGCGCGGTGCGTTCCACCACCTTCGCCGTGCCCTGCTGGATGGCATCGGCAAGTTCGCCGCCGCGATCGTGACCGTGAACCTTGCGGCAAAGCCGGTTGCAGGCCGCGAGGTCGGACGCCAGAGCCGCGCGGACGTGAAAGCCGTCCATGGCCTTCTGGATAGGCGGGCCTTGCATGGTGGAGATCGGCTCGCGGGCATCGAAGCCGAGTTTGGTATACAACGATAGCGATCGGTTATGAAAGGCAGCTTGCAGCAGCCGTACGCCCGTGAACTTTCGTTCGGTAGCGCGCGCGAGGACTGCGTCCATCAGTTTTCGTCCCACGCCGGCGTTCTGCGCGCCCGTCTCCACCGTGATCGGCCCAACGCCCGCTATAGGAGAACGCTCGTCGAGACAGTTGCTGCCGATGATACGGCCGTCCGATTCCGCCACCACGCCGTAAAATCCGGGATGCGAAAACATCATGGTGAGAAGCCCGATGGCGGCCTCGGGAGAGGGTAGATCGGGCGGAAAATTGTGGGCTGAATTGATGTCGAAGAAGGCCTGATAGCAAATGGCGCCACACGCGGGTGCGTCTTCCGGAGTGGCGCGGCGGATGGTGATCTGGGGCATCACGGGTATTCTATCGCGCACCGCCGAGCGCACGATACCACCTAGCGAACGACGGGGCTGCCCAGGTTCAGCATAGCGAGGTCGGTCCAACAGTTCTCCAGCGTGTTCTGGACAAAAGTGAGGCGGTCGATCCAGGTGCTGCGGGAATGCTTGAATTCGCTCCACCGCCAGCGGGCGAATTGAGCGGCATTGTGCACATCTTCAGGCGCCAGTTCCTGGGCAATAGTCACATGCGGATGGTACGGATATGGCTCCTGAAAAGCCACGCGGCCGGTGTTGAGCGCCGAATGCATGCGCTCGAGCTCCGCGAATCCGTTCTGTATCGAAACGTAGATCACCTGCGTGCCCTCGAAGATTTCGATTTCGCCCAACTCGACTTTGAACGGCGGAAATTCCTGAAGGCGTGCTCTGAGTTCTTCCATCGCATCAGCGACGGCCTCACCGGCCACTTCCCCGGGGAATTCAACGAGCGGACGCGGCGGAAGGATGGTTACGTGCGCCTTGGCTCGCGATTCCGGGGCGAAATCGTGACGAATTTCGTCCAACAAGTTCGGCCAGCGGCCCCGGGAGATACGACACCAAGGCGAAAGAGTTGATGCGCGTCCCCCGCCCATTACTTCCATCCATCTCAGACTAGTGTAACCCCGTCTCGGGCACCAATGAAACAAGATTGAAACCTTACACCGCAGGAGGAATCGACTAGTACTTCTTCGGCTGCGGCCTCGGGCTTGGATTCGGGGAGCACCCATTGGGCCTCCTCGAAACCCACGAACTTGTAAATGCGCAAGACGCCACCTTCGGACTCCGAGCAGATCGCCGGGAGCGAGCGGCGCGGCGGTTTCCTTGAGGGCGAAGAACGCGGCATAGGGAGAAGACGCTTCGATCGAGTCTCCCGCTTCGTAGTCGCGCGGCTTTACGTTCGCGGAGCCGCTGACGTGCGGAGCCAGACGAAACGACTGATGAAGATGATCCTTCAAGCGATGGATGCGATAGCTGGGCATAACGGTTGACCCATTATCGCGCAAAACAATTCAAGAGGGAAATGTTTCGCGGCCTGCCGTTTTCGCGGGCTACTGTTCTCACGAGCGACTTTTTACTCGAGCGACTTTTACGCGAGCGAACCGGGCTCAGGGGGCCGCTGTGATGTGCACCCGCCGGTTCTTCTGCCAGCAAGCCTCGGTCTGATCCGTACAGACCGGGCGTTCCTTCCCGTAACTGATCACCGTCAGTTGCCCCGCGGGGATTTGCATCGTGGTCAGAAATTCCTCGGCGGCGCGAGCCCGCTTGTCGCCCAGCGCCAGATTGTATTCCGATGAGCCGCGCTCATCCGCATAACCTTCGATCACCAGTTTCTGAGCGGGATAGTTAGCGAGAATATCTCGGACCACGCCAACGTCATCCTTGAGAACCGTGGTGGCATCGGTCCGAATGGTTGCCTTGTTGTAGTCGAAAAGCGCGTCTTCCAGCCGGGCGAGCCGCTCGTTCAGCGTCGCGCGTTCCTCGGGCGTCATGGTCGCCGAACGCGCTCGCGCTGGCCGG
>CAWCER010000003.1:0-44117 GCA_963794595.1 Bryobacterales bacterium | reverse complement strand
TTAGACTAGAATCTAACGATAATGGGAGTGGGATGCTTCTCGCACGCGAATTCGTCGACTACATATCACGCCAAACCATCCGGAAGCTGAGTCCTCAATGGATCGAAACCACCGACCTGCAGGTGGCTGGCGAGTTCATGGCCGCCATCATCGAGGACGATCTCGCCATCGAAGACCAGTTGAACGATGAAGTCCGCGAGATGCTCAGCCAGTACAGCGAGTACATGCGCAAGGAAGGCGTCAGCTATCAGGACATGTTCCGCCGCATCAAGAACACCCTGATCACGCAGCGCAAAGTGATTCGCGCCGCCGGCCGCGATTCCGGCGACCAGATGAAGCTCTCCCGCGACAAGATCAACGACCTGTCGCACAAGATCGTCGCCGCCCTGCGCAAGAGCCGCGACTTCCGCCTCAAGCGCGACCCCAACGACGTGCGCCTGGAACTGGTCAAGATCATCACCGACCTGCTGCAGACCGAAGAGAAGGTCGATCGCGCCGCCCGCACCAAGATCCGCACCCAGAAGCGCGAGATCGCCGAGGGCACCGAGGAGTGGGATCTGCTCCACAAGCGCTACTACGCCGAGGAGCTGAAGAAGCTCGGCATCGATCTGGCGTCGCGCTAGGCGCGCCCGGCGGCGATTCGCGCCGCCCCTAACGGCTCGGTTCCATCCGATTCTGCTTATACACCGCCATCGCGGCCGGCGACGAAATGTAATCCAGCAAGGCCTTGGCCGCCGCGGGGTTTTTCGCGTGGGAGGAGATGAGTCCCACGAAGGACGTGGCGGTTGAAATCTCACGCGGCAGCGGACCCACCACGTCGATGCCGGGCACGTCCATTTCGCTCATGAAGGTCACGCCGATCTCCACCTCGCCCTTCGCCGCCATCGCCATCGCGGCTTTGCCTCCCGTCGAGGGCTTCACCTTCGCGCGCACCTGATCGAGGATGCCCAGCCGCTTGAGGGTTTCGTCGAAGCTGACTCCCGCCGCGGCGCCTATGGCGGCTGAAGGATACGCGACGGACTTCGCCGCGAGCAGCATCCGTTTGACGGCGTCGGGCGTCGATATGTCCGGCGCCGGCGCGCCTTTGCGGACGGCAACGCCCACCGCGGAACTCGCCAGTGGCGTCGCGGTGCTGTCCACAGCGTTCCCCGAGGCGATCACCGCCGGATACGGTGGCTGCACTACAGCCACGTCGAAATCGTCGCCGCTCGCCACCTGTCTTTTGGTTACCAGTCCGGTGCCGAAGATCGATTTGACCTTGTAGCCCGTCTTCCGCTCGAAGCCGGGGATCAACTGCTCCATCGCTTCGCGGATGCCGCCCGGCGCAATCAGCGTGACTTCGCCACTCTGGGCGCTCGCAGTGTGCCAGGGCGTCAGCACTAGGGCGATTAAGGTTAGCGGAATCAGATGCTTCATGGTTTTACATTCTACATCGCGCGGCCGCCTCGGGCGCGGCTGACAACCAAACGAACCCAAGCGCGACTCCTTGGCGAGTCGCTACTTGGCCGGCTTCGCGGCGGCCTTCTTGTCGTCCTGCTCGGGAGGCTGGTAGCCCTTCAGCGAATCCCCGTGATCGCGGAAGTACTCGCCCGCCGGTGTGAGCTTGCGGGAATCGGGCGGATGGCAGAATTCGCAGTCCTTATGGGTGCGCCGCGTGTACTCCGGCTTGGCCGGACTGATCTTGACGGATAACAAGAGCCCGGCCGTCAGGATCAGGGTTGGAATCATCCACTTCATGCCTGCGCCGCGTGTGCCGCCGCCGTCACTGAGCGGATAATTTCGATGGCTTCGTGAATTTGGGCTGTAGTGATGTTGAGGTACGGAATGGCCCGGATGCCGTCGAGTCCGCCGGGGAGCACGCGCAGCCCTTTGGCGGATAGGCGCTCGGCGAACTCGCTCGCGGGGAGACTGGTGACCTTGAAGCGCAGGATGTTGGTCTCGACCGCCGCGACATCCACCACCAGGCCGGGGCAGTCGCGAATGCCCTCGGCGAGCATCTTCGCGCGGGCATGATCCTCGGCCAGGCGCGCACGATTGCGGCGCAGCGCGTATAGCGCCCCCGCGGCGATGATCCCGGCCTGCCGGAAACCGCCGCCGTACTGTTGCTTGAAGCGCCGCGCCCGCTTGATGAACTCGCGGCTTCCGCATAAAGCCGACCCCACCGGCGCGCCCAGCCCTTTCGAAAAGCACACGCTGATGCTGTCGAAGAACTGCGCGTAGGTCTTCTCCGGAATCCCAGTGGCGACGCTCGCGTTCCACAAGCGCGCGCCGTCCAGATGCGTCTTGAGGCCGCGCTCCCGCGCCACCTCGGTAGCGGCCTTGATCTGGTCCAGATTCCAGATCTTGCCGCCTCCGCCGTTGTGCGTGTTCTCGAGGCACAGCAGCTTCATCGGCGTGGCGTTGGTAGAAAGCGGGTAGCGGCTCGGCACTCCCAGTACCGCGCGGACATCGTCGGCGGTGAATACGCCGCGCACGCCCGGTAGCAGCCGTGGCAGCGTGCCCGAGAGCGCCGCCATCCCGCCGGCCTCATTCATATAAATGTGCGCGCCCTGGTCGAGCAGCACGGCGTCGCCGGGTTCGGTGTGCGTGCGCACCGCGATTTGATTCGACATAGTGCCGGACGGCACATACACGGCGTCTTCCACGCCCAGCACTCCCGCGACTTCGGCTTCTAACTGCTTCACGGTAGGGTCATCGCCATAGACGTCATCGCCCACCGGCGCGCGCGCCATCACTTCGCGCATCGCATCGGTCGGCTGACTGCATGTATCGCTGCGGAGATCGATCATACTTGCCACTTTGCTATCTTGCCATGATTCGGCGGCGCGGTTCACCAGCGCGTCGGGCGACTGCCGTCGGCGACAATAGAAACAGCGTGACGCTTTCGTTCCCCGCCTTTCAATCGCGAAACTACCGGCTGTATTTCGCGGGGCAGAGCATCTCGCTGATCGGCACGTGGATGACGCGGCTGGCCACCAGTTGGCTGGTCTACCGCCTCACCGGCTCCGCATTCCTGTTGGGCCTGGCCGGCTTCATGAGCCAGATTCCAGCGCTATTTCTCTCGCCGATCGCCGGCGTCTGGGTGGACCGATGGGATCGCCACCGCGCTATGATGATCACCCAAACGCTGGCTATGCTGCAATCGCTCGCGCTGGCCGCGCTTACTCTCACGCACACCATCAACATGCCGTGGATTCTGTTCCTCACGTTTCTGCAGGGCGTCATCAATACCTTCGAGACGCCGGCGCGGCAGTCCTTTGTGATCCAGATGATTCATGACCGCTCCGCGCTCGGCAACGCCATCGCGCTGAATTCCTCCATCGTCAATGCCGGGCGTTTGGTGGGCCCCGCCATCGCCGGCCTGGTGATTGCCTGGGTGGGCGAAGGCTACTGTTTCCTGATCGACGGCATCAGCTATATCGCCGTGTTGTACTCGCTGCTGGCAATGAAGAATCTGCTTCCGGGCCTGCGCAATCCGCCGCGGCATGTGGGCCACGAACTGGTCGAGGGCTGGCGCTACATCACTTCATCGCCGGCGATACGGTGGATCCTGCTGATGCTTACCCTGGTGAGCGTGATCGGGATGCCCTTCACGGTGCTGCTGCCGATCGTTGCCGCTAAAGTGTTGGGCGGCGGAGCCAACACACTGGGCTTCCTGACGGCGGCGACCGGCGTGGGCGCGCTCACCTGCGCGATGGCTCTCGCGATGCGCCGCAGCGTGCGGGGGCTGGTTAAATGGCTGGGGATCGCCGCAGCCATCCTGGGCGTATCGCTGATCCTGTTCGGACTCTCGCGTTCCTACTGGTGGTCGATGGCGCTGATGTTCGGTGCGGGCTATGGCATGATGCAACAGATCGTCACCAGCAACACGATTCTGCAGACCATCGTCGCCGACGATAAGCGCGGCCGGGTGATGTCGTTCTACGCGATGTCGGTGTTCGGATTCTCGCCCATCGGCAGCTTGATCGCCGGCATGCTGGCTTCGTGGATGGGCGCACCGCATACGCTGATCCTGGGGGGTGTGCTGTGTCTGTGCGCGTCGCTTTGGTATTTCGGACGCCTGTCCGAAATCCGCCGCGCAATTCGACCGGTATACATCGAAATGGGAATCGTGCCGGACCCATCGGCAATCACTTCGGAACAGCAATGATCCCGGTCTAAGCAGCCGCCTCACGCAGTGCGGCGCGCGCCAGCGTGCGGGTGGAATCTAAAATCGGGAGCACGGAATCCTCGGCGCGAATCAGCAGCGGGATTTCGGTGCATCCCAGGATGACGGCCTCGCAGCCGCTGCGTTCGAAGACCTGAATTGCTTGCTTGAAGTATTCGCGCGTCGAAGCAGTGAAGCAGCCGAATACCAGTTCGCCCATGATCAAAGCACTGATCCGCTCGCGCACTTCACTTTCGGGAATTTCGCAGGCGATGCCGCGGGCGCTGAGCGCGGTTGGATACACGGGACCTTCCATCAGCCAGCGCGTGCCCAAGAGGCCGACTTTGCGATAGCCGCGCTCGGCCGCAAGGGACGCGATCTCTTCGGCAATATGCAACCAAGGAAGCGGCGATTGCGCGCGCACCAGATCGAGTCCCTGATGCGCGGTGTTGTCGGGACAGATGGCGAACGCCGCACCCACGCGCGCGAGTTTCCCGGCCGATTCGAGCAGCAGACGGCCGACGGCGGCCCAGTCCTTGGCTTCGATCGCGTTCATATAATCCGACAACGGAAAGGTGTGGAGCGTGACTTCGGGGTGTGCATATTCGGTTTGCCCGTCGCCTTCCTGGCAGATGGTCCGGTAACACAGAGCCGCGCCTTCCGACGTGACCGCGGCGATACCGATGTGTCTGGCCATCGCGTCCAGTTTACTCTGGAGCTATGACTACGGGCGCGAGCTGGGCGGTTTACGCAGTTCTGTCTGCGTTTTTCGGCGCACTGGTGGCCATTCTGGGTAAGATCGGCGTGCGTGACGTGGACAGCAATCTGGCGGTGGCGATTCGCACCGTGATCATCGTGTTCTTCGCCTGGGGGATCGTGCTGGCGCAGGGCAACGCGCGTGACGCCTGGCAAATCCCGCGGCACTCGATGATCTTTCTGGTGTTGTCGGCGATCGCCACCGGACTTTCCTGGTTGTTCTACTACAAGGCGCTGAAACTCGGCGAGGCGTCGCGCGTCGCGCCTATCGACAAATTGAGCGTGGCGTTGGCAGTGGTGATGGCTTTCGTTTTCCTAGGCGAGAAGCCGACTACGGGGAACGTGCTGGCGGCGATCCTGGTGACCGCGGGCGTGCTGGTAGCTGTGTTCGTACGTTAGGGTTGGCGCAGCGCGGCGATGTGCGCTCTATTCGGGAAAATAGCGCTGGATCACGGGCAGATCGAACGCGCGGTATGCTGGTGTTGCTCTCGCGTTCCAGAGAAATCGAAAGACTTCTCGATCAGCGTTTCCGCGAGCACGGCCCCGTCAACTTCTGCAAATATTCGGGCGTCACGTCACGAGTGACGTGTGGAGCGCCTTCGACGGTCACCTGGTGAGCCCGCGCCTGTTCTCGACGCGAGGTCATGCTCACCTTCAAGACACCATCGCCAGAGCCTGCTCCTTGGTATGCGTGAGGAGAGGGCACGTGCCGCACTCCGAGTTTCGCGGCGATTTCGGCGGCCCGGCCATGAAATTCAAGAGTGGGCCGACCCGACGGCAGGTTGATGACTTCGAAATCACGCCACGCGATCCCGCCCGTCCAGCCGGTGCCGAGCGCCTTCATTCCGGCTTCCTTTGCGGCGAAGCGGGCGGCGTAGCGCTCGAAACGGTTGGCCTTCCGGTCGGCGTAGGCGATTTCACGGGCGGTAAAAATTCGTTCGAGAAAGCGGTTGCCGTAGCGCGCGATGGCGGTTTCGATACGCGGCACTTCACAGAGGTCTACGCCGGAACCCAGGATCACCGTAACTAGGGTAGCTTGCCTTCATTTGTCTCGAGCATAAACGTCACCGGGCCGTCATTGACCAGCGCGACTTCCATGTGGGCCTGGAACACTCCGGTTTCGACGCGGAGTCCGCTGCGCCGCGCGATCTCGACAAAAGATTCGTAGAGCGCGCGGGCCTGTTCGGCGGGAGCGGCGGCGTCAAAGCCGGGGCGGCGTCCCTTGCGGCAATCGCCATAAAGCGTGAACTGCGAGACTACCAGCAGGCTGCCTTGAGTATCGAGCAGGCTGCGATTCATTTTGCCCTCCGCGTCCGGGAATATTCGCAAATTGAGGACTTTGCCCACCAGGAACGCGGCGTCGGCGGCGGTGTCGGGCTTGGCGACGCCCAGCAGAATCAGCAGTCCAGCGCCGATTTCACCCACTACCGCGCCTTCGACAACCACACTCGCCTGGGTGACTCTTTGGAGCAACGCCCGCATAGAATACTAGGATAAACACCCGGGGCGACTTACATACTTCGCTGGATGGCAATGCACCTGCGCTTGGCGCACAATCATACTGGTCCCAGAGTTCAGATGGTAACCCCCGAAAACGAGATCAGATGGTAACCCGCAAAAACAAACACCGACGAGAACCGGGCGGGTACTTTAGCCTCCAGGAAGAGAAAACCAAGACGCGCGTCTCGGGTTACGGCCACGGTGACTTCATTAAGCTGAAGGATGAGTACGGCAACGTCTGGTTGGGATCGGCCGAAACTGTCGCGGACAATTCGATTGTGTACCGCTTTCGCAATGGCACTGGGCAGACGTTGACCGGGATTTCGAGCGGCCTCGTGGTTACGCTGCGCGATGAAAAAGGCAATACCTGGCGGGGCGCCGTCGACTAGGTCTGGCGCCGCTCTAACGTCCCAGCTCAATCAGTTGTTGCAGGACCTGCTGTGCCGCCTTTTGGCTGGCGCTTTTCTTCGAGAGCCCTTGTGCCTGGCTCACCCAATCCTTACCCACGCGAACCTCGACAGTGAAGGTCTTGGAATGCTCCGGGCCGGCTTCGGCGACGATGCTATAACGCGGCGCGGGGAGCTTGAGAGTCTGAGCCATTTCCTGCAAGGCGCTCTTATGATCGGTAACCGGGCTGTTCAGGCCGTCCTCCGGGAGATCGCATGGTTCGATGACCTGCTCCTCAATGAAGCGGCACGCGACTTCGAGTCCGGCATCCAAGTAGAGTGCGGCGATCAGGGCTTCGACGGCATCCGAGAGCAGCGCCTTCTTCTCGCGGCCGCCGCTCATTTCTTCGCCGCGCCCGAGCCGCAGATGATCGCCCAACTGCAAATTCTGCGCCACTTGCATGGAGATGGGCGGCGCTGACCAGGTGCGCCTTTAGCTTGGAAAGGCGGCCCTCCTGGAACGACGCAAAGCGGCTGACCAGCGATGCGCTGACGGCGAAACCCAGAATCGCGTCGCCCAGGAATTCGAGCTGCTCGTTATCGGCGCCGTTCTTCCCCTCGAGCGCATGCTCATAGACCCGCGACTTATGGGTAAGCGCGCGTTCCAGCAACTCGCGGTCGCGAAAGGTGTGGCCGAGCGTCTTTTCGAGAATCCCCAGGTTCACGCTCAAGTGTTCACACTCATGTTTTTGCATTCATGTGTCCGCACTCTTGCGTTGCGCCCAGGGTTCGCGCTCGGGGGCGCGTCAGGCGAATGCTATTGACCTTTCCCTTTGGCGGCGAGCACTTTTTCCTGCTGGGCGATTTTCTTCAGATTATCGGGAGCGCCGGCGGCGGCGATCACTTTGTCGGCCAAGGCGTTGGCGTCATCGTACTTCTTGTCATTGTTGTAAACCGACATCAGCCGGACCATGGCAGTGTAAGAGGGAGTGGCCGAACCGTCGATTGCGGTCTTAAACTCGGCGATGGAGACGTCCCACTTTTTGTCGATGCTGGCGATCATGCCCAGGGTCTCGTGCGCTTCGGACGTCAGGTCCTTCTTGATGCCGGCCCACTGATCGTCGGTGAGCTGCGGGTTGGGCTTCGCAGCCGTGCCGATAGCGGCAATGGCGTCATTCGCCAGTTTGGTGGCGCGCTTCAGTTTTTCGTCCTTGTCGAGGTCGAATTCCTTGGTCATGCGCGCGAGCTGGCTGGAAACCAGCAGCAATGCCTGGAAGTTTTTGGGGTCGGCTTCAATTGCGCGATCTCCATACACGATCGCGTTGGGGCCGTCGCCCTTTTGTCGCGTAAGCTTCACCCTCCATCTGGAGGGCGATGGACTTGAATTGCGTGTCCTTGTATTTGCTGAGCAGATTGTCGGCGGCGGCGATCCTTTGGTCCGGAGTGGTGGCCGTCAAAACCGCGTTCACCGCCTCCGCTTCTTTTGGGGATTTGACCTTTGCTGGCCCATGGCCAGGGTGCCTGCCATCAGCAGGCCGGCTAACAGAGACTTCATCTTCATTGGTTACTCCTCGTCATTTCCAGTTATCTTTTAGAGGCTTTACTTCTTAAATGCTTCCCCGACACCCTTAAGGGCCGCTTGCCGGACGGAATCCGGAGCGTCCGGTATAGCGAGGGCCGCCTTATAATTTTCTACTGCCTGGTCGCGATTGCCCTGCGAATCAGCCAAACGCGCCAAATATAACAAGCTCCACGATTTGGTTTCGGAGTCCGGCTGCAATTCGAGAACCTTGCGGAACAGGCGATCGCCCGTCTCGGGATCCCTCTGCAGCACAGCCACCCGCGCTAAACCATAATACGCTTTTGCATGCAGGGGTTGCTCGGCGGTTTCGTCCAGCACGCGCAGAAAGATCTGCTTGGCTCGGTCAAGGTCGCGGGCCAGGTAGGCCTGCTCCGCGTCGTCCAAAGTTTTCGCGGCGCCGGTCAGTTCCGGCGGCTTCACGGATTGCGCGGGGCGTACGGTGCGGCTGGCGCGGGAGGCGGCAAACTCCACGCTGGCCATGCGCTCCTCTTCGCGCTTGAAATCCAAGCCGGCGAATAAATTGGGGAAATACAGGCGCAGGGCCACCTCTTGCTTTTCGTAGATCGCGAGCTGCTCGGCCAGCGCCGGGGCCAGCACGAAACCTTCTTTCAGCGCCTGGTCGACTTCGGCCGGGCGGCGGTCCATGCGGCTCTCGATGGCTTTGATCAGGCTCTCGCCGGCCAGATCGACGAAATCGATTTTATAGTGATCGTCCAGAGCGCCGGCGCCGAGCGCGTAGTCGCCCAAGGCGTGTTTCTTGTTGATGTCGTCGGAGAACTTGATAGCCAGAGGGATCCACCAGAAAATGCAGGTAGGCGTGGCGGATGCCGTCGACTCTGCGGCTCGGCCGAGGGCGTCACCACCACAAAATAGTCGTCGGCGAAGCTGCGCGATTGCACCTGATTCGGCGCGCCCAGCAGGTCGACATAAATCTGGAAATGGCGTCCCAGATAGCCGCTGGTGGTATTGCGCGCGTAGGCGTTGGCTTGCAGAATGGCGTTGACCACCGGTTCGTGATACTGCTCGATCACCTGGTCGTAGAAGGGCTGCGCGCGCTGCCAGAACTCGCCGATGCCGGCTTCCTTATAGAATGCCGCGAGCAGTGGGGACAGACCTTCGATCGAGGTGGCGTCGGGCGGGCGCACCATGTCGGGATCGCGGTAGTCGAAATCGGGCGGCCCGTTGATAAGCAGGGCGTAAGAAATGTAGCGGTTCAGCTCGGCGGTAGGATCGCCGAGTTTGTGGTCGCGGAAAAAGCGCTTCAGCTCAAAGACGCTGTCGAGGTTGCGGGCCGCCAGCTCGGTGCGCAGCGTATGGCGGAAGGCGTGGGTGGAAGCGGCATTGATCTGGTCGTCGTAGCCGGCGGCGTTGATGGCGGCGAGCACTGTGAACAGCGCCTCATTGCCGTCCAACTGGTTCTCGGTGCTATTGGACGGAGCGCGCGGCCTGCGGGCCTGCGGCTTCGCCATTCGCGGCGGCGGAGGCGGCCTGCGGCAGGGCGGGCAGCGCAGCGGCGCACAGGGTCAGGAGCAGATGTGGAATACGGCGCACGGCAACCTCTTGGGAAATGGTAATCCCAATGTTAATCCCCCAGTATACTCAGCGCGGCTTCGAGTTCTCCCAGGGCATGGGGGTCGCGCGTGGCGGCGATGCCGCGGCGGTAGAATTCGCGGGCGTCGTCCAGGCGGCCCAGCTTTTCGAGCGTTTGGCCGCCGTGATAATAGGCCGCCGAATAGCCCGGATCGGTAACCAGCACGGCTTCGAATTCCGGGATCGCGCGCGCCCATTCGCCGGTGTTGACGTATTCCATCGCCAATCCGTAACGGGCGAGTTTGCTGGCGGGGTCCTGGGCCAGAATCTGTTCGAGAAGCTGGATGCGCGGGGTCACTTATCTGTTAGGATACCGCTTAGCGCGAATTCAGATGGCTTGCCCATTATTCAAACCCGTGCGCCGGCTGGATGCGGGCGGCTGGGACCCGGCTCCGCGGCTGCCGCTGGGCGATGCCTGGGCCGGCGAGTGCACGGCCGGATGCGCGGAGCAGCCCGCGGAATCGACCCAGCGTGAGGTCTGCAACTAGCGGTTATGCGCGAGGACGCTGCGAGCATTTCCCGGCCGCGATGGAAGCCGATGCGGTGCGATTTTCGATGGGCGCGGATGGCCGGCTGATCTATATTTTCGAGAAGGATCACGCGCCGCTGGAGCATGGAGAAATCGACGCCGCGACCGACGCGCGCGAGCCGCTGGCGAGTCTAGCGCGGGCGTTTAGGGAGAGCCATCGGAAAGCGATAGCAGAAAGTTTGCGACAACGAACAGCAGCCAGTTCATAGGCAGGAACCGGCCAGCGATTTGGTGTTACTTCTTGGCCGCAGCGGGGGCTGCCGTCTTGGCGGCCGGGGCTGCTGCTGCTGCGGCCACCTTTTTCTTGGAACTGCGGCGTTTCTCGGCGGGCGGAACGCGGTCACTCTTCTTAAGGTTCGGCATCACGATGGAGAGGACGAATTTCTTTTCGCCGTGGTCGTCGAACTTGATCACAATATATTCTTCGTTGCAGGAGAGGACGCTGCCCAAACCGAACTTGGGATGGTCGACCTGCGCACTCTGGGCGAAGGCGGGTTTGCTGGCCATAAAAGACGTGGACCTTCTTTCGGAGCGTGAGCTCTATAACTAATTGTATCAAAAGAGGTACGAGCTTGCACGGCAGGGAGTTAACTACCGGACTTCGGGTGATCGGTCGGCGGGTTGGCGGCCGGCCGGGAACCTTCGGCGCGGCGACGGTGTCTACGGTATTGTTGGAGGCGGTACACTGGATGAGCGGTACGCTTGTGGCTCACACGACGATTGGCTTCCAGTTCGATGCCGGATTTGACGCGGAGAAGGCGACCGCAGCGGCGGCAATCGCGCAGGAAGAACGGGCGCTGATCGCCCGCCTGTGCGAGGGCGACGAAGCCGCCTACGAAACTCTGATCGAGCGCTTCGAGCACCCCATCTTTAACCTGGTGAGCCGCCTTACCAATGATCCGGGCGACGCGCCCGATGTGGTGCAGGAAGTTTTCCTCAAGGTGTTCCGCAACGTGCAGTCCTTCCGCGGGCAGAGTTCATTGAAGACCTGGATTTACCGCATCGCGGTTAATGAGTCGCGCAATCACCGGCGCTGGTTCGGACGGCATCGCGGCCAGGAGGTCGCGCTGGAGCCGGCGCGCGGCGAAGGGCACAACGCATTGGACTGGCTGGCGGATCCGTCCCGGTCACCCATGGAACTCGCCATCGATCACGAGCGGGAGACGCTGATCGAAGCCGCGCTCGCGGAGATCAATCCGCATTACCGCGCGGCGCTGGTGCTGCGCGAACTGGAAGGTTTGAGCTACGACGAGATCGCGGAGATTCTGGAAACTTCGCTGGGAACGGTGAAATCGCGAATTTTGCGCGGCCGGGAAGCGCTGCGGCAGCGCTTGACGGAGCGTCTGCGGCGCGAGAATGCGCCGGCCGGCTGGAATCCTACAACGGCGGTGGCGGAATGAGATACCATCCCGGCAATTTGCGGAACGCGGACTCCATCGGCGAGTCTCTGCGGAGTCTTTCCGCGAAGAGTCCCGCCGGACGGAACTGCGGACCTCGTTGCGCGTGATCGCTTCGCGGGAGCGGCAGCGGCGCCTGGAGCACCGCAACTTGGCGGCGATTTGGAATACCTGGCGGGAAAACACGCAGTTGTTCTTGGATAACGTGGTTTTGTCGCTGGCGCTGCCGTTTGCGGGCGGCGTGTTCTCGACCGTGGTCCTGTTCAGCATGTTCGTGGTGCCGGCTTACCCGCTGCTGTCGAACAGCGCTAGCGACGTGCCCACGGTTCTCAACACTCCGGTGGCGGTGAAGAGCATTGCGCCATTCAGCGTGGGCGATACCGACGTGGTGGTGGATGTGACGGTGGATGAGCAGGGCCGCATGCTGGATTACGCGGTGGTGGCGGGCGCGAGCGTGCTGGCGAATCCGCAGATGCGGAGACGCCTGGAGAACGCACTGGTGTTTTCCAATTTCACTCCGGCCACCACTTTCGGCCAGCCCATGATGTCCAAGATGCGGCTGTGGTTCCACTCGAGCCGTATCGACGTGAGAGGGTAACCTCTGGGGCGCCGCTTCGGGCAGCATTTCCTTACCCGCAAATCTATTCTGGATCGCATCGCGGACGCGGCTTGCGGCGAAGGTACGCGCGCAGTGATCGAAATCGGCGCGGGGCGCGGCGCGCTGACGGAGCCGCTGCTCGAACGGGCCGAGCGGGTGATCGCCATCGAAGTGGACGCGGTTCTGGTGCACTATTTGCGCCAGAAGTTTCATGAGGCGATTGCGGCGGGGCGCCTGGAATTGATCGAAGGCGACGTGCTGAGAGCCGATTTCGCGGCGGCGGCGGAGCGGCCCGTGATTGCCGGGAATCTGCCGTACTACATTACGTCGCCGATTCTGGAGCGCGTGTTCAATATGTCACGGCGCGTGGGAGCGGGCCGTATTCCTGGTGCAGGCGGAAGTGGCCGAGCGCATCGCCGCCGGTCCGGGCACGCGGGACTTCGGCTATCTGAGCGTGCTGGTGCAGACCCACGCCCGCGCGGAGATTCTGTTCCCGGTAGGACGCGAGGCGTTCCGGCCGCAGCCGAAGGTGGATAGCGCGGTGGTGCGGCTGACTCCGCGAGATGCCGGGCCGAGTTGGGGGTCACGGACGTCGCCGCGTTTCTGAAGTTCGCGCAGCACTGCTTCCGCCACAAGCGCAAGACGCTGCGCAATAATCTGGGCGCGGTGTACGGATTGAAGACGATTGACGCGCTCGCGGAAGGGCGGCTGCGCGCGGAACAGATAGGGCTGCCGGAGCTCGCCGCGCTGTATCGTAAACTGGCCGATGCCTAAAAGCGCACTGCAAATTCTGGCGGATGAAGTGGTCGCGTGCACCGCCTGCCCGCGCCTGACGGCGCACTGCCGCAATATGGCCGAGGTGAAGCGGCGCGCGTATCGCGAGTGGGATTACTGGGGGAAGCCGGTGCCTCCGTTCGGCGATCCCGAGGCGCGGATGCTGATTATTGGTCTGGCTCCGGCGGCGCATGGCGGCAACCGGACGGGGCGCATGTTTACCGGCGACCGCTCGGGCGATTTTCTGTATCGGGCGCTGTATGAAACTGGATTTGCGTCTCAGCCCGAAAGCCAAGCGCGCGGCGACGGCCAGAAGCTGACGGATGCCTATATCACCGCGGCGGTGCGCTGCGCTCCGCCGGATAATAAGCCGACGCCTCGAGGAGTTCCGCACGTGCCGGCGTATCTGGAGCGCGAGCTGATGCTGCTCAAGAATTTGAAATGCGTGGTGGCGCTGGGCAAGCTGGCGTTCGATGCGTATCTCGGCATCCTGCGCGACAGCGGCATCATTCGCAGCCGCGCGGCGTACGCGTTTGGCCACAATGTGCAGTACGAGATTCCCGGAGCGGCGGTTCTGGTAGGCTCCTACCATCCCAGCCAGCAGAATACTTCGACCGGCAAGCTGACGGCGGAGATGCTGCGCGAAGTTTTCGAGCGGGCGCGGTCTATCTGCTCAGACTGACGAGGTGCTGGCCGCGCGGCAGCAGGAGCACATTCCCAGCCATGTCAGGCGTGCGCTCGACGCCGTCGATTTCGCAGCTTGGCGGGGGCGCGTTCGATGAGCGCCATCGCACGCGCTGAACTTTGATAGGCGAACTCGATGCCCTGCGGCGTGACACCGGCCATCTTCAGGTCGCCGTTGAAATCGAGGACGCGCATGGGGGTGGCCTGCGGTGCGGGCTCGATCACATGCGGGCCGGGCATCAACCAGAGCGTATCGTCGCCGGCGATGGGCCAAGGCTTTCCGTCCACCAGCGCCGGACCCTTCCACGGAACGCCCACACCGCGCCGCGATTCCACCACCAGCTTTCCGTTCACTTGCTCGGCGCGCTCGACGGCGGCGGCAGCGGAAGCCAGCAGCGGCAGATCCCAGCGGGCGATCGAGGCCTCGAAGTACAAGGCCACGCGCGGGAATGAGTTGGATGCAGCGTGAACCAGCTCCAACAATTCCGCGCCGGTCTGCTGTTTGGTGGGATAGACATCCTGATAGCGGTCGACGATGTTGACGTCGATCGCGAGCTTGTCCTGAGAGGGCGTGAGAGGCGCATAGCGCGCGGCGATCTGCGGATAGCGCTGCGGTCCCAGGTTCCAGACGGTGGCCGGGTCCTCGATGAGAAACGTGAAGTCGTGCTGGGCGAGCAGGGGCAGAACGCGTGCGGCGTCCGCACCCAACTTTTCGCGCATGCTGGTGTCGAAGCGGTCGTCGATATGCGTGAGCGTCAGATCCAACTGCGGTTTCAGGCGGCGCAGGTCTTCGATCTGCGCGATCCATTCGGTCTGCTGGCGCTGGGCGAGTTGCGCGCGGAATTCCAGGAACCTGGCGAGACCCGGCGCGTTCTTCTGCCAGTAGAGAGGCGACTGGGCGTTGAACAGGTCAAGCGGATCGAATCCCGCGGTCTGCTGGAACTCGCGGCGGACGTCGGCGTTGAGCGGCGTGAAGCGCGCCGGATTCTCATGGCCTTCGAGCGATTCAAAATACAACTCCGCCAGATTCACGCCATCCCAATCGAAACGCGTAAGCAGATCGCGCGCGCCTGCCGAGACGGCGGCGAAGGCATCGCGATTGGTCAGGTTCATCAGCTTGCGCCAGTCGAGCTGCGCGTCCTGTTGCAGGGCGGTTTTCTCGCGCCACTCCGGGTGCTGGTCCCAAAACGCTTCGCTCACATGGGGCAGTTCCAGCCAGGCATAGACCTGGATGGCGTTGCGATGGCACGCGTCGATCAAACGCCGCAGATATTCGTCGCTCTGCGGATCGCGCTCCCAGAAATGCCAGGCGGCGACATGCAGCGCGCTGATGCCGGCGGCACGCCAGCGGCGGGCGAAATAATCCACGTCGACGCGCGCGCGATAAGCGGAATCGAAGAACGCCCACAAGCGCGCGGAACGGAAGGGCGGTTCGAGTCCCAGATCGAGGAGCGCCTGCGGCAGGTAGGGGAAGCGCTCATAGCCGTGCGGGCCGGGCGGAGCGGCGACCCACAGAACCGCGCCTTCGCCTTTGCGGTAACCGGCGAGGAGCGGCGCCTTCTGCCAGCGCTCGCGCGCGAACACGCGTGCCTCGGCCGGGACGCCGACCACCGGCAGATCGAGCGCCTTCTCCCACACGATGCGGAGCTCGGGCGCGCGCAGGTCTTCTTCGCTGCGCACTGTTACGTGCGGCTGGGCGCCGGGGCGAAATCCGAAAGCGGCGGCGAGCGGCGACTCGCCTTCCACGACCAAGATGACTGCCCTGCTCCACTCGCGCCGACCATTCGGCGTATGGCAAGTCGGTTCCGTGCGGTGCGACGATCACGCTCGCGCCGCCGCCGGTTCCGCTGGTCAAGCCCATCGACGAGAGCAGTTCGGGCCAGCCACCCGGATCGTCTCCTATGACGTGGAAAGAGAAACGCGGGCGCGGCCTGGACCCGCAAACACAGCGCGCAGACAATCCACAACCATCTAGCGGGAAAACGCATACCAGACTCCGATCCGCACATCATTGAAAGTCGGCCCGCGCGGATTGCCCGCGTTCACCAGGTAGGCGCCCTTGAGCAGATTCACCGAAAACAACAACGGCGCGGCGCGACCGCCGAGGCGAAAGCGCAGGCCCGGGCCGGTCTCGATATAGTTCGCCCAATAGAGGCGCTTCACATCGGTGGTTGCGTTGAAGTTCCAATACAACTGCGGGTGCAAATCCAGCGAAGCCGGTTTCAGCCTGGCGCAGCGTGTATCCGGTGCGATTCTGCGAATAGAACAGCGTATCGTTCTCGAAGCGGCGTACGTAGACCGCGTCGTCGTTGGTCTCCGCGAAGAGGCCGTGCGAACCCTGAGTCAGCAGATGGCCAACGCCCTTGGCATAGGACACGCCGCCGCGATAATCCGGCGACATGAAACTGGGATCGGTGGACGTTGGGCGATAGCGCAACTGTTCTCCGGCTTCGAACCAGCCGGCGGCGCCGTGCCAGGTGCGAGTGGCCACGCCGAGCGCGGCGATCACTGCATTTTCGGAAAGATATTGCGGCGCGAAACCGATGCCGGGTTCCACCGCGCCGTGCGTGTCCCCGACAAAGCGCAGAGACAAGTAGGGACGCGCCAGCCACGCGGGACGGTTCAGCTCGGTCTTGGCTTGTGCGTAGGCGAACAGATCGTGCCAGCGCGAAGTGCGTCGGGGCTGGGAGCACAAGCTGCCGGATGCCTGCACGCCGGTGCTGGGAGATGCGCTCGACGGCGCGTCCTACGAACAGCATCTCGCGGGATACGGCACATGCATCCAACTGGTGGGAGTGGCGCACCCCAGCCCCGCGAAAGCCAGGGAGTTCGTAGAGATCGATCAGCGCTCGGGGATCGAGGCCATCCGCGCGGCGAAACGCGCTGGCGTGGTCCACTTCATTTGTGTGAGCGTGGCGCGCGATGCACGCCTATATCGCCGCTCGCAGCGCCTGCGAGGCGGAATTAGAGGCGAGCGGGCTCAATGCCAATATCCTGCGGCCGTGGTACGTGCTGGGTCCGGGACATCGCTGGCCTGATGCCCTGATCCCGTTTTACTGGCTCGCGGAAAGAAATCCCGTCCACTCGGGAAGGCGCGCGGAGGCTCGGGCTGGTCACGGTGGAACAGATGCTGGGAGCTTGGGCGCGGGCGGCGGATCAGCCGCCTTCCGGCGTCAGGGTAATCGAGGTTCCCACCATTCGGGGAGCCGGATCGGCGACGGAGCGTTGCCGGTCCTGGCAACGCTCCCCAACGGGCGCCTAACAATGCGCACTAGAAAAACAGCTTCATCGCGAACTGCAGGATGCGCGGATCGAAGGCGGCTTGAACCCTACCGAAAGTAGCGGCGGTCAAGTTATTCGAGAACGTTGAGTACGCCGATACCGTCCCGGCCGGCGAAATCGCTCCCACGAAGTTCGCGTGATTGAAGACATTAAACGTGTCCATTCGCGCCTGCAACCGGAAGCGTTCCGTAATTGGGAAGATTCGGCTGAGAGCGATATCGACGTTCACGTTGCCGGGGCCGCGTATGGCGTTGCGTTCGAGATTGCCGTACGTGCCCAGCGGATTGGGTATGAACGCGCCCTTATTCAGGTATTGCACGCAGGGTGTAGCGCCGTTATTACATACCGGGTTGGTCGCAAAGACGTTCGGGAGAACTACATCGGGGCGGTCATTGTTACTGGTATTGATGGAGGTTAGCGAGTTGTCGGCACCCGTGATGATATTAAGGGGCTGGCCGCTCGCGACGTGAACCAGAGGCGCAATCTGCCAATCACTCAGAAGGCGATTCACAAACCGGTTGCTTCGCTTCATCGAGCTGGTGGCCACCAGACTGGTGTTGAAGTTGTGGCGCGTATCAAACACGCAGGGTCCCCAATCGGCATGCCGGTTGAAAGGTTGCGAGTTGCTTGAGGCGGCCAGTGCAGCGCCGAAATCCGCGTCGGAAACGCAGTAAGAGTCCGTGTAGTTGGCATTGAACGTGAAGCTATTGCTTAGGCGATGCTGCACCGACAGAAGCAGGCCGTTATAGTGAGCCACGGCTCCATCGTCCGACGTGTTGATGCTCGCGTAGGCAATGCCCAGCGCGGGGTTAGCCAGGAAAAGACGCCTGCGCTGCTGGGTATTAGAAGTTGTGGAGCAGACGGTATAGTTAACACCGTTGATCGTGCATGGGCCTAATCCCAAAAATGTTGCCGGGTTGATTTCGCCGCCATTGCCCCAAAGGTGTGTGGTCTTGTTGCCCAAATAACTTACCGAGGCCATCCAGGTGCCGATCTGGCGCTGGTAGGTGACATTCCAACTGGCCACATAAGTGGGTTTGGGGTTGATGGGCATGTTAACGTAGGTTCCCCCGGATACCGGGAAGTAAGCCTTCCCGTTTTGGGGAAAAGGATTTCCGCCCGGGTAATTTAGCCACGGATTGGTCAGGCCCCCCGCCGGATTCACCACTTCGAGGGACGTGCCGACCGGCGCGTTGGTGGTCTCGCGCTCGTTGTACCAGGTCTCCGTCACGTCGTAAAGGATTCCGCCGCCGATGCGGAGCGTATCCCGCCCGTCTCCATGCGGATTCCATACGATCCCGATGCGGGGGGCGAAATTCGTCATTTTGCCGTTCCACATGGCGTCCGGAATTCCGGGATCGCCTTTGAAAAACGTCCAGCGGGCGCATTCGGGTATACGGTGCTGTGCTGGCCGGCATTGAAAGCAGCCAGGCTGAAGGAAGTGCCACGCCCGTATTTATCGGGATCGGCGAAGGTCGGTTCCCAGCGGATGCCGTAGTTTAGTGTGAGCCGCGAAGACAGTTTCCAGGTGTCTTGCGCGTAGAAACTCATAATCCAGGAGCGCAAGTCGTCGGGAGTGGCGTTGGTCTGAGTGAAATCGTTAGGCACTCCGAGCATGAAATCGGCGAGGGGCACGCCAGTGCGGGAGCCATTAAATGTAAAGTTTCCATTCTCCTGGAAGCCGGAGATGGTATTGTTCTGCACCCGGACGAGGTTAAACCCAAATGCCATTTGATGCCGGCCGCGGATGATGTCTACGTCGTCGGCAACCTGGAACGCGTTGACGTTGAAATGTCCCGGAGCGCAGGTTCCGCAGAAGGTGCTGAATCCGCCGGTAACCGAGAACAGCAGGAAGTTAGGCACGGCGCTATACATGTTGATCCCGAGCAGCGTCGGGTTGATCGGAATGCTAGTTGGCCCGCGGTCATCGCGGCGGCGGTTGAAAGTGGCGTGAAACGAGTTCAGTGTCCCGGGACCGAAAACGTAGTTGTCGCCGACGGTCAAGGACTGCGCCATTTCGAGGTTGCCTGCCTGGGTTGTGGTCAGCAGATTCTTGCCGTCGTAGGTTGCCGGATTCTGGTAGGTATCCACGAAATACCTTCCAAATATGGTGTGTTTCGAATTTTGCAGCCAGTCCACGCGCCCGATATATTGGTTCTCGTCTCCAGTAATGGGAATTCCATAGGTGACATTGCCGCACTGGTCGGCCGAGGCTATCGGCAGATATTGCGTCGCCGTCTTTACGGCAACGGCGTTGAGCAACCCGACTGGGACCTGGTTGCCCGCAAACGGCGCGCCATTGGCGAACGGATTCGTCACGGGTTTGCCCCCGCACGCGGCCGATGCAACCGCGCTGAAGTCCCCGTTTAGCATGGCGGCAGTCGGGATGCGAGTCGACGTCGAGGGAGGGTTGGAGCGGTTGATGGTTCCCTGAAAGCCGCCAAAGAAAAACAACTTGTCGCGGATTACGCGGCCGCCGGCAGTCCCGCCGTACTGATTTCGCTTTAAACTATCGCGCTTTAGTGCGAAAAAGTTGCGGGCGTTCAGATCGCCGTTCCGCAAGTACTCGAACAGGTCGCCGTGGAACGCGTTCGTCCCCGACTTGGTAACCACGTTGACGGTGGCGCCGGGATGGATGCCGAAACGCGACGACACGGCGCTGGTCTCGACGCTGAACTCCTGCAGGGCGTCCGGAAACGGGAAGGGAAGATTGACGTTCGACATGGCGTCGGTGTTGTCTCCACCATCCAGCAGGTACGCGGTGCCGTTGCCCTGCCCGCCCGCGACGGAAATCCGCGTGGAGCTAAAGAACGTCTTGCTGCCGGTGTCTCCGGCATCGCCGTAGGACGCGGCCCCCAGGCTCATAATCAACTGGGTGGCCTGACGGCCGTTCAGCGGCAAATCGTTAATGCCCCGCTGATCGACCACCGACGAAATTGAATTTTCCTTGGTCTCCACCATACTCGCGGTGGCGTTCACTTCCACCTTTTCGGAGAGCGAGCCCACCTGCATGGCCACATTGATCTGAACGTTGTTGTTGACCTGTAGCACGATGCCGGTTTGCGCGTAGTCCTTAAATCCGGCGACTTGCACTTCCAGCCGGTAGGGGCCCACCGGAAGTCCGGGAAGCACGTACTGGCCCTGGGCATCGGTGACCGTGGTATGCACCGCTTGTTTTTCGGTCTCAATCATTCGGACCTGTGCGTTTGCAATGGCGCCGCCGGTGGGATCGGTTACATTGCCGCTGACTTGCGCGATCGCAACGGCCTGGGCCCTGGCGGAACTGGGCAGCGCCAGCCCGCAAAGGATCGAAATCGACAGCAGTAACAGGCTGCTGAAAGTCGACAGAGACTCTCTCGTCATGAAATTTTCTCCTGATAGCAAATTGGGCTGTTGGCGGAACTAAGACTGCCGACGATAGCGCTCACCCACTTCGAAGTATTCTATGCGCATGCTGGGAAGGTGTCAACAAGTTCTTTGGGTTCTTTGGGTTGGGTACCCGAAGCCAGAAATGTGCAGGATTTCACAAACGATGTGGTGTAATAAACTACGGTATTTTCATCGTGCCCGGGTGGCGAAATCGAGGAAAGTCTCGCGCGCGCCAGGGATGTTGCCGAAGACTGGCATCTGGAGCTGAAGGGCAAGCTGCGCAGTGGCGAAGTCAAAAAGGAAAAAACCTTCAGCGAAGCCGCCACCCAGTTCCTTCGCGAATACGAAATCATCACCGAAGGCCAGCGCAATCCCGTTTATGTCGAGGGCCACAAAAGACGCCTGAATTTCCATCTGCTGCCCTTCTTCGGCGCCATGGGCCTCTCCGAAATCACCCCGGCCAGGTCCAGGAATACCGGATCCACCGCCATCAGGAGGCGATGAAGAAGCGGGGCAAACCGCCGGGCGCAGCACCCTGCATCAGGAGATCGTCTGTCTGAGGCAAGTGCTCAAGACGGCGGCGCGCCACGGCTGGCTGCAGTATCTGCCCAACATATCCGATCCCTTCAGGGGCTCCGCCAAAATCTCGCACCGTGCGCGGTTTTCCCCGGAGGAATAAAAGAAGCTCTACGAGGCCACGCGCGAGCGCGCCAGGCACCCGAAAAATCCCGCTACAAGTGGGACTGCGAAGACCTGCACGACTTCGTGCTCTTCATGGCCAATACGGGCTCACGGCCCGATGAGGCCTACCGTCTCGAATTCCGCGACGTGACCATCGTCCTGGACGAAGGCACGCAGCAAACTATCCTTGAAATCGAGGTGCGGCCAAAGGCGCTGTCAGGCCTTTCGAGCGGCTTAGAGACAGGAATGCCGCGAGGAAGAAAGAAGAGGGGAGGGGGGCGCAACCAACCGACCTGATCTTCCCCAAGCGCCATCACGAATTGTTCAACGCGATTCTGACGGAGCAGAATCTCAAGAAAGACCGCGAAGGTCAGGCGCGTACCGCCTACAGCCTGCGCCACACCTATATCTGCCTGCGCCCCATGGAAGGCGCGGACATCTACCAGATCGCCAAGAACTGCCGCACCAGTGTCGAGCTGATCGAGAAATACTACGCCTCGCACATCAAGAACAGCATCGACGCCGCGGCGGTCAACATCCACAAGAAAAAGCCGTCAAAGAAGAGGCAGCAGAAATCCGAACAGGAAGATTAAGCCGCTATACTTAACATCATGCGGGCGTGGCGGAATCGGCAGACGCATCGGACTTAATTGAAAATTGAGTGCTCGCCGGGAAACTGGCGATGCAGAACTGCTCAAATTCGGGGAACCCTGAAATGGCGATCCCGAGCCAAGCCCGGACGGAAAAGAACACTTCCGGACGGGAAGGTGTAGAGACTAGACGGGCAGCACCTACGGCGAACGCTACGGTGAAGGGATAGTCCAGACCACAAACGCTGAACGGCGGCGGCGAAAGCCGTGGATGGTAAGAAAATCCGTTGGACCGCAAGGTCCGTGAGGGTTCAAGTCCCTCCGCCCGCACCACCATCTCAAGATTCGGTTCAGATAGTGGCCATCCAGGCCCCGAACCATGCGGACTTTGTAGCGGACATTTTAGAGGACTACAATACTGTTGACAAGACACTAAGTTATTGTTATATAGTTGTTTATGCCTTCATCAGAAGAGGACATAGAAGAGGACATTAAACGGGCTGAAGATCGGGGCGAAGCCCTCACGATGATGGAGCCGCTGCTGATCGGCGAAAGCTCCCGCCACCGCGGCGCCATGACAGATCTCGCTCTCGAACTCGCCCAGAAATCTTCCGGCTTCCGTCGCAGCCTGCCGGCCAGCCTGCTCACCTCGCTCGCCGATCTCGTGCGGGCGATGAGCTGCTACTACAGCAACCTTATTGAGGGACACGACACCCACCCGGTCGACATCGAGCGCGCCCTCAAGAACGACTACAGCACCGACACCGCCAAGCGCTACCTCCAGCGCGAAGCGACAGCGCATATTGCCGTTCAAAAATGGATTGATGAAGGAGGCCTCAAAGGCCGCACTGTTACAGCCGAGAGCATCCGCGAAATCCATCGCCGCTTTTGCGAGCTGTTGCCTGAAGAGCTGTTGTTGGTCGCAGACCCCAAGACAAAGAAACGCATCCGTGTTGCTCCCGGAGAGCTGCGCCACCGTGATGTCGTCGTCGGCCAGCATCTGGCCGTAAGTCCGGGCGCCGTGCCCCGCTTCATGGAGCGTTTTGGCGAATTCTACGGCAATCTGGGCAAGACAGACGTCATTCTCTCCGCCGCTGCCGCCCATCATCGGCTTGCCTGGATTCACCCGTTTCTTGACGGCAACGGCCGCGTGGCCCGGCTCATGTCACACGCAACGATGCTGGAATCCCTTGATACTGGCGCGGTCTGGTCCGTGACACGCGGCCTTGCCCGCAATGTCCAGGCTTACAAAGGCCACTTGGCCGCCTGCGATCTGCCGCGCCGCAATGACCTCGACGGAAGAGGGAACTTGAGCGAAGGGGCCCTCGCAGAGTTCACGCAGTTTTTCCTCACCACCTGCATCGACCAGGTCACCTTCATGGAAGGGCTGATGCAGCCAGACCGCCTGCGCACACGCATCCTGCTCTGGGCTGAAGAGGAAATCCGGCTCGATGAGCTGCCCCCGAAATCCGGCAGCATTCTTGAAGCGGTTCTTTACCGCGGCGAGCTGCCCCGCGGCGAAGTCGCCCCCATCGTCGGCGTAGTGGACCGCCACGCTCGCCGTATCGTATCCGCCCTGATTGAAAAACGAGTCCTGACATCGGAAAGCCCGCGCTCTCCCGTGCGGCTGGTTTTCCCCGCAGCGCTCGCGTCGCGCTGGATGCCGGGACTGTTTCCGGAGAGGACAGCCTAAGCTTTCGCTTGAACAGTCCCTGTGATTTGAGGGATCAGCTCGCCGGAGACATCAGTGAGGCGCATATTTCGCCCGCTGAAAAAGTATGTGAGGCGCTTATGGTCCATGCCCAGCAAGTCGAGTAAAGTTGCGTGGACGTCATGGTTGGTCAGTTTCTGATCCGCGGCTTTGTAGCCGACTTCGTCGCTGGCGCCGATCGACTGGCCGCCCTGGATGCCGGCGCCGGCCATGAAAATCGTCATGGTTCCGGGATTGTGATCGCGCCCCATTCCGCGCTGCGAAATCGGCATGCGTCCGAATTCGCTGTGCCACATCACGGCGGTTTCGTCGAGCATGCCGCGGCGCTTCAGGTCCGTGATCAGCCCGGCTATGGGTTTATCCACCTCGCGCGCGTGCTTCGTATGATTGCTAACAATGTTGGCGTGGGCGTCCCAGGTATCCTCGATACTGACATACGCGCCACTGATCAACTGAATAAAACGCACGCCCCGCTCGACCAGACGGCGAGCCAGCAGGCATTGACGGCCATAAGATGCGCAGGCCGGGTCGTTGATACCATATAACTGTTTGGTTTCGTCGCTTTCCGTTGAAAGATCCACAGCCTCAGGCGCGCAGGCTTGCATGCGGTACGCCAGTTCGTAAGAGGAGATTCTGGCGGAGAGATCCGAGATCCCGGGATACTGCTCGTCGAAATTCTGATTGAGCAGATTCATTTGGTCCAGACGCGCTCTCTCCTGCTGGGGAGTCATGTACTGGGTGGGCGCCGACAAGTCCAGGATCGGATCGCCCTTGGAACGGAATACCGTCCCCTGATACGCCGCCGGCAGGAAGCCATTCTGCCAGTTCGGCGGTCCGGCATAGGGGCCGCCCTTCTGATCCAGAATCACAACGAAACCGGGCAGGTTTTGATTTTCGCTTCCGAGACCGTACGTCACCCAGGCGCCTACACTCGGGTATCCCATCTGGATCGAGCCGGTGTTCCACTCGTAGTGCGAAATTACGTGATCGTTCGAGAGGCCTTGACAGGAGTGCATGAAGGCGAGGTCGTCGACGATGGTGGCGATATTCGGGAAGATCTCCGATACCCAAGCGCCCGACTGCCCATACTGTTTGAAAGTGAACGGACTCTTCATCAGAGGCCCCGGATACCCCTGGCGAACTTTGATGTCTCCATGGCCCTCCATAGGCATGCGATTGTACTTGATAAGCGCCGGTTTGTATTGGAACGTGTCAAGGTGGCTGACGCCTCCGCTCATGAACAGCGAGATGACCGACTTCGCGCGTGGCTTGAAATGCGGCGGCTTCGGAGAAAGTGGCGACTTTATATTTGCGCCGCTGCTTGCGGAGCACTCCGCGGCCAGCAGATTATCCTGACAAAATAAATCAAAGAGCGCCAGTCCGCCAATTCCCATTCCCGCTTCCATCCAGAACTTCCGCCGTGATACGTATTGCTCCTTGCGGCTTCGCTCCGGCATTTTCTCAAACATGATGACTTTCTCCTACTTGATATAAACGAATTCGTTAAGATTTAGCGTCACATGAGCTAAATCGTCCAGCGCCGAGCGCGCCGCGCTATCGCCGCTCCCGTTCTTGGCAGACGCGCTTTCCGTCTGCTTCTTCAGGAACGCCAAATTGTCACGCATTTCAGTCGGAGTAGGCTCGCGGCTGAGTGCGATCCGGTACATCTCCGAGACTTGCTTTTGCGGATCCGGGCCCGCCGCTTTCCATACCCGGTCGGCGAAGAAATTCGCCTGCATCAGCGTGAACTGGTTATTCAGCAGCGTCAGCGCCTGGGTCGGAACCGTGCTGGTAGCACGGCGTTCGCAGCTCACGTTCAAATCCGGTTCGTCGAATACCTCGAACATGGGATATTTCAGGCCGCGCTTGACGTATGCGTACACGCTTCGGCGCCAAGTAGAAGGTTCCTCTTTGGTGAGTTCCCAGGTACCGCGCGGCTGATCGGCGCGCAATGACGCCGGGATTGCCGGGAAGAAGGGTTCGCCGCCCATTTGCGGATTCAGCTTGCCGCTGGCGTCCAGCGTGATATCGCGGATGATCTCCGCCTCGGCCCGGTGCGGCGGGAATCTCCACAGGTAAACGTTGGTCGGGTCTGTCTTGAGATCGGCCTCGCGCGAGTACGCCGAGGCCATCTTATAGGTTTCGGAGTTCATGATCAGCCGTTGCATCGCTTTGATGCTCCAGCCTTGGCGGACGAATTCCGTGGCCAGCCAGTCGAGCAATTCGGGATTTGACGGCAGAGTGCCCATCTTCCCGAAATTGCCGGGGTCGAAACGATGCCGGTACCAAAGTGCCAGCCCCAGATGCGATTCACCATCACCCGCGCAGTCAAGGGATTGTCAGGCGAGGCGATCGCATCCGCCAGCGCACGGCGGCGGCCGCTGGTGACGTAGTCTGTCCGGTTCGGCACATGTGTGGCCGGCGGCGGATTCTTGGGATCCGTCAGCACTGTCAGGAAGCCAGGCTGCACCTGGAAAGTCGATGCGTTGGCCTTGATATCGTCGCTCGCAGCCGCGAAGTAGAGCGGCGGAACTTCGTACTTGGTGCCGACCGCCGGCACGAAGCAGCACTTGATTCCATAGTCCGGACGCCCGGTTCCGGGAATGTGGGAGTCGCCGAGGCCATCTGGCTGCAACCGATAATCGCCGTCTCGAACACCATTCGCGGTGGGCAGCGGAGCCGGCAGCCGCTCTTCGATCTTGTCAATCTTGGCTTGCAGCTCGGCGCGCTTCTGTTCGTCTTCGGGGCTCAATTTGAGAGCATTGCGATGATACGCCTGGTTGCTGGCGCCGAAGACCTGATTCGCCTTGGCTTTCGCTTTCTCCCTGGCAGCGGCGGTCGCGTCCGCAACGACAGTGTCAGGATCGACGTCGTCGCTGGGAGCGATGATTACCTGCGCCACCAGCAGTTTTTGGCCAGGAGTTCTCTGCGCCTCGGGCGTCTTAATCGCCTCTTGAATATCCGGGGGGAACTTCTTGAGAGCATCCTGCACCTGTTGCTGGCGCCGCTTCTCCCGGTAAGGCTTCTCGATCCGCGCGATTTCCTGGCGCAGCGGAGTCATTTCCACATCGAGCGCCTTCACCTTCGCGTTGTACGCATCCACTTCGGCTTTCGGAACCAGCGGCTGGTCGTAATCGACGTAAGGCCAGAAGGCCGCTACCGCCTTGAAGTAATCCAGGCGTGTAATAGGATCGAACTTATGATCGTGGCAGCGGGCGCAATTGACGGAGAGGGCCTGGAAGCCCTGGAACGTGGTGCGCACCATATCGTCCATGTAGTCGTAGCGGTAAGACGGATAGTTTGCCTCCCGGAAGCGCACTCGCGGGCCCACCCGGTAATACGTCGTCGCAATCAGGCTGTCGGGAGTCGGCTTATCCAGCTCATCTCCGGCTAGCTGTTCGATGATGAATTGGTTGTATGGCTTGTCTTCGTTGAATGCCTTGATCACATAGTCGCGATAGCGCCATGCGTTCTCAACCGTAAGATCGTATTCGAAACCGGAGCTATCCGCATAGCGAACCACATCCAGCCAGTTGCGGCCCCAGCGCTCGCCATAATTCGGGGACGCGAGCAGCTTGTCGACTAGCTTTGAATACGCGTCCGGCGCCGAGTCCTTTACGAATGCGTCCACCGCCTCGGGCGGAGGCAAAAGCCCCACCAAATCCAGATAGGCGCGGCGGATCAAAGTCCGGCGATCAGCCTCGGGAGCCGAATCCACGCCTTTCTGCTCACGCATACTCTCGACAAACGCGTCGATGGGATTATGGCTCCAACGGACATCGCGAACCGCAGGCGGCGCGTTGCGCACCGGCTTCTTGAAAGCCCACCATTGGCGATCCTGCGCGGTAATCTCGCGCGGCACGTAGCCGCCAGGATAGGCTTTGGCTGACGTTGCGGACGATGCCACAGCATCGGTCCATTTCGCGCCTTGATTGATCCAATCTTTTATCAGGGCTATTTGCTGCGTGTTCAGAGCGGGGACCGGCGCCATTGGCATAGCCGGCGCCTGAAGACCCGCGATATGGCGGTACAGGGGACTCGCGTCAGCATTGCCGGGAATGACCGCGGGGCCACTCTCCCCGCCCTTGAGCATTCCTTCGCGCGTACTCAAATTCAGCTTCGACATTTGCAGGTTCGTGCCATGGCATTGCGCGCACCGCTGCAAGGCGGCCTGCACATCTGCTTGCGAAACTTCCTGCTGCGCCTGAAGGCGGGGACTCAATGCCATAACCGCGGTCGCGCAGACGATCAGAGCCAATATTCCTGAATTGGGCGCGCGGCGGCGGCCCACTTTGCTACTGGTGCAAACTGCTTGCCGCATCTTTCTGAAACCTCCATAGCTAGTTCCGAATTGGTTTTCTACGCCTAAAAGAATATCCGATCGGCGTTAAGCGGCGATAAGAAAAGCGTTACGTTTTTTTTATTCGAGAACCGGCAGACAGACGGGAGTCAGTGCGCTTTCAACGATTCAAGGCGGATTCGATGCAGGCCAGCAACTCGTTCACCGAAAACGGCTTGGGAAGGTAATCGTTTGCACCCGCGTTCAGCGCAACGTTTTTCTGGTTCGATCGATCCGCCGAAATCATGAGTACCGGCACATCGGAATGGGCTCGTAGCGCACGGCAGATTTGAATGCCATCCATGTCGGGCAAATGCCAATCCAGCACGATTAGGTCCGGGGTGGTCGCTGCCGCAGTATCCAGGGCTTCTTTTCCGCCGGCGGCGCTACAGACCAGGTAGCCGTGCGCGTCCAACGCCAAACGAAGAGTCCTGCGGAACTGCAGATCGTCGTCAACGATTAATATGCGAGGCACCGTGTATCGCATCGGTTGAACTTCCAACTCGATTCAATCGCGCCCCAAACCTAGACGTGTTGTGACCAATATGCGACCAGAATAAAGGCGTCCCATAAGGGCCATATAAAGGAGCCATTATGATTTCCCTAACGCCTGGGGCCGGCCGCGAAACGGTAACCAGAGGAAGGCTCAGTAAGAATGTACTTTGGATGAGAGGGATCCGGCTCGATTTTCTTTCGCAACTGATTAATGAAGACCCTGAGATACTCGACTTCGTTGCCGTAGTCCGGCCCCCAGACGGCTTGTAAGAGCCGGCGGTGTGTCACCACTTTCCCGGCGTTTTGAAGGAAGTAATACAGCAGCCTGAACTCCTTGGTTGTCAGATGGGTCACGCTGTCCCCCCGCTTTACCTCGTGGCTTTCGAGATCGATCTCTACCGAGTCCAAGCGGACAATCCGGGAATGGGACCCTACGGAGGGCCTTCTGGTGACGGCGTGGATGCGCGCAATCAGTTCCTCGATGCCGAGCGGTTTCGTCACATAGTCGTCGGCGCCGCTTTGCAGGGCATCTACTTTTTCCTGTTCCGTTTTCCTCGCGGACACGATCATAATCGGCACTTCGGAACTTTCGCGAATCAGCCGGCACGCTGCCAGGCCGCCCATACCGGGCATCGCGAGATCGAGCAGAATCACATCCGGAATTTCACTTCTTAGACTCTCCAACGCCTCCTCGCCGGTCCTGGCGTCGGTTACCTCGAATCCGCGCGAGATGAGTGCGGCCCGCAAAACGCGCCGCGCCTGCGGCTCGTCATCGACGATCATGACCTTGGCCGAGTCCTTCACAGCGCCCCCACGGTTTTGCCGGCGGCGCTTACCGGCAGCGACACGTGAAAGGCAGCGCCTCCCGCGGGAGGGCTAGTCACCCAAATCTCACCCCCATGAGCCTGCACAATGGACCGCGCGCTTGCGAGCCCCAAGCCCGTTCCAGGCACCCGTGACTTGGCCGCGCTGCCGCGATAATACTTTTCGAATATACGATCCCGTTCCTCGTCTTTCACCCCGGGACCACAGTCCACCACGTCAATGACAATGGCGGTTCCCGTGAACTCGGCCGACACCGTAAGCGGCGAATCGTCAGGCGAATACTTCAGAGCGTTGCTCAGGAGTTGCTTAAGAACTCGCGCCATCATGCCCTTGTCGCATTCAGCCGGCGGCAGCGCTTCCGGAATACGCACTTCAACGGTACGGCGGCTGGTCAACGCGCCCATCTCCGCGATAGCGGCTGGGATCAGGCGAGCGAGGTTTTGCGGTTCCCTATGCAAAGACAACTCGCCGGCGTCCACGCGAGCCAGTTGCACGGCCTCGTCGATGAAGCGATCCATGCGGTTCACTTCCTCGTCGATGATTGTGAGCATTTCCCGCTTGTGCAATTCACTCCCTGCACGCCCCGAAAGCAAAGTTGTCGCGGCAATTTTCACGGAATTGAGGGGATTCCGGATCTCGTGGGCCATCGCGTCCAGGACCGCCGATTTCAGTTCCTCGGACCGCCGGATGACCTCGGCCTCGGTGGTGCGTTCGATCGCATAGAGTCTTGCCAGCCCCAGCCCTACCCGTCCCGCGAGCGCGGTAAGCACCGCTTCGGACAACTTGGCGCCGCTCAAACCGAGGCTGCCAACCAGTTCACCGCCGTGCCGGATCGGCGCCAAGGCGTACGCCGAGCGAATGTCCAGAACCTGGTGTCCGGATGTTGCCGTATGACGGAGGGCCTGATCGGAGATGGTAATGGCGCAAAGGCCCGCGCGGACGATTTGATTCGCATGCTTGTCGTAGAGGGCAGCGCCGTCGGCTCCAAAGATCTCAAGCATCTGATCCGTCATTTGTGCAGCCGTGGACTCGGAACTGCCGCTTTCAAGTAACGTGTTCACCAGCCGGTAAAGCTTTTCCATCTCGATCTCCCGCTCCACGGCTTCGTTTCGGCGCCGCTTTAGCTGCGTGGCTACCTGCCCGGTTACCACGGCGGTGACCAGAAATGCAGTCAGGGCGACCCAATGTTCGGGGTTTGCAATGCCGAGTCCGCGGCTAGGCAGGAAGTAATGCTCAAAACCGATGCCTCCGATAATCGCGGCGGTCAAGGCTTCGGCGCGGCCCCACATCTTGGCAAGCCCGACGATGGCCAGAAGCATGAGCATCGCCACCGTGGCATGGTCAACGTGAGGCAAACGCAAGCAGACCACCAGCATCGCCACGATAAGGCCGGCCGAAATTGCGAGGCGCCAGACTAACTGCCGCATTGTCCTGTTCCTTGAGTCATGAGGATGGCAACGCGATCCCTACAAGCGAATTTTACCGCCCTCCGAGGAACTGATACCACTACTTTTTGGTGGAATCCGAAGAAAAAACGCGAATGCAGGCTGTCGGAAGGCGACAAACCGACGCGAGGGTCAAATGGCATCCCATCGAGGCTCTAGAGTTAGAAAAGGATCTCGGGTTTCGGCTCACCTGCGCCGATCAAGTGTGCCTGAACGATGAACCTTTTGGGCGCGGCACCGATGTAATAGAACGGGTAGCATGTCACCAGAGTGAGCAGAGGCCGGCCGATGTCCTTCAGCACGTTCACGTCCTGGGGTGAAACAATACGCGCCGCCTCGACCTCGTACACTTGGTTCCCGCGAGGAGGGGTAAGCAGAATGTCATCCCGCTCGCGGACGTTCCGCAATCCCCGGAAAAAAGTATCGCGATGACCGGCAAGGGCCACGTTGCCTTTGCGGCCTGGCAGCGTAGTGCCCGGAATGTGACCGACGCTCAAGGCGAGGGTATGATCGTCGTCTCCCTCCATAATCACGGACGAAACCCGCAGGCGCGGGATGTTGATACGCCCCAGTAAAGCGCCTAACTTAGGCGCAGTTTGGGCCGCTGGCATCCCATGCCTGACTAGGATTTCGCGATTTAACGCCGCGGCGCCTTGTTCCTGGTAGAGCTTTTCGTGAGCCACAGAGACGGTGCACCAAGTCAGGGCGGCTAGGCCCGCTAAGACCAGCAGGTAGCTGCTCCATGCCAGGATTCGCCGTGGCGTTGTCATTTCGGTCTATCGTCTCGGTCTATCTTCGTCCGCCCTTGTCTGTGGATCGAGGGCCATCGAATCTGGCGGCGTGGCGAAATACCCCAGGCGGGTCCGTGCGATCCAGCGATCGGCATGCGGACCCGTAAGCTTCACACGCACACTGCGGTAAGCTCGATTCCACTTCCCATTCGTTGGGACGTACCCGAGGGTGTACTGATTGCGAATGTCGCGGGACACCGCTTTGAGCACATTCGTCACTTCGGGTATTTCCTCCGGGAAAAAAGCCTCGCCCCCGGAGGCCTTGGCCAGTTGTCTTAAAACGCCGGGATTGCGATCAAGGTCATACTCATCGAAAAGACCCACGGTGTAAACAATCACGTCGGAATGTTGGACCATCGCCAGCACCGCTGGGAATAGGCGCTTGCTGGCGTTGTCCCCACCGTCACTCACTACGATCAGTATCTTCTTCTGGAGAGGGCTTTCACGGATATGCTCCAGCCCGGCTGCGATCGCGTCGTAGAGAGCGGTTTGACCCATCGCATGGATCCGCAGCATCGCTGCGTGCAGCTTATCCGGACCGGTTACGAACGCCTCGCCGGACGGAAGGCCAAGCGAGACGTTCTCGTTGAAGTGGACCACGAACATCTGGTCTTCAGGGTTGCTCGACTCCGCGAACGCCCCCGCTGCGGCGACAACCTCTGGAAGCTTCCGCCGCATGCTCCCGCTATTGTCAACCACCAGGCCCACCGCCACCGGAGTGTCTTCGTGTTGGAACAGCGTGAGGTGCTGCGGCGCGCCGTCCTCATAGACCTGAAACGCCGACTCGGGCAGATGAGACTCGAAACGCCCCTGGTGGTCCGTCACCGTGACGTGGAGAACCACCAGGTTCGCATCTGCCTGAAAGTCAGCCTGCGCGCAGAGCTCCGGAACTGAAATGGCAAACGCGAGCGCAACTGCCCACGCCACGCTGCGGAGCGTCCCGGCGCAACCGAAATTTCCGGCGCGGTGAAATCCGCTTGCAAGCAGCCTGACCGATTTCATAGGGGCGTTTCCGGAGCGCGAAACGCGCGCAGACGCCTTCAGTTTAGCTTTCGCGCGGCGATACCGAGTGAGATCCCGCCGCCCAAGAGAATCAAACCGAGGAGAGCTAGCAAAGGCATTTCACTAGCGGTTTTTGGCAATTCCGCGGCGGTGGACGAGCTTGAGTTGGCCGGCGCGGTATTTTGCGCCAGTATTTGCGGCGGAGTTGTAATTACCGTACCCACTTCGACCTCGTCACCGGCCGGTTGCTGCTCCTTGATGGGCGCTCTTTTCAGGGCCATTGTAGATGCCTCGCTGGCTGACTTAGTAGGCATCTTCGTGTTCGCCTCCAGATTCTCGGGCATGGAGGGCACCGGCTGGTTCATGGTCTTGGCTAGTTGCATCGCGCGCGCCTTCGGATACACGAACTCCTGGCCGTAGTTGTCGCCCGGATAGAACCACGCCTTGATGGCCTGCGGCGAATTCGACGAACGCTCCTCGAACGTAATTACGGTCTTGCCCGTGGGTTTCAAGCGGTAGTCCGGGAGCGCCAAAATCGTCGCATACAATTTCGTCTGATCTTTGTTGAAGATTTGAACGATATTGCGACTCGATTGGGAATCCATCAACTTAAACACGTACGAGCCTGGTGACAGGACCTGGCCGGGGATTTCAACCGGGGCACTGAAGTTAACTGTCGTAGCCTGGTTCCAGGCGTCTGCGTTTAGTTTCGGCGCAAGCACCAAGCCCCAAGTAAACAGGGATACAAACGCTGCCATTGTCGTCACGTTTTTCATAAAATCTATCTCCTTTCAATTTCGCACTTCTCAATTTCACACTTCGCTTTCATACTTCGACCGCCGTTACGCTGCGGCTTTCCTGCCCTTTTCTTCCGCCTTGGCTGCGCGAACCCGAAGCAAGCCATTTTCAAGGCTTGCTGAAACATGGTCTACATCGACCCGTTTTGGCAGAGGGATTTGGCGAAAAACTCGACGCTCGCCGAACTCGCAGAGATGTATGGTCCCATGCGTATTGCGATGTTGATGGGCGGCCTGTCCCTCTACAATCAGCGCATCCGGGAGCGCCGCGACCCGGATGTCTTTAGCGTCGAATCCCGGCAGAGCAAGCTCAAGCTGAAAGGCCCCATCGCTTTCCGCGAGTTCCATGTCGGGGACACGGAATACTTCTTTTTCCGCTTGCAGCCAGTCGCCAATCTCGTTGCCAGAAGTTTTGCCGCGCCTTTCGAACAACTCGAACGCACGCGTCCGCACACTGTCCAGCAACTGAATCGTTTCCGGCAGAAGCGCACGCGATTGATCCGCCGCGTTGATCTTCTGAACTGCTACACTGCTCATTTTCTCGCTCCTTTCGAGTTGTTTACTGTAATGTTGCGAAACTGTTCGAGCGTCATTCGTCATCTTCTTTGTGGCCGGGTAAGCGCAACTCCAATCGCAGGTTATCGGATAAAGATTAGACGGAGATAAGAATGGCGTTATATTTTTCTTAACTGCCTTCGACAACGTAAGTGGGCGACCTCAGCCATGGTTTAGCTGGCCTCAGATCTGATACATGAAACCGGCGTTGTAACCGAGTTCCTGGGCAGCAAGCAGCGATGGACCCTGTGCGGGATTTTTTGTGCCATAGAACCGTGGGAACCTGATTTTCGAGCGCACTGTGCGTGTCATGAAATCAATAACTTACTTGTTATCAATAACGTTCCGGGCTTCAAGTCCCACTCCGGGCACCGCTCGAGCCAATTTATTATGAGGCGATTACAACCGGTTTTTGTGTCCGGGCGGCTAACCGCTCGCGCGACTGATTAGACTGGTAAGCTGTATCAGTCGCTCTGATGGCATACGGGCCGGCGACCGATAGTTTGAATATGCGAACCTTGCCGATCCTGGTGCTGTTCGTTCTCCTCTGCGGCGCTGAGGCGACTACCGCAGCGGACTACTACCAACTCCCCAATATCAAGCGCATTGATCCAGATTTGTACCGCGCCGGGAAAGTTGTCATCGTAACCAGCTCTTGTCTTCATGTGCCGAGTGGCGAAGAGGCACTGTTGAAGTACGACGGACCGGGCGAATACGAGATCATCTGGGACGATCATTCTACATGCGAAGTGCAGCGTGTGTTCACTCTAGATTGAAAACACCAGTTGTTTGAAGACTGGGCGCCTGTCGTTCACGCTATCCCGTTCCCGAAGCTACCCGGTTTCGGCCCACCGCACCACCGGCGATCACTCGGGAGGGCCATAAAATTGCTAACATAAAAGCTAGTCGCCGCGCCTCATGCCGACCTTTTTGACGACTCCCGCATTCCTGCTGGCCAGCGGTATTTTCTCGGGCGCGGGTAAGCTGGTCGACTCACTATTTGACAACACTTTCACGGACATTTACCGGCTGCAGCCTTTCGATTACGCCATCCTGGTACCGTATTTCGCGGTGCTGATCGTGCTTTCATTCTACGGCCTGCATCGGTACCACATGATTCGCGGATACATGAAGTACCGCAAGAAGATGCCGACGGAAGCCCCGCAAAAGTTTGAGCAATTGCCGCGGGTGACCATTCAACTTCCGCTTTACAACGAGCAATATGTGGTCGAGCGGCTGCTCGAAGAGACCAGCAAGATCGACTATCCGCGCGAGTTGCTGCAAATTCAGGTTCTGGACGACTCGACCGACGAGACCGATCCTTTCACACGCGCTCTGGTGGCTGAGTACCAAGCCGCGGGGCTGCCGATCGAGTACATTCATCGAACCCATCGCCATGGCTATAAAGCCGGTGCGCTGCAAAATGGCTTGCAGACCGCCACCGGCGAGATCGTGGCCATTTTCGACGCCGATTTCATTCCGCCGGTCGATTTCCTGCGGCGCACGGTGGATTACTTCGCCGATCCCAAAGGTCGGCATGGTGCAGACGCGCTGGGGCTATCTGAACCGGCACTACAACCTGCTTACCGAAGTGCAGGCGATGCTGCTGGACGGACATTTTGTGCTGGAGCACGTGGCGCGCTCGGGCGGCGGACGCTTCTTCAACTTCAACGGGACGGCGGGGATTCTGCGGCGCTCCATGATCGACGACGCGGGCGGGTGGCAGCATGACACGCTGACCGAAGATTCCGATCTCAGCTATCGCGCGCAGTTGAAGGGCTGGAAGTTCGTGTACGTGCCTTCGATCGAGTGCCTGTCGGAGCTGCCGGTTGAGACCTACGGCTTCCAGGTGCAGCAATCGCGCTGGGCCAAGGGCCTGACGCAGGTGGCCATCAAGCTGTTGCCGACCATCCTGAAGTCCGACGCGCCCCGGAAAGTGAAGATGGAGGCGTTTTTCCACCTGACGCCGAACATCTCCTATCCGCTGATGATTATCGTGAGTGCGCTGATGCTGCCGGTGATGATCGTGCGCTTTTACATGGGCTGGTTCCAGATGCTGATGATCGACCTGCCGCTGATCATCGCATCGTTCTGGTCGATTTCTGCATTCTACGTGGTGGCGCACCGGGAAATTTTTCCCAAGACCTGGAAGCGCGCGTTCCTGTTTCTGCCCGCGCTGATGGCCGCAGGCGTGGCGCTCACCATCATCAATTCACGATCCGTGCTGGAGGCGCTCTTCGGCTACCAGACCAGTTTTGCGCGCACTCCCAAGTACGCGATTGGCGGCACGCAGAAGGTGAAGCTGGAGAACATCCAATATCGCCGCCGCAGCGGCTGGCTGCCATACGCGGAGCTCGCCGTCGGCACCTACTTCCTGGGGATGACGGCGTTCGCGATTGAATCCTACAATTACCTGGCGGTGCCGTTCCAGTTGCTGTTCGTGGGCGGCTACTACTGGGCGGGATTCAGCACTTTGTGGGAAGAATACCAGGGCAAGCTGGCGTGGCAGAGGCAGCAGGCGCTGGTGGCCGCATCCTCGCCCGCAAAAGCCGCTTAGCTTCCGCGCTACGCGAATTCGCGCTGGATCTTCTTCGGCAGCTTCGCAAAGATCAGTTCGTAAGCTCGTTTTAGGCGCGGTTCCAGTTCCTTGCGCGGCATGGCGTCGAAGGATTCGAGCGCGACCCATTTCGCACGCGCAATGTACGGCGCGGGGATGATTCCGCGGCGCTCGATCAACTCATCGAAGTCTTCAGGCGAGCACTTGAATGCCAGACAGGTCGTGTGCGGCTCCAACACCACGATGGCGAACATCTTGCCGCCGATCTTGAACAACAGATCGATTTGCCACTGGACTTGTTCGGTAACGTGCGGCAGAGACATGCAGTACTTCCGAACCCATTCGCGGTTCACGTCTTCAACTCGGCGTTCATGTTTTCAATTCGACGATGGTCGCGCCGGAGCCGCCTTCCTCCGGCGAGGCAATGTAGAATTTTTCCACATGCGGATGCCGCGCCAGAAGGTCGGCAATCGCGCGCTTCAAAATCCCCATGCCGTGGCCGTGGACGATACGAATGCGGTCCACTTCGGCGAGCGCGGCGCTGTCCAAGCAGTTTATCCACCTGCTGGCAGGCTTCTTCGGCGCGCTGGCCGATGAGATTGATCTCGCGGAAGGAGCCGTCAAAGCTCGGCCCCTGACGGAAGGAAACCGGGGGCCGAGCGGCCGGTCGCGCTCGCGGGCGGCAAGCACTTCCTCCACGTCCGTCGCCGCCACTTGCATTCGCAGAAAACCGGCGTCCACTTCCAAGAAGCCGTTCGCGAGAATGCGGCGCACCGTGGCGGGCTGGCGGATATTCTTGAGGCGGACGCGAGCGCCTTCGATCAGCTTCAGTTTGGGCGGGGCAGCGGCCGCGTGCCCTATCGGCGGCCCCGCACTCTCAATAGCGGTTTCGACCGCTTCCTGGAACTCGCGGCGCGTCTTGGCGATCTTCACGCGGGCCTTTTGGCTCAGGTCGCCGATGGTTTCCTGGGCCTGCTTTTCGAATTGGGCGGAGAGCTCGGAGGCGCGTTGTTCCAGCTCGCGAATTTTAGCCGCGTATTTCTTCTCCCAGTTTTGCTCGAGAGACTGTTCGCGAAGGACGAGCATACGCTCCTTCTCGGCAACCGCAGCGCGGTCTCGCTTCAAGCGCATCCAGGCGCTGGTGCAGCTCGCTCAAGAAGTGCGCGATGTCGCGCTCGGTAGTGGTCATGCGGGCGCGGGCATCCTGGATCAGGGCCGGGTCCAGACCCAGGCGGCTGGCGATGTCGAGTCCCGCGGATTTTCCGGGCGCGCCGAGGCGCAACACATAAGTGGGGTCGAGCGTAGCATCGTCGAAGCCCATGGAGCCGTTGCGGACTCCGGCCGTCGAAGCTCCGTAAAGCTTGAGCGCCAGCAGATGTGTGGAAGCCACCGTAAACGCGCCCCGCGCGCGGAACGCGTCGAGCACCGCGACGCCCAGCGCGCCGCCTTCCTCCGGATCGGTCGCGCGGCCAAGCTCGTCGATGAGCACCAGCGAATCCGGCGTGGCGCGCTCCAGCATCGAGCGGATCGAAACGATGTGGGCGGAGAAGGTGCTGAGGCTCTCCTGAATCGATTGGTGGTCGCCGATGTCGGCCAGCACTTCGTCGAACAACGGAAACTCGGCGTCGGCGGCGGGCACAGGCAAGCCCGCGTGAGCCATCAGAGCCAGCAGCCCGGCGGTCTTGAGCGTTACCGTCTTGCCGCCGGTGTTCGGACCGCTGATGAGCAGCGTGCGCTGTTCGTGGTCCAGATCGAAAGTGATCGGCACGACGGCCTTTTGTTGCTTGCGTAAAATGTCTTCGAGCAGCGGATGGCGGGCCTCGCGCAGAATGAGCCGGCGGCGCTCTTCCGGACTGATGCGTGGGACAACGCAGTTAAAGGTCTTACGCGAATTCGGCCTTGGCGAAGATCAGCTCCAGGCGCGCCAGAGCCTTGGTGGTGGACGCGATCGCGGGCGCGTGGTTGCGCAGGCGAGCGGTGAACTCGCGCAGGATACGATGGACTTCGCGAGCCTCTTCCTCGGTGAGACGCACCAGTTCGTTGTTGAGTTCGATGGTTTCGAGCGGCTCGACGAACAGGGTGTGGCCGCTGCCGCTGGCCCCGTGAATCACGCCATCGACGCGCCGCTCGCGGCCCGTGACGACGGGAACGACGAAGCGATCATTGCGGATGGTGACGAAATCTTCCTGCAGGGTGCCGTCCGCATGATGCGCGCGCAGAAAGCGTTCCAGCGAATGCTGGATTCCCTGGCGCTGCTTTTCGATGTCGCGCCGCAGCCGTCCCAGCGCGACGCTCGCGTGATCCGCCAGCATGCCGCCCGGAAGAATCTTGCCGCTCAGCTCCTGCGCCAGCTCGCGCAGATCGGCGATCGCAGCGCCGTGCGCCGCCAGCCGGGGGAATCGCTGGCCGGCGGCGACCAAAACTCCGCGCGCCTCGGCGGCCAGATCCAGTAGCCGCGTGAGCTCGTAGATCTCCTCGGCTTCGAGCGTCGCGCCTTCGATGCGGAGCCGCGGCCACAGCGCTCCGCGGGATCGGCAATATCGGTAAAGCTGATGCGAATGGCCGCGCCCCGCGACGCCGCTTGCGGTTGCGCAGCCGCGCGCAGGTATTCAATACCTTCGGCGGTTTCGGCGAGCGCGGTTTCGATCGGCATCGCGATCGTTCGATGGCGCGACGCGCTCCAGCTCCCCTCGTCCCAGCGCGCTGCGCACGTAACGGCCGAGCAGGGCGCGCAGAGCTTCGAATTCAAGAACCGGCTCTGAGTTCATGCGAGTATGCTCGCTCCACTGCCTCTATCGTTCCACTGCGTCACTTTGTAATCGCGCAGATTCGCGCACGGCACCCATTCGACGCGGCTCACGTCATCGCCGGGAACAAGTTCGCCGCCGGTCACTTTACAGACGTAATCCACCAGCACGTAATGATACTCGGCGCGGCCCTCGGCATCGCGCATGATGCGCTCGAAAATATCGAAGCGATACACGATCTCCACCCGCAGGCCGGTCTCTTCGAGAGTCTCGCGCCGCACCGCATCTTCCAGTTTCTCGCCGGTTTCGAGCAGGCCGCCGGGGATGGACCACCAGCCTTTCAGCGGTTCGCCGGCCCGCTCCACCAGCAGCACGGAAGCTCGCCGTCGAAGATGATCGCGCCCACGCCCAGCAGCGGGTATTGCGGATATTGGCGGCTAATAAGGCGTCTTAATAAGGCGCTCCCTTCACGCCCAGCCGCACGCGATATACCGAAGTCCGCGCCGTGATGTAAAGCGTTTCCATGTCGGCGTCGCCGAACGCCAGATTCGACGGCGTCTCGGCCAGGGCAATTTCGCCCAACAGTTTCGCGGGGCCATTGTCGAAAGCGCGTACACGTAGCACCTCGTTCGCGGCCACGTACAGATTGCCTTTTTCGTCGGTGCGCAGACCGTCGGGCACGCCGTCGATCTTGTCCACCACGATGCGCTCCTTCGACGCCACGCCCTTGCCGTCCAGGTCGTAGGCGCGCACGCTGCGCTCGTCCGAATCCGAAACGTAGAGCGTGCGCCCGTTCGGAGAAAGCGCAATTCCGTTGGGGCGCGTCTTCCATTTGGCGACGACGCTCCAGTTCGCCCTTGGGCGTGATGTGGAAGACGCCGTAGAAATCCAGCTCGCGCGTATCCTGCTGCGATCCGAACGCGGGGTCCGTGAAATAAACCTGACCGTCGCGGCGCACCACGATGTCGTTAGGCGCGTTGAATCGCTTGCCTTCGAAACGCTGCCGCCAACACTTCGACCTTGCCGTTCTTCAGCGTGCGGGTTACGCGGCGCTCGCGAAATTCGCAGGTATATAAGCGCCCTTCGGTGTCATACGCGTTGCCGATGGCGCCACCCGCGCGCTCGGCGAAAACCGCATCCGCGCCGCCCGGGAGTCACCTTGAGGAGTTTATCCACTACCGTGTCGCTAAACAACAGGAACCCGTCGTAGGACCACACCGGCCCTTCCGCAAAGTGGAGATTGGCCACGACGCGCTGGACCTCCAAGTGGCCGAACTCCTGGGCGAACACGCGGGCCGCGAACAATAGAGCGAAGAGGGCTCTCACCTAACTGGCACCTATCTAGAAACTATAGCGGACGCCGAGCGACGCATAGGAATTGCGGTGATACTGGCCCAGAAAATCCGTCATGTCGCCGCGAATCCAGGCGACTCCGGGCGTGACGCGCCAGTGCTCACCGAAGGCCTGCGAGTACTCGAAACGCACGAAGGACCCTGCGGAGCGCACCGCCGTTTCGACCGTCAGGCTGCGGTTCACATCGATGGTGAGCGTCGCGTGGCCGACGAACGATTTCGCGAAGCCCCGGTCCGGCGTGAAGCTCAGCGGATTGGCCGCGCCTCCGGTTACCGCCTCACCCGCGTAGCCGCCGACCAGCGACCATTCCTTCACCTGCCGCTCCACTTGAATCACGTAAAGGACGTAATCCTGTGCGCCGGGCGTGGTGCTGGTGAAGTATCCGGCTTCGCCTTTCACCGTCAGCCACGGCAATGGAATCGCCGCGTCGGCGCCGTACATGCGCATGCTGGGATAGAAGCGCTGCGCGCGGGCCGTAGCAGTTGCCGGATCGAAGCTCGCGTCGAACAGATGGCAGATTGTTGAAGCCATCGAAATACGAAAGCGAATACTCGTAGCGCGGCGCGATGTGATTCCAGCGCAGGCCATACTGCCCGCGGCCGGGATAGCGCGCGCCCACGTCGACAATGGTGACGCCGTTCAACTCCGGCGGCAGCGCAGTCCAGCGCTGATCGAGCAGCGGAATGCGGCTGGGCGTGAACCAGGGCTGCCAGATCGCATCCAGCGAGTCGTTCGCTCCGGCGATGGTGATCCGCGCCGCCGGTACGGCCAGAAAATCGCTGTCGACCACGCTGCTCAAGTAGTCCTTGGGCGCGAAACGATCGGTGGGCGTGAGAATATCGGTCTTGCCCCAGCGAATGATCTGCCGCCCGAATTCGGCCGTCACCTTGCCCTTGTGGATCGTCGCGTTGAGTTCGCGCAGCGAGAGCGCGGGCCGCTGCGTAGTGCGGTCGTCCAGATTCAGTTGCGCGTCGCGATCCACTTGCCGGTGAGTATCGGCGCGCGCGTCGAGCGCACCGCTCAATTTCAGCCAGGGCGCGAGTTTGTAGGACGCTTCCCAGCGGATCGCCGCCTGATCGACGGCCTGTGCGCTGTCGTTCGGCGCGGTTTGCGGATAGAACAGCGCTTGGTTTTCGATGAAACCGCGCTGTTCGAAATTCTGCGCGAGCAGACGCGAACAGGAGCAGCCCCGTCATGGTCCACGCCGCAACGCGTCGAGGGTGAAATCGCCGTCCTTCATCGGCAGATTGTATTCCAGCTTGTCGTACTTGAGCGTAGTCCGGCTGTTGCGAGTCACGTCCGTGACTTCGATGGTGCGCGCCGTCCAGATGCCCTTCGCCAGCTCAAAATCGCGATAGTCGATGACGCGAACCAGGCCCTTTTTGTTGTACGATTCCACCTTGACGATCGGTGTAGTTGTCCTTCTTCACCCACAGGTATCCGTATGTGTATTGCGACGACTTGCGCGGCTTGGATTGCAGCTTCCAGGTGTCTTTTTCGTCGCCGAGGAGCTTGTAATCGAACTGCGCGACGTCGCGCTCTTCCAGATCTTCGAAGCTGAAGTCGGTGCCGAAGAAGCGCGTCGAGCGGTCCTGCAAAGCGATGCGCTGCTCGCGCCCGATATTCGGCCGCCACAGCCATTGATCGCTGGCGCGATCGGTGTGATTGACGATCAGCAGCCCGACGCCTTTCACTTCGGCCGGCACCGTGAAACGCAGCATGCCTTTGCTGTTGCCGAAGGCGCCGATGCGGTCGAACACCCAGCGCTTGGTGGCGATGCGGCTGCCGTTGCCGATCACCTCCAGCGTTCCTTCGTAGTGCTGCGACTCGGAGCGCTGCCGGCGCTGGACTTCTTCCATGATCTGGCGCGGGTCCTGCGCCGGCGTGCGAAAGACGCTGCGAGCAGGAAGACGGCGAGGAGCCTACTCATATTCCAAAGCCTCCACCAGCGAGCCGCGCACCGCACTCTCCGCCGGCCCCAGCGCCGCCAGAAACGCCGCGCCCAGAATCACCGGAGCCAATGCCAGAGCGGTCGCAATCGGGTACGAGTAACCGATGTCGATGCCCACCAGATCGCGCCGCGAAATCTCGATCGCGTAGTACAGTTCGACGGCCCCCAGCAGCAGCCCCAGCGCGAGTCCGATGAAACCGATGGCGGCCGCCTCCATCCATACCGTGTGCCGGATCTGCCGGCGCAATCCGCCCACCGCCTGCAGCACGCCGAGTTCACGCCTGCGGTCCGTGATCGAAACCGTAAGCGCGTTGACGATGCCCAGCACCGCGACCAGCACCGCCACGGCGATTTGCACGTAGGTGAGTCCGAACCACTGATCGGTCAGGCGCGTGACGTAATCGCGCACATCTTTATTGGTGAGCACGAACAGCCGTTGCTGTTTTCCGAAGGCATCCAAGATGCGCTGGCGGACATCCGCGGAGTTCGCGCCGCGCGCCAGATATAGGCGGAAGACGTTGACCGAATCGTCGTGCCAGGCGCGGATGTAGACATCGCGCGAGATCAGCAGGCTGCCTTGTTGATCGGAAAAATCGCGCACGATTCCGGCGATGGGCAAGCGCAAGATGCCGCCGGGAGCGGGGATCTCCAGCGTCTTCGCCGAGCCTGCCGCCATGCAAGCGCACGAAGTTCTCTGACGCCAGCACGGCCTCGCCGCGTTCCGTGCGCCGGTACATGTCGTCCTGATCGCCTTCGACCGGCGGCAGCTTCGCGCGGCGTTCCACGGAAGCCACGTCCAGCGCCACCAGCATCACAGGGCCGCCTTTCACCGTCACGCGAACGCTGCGGACCAATTGAACTTCAGCCACCCCCGGAATCCGGCGCAATCCGTCGCCCAGCGACGCCGGGAAAACAAAGTTCCTTGCCGTAAGGTTCTGCGCCGTGGTCACGAACAAGTCCGGGTTGAGCGCGATGCGCATCCAGTCGGACAACGAATTGTAGCTCGACCGCGCCAGCCCGCCCAGCGCGATCACCAGCGCCAGCGACAACATCAGCGCGGCTACGGTGCCGGATGTGCGCCGCGGTCCTTGAATCAAGCTATCGGCGGCGAGCGTTCCCTCCACCGGCCGCACCCACGCCAGCGCCGGCCGCAGCACGCGCGATAGCCACAAGGTCAGGCTGGGCGCCAGCAGCACCGCGGTGATCCCGCTGAGAACGAAGCCCGCGTAGAAGATCACGGTGTTGCGGCTGAAGATCAGTGCGATCGCCGATGCCGCCGCGCACGCCAGCGCCGCCCAGCGCCGCGCCCGGCTCTCGCCTTCTCCCAGCGCCTGATTGCGGCCCTTCTGCAACGCCTTCACCGGATCGACGGACGCCGCCGCGCGCGCCGGAATCACCGCGGCAAACAGGCTGGTCACGATGCCCATCGCCAAAGCGCCGCCCAGTAGCACAGGATTGAGATCGAGACCATCGGCACGCTGCGCGACACCATAAACATCCGTGAGAATGCCACCGATATAACCCGCCATCGCCTGCGCCATGCCGATGCCGAACAACACGCCAAGCGCCGAGCCAAACGTCCCCGCGATCAGGCTTTCGACCAGAAAAAGCGTGCGGATCTGCGACCTGGTCGCTCCCAGCGCGCGCAGGATTCCGATCTCCGAGCGGCGCTGCGTCACGGCGA
>CAWCER010000002.1:0-113063 GCA_963794595.1 Bryobacterales bacterium | reverse complement strand
TTGATTGTTGGCATTCTGCATCTGGTTGGATTCTTCGAGTGGAATGCGGAGATGGTGCTGCGGCGGCTGAAGCCGTCACGGCTCTTGCCTGCGGTGGTCTTTACGTCGGGAGTGCTTTCGGCATTTTTCGTGAACGATATTGTTTGCCTCGTGATGGTGCCGTTTGTGCTGAGCATCACGCGCAGGCTGCGGCTGGAACCATTGCCCTATCTGCTGGCGGTGGCGACGGCGTCGAATATTGGCAGCGTGGCGAGTATCACGGGGAATCCGCAGAACATGCTGATCGGGTCGTTCTCCGGCATCGCTTATCGCGACTTTCTTCTACATCTCGGTCCGGTAGCAGTCGTGGGTTTGTTTCTAGATTGGATGGTGCTGCACTGGATGCACATGCGGAAGGTGAAGCATACGGGAGAAGCGAACGATGGGATTCCTCTGCCGCCCCTCGATCTTTCGCGGCTCACGAAACCAGTGATTGTCGTCACCGCCGTTGTGATTGCGTTTTTCGCGGGCGTACCTCCAGCCATGGCAGCGGCTTTGGGTGCGGCGGTGATGCTCATTACTCGAACGCTGGAGCCACGAAAACTGTACGACGAAGTGGACTGGGGTCTGCTGGTGTTTTTTGTCGGGCTGTTCTTGATTGTGGGAGGAGCAGAGAAGGCGGGAATGATCGGGCAGTTTCTGCGGATCGCAGAGCATTGGAATCTCCACAATCTTGGGGTCTTCACGGTTGCCGTGTCGTTGCTGAGCAACATTGTGAGCAATGTACCAGCGGTGATGCTCTTGAAATCGCTGGCACCAAACTTTGCGAATCCGCACAGGGCGTGGCTGGCACTGGCGATGGCTTCGACGCTGGCGGGGAACCTGACGATCACAGGAAGCATCGCGAACATCATTGTGGTTGAAAGCGCCAAACCAGATACGAAGATTGGATTCTGGGAGTATTTCCGCGTCGGGCTGCCGATCACGGTGATGACGCTGATTGTCGGATGGGCGTGGCTGGAATGGGTCAGGTAGATCGTCCTCCGTACCTCTGGGGACTGAAGCTGTTCTTGGTGTCCGTCGCAGGTAGGCGTCGGCGCTCAGGAAGAGACAATCCCGCTTCCGTTTGACCCATTGACGCTTGTACCAGATGATGGAGACGGATGGACGCCGAGCAGACCATTGCGGAAATCGAGTGTCTAGAGCGCATCTTTGCGGTGCCGGATACTGGACCGCTGAGCGGAAGCGACCTCTCGGCTGCGAATCGACGGCATGATGAGAAGCAAGCCAGTAGCCCGTGGTTTCGGCTTTGGCAGCGGCATGGTGTCTGTTGCCGAGCCGAGTCTCCGACGCTGCGGTTAGGCGAAATTGAGAGCTAGACCTCCGCAGCCCCCGGTGCTCAGACATTAGCTCTAGCGAACTGATTGTAAAGCCAAGCAAAAACTGCTCCACCGACAAGACCATCCACCGCCCCGTAGAGAGTCCCGACGATGACCTCCGCGACGCTGCGAGTCGCATGGTAGCCGAAGTAGACCGACGCCATTGTCTGGAGAAATTGCTGACCATAGCCGCTCCAGATCAAGTTCGCCAGACCCATGCCCAGCATCGCCAATCCCCATAGGACTCCCGACGCCAAAGCCAGACCCTTTATGCTCAATTTCATGGCTTCTCCTCTCCTTCATTTTAGGACTGCCTGCCGCGTTCGTTCTCTTGATCCTTTCGCACCGTTCGGCGAAGGGTACGCGACGAGCTATTCGCAGGGATGCTCTGCCCTCTGTTTGACCCATCCCCGCTTTGTACTAGATGATGGGGACGCATGAACGCTGAAAAGACCATTGCCGAAATCGAGCGGCTGGAGCGCATCTTCGCGGTGCCGGACACGAGACCGCTGAGCGCCAGCGACCTCTCGGCTGCCAACCGAAGGCATGATGAAATGCTCGCGCACAGCCCGTGGTTTCGGCTTTGGCAGCGGTAGGGGTTTGTTGCCGAGCCGAGTCCCCAGTCATTCAACTCGGGGAAAGAGAGAGCTAGACCCCCGCATGAGGAAACTGGACCGCTTCCGATACGTGATGGGAGGGGAACTGGCCACTACTCGCATCTTCTACACGCTCCATCGAGCAATCTATCGGCTGTCGGGCGGACGGATTTTCAGCCGCATGGTGGGATGCCCGGTCGTCCTCCTCACCACAACTGGGCGGAAGAGCGGCGAGCCCCGAACCGCTCCGATCTTCGGGTTCCGAGAAGGAAAATCCATTGTTGTGGTTCCGTCCAATGCTGGGAAGAAGTACTACCCCTCGTGGTATCTCAACCTTCGTGCCAACCCTCAGGCAGAAGTCCAACTGGGACGGGAAATATGGCAGGTAAGGGCACGGGAGGCGACCTCTGAGGAGCGCGAGCGCCTCTGGCCGCGCATTGTTACCTGCTACGGAGGCTACCAAGTTTACCGGGAGCGTACGGAACGGCATATCCCCGTCATCATCCTTGAGCCAGTTTGAAAAGTGCGCCCACACCCCAGCGAGCGAACACGCCGGATCACTTCGTGTACCAATCCGAATGCGGCGACCATCGGCTGCACGAGAGGCACTGAGTCGAACCCCACTGGTGAAGGCAAACGGGGCACACTCCTCCCGTATCGAAAGTGTTCCATTCGAAGCCGCAGGTGCAAGACCACAGGTCGCCCTCGCGGGGTGACCAGCCGCACAGCGGGCATCGGATGCGCGGCGGCTCCGCATCGCCGGGCTTCCTATCTTCCTCAAGCTCGCGGTCGGGAACGATGACTGGATTGTCAGCGACCGGACTCATGCCCGCTATTATTACCTACGCCCTCAACCCTCAGGCATTACTGTGCCATTTCTCGATGAAGAGGAAAAACTCAGTCACAGAAAAGAGGCTTGCTACACGACCGAATATAGCTGGATTTCGTCTCGGATCAGTCGCTGCCGCTCCTTAAGGAGCGCTTCCCGGAAAGTTTTCACATCTTGTCGAAGCTTTGTGGAGTCAACCCCCGGCCTGCGAGCCGCGTCCGCCAAGTTGCTGAAGCTAACACTGATGAACTGTGCGACCTCGCCTTCCGTAGAGGTTGTGCCTTCCATCATGGCGATCAGCGAATCGATATTTTTCACACTAACCGCTGCCTTCAACTTTCCGCTGAAGCTCTTCATCTCACTGAGCGCAGCCCGCAGGCTCTGGCACAGCCGAAACGCACGCTCGACCTCTATCCAATCGCGGTCGTTGTCCAGCTTTGCTACTTCCTGAATAAAGGCTGGGTCATCTACCCGCAGAAGGATGTCGCCCAGTCGAATGACGATCATGTTGAGCGACGTGTCGATCAGTCGGTAGTTTTCCGCCATGGTCTGGCGATACCGCTCTCGCTCTGCTGGCGGTAACGACGCGGCGCTCTTCAGAGCGCTTGCGACCTTGCCCAGCGCGTCAATCATGTCCGAGAACAATTTGATATCCATTGCTCCTCCGCTTCCCTCCGCAAGACATCCTCGATTCGTGCCCGTGAGCCAAGGGACACGCACGTCTCGCACGTTCTCAGTTTAGACCTTTGCTTCCATGGAACGATCAGCCGCCCTCAACTGAAATTTACCAAAGAGACTGGAAGCGAGATCGTTCGGGCGATTCTTCAGCAATGCTGGGAGGTCGATCACTTCGAGCGAAGTGGCGAGGGATGGGAGTTCAACCTCAAAGGCGATCCATCCAGCGAGACATCCATCGACGCATGCTACGAACATAGCGTTCCCGCCCTCTCGGTTACACCAGAATACGCCGAAGTGCCTCACAGTCGTGGCTGTATTCGTGACGCCGACTAATCGCAGCACCGCGATGTAAAATTCGGTCTGCTCTAGCGGGGGTGCCCAATGCCACATTTCCTTCAGTACTGGAGAACTTACAACCCCGAGAAAGAGTTCGACACGCCGCTCAACTATGCGGCGAGCGGCCAGTTTGGCAGGGTGCGTCCGGATGACATCCTCTGGGTCGTCGCGCTAAAGCAACGCAGATTGATCCTTCTGGGCAGGTTGATTGTCGGGAGGGTGGATACCAGAGAAAACGCCATCAAAGAACTCGGCGAAAGAATTTATGATGCCCCGCTTTGCGCTATGCCGAAACCGGGGACGGTACACAACATCATCGAAGCCGACATTCAGGCTCTCGCTCCACTCCTTCGATTCAATTCTCCTCAAGACAAGCTTTCTGTGCCGGAGCCTGAACGTATCGATGGGAAACAGTTGCAGTCGTTGAGGGAACTGACACCAGAGGCCGCCGCTTTGTTGCAGACGGAACTGGATTCACATCCCGCTGCACAGATTACGACCGCATCCAAGCCGCAGCCTCGTCGCGTACTGTTTGCACGAGTCGGATGGATGACCTATTACGCTGGGCCTCAGACTGGGGACGAAAAGCCCATTGGCGGCGGGAAAAACAACAAGAAGAACATCGGACATGAGGTATTCAACTTCACCGATTTCAGCGGTCAACTGTACGGCTTTGTTCGGGCAAAGGAGGGGCACATCAAACTTGAGCGGATCGATCCAGCCGCAGGTAGTCGAGACAGATTGGATGATGTGCTGGTCGTCTTCGTGGCGCAGCAGAAAGTTATTGGTTGGTATCGAGCCGCAACGGTGCATCGAACCGGAGTCGAGTTCCCATCGACCGTGGCAGCGGAGATCAAAAAGTGTCTGAAACAAGCTCACACAAAGAACTTCGAGCTTGAGACCTACCGTTTCGAATGTCCTGTCAAGGACTCCGTACTCTTACCGCAGCACGAACGAACACACGAGATTCCCTCCAACGTCAAAGGTGGATTCGGTCAGTCAAATGTCTGTTATCCCTACCAAAGTAGCGGGCAGCGGAAGCCAGACTCATGGATGAACGAAGCCGTGTCGTACGTCCTGAACTACGACAAAGAGAATCTGCTTAAGAATCCGAACGCCGACAACGAGTCGAATGAGGCAGCGACGATCTCGCAGGAACAAGCGGCTGGGTTCCAGTCAAACATAGCAATCCGTAGGGCGGTAGAGAAGTTCGCCATGTCTAAGGCTCGTTCCGTACTTGCGTCGAAGGGCTACAAACACCTCAACGACACTGCCAAATTCAAGCCCTACGATTACACGTGTGAGAAAGATGGGAAGAATTTCTTCGTTGAGGTAAAGGGCACTCAAACGTACGGAAAGACCCTTATCCTCACAAGGGGAGAAGTCGAACATATTGCTAGCCATGCCGACCAATGCATACTCGTGCTCGTCCACTCTGTGAACGTGTCGGGGAAACGAGACATTCAGGTGAGCGGCGGAACAACAGTAGTCAGAGAGTCGTGGAGCGTGCAAGCGGAAGACCTCAGCCCTATCCAGTATGCTTGGACGGTCAGCTAGCCGATGGTATCCGCGAAGACGATTAGCGAAGGGACGCACTATGAAATCATCGACTCCGTGTCCCGGTGAGTTGGGTTCGTGAACACGTCCGAAGTCGCGTGACAGACCCGATCCCTCACATCCGCTTTGGGAGGTATGTCCGTTTTCGCTGGGGCAGCCCCGAACTGGAGGGCTGGCTTGCGGACACATGGTCAATTCAAGCGCGTCCCGGAGACGAACGCGGTGACCTCATCTGGTTCTCCGCGATGGTCGGTACGAGCAGAGGGCGCAGTGATGGAGGCCACCAGTAATGCCCACCAGCATCGAGTTTGAAAATGTGCTCCGGGAGTGCGCCACGGAGGAGGCTTATCGTAAAGCGTGTGTGGGAGCCACGGAAGGGAGCGAGTTTGATCCAGATACCCTTGAGCCCCTATGGAGCGAACTCCGTACAAACCAAGACAGATATCTATTACGGGGTGACTTGGACAAGATTTTCGAGGAGGGCAAGACCGTCTACGGCTACTACTGGCGTTTGTCGAAGTTGAAGGCGTGGGATGATACTGCGATCTCTTTGCACGAATCTCAGCGTCAAAACAGTGGCTGGAAGGAGAGCATTGTGCAAAAACTCCGCACCCATCTGAGGAGAATGGAAATTGTATCCGTGCTCTTAAGCTGCGTGTATCCGGAGGACTTCGCGGTCTACAGTCCACCGATCATGACGATTCTTCAGATGCCGCCATGCCCGCCAATACAACACTACCTGAGATATTGCGAAGAGTTACGGGAATGGGGACACCACTTTCTCGGCGCGAAGACCGTTAGCAAGGCGGACCGGGCACTTTGGGTCTTTTACCAAACGGCATATGAACCTGCCTCTGAACCTGCCTCAAAGGTCAAGACCCGGTTGATCTACCGCAAAGCATACGATGAAGATTACTGGATTCGGCAGCGACACGCGAAAACGATGCTTGCGTCCTATTTCTCTGAATACCCAGCACTGAAACAGGCACGATTCTTGCTGGATATTGATCTTTCTCTGGCAGCTACCATCGCAGGTTGCGAGTTTGAAGCCCGGTTAAGAAACTTGGTTCCCAAGGCAAGGCAACGTAGGCTGACCCAGCCCGAGGGTTTAGGGAGCGTAATCGAGTATCTGGCCGCGAACTGCGGATATGCTCATAAGAAGAGTCGATTTCACGAGATTCGTGAACTGCGGAACATGGCTATACACCGCACTCCGGGGGTTGACCGTAGAAAAGTTAGGATGATGATTGCGGAAACGGACTTGATCCCACTGTGAGTTAGATAGGCCGCCAGTGCGCATACCACTCCGAATGCGGCGACCAGCGGAGCAACAGTGACGGGCGATGGCGGATCGCAAGTCCAACCTTTTGATTCTATTTTCCCGTCGCTTCTTTCTTCAGCCGCTCGATCTGCTCCAGATGATTCGGCCCGTGTTTCGACATCATCTGCACGTAGTCGCCAACGGTGACCCGGTGATCGAGTTCAGGATGGCGTGCGGATTTCTGCAAGTCGTCTGCTTTCAGCCGCCGCAGCAACCGCACGTTGGCGTGGCGGTTGAGTCCGTAGAGTGCGACCAACTCCGGGGGTGACGACTCCAGATACCCCAGATTCCTCGCCCAAGCGTCCTGATCAATCGGCGCGATCACCGGGTCCTTGTCAGCGAGCATTTGCCGCATGCGGTAGGCGTATAGGACTTCCATATCCGCCAGATGCCCAAGAATCTCCAAAATGCACCATTTGTCCGGAGACGGCTTGTAGCGCAGCGTTTTCTCCGGCAGACCCAACACGGCGGCAGCAATTTGTTTGGGGCTTTCCTCGGCGGCGTCGAGATGCTTTTTCAGTTCGGCTTCAGTCAAGAACGCCTCACTTCGTAATCGGGTAATTGTAATTCGCGTAATTGTAAAACTTGATGCCTGCGCACGACCGACTTGGACTCAACAGCAGGAAATCGTGGATCAGGTGGTCGGTATGAAGGGTGGACTCTAGGCCCCCTTTTCTAATTGGCCTTCTTTCCCTTGGAGCCCTTGGTAAATACCGGGTTGTCGATGGTCCCGCCGATATGAAACGGAAACGACAGCTTGCCGTTTTTCAGCGTACCTCCGGCCAGTCGCGCAATCAGATTCGTCACAAAACCCTGCTGGGAGACAATTTCCGCCACACCCTGATAATTCAGTTCGTCGGAGCCGGAGAGGCTTACACTGCCTGAGCCATCAAGATCGACTCCGTAGCAACTCGCCCAGCACGTTTTTTAAGATCTCGATCTGTAAATGGGAACGGCCCAGCGCCCGCTCCAGTTGCTTGATGCGCTTCTCCTGCTCAACATCGGGCCGCGCGGCTGCGCTTCTCCCCCCAAGCGCAGCCTTGGCTCCTTCTTCTACTTCGTCTTTCCAGCGGTAATACAGCGTGGGCGCGATCTCATACTTGCGGCACGTCTCAGCCACGTTGCCGCTCTTCAGACCTTCCAACACAATCTGCCACTTCTCTTCGGGAGTTCTCTGGACTTTCGGCTTTCTCGGCATTCTCGCCTCCTGGCGGAGGCCCCAAGCCTAACTAACTTCTGTGTCCAGTTCTACAGGGGTGCACTACATAGGCTAACTCTCCTATTGTATCTTTATGGGAATACTTTATAGGGAGAACAGTTGCCTCCCTACAGAACTGTATAGCCAAGTTTCCCCTAACCTCCCTACCTTCACCTATAGACTCAATAACTTAGTCCCTAACCTTTGCGCTAGCCATGCTCTAACCATGCCCTAACCAGTTAGTTCTGCCCTGCTTGGCTATAGGAAGACACCACTTCCTCGGGTTCCCTCAAGTCCGCTGGATCGCCACGAAAGCTGCGGTTCGCCGAATCGCTGTAGGAATTCTTGCAGGCTTCCAGTTGCTCGGGAGAGGGAGCAAAGCAGTATTGAAGTTTGTTTTGGGGGTTCCTTTTCTCGATGCCCAGATTATGCAACGGGGTCAGATTTGCCTTTAAGGCCCGGCCAAAGCTACTGGAGTTGCGCCATATTTTGGTGAGTTCCTGATGGTAGATTTCATACAACTCGCTGTACATCTGCTACGCTTGTCAGATATGCCGTGAGCATCCGGCTTGCCTCCCCCCGGTCTGGCTCCGCAGCCAGCGTGGGGGTAATCGTGTCGTCCCGCAATTCCGCGGGCATCTCGCTGACGGCCTCCAAACGCTTGCGGAAATTCTCGACCACCCGTTGTTTGGCGGCTTCGCCTTCCTTTTTGGTCCGGGCGATTTCCTCCTCCAGTTGCGAAATGCGCCGCTGTTGTTCGTCAAGCACTTTTTTATTGGCTGGCGGGTCCGGCTTCACCAACCGGGGCACTTTGATTCTCTTTGCCAGCTCAGAGGTCAAATCTTGGTGAGCCGACTCCGCCGCGGCCTGCATTGTGGCGAAGATGTCCTGTGGAGTAGCATCCTTGGGAGCGTTGGTCAAAAGGCCGATCAGCTCGTGGTAACGATCTGCATAGTGGGCATTCGCGGCCTCCTTCATATCCAAGCTGGGTCCGCCGCCGTTCCCACCTTCCGGCTCCGCTTGCTCGATCAACGGCCTATAAAGGATGCAGGATTTCTTGTGATCGCTGTCGCAGCTTGTGAGCCGTCCGCACTTCTCGCACCCTCCCTCTAACTCAGCAATCTTGTGCAACATCGTCTTGTACGCCCATGCGATTTCATGCTTCGCCCGGAAGCCTTCGTACCAACGTTCAAACCCTGCCGGGATGCCCGCCTGTTTCCGCAGCTCCGCGTTGACTCCGCGTTCAGAAAGATAGGACCGAACCATCGCACAGTATTTGATCAGCTCCACAAGGTCGCGGAACATTTTCTTTGCTGCCGCGTGCGCGCCTTTTTCCGCCAATTCAAATGCTGCCTTAAACTCTGCGACATCTTTGCAAGCAGGGGCGTCATAGGTTACATCTAGGATCAGCGCTTTGGCCTGATCGCTCATACTGGACTCAAGTTGAGCCGAGTTAGCTGGCTCCGTTACTACGGATGATTGTTGCGTGATGCGCGAGTTTATCGCTGCTAACGCTTGTGTTGCTCGTGATTGTGTCGCCATATAAACTGGTTCCCTGCTATTAGTCTTACCCTTCAGTTGTTAGATTTGTGGCAGCACCCCGGTGGGCTAAGTCGTCGTGCTTGCCTAGCTATCTGATGTAGAATCTCTAACCTCTGTATAAAATGTTTTGTCGTTCGAGGCTGTGGAAACTGTGGAAAACCGCCCGTCCTTACTCTGATCGGTCATAGCGTTATACCTCGGAATCGTGGATTACATATCCATCTCCTTCTTCATCCACCTTTAACGAACCCCAGACCTCAACCTGCGCGGCGGACCCGCTCAAGTCGATAGTCCACCGGGGTGAGTCGTGCACCGAGGAGCTGAACAGATCGAGGTAGTGGCGTCCCACCCGGATGATGAAGAGGATCGTATTACGACCGTCCCTCATGCAGTCGGCAACCATGAGTTCCGCCTCATAGTGTCCCGCTTTTCGCGCAATCAGATAGAGCGCCACGGCAGCCGCCTCGTATTCGTCCGCGATCTTGTCTTTATCGAGCGTCAGGCGATGCCCATCCACTAACCTCAGGAGGTGCGCATGGACTGCCGCAACCCAATATTCAAATTGCTTCTGGTGCCTCGCCTTCTTTTCCTTGCGTTGCGCCTCGTGCCTCTCCAGACGCCGGAGATACTTCCGTTCGCTGGCGGTCAGTGGGGCTGGGGCGGGAATGCCCTCTTCTGCTATCGGTTTGGGCGGGGCGGCAACAGTAGTTTCGACAGTTGACGCTGGTGGAGGAGGGGCGATGACGACAGAAGAAGGGGTAGTCGATTTCGGCCTCCTCTTGTCGCGAAGGAGGTCTTTCTTCTTGCGGCCGGTCAGCTTGGCGACCTGCGCGATGATATTGGCTTCGGCCCTGTGGTCGCTGGGCGTCGATGCCGTCACCAGTATCTTATTGAGTTCTGTATGGTGGTAGACGCGGTGCTTCCGGTCTCGGACCAGTTCAAAGCCCGCAGTTTTGATAATGTGGTCGAGGTTCATCGGTCACGTCCATTTTCAGTAGTGAAGCTCAGGACGTAGGGGCGGTATGCCTCGACCAGCCGCTTGATGCCAGTCAGAGCAGGGCGGATGAAGCTGCCCAGCGCGGGCAGTTCCATCGAGTCTGCGTGGTGCCGCCTGTCGGACTCGGACATGATTTCGAGCGCGGCGAGATCGAACTTCGGGAAATTGCTTTCCCGAGGTTCTTCACTGGAGGTTGGGATTTGCTGCTGGGATGCGGCAGCGCCATGTGGGGCTAGTGTGGGCTGCTGAAAGCTGGCGGAACCTACCTGCTGCACAAAATTCTCCCCCGGCTAACACCAGACTCTTGCTGGTGCGTTCGCCGAGGGGGAACAAGAAAATCACACCGCCCTGCGGATTGGATTTTTCTACTTCACTACATTTGATGAAGGATTTTCGGTGGTTGGCGAAAATCGTTTGGGCAGCGAGCATCGCGTAAGATTTTGGTGGACTTGTTTCATAAATACCTTCCGCTCGGGTGATGGCTCTTAGTAAAAAAAAAGCACCCGACACCGGGTGCCTCTTTCCAGTCGAATGGAATTCACGCAACAGACCGCTTGCGCTCTACCTGTTTTGAACTTCCAGAACCTACTGTATGCGTTCCACTCCAATTTCAGATGAGCTTTGCACGAGAGCAGCCGCCGCATTGATCTGCTGCCGTCGCCGGGGGCTACGGCGCTCCTCGCTCGCCAAATAATTCTGTGTCGTCGCCACAGAACTGTGTCCAAGGTCAGCTTGGATGGTAGGTAGAGGTGTCCCGATCCTCGCTTGGTACGTTGCCCACGTTTTCCTGAGGGTATGGATGATCCACTTGCGGCACACGGGATGCGTCGAGCAGGGCACCTGCTTTCGGTTGTAGGTTCCCATGCATCGTCCGCAATTAAGTCCTGCTCTTAACGCCACTCTTTTTATGATCCGCAACAAGTGCTTGTCGGGATTGCCTTTGGAATTGGGAAACACAAGCCCATTTCCCGGACATCGCTCATGTCGGGCAATGAGCCGATCCGCAAGGCGATCAGAAATTCCGACGATACGTTGCTCAGAATCTTTCACCCGCCAATCGAATCGTTCCCGCTTGCTATAGACATGAACCTCTTTATTCTTCAAATCAATGTCGGGCCATTCGGTGTGCGTGCCCTCGCCGTTTCTGAACCCGACACCGAGAAAAAATTCGATGACATCGGCTTCATCTGTATCCGCAAACTTGAGTAATCGTTCCATTTTGTCGGGATCGTAGCTGACCACCTTTTTCTTTTCGTAGGTAGGCCACTCGGTCTGCGGGATGAGTTCCTTGCGCCCGTAGGTGTTGAGAAAACTGACCACGTTGAGGAAATGGTTGTAGACGGTGCGGTCATTGATCCTTGTGCCGATAGACGTTTCTTGCGAGCGCAAGAAAATTTTGAACTGCCGTAGATCGTCACCGTCGATCTCCTCAACGCACGTTTTCTCACACGACTCACGGAACAGCTTCAGCCCAAGGGCGTAGCATTGCAACGTGTGCTTGCGCCAATCTTTCTCAGCCGCTTTTCCGGTGGTGAGGTATTCGTGAACGGCGTCGTCTACCGACGTTCCATTTCCGTTCTGAAGTTCGGCTGCCTTTGACTCTGGGGTATGAGGCCCGACAGTCGATCAAGAGCCACGTTGGTGTCGCTGCCAACCCCCTCCCACACCCACTTGCCATCTTTCTTGTAGCGTAGGTGGTAGCTCGCTTCCGGATGATGTTCGGGCACGCCTTTAACGACGCACCAATGGGGGCGTACCCGCTTCTTGGAGTCCCACGCCGCAGGGAAGTAGGGAGACTGTTTGCCTTCGGGGGTTCGGAATCTCAGGTAAAGTTTGGTCTTGGATTTCTTAGCCACTGCTTTTCGCCTTCTTCCAGTCCAATACCGGGAAAGTCTGGAAAAAGTTTGGAAATCAGCGGTTTTTTCTTGTAGCTTTTTTACAAGTCTTTGATACCAAAGGCTTGGTGGGCAGTGCAGGACTCGAACCTGCGACCTCCTGCTTGTAAGGCAGGCGCTCTAACCAGCTGAGCTAACCGCCCGCGCCTGTGCGCACGCGACCGACGCAGGTTTGCTGCCGTTCGCTGGGCCTCAGCCTGAGAATACTGGAGGCTCGATGTTGGGTCAAACGACCCTCGGTCAGACCACCGGGCGAGGGCTGCTACACTCTCTGCGTGCGACAGTTGATTGTCAATGCCGATGACTTTGGCCTCACCGTCGGGGTGAATCGGGCGATTGTCGAAACCCACGGCGGCGGAATGGTCTCTTCGGCTACGCTCATGGCTAATGGCGGCGCGTTCGCCGATGCCGTGGACCGAGCCCGGGCAGCGCCCACGCTCTCGCTCGGATGTCATGTTGTATTAGTCGATGGCGCGCCCGTGTCGGAACCCGGCGCGGTAGATACCTTGCTCGCGATCCGGTCGGCGGAACCCCTCAGGTTTCACCCTCGCCTTTCCGCCGTGGCTGCTCGTGCCGTGTTTGGGGGGTTTGATCCCGATCAACTGGTCGAAGAGATCACCGCGCAAATCAGAGCCATTCAGGCCGAGGGCCTGGAAGTCACTCACCTCGACACGCACAAGCACACCCACGTCTTTCCGGAGATTCTGGGAGCCCTGGTGCGTTCCGCGCGTATCTGTGGCGTGCCCGCGATGCGCAACCCATTTGTTCCGGTAGCGGCGGTCAATGCGGCCCAGTTTGCCGGGAAGCCGCATCTCTGGAAGCGCTATGGGCAGGTGCGCATGCTGAGGAGTTTTGCGGGCCAATTCCGCGCCAAGATCCGCCGGGCGGGACTGGCGACTCCTGATGGCATCGTTGGAGTGGTCGAGACGGGATCATTCAATGCTTCCCTGCTCCGGCAGGCGCTTACCCATCTGCCGGAAGGAACCTGGGAATTGGTTTGTCATCCGGGATACGATGATGCCGACCTGCGCGCCACTCCTACGCGTCTGATCGAGTCACGCGATCAGGAGCGTCGGCTGCTGATGTCGGGAGAACTGCGGACGCTCCTGGACGAGCAGAAGATCCGACTCATCAGCTACCGTGAATTTGCGAATAGCCGCAGTTAGCAGGTGGCGGCGTGCGCAAGAGGTACTTTGGTGGGAACGCCAGACGCACTTTGCAATTTCGCGAATAACGGCGTGGCTGTATGATCTGCAGAAGTCCATAGGGAATTTTTCATGACTGACAAACAACTCGAACCCAGGGTTACGGTCGACCTGCCCGTGCGGGTGTGGGGCATGAGTGCCGAAGGACGGCCATTTTCCCAACATGCCCGAGCCCAGAACATAAGCTTGGATGGCGCTCTGCTTTCGGGTATCGAGAGCGAATTGAAAGTGGGCGATGTAATCGGAGTCCAGTGCGACGACAAGAAAACGCGTTGTACGGTGGCGTGGGTGATGAACACGGGCCCAATCAAGAAAAATCAGGTGGGAGTCAAGTTGCTGGCTGACCAGGAATGCCCGTGGAAAAAGTATCTGCCGATCGAAGGAGCGCAAGTGGTGGTAACGCCATCGAATCGGCGACGCTATCATCGCCACAAAATTTCGCTTCCGATCGAACTCCGCGAGGAACGCGTGAAAACGCCGATGCGCATCAATGCGACCGACGTGAGCGGGAATGGATGCTATGTGGAGAGCATCTTGCCATTGCCGGTGGGAACGGTGCTGCGGGTGGACTTCTGGCTGGATTCCGAGCATATCAACATTTCGGCAGTGATCCGCACGTGCGATCCGGGAGTAGGAAATGGGATCGAGTTCATTGGCTTGCCGGTAGACGGCAAGCAGAGAATGCAGGCTTACCTGGAAGCCATTGACCCGCAGAGGGGAGTATCCGGCACCAAACCGAAAGAGTAGAGATCCGATGCCCGGCTAGGCCGAGGATTCCGCGTAGCGGGCAAGCACAATCGCGCGAATCAGACCACCCATGGTGAATTCGCGCGCTTCGATCGCCGGTGATAACCGCAATTCGCGAAGGGTGGCGGAGGTTACCGGCCCGATCGAGGCGAACTGAATATTCTTCAGTGAACCTGCTCCGGCCTTGCCGAGGAGTTCGGCAAAGTTACGGGCCGTTGAAGAACTGGTAAACGTGACTAGGTGGGGACGACGCTTCGCGTTCTGCATCAGCGACTGCAGCCGGGCGCGCGATTTTTCGGGCACCGCGGTTTCGTAAGCTTCAGCCACATCGACCCGTGCGCCGGCGCCTCGAAGTTCTTCGGGAATCACATCGCGCGCGACCTTTGCCCGGACGAGCAAGACCCGCTTGCCGTTCACTTTGTCGCGCAGTCCCTTGACCACCGATTCGGCTATGTACTCTTCGGGGACCATCTTGACCTTTAGCCCATGCTTCACGATCGCCTTCTTGGTAGCGGGTCCGATGGCGGCAATCTGGAGATGCTTGAGGTTCTTGCTCGCCATGCGCAGTTTCCGAAGGCGATTCCACATCGCTTCGACGCCGTTCGCGCTCGTCAGAATGAGCCAGTCGTAAGCCTTGAGGTTCTTCAAGGCGTTATCGAGCGGCTGGAACGTGCTGGGCTTACGAATTTCAATAAACGGAATCTCGATCACCCTTGCGCCCAGTCCGCGGAGGCTGTTGGAAAGGCTGCCCGCCTGATGACGGGCGCGTCCAACTAGAATCCGGGTGCCTCTAAGAGGATAGTTTTCGTTGGGCTTTCGCATGGATCAGGTGTTAGGTGCCAGGTTTCAGTGCTCGGGTTGCGCGGACAGGTTGCCTCTGACATCCTTAGAATTCTCGCCCAAAGAACGCATCTACTGGCAACTATTTTCCCTGAGACCTGATACCTAGTTCACGGTTGCTGCGGCAGGGCGAACCCTTCGCCGTAGACCTCTTCGAGGATAGCATCACCACCGCGCCGGAGCAGGGTTTCACCTACTTCATTGCCGAGCCCCTCTGGATCGCTGCCATCGCGGGCTTCGCGAAGGACCTTCGTTCCATCGGGATGAGCGACCAACGCGTTCAGGTGAATCTTGCCGTCTTGTACTTCCGCAAAGGCCCCGATCGGAACCTGGCAACCGCCTCCCAGTTTATTCAGAAGCGCGCGTTCGCAGGTGGTCGCGGCGCGGGCGTCGCCGTCATCCAAAAAGGCAAGCAGGGCGCGGGTGGCCGTGTCGCCTCTCCGAATCTCGATTCCGAGAGCGCCTTGCCCAGCCGCTGGGGTCATCACTTCCGCAGAAATCACTTGCCGCACAAGCTGGGTCTTGCCCAGGCGGTTCAGACCAGCCGCGGCCAAAATGATAGCGTCGTATTCGCCGGACTCCAGCTTTCGCAGGCGCGTATCGACGTTGCCCCGGAGCGGGTGAATCTGCAGGTCAGGCCGCAGTGCTTTGAGCTGCGCCTGCCTGCGCAGGCTGCTGGTGCCGACCTGGGCTCGCCGCGGCAGCGCCTCGATGCTCGCGAATTTCACCGAACAGAACACGTCGCGCGGATCCTCTCTCTTGGTAATGGCTGCGATTTCGAACTCAGCAGCCAGTTCGGTGGGCAGATCCTTCAGGCTGTGCACGGCAAGGTCCACGCGATTCTCGACCAAGGCCTCTTCAATTTCCTTGGTGAACATGCCCTTGGTGCCAACCTTGGCGAGCGCGACATCCGTGATCTTGTCGCCCGTGGTCTTGATGATCTCGAGTTTCACGGTGTGGCCTTGGGCGCGAAGCAGATCGGAGATGTGGTGCGCCTGCCAGAGAGCGAGTTGAGAACCGCGGGAGCCGATGCGCAGTCGAGCCATCAGTTTTGCGCTCCCGAGTCCCCGCTCGATTTGGAAGTCGCGGCTGCCTTTTCCTTATCCTGCAGATTCTTGTCCTGCAGGTTGAAGAGCCGCCGCACCAGATCAACGACGGTGGTAGATTCCGGATCGCGCGCCGCGGTTTTCAGCGTGCTGATGGGCGTGTGCATGATCTTGTTGATGATGCCTCGAGTCAGAGCTTCGACGGCCATTTCCTGATCCGCGCTCATCGTGCCCAGGCGGCCCCTTACGCGATCAATCTCGGCCTGACGGATGGTTTCCAGATGATCCTGCAAGGAAACGATAGTGGGGACAACGTCGAGCGTTGCCAGGCGGGCGTGAAACTTTTCGACTTCCCCGTTGACGATCGCCTCGGCCTTTTCGGCTTCCTTCTTGCGATCCGCGACGTGCGACGAAACGGCCTGCTGCAGGTCGTCGATGTCGTAGACGAAAATGCCGTCCAGCTTGTTGAGTTCGGGATCAACGTCGCGCGGCACCGCGATGTCGATGAAAAACATGGGGCGGTTGCGGCGGCGCGCCAGAAACTTCTCCCCGTGCTCGCGTTTGAAGATGAAATGGGGCGATCCGGTCGAGGTGATGACGATATCGGCGCGCTCGCACGTGTCATAAAGGCGGCTGAACTCGATCGCTTGTCCCTCAAATTTTTGTGCCAGCCGGATCGCGCGATCATAGGTTCGGTTAGCAACAAAGATGGAGGAGGCGCCGTGTGCCAGCAAGTGCCGGGCCGCGAGCTCACTCATCTTGCCGGCACCAACCAGGTAGACAGACTTGCCGCTCAAGTTGCCGAAAATCTTTTCTGCGAGTTCGACCGCGACCGAGGCGACCGAGACGGAGGAGGAACCGACGGCGGTTTCCGTGCGGACGCGTTTGGCAACCGCAAAAGCCCGGGTGAGGAGCTGGTCCAGCTGGGCCCGGACGGCGCCCACCGCCCGGGCGGTAGCGTAGGCTTCCTTCACTTGGCCAAGAATCTGCGGCTCGCCCACCACCATGGAATCGAGGCTGGCCGCGACGCGGAAAACGTGGCGGACAGCTTCGTCTTCGCGAAATTCGTAGAGATGATTTTCGAACTGGCCGGGATCGACGGCGAAGTACTCGCGGAGAAACTCGCGTAAGTCGCCGGTGCCGTTCTTCATGTTGGCGAGAAACTCGACGCGGTTGCAGGTAGAGACGATCATTCCCTCGGCGATGGCAGGGTGCTCGGCCAGTTTCTTGCAAGCCTCCGGCAGTCGAGACTCAGGAATCGCAAGGCGTTCCCGGACCTCGACCGGCGCGGTCTTGTGGTTGACGCCGATGAGCTGGAATCTCATGACGTAATGAACCTGTGCATTCCGCTGAAGTAGTTGGCCACCCAGGCCACAATCGCTGCTACGAAAGCCGCGCTCGCCAACACAGCCGCCCGTCGCCCGCGCCATCCGGCGCTGAGGCGCATATACACCATGATCAAGTACACCGCCCACATCAGGACCGAAAGCAGGATCTTGGGATCCTCAAAGTCGACGCGATGGTAAGTCGCTTCGGCAACGACCGAGCCAAAGATCAGGCCCAGAGTCATGAATGGAAATCCAAGCATGAGCGAGCGGTACCCGATGTCGTCAATCACCTGCAGGGCCGGGAGACGCGCGAACATTCCGCTGGAAATCTTCGATTTCAGAGCTCGCTCCTGAAGCAGGTAAAGAAGGCTGGCCCCAAAGCTGACGAAAAGCGCGGCGTACCCGGTGAAGATCGCGAAGATGTGAGCTGCCAGCCAGCCATGCTTTACGGCAACTGAGGTAAACACGAGCGGCTGCTGGCCGGTCGCGGCGATAAACGTCAGCAGGAACACGAGTGGGAATACTACGATGCCGGGAGAAGTGGTGTCGTATACCAGGTAGACCAGCATGAAGACAACCATGATCAGGAAGCCGAGCAGCGACTCGGAGTTGTGAACCGAGGCCAGGGTGATCTGCCCGGCTTGCACGACCGCCTCGACCAGCGAAACAAAATGGAACACCATCCCGAGATAGGAGGCATGGAGCGCAACCTTGCTGAGAACTTCCGAGGTGCGCGTCAGCGCCACCAGGGCATAGAGCAATCCCGCCGCGTAAAAAACCAGCGCGACCCGCAACCAGATCAGGGACATAGGTTTATGTACGTGCTCCGCAGGCCGGTCGATGGCTCCCCACCCGCTCGCAGTGATTATAGTTTGCCCGGCGGCCGAGGTGCGCGGAAACGGGCGGTATCACAAGTGCATGTGACGCCCGTCACAATGGGTCATGTGGCACGGACATTCCTGTCCGCGAAACCTGAGCACGGAGGTAGGGGCCAGCGGCTGGGGCGGTGAATTACGACAACAACCGCATTCCCGACCACTCGCTCGGAGTATGCGCGGCGGGAACGGCACTACTCTGTACAGCTCGTTTTAGCTCGAACTGTCCGCCGGAGATGCTTGGGCTGTCAGGAATGCCACTCAAAATCAAAGGCCGGCCATTCAGAGTTCGGCACCTGGTTGTGATCTTTATGCGTTTCTGGTAACACTTCAATGAATCTATGCATTCTCGTCTCCGTCCTCTTGCTCGGATTCCTGGCGCTCTACCGCTTCCACTGACGAATGGTCGAAGCCCTGGCTTAGTGCTCGGCCTCCCTGCGATCCAGGACGCCCGGGGAAGTACCGATGAAAAAGAAGCTCCGTACGTGGTTGGCTGGTGTGCGCTCGGCCTTTCCCACCGCCTTCAGTCCCTACTGGCACCTGCTGCCGCTGGGGCGGATGAAGACGCTTATGGCAGGGTACTTCTTCATCGGCGCCGCCGGCGGTTTCGCGTTCGATCTATTACAGCTCAACGCTTCGCGCGTCGGCGGAGGCTTCTTTTGGCCCATCTTAGTGGGCACGGGAGCGACGGCGCTTAGGGTCGCCGGAATCAAAAGATTTCGTGTTATCCCTATCCTGTTTCTGCTGGTTGTCGTCACCGGCTGGCTGGGCTACTGGGCCTCGCATGTTTCGGCGCCTCTCCGGGTCCCCGTTGCTGTACATCGGCGGGTGCTATTCGATGCGATCGGGATCTTGGTTGGTATCGGTTTCGGGACTCGATTTCTGCTGTTCTTCGCCGGTACGGAGGGCCTGGCCAGCGTGCGCATGCAGACCGAGCTTTCTTTGGCCCACGGCATTCAGGCGACCCTGGTTCCGACCGTCTCTTTCCAGAATGCGAGTTTCGAGCTGTACGGCAAATCGATCCCCAGCACAGAAATGGGTGGCGATCTGATCGACGTCATCGAGACCGACGGTGAGTTGGTGGCCTACGTCGCCGATGTCTCCGGCCACGGCCTGCCAGCGGGCCAGTTCATGGGGATGTTAAAGACTGCCATGCGACTCGCCTTGCAATTCCGCCAAATGCCGGTAGCAACGCTCGAAAGTGTGGACCGCGTGCTGCCCGATCTCAAGGAACGTGAAATGTTTGCCACCCTAGCCCTGCTCCGCTTCGGTGGCTCCAGTGAAGCCGAATACGCGTTGGCCGGCCATCCGCCGATCCTCCACTATCGGCACGGCAGCAGCGACACGGTCCCGCTCTCGATGGAGCAGCTTCCTCTGGGACTGATCCCCGGCGGTTCCTATGCTAGTAAGGGCGTCATCTATTCACCGCGCGATCTCTTCTTGATGGTTACCGACGGCATAACGGAAGTGGCCAATGCCAGAGATGAAGAATTTGGCCTGACACGCCTGTAAGAGCTGCTGACGCGACACGCTACCAGAGCCTTGCCGGAGATTTGGGATCACATCATGCGCGAGGTGCGACAATACGGTCCGCAGCAGGATGACCAAAGTCTGCTCCTGCTGCGCGTGCTGGACCCGGCCATCCCTCTGGCGATCTGAATTTCAAAGGGGCGCAGGAAACGCGAAAACCCAGTTGGGCGCATAATGGGGAGCCGTAATGAGCCCCGGGTTTACACACTGATTTCTCCTGGATGACGAGCAACTCGGAATTAATTGACGAAACCAGCGATTACGCCATCTATCGGACGACCCGCAGCGAGGCGGCTGCTGAATCTACTCCAGCCCTAACGACGCCAACGATTCCTCCAACGATCGCGAATCTACCTGCAGAGACCGCCCGTTCGCCTGCATGTTCTCCACTTCGTCGAAGGCCCGGAATAGCCGCATCTTGACGGCAGCATACTGCTCGGCGTCAGCCAGAGGGCGTCGGTGGACTTCGCCCCAGGCGGCGACAACCGGACGCGGCAGAATTACGCTGACCTCGTAGGTGGTTTTGCGGTCGGAGGTGACATCGAAGAGGTATTCCGTGGCCTCGGCACCCTGGGAGGGGCGCTTTCCCACGAAGTAGTACTGGTAAACGTATCCCTGGGACCCGGTGTAGGTTTTTAATCGCCTGACCGTCATCTGCCGCCGGCCTCCGGCCGGTCATCGGGTGCCGGCGGGACGCCGGCGCTACTTGCTACTGTTTCCGGGCGAGATCACCCTGCCATAGTCACTCGCTCGCGCCAGGCGATCAAACATCCGCCACGCCGCCAGCGAGACGCTGCTGATCGCTTCTTCTCCATCGCGCTCGCGATGCAGGTAGGTTGTCATCACGCAGAGAATGTACGGACGCTTCTCCACGAAGATCACTCCGGAATCGTTGCGCACACCTTCCAGGGCGCCGGGCTTGTTGGCGATCTTCAGATCATCGGGCAGGTCGCGCGGGATCCAGCTGTCCTTGTGGGTGGAGAGGACCTTGAAGAAATCCTCTGTCATTTCTTTGTTCAGCACCTTGCCGCGGTAGAGCACTTCGAGCAGACTCATCATCTCCTCGGGGGTCGATACGTTCTCGCGACCCTCGGCAGCAGCTTTCAGATCCATCATCTTGCGGCGCAGGCGGGTGTCGTGCAACCCGAGCGAGTTCAGGAAAGCGTTGACGTTGTCCATGCCGACGCGATCGATCAGTACATTTGTGGCGGAATTATCGCTGACGGCAACCATCATGGTGGCAAGGTCGCGCAGCGTGATGCGGGTCACGCCGGGCGTGAGGCCGTTCATAATGTCGCTGTCCTGGACTAGGTCGGCGGCGTTTACCGTGTAAAGATCGGTGAGTTTCAGCTTACCTTGTTGCGCCTGGCGGTAGAGTTCGGCGAGGACGCAGATTTTGATCGAACTGGCCTGCGGGAAGACGTCATTGGCGTGAAGCACGTAGCGGTGGCTATCGCTGAGGTCGAGGACAGCAACCCCCATCACGCCGTCGAGGCTGCGGTCAATCTGGTTGATGGAGTTCTCCAGCTTCGTCCAGAGGGCTTGCTGCTTCTCGGCAGCTGGCGGCAAAGACGATTGGGCCGTCGCAGGCGGCAACAGAAACAGGCCAGCCAAACTCAGAACGGCAGCGATTCTTCGGTTTCGCGGCATGGGCTCAGATCTTCGCCTCCCGCAGGCGTTTCACGGCCGTCTCGGAAGTGACCGGAGAATAATAAACCTCCTTGAACGTGTAGGACTTCGCTTTGGCGTCGACGATGGGAAGAATCTCGATGTGCCAATGGTAGTCTTCGTCCAGCGTCTTCCAATACCCCAGCGCGGTTGAGGGATGCTGGCTATTGGGCGACGTGTGCAAGACCAGGTGGAAAGACTCGGTGACGGTACGGATCCGCTGCAGGGTGCGGCGCAACAGCGAGGCCAGGTCCGCCACGCTACCCACCCGGGAAGCACCAGTGCGTTCGAAAGAGGCTTCGTGGCTGCGCGGCAAGATCCAGGTCTCGTACGGCACCCGCGGAGCATAGGGGCAAAAAGCGGCGTAGTCGCCGCGAGTCTCCAGCATGCGCACGTCTTGACGTTCCTCCTGCGCCAGAATGTCGCAGAACACGCAGCGCTCCTTGGTATCAAAATAATCGCGTCCCGCGCGGAGCTCGTAAAGCACCCGCCGCGGCACGAACGTCGTCGCCGTCAGCTGAGAGGTGGGATGCTCGAACTCTTGCCCCGCGCGCTCCCCGTGATTCTTGAAGATGCTGACGTACTTCATTCGGCTGTCACGCTTCAAGTCCTGAATGCGCTGGGCCCCTAATCGCAGAAATTGTTCAACCTCGGCGTCCCTCGCATTCCACAGATGGCCGTCGTGGCGGGGATTCTCCAGAAGGACCTCGTGCGCTCCCACCGATCCCATGCGGTCGTACAGGCCATCGCCGCGTCGGCCCGCTTCGCCTTCGATGTGATAGAGCGCATGGGGATGAACGACGGAGCGCGCCGACCAGGCGCTGCCGTCCAGACCAGGCAGGGTGGCCACCGATCTGGGCAGGTCGGGCGGAAGGACCGCAGAAGGGGCAGGGTTCGGACTCTGTGGCTGGCTCGATAACCTCGTCGCCCGTAATGACCCACGAGCGCGTGATTGGATCTTTGCGAAGTTCCATGCCGTAAGGAAAACAAAACGCGGGATGCGAGTCAAATGAATTGGTAAATGGGGGATTTTTGTAATTTGGCCTGAGGATACCAGCGAGACGTATACTCGCGGAGATTGCAAATTATCAAATTACAAATTACAAGATTACCAATTCTCCATGTCTGAGCCCTCCACGCCGCTGATGCGGCAATATGCCGCCATCAAGAGACAGCATCCCAACGCTCTACTGTTTTTTCGGTTAGGGGACTTCTACGAGTTGTTCTTCGACGACGCAGTGGTTGCCGCTCGCGAACTCCAGATCACGCTGACCTCACGGAACAAAGAGAAAGGTGTGGCCATCCCGATGTGCGGGGTGCCTTATCACGCCGCTGACGGGTACATTTCGAAGCTGATCCGGCGGGGGTTCAAGGTTGCGGTCTGCGAGCAGGTGGAGGATCCGAGACTAGCGAAGAAGTTAGTGCGGCGCGAAGTGACGCGTGTAGTCACGCCGGGCACCGCTGCCGATTCCTCGCTGAGTTCGGAAGACAACAACTTTCTGGCGGCGGTGGCTTCGGTCGACGATCGCGTGGGATTTGCGGCTCTAGACCTCTCGACAGGCGAATTTCGGGCGACCGAGTTGGCCGGAGAATCGGCCGGACGACGCATTCAAGAAGAACTTGAACAGTTGCGCCCAAAAGAACTGCTCTATGGGTCTTCCGCGCCTCTGTTTGAAAGAGCTAAAAGTGGAGGGACGGGCGCCCTCGCCCGTCCTCGATCCGAGCCGGCGCTCAGCGCACCCGCCAGATCAGCCAGTGGCCTCGCCGAGACTCCGCTCGACGATTGGATCTTCTCTCCCGAGCACGCCGTCCCACTTCTGGAAAATCATTTCGGCGTTTTATCGCTCGAAGGCTTCGGCCTAGCCGGCAAGCCGGCGGCGGCTTCGGCGGCGGGAGCGATTCTGTACTACATCCGGTCAACACAGCGCGGCACGCTCGACCACATCGACCGCATCGGTTTCTACGAGCGGCAGAACTGCCTGATCCTCGACACCACGACGGTGCGGAACCTCGAACTGATGGAGCCGCTGTTTGCGGGAACCGACGCCGGGGTCACCCTGTTCCGCTGTCTCGACGCGACCGTCACGCCCATGGGCAAGCGCCTGCTGCGGGCCTGGATGTTGCGGCCATCGCTGGAGCGTGCCGAGATTGAGGCTCGACTGGACGCAGTGGAAGTCCAGGTAAAGGATATTGTCGGGCGTGAAGAACTGCGCCGGGCATTGGATGGAATCCTCGACCTCGAGCGACTGCTCAGCCGGGTAACGCTGGAGACTGCGAACCCTCGTGATGTATTGGCACTGGCAGCCTCGCTCGCTCGCATTCCACAGGTGCGGAAGGGTATGGCGCGGTTGTCGGCACCGCGACTGAGTGCCCTGTGCTCGCTGGTGGATGAACTTGGCGATTTGCGTCAGAAGATCGAGCAGACGATCATCCCGGAGCCCCCGCTCACCTTGAGCGATGGCGGCGTGATCGCGGCGGGAATCGACAAGGACCTCGACGAACTGCGGGACCTGAGCCGCAACTCCAAGCAGTACCTCACCCGGGTTGAGCAGCGCGAGCGCGAGCGCACCGGCATCGGCTCGCTCAAGGTGAAGTTCAACTCCATCTTTGGCTACTACATCGAGATCTCGAAGGCCAACCTGCACCTGGCTCCCGCCGACTACGAGCGCAAGCAGACGCTGGTCAATGCCGAGCGCTTTACCACTCCGGAACTGAAGGAATACGAATCGAAGATTCTGGACGCCCAGGAGAAGATCGTCGAAATCGAGCGGCGCCTGTTCGCCGAGTTGCGTTCTGCCATAGCCGCCGAAGCGAAGCGCATTCGCCAGACCGCGCTGGCACTGGCGGAAGTGGACGTTCTGGCCTGCCTGGCGCACATCGCCGCGCTGCGGAATTACTGCCGTCCGAAGTTCACAGAGAAGGCCGGGGAGTCGAGCGATCTAGAGATTATTGAAGGGCGGCATCCGGTCATTGAGCAGCAGGAACTTGCCGGCGGAAGCGAACGCTTTGTCCCCAACGACCTGTTTCTGAATTCGTCGACGCACAGCATCGTGGTGCTGACCGGCCCCAACATGGGCGGCAAAAGCACCTATCTGAGACAAACGGCGCTGATCGTGATCCTCGCCCAGATGGGATCGTTCGTTCCGGCCAGGTCGGCGCGGCTGGGAATCGTAGACCGAGTCTTCACCCGCATCGGCGCCAGCGACAACCTGGCCCGCGGCCGCTCTACGTTCATGGTCGAAATGACCGAGACCGCGGCCATTCTGCACACCGCAACCGCGCGCTCGCTGATCCTGCTCGACGAGGTCGGACGCGGCACGTCCACCTACGACGGGCTGGCGATTGCCTGGGCTGCGATCGAGTATCTGCACGCGCAGGTGCATGCCAAGACCCTGTTCGCAACCCACTACTTCGAACTGACGGAACTGGCCGAGCAGTTGAGTGGGGTCAAGAACTACCACGTGTCGGTGAAGGAAACCGGCGGAAGTGTGGTCTTCCTGCGTAAGGTCGAGCCCGGCGCAGCCGACCGCAGCTATGGAATCGAAGTAGCCAAGCTCGCTGGATTACCGAACCAAGTGGTCGTGCGCGCCCGCGAAGTACTGGCCGAGCACGAATCAGCCGAGCACCAACTCACAGGACACCTGACGCCCGGCGCAGAGCCCGAGCGTCCAGCACAGTTGACCATCTTCACGCCGCTCTCACAGCCAGTGCTTGAGAAGTTACGCGAAGTGGATTTGAACCAGCTCACACCGCTGGAAGCGCTAAACTTGCTGGCAGAGTTGAAGAAGGAAATCTAACCGCCGAGACGCAGAGTACGCCGAGCAGGGGATCGCACATGAAGTGGTGGCAGTGGCTGGTCACCGGGCTGTTGCTGGCAGCGATGCTGATTACCGGTGCGTTTTATTTGTCTACGCGAGAGTCGGGGACTCCAAAGAAAGCCGCACTGATGGCAGCGGTCGTCACGCACCTGCCGCTGGTCGATCAGAGTCCACTGCAGAGAGCGCGGCATCTGTCCGCTCTGGCGTCGTCCGCGGAGGAACAGGGTCTTTCCCAGGAAGCACTGCGCGTTGGCGACCACGCGGTGGACCTGGCATTTGCTGATGCCGTGATGGAGGCATCCGAACATCCGGCCGAAGAAGATCCGAAAAATCGGGATCTTGCCGCGCGGCTCCAGAAAATTCAAACCACGCTGGCCCAGGAACAGTCGCGGCTCGGCCAGCTGAAGGCCGAACTGGCTGCGGCGAAAGCGAGCCACAAGGAGGGCCTGCAAAGTCAGATTGCCTTGCTGCAAGCGCAGGAGCACTTGGATGAAGACGATCTGGAGGACGCCAAGCAGGATTTGATCCGCGCCGGTGGCAACCCGCAGGGAAAGATCGAGCGACTGCGGCAGGAACACGAAGCAAGTGAGCACTCCGGTGAAAGTTTGCCGGCGGGTGAGAAGCCGGTCGCCATGGATCTGCGGCCCGCCAACCTTTTGCAGCAGGTGAGAGCCTGGAGTGCGTTACGTGCCAAGCGAGATGCGCTTGAAGCCGCTCACGAGCAGGAGGGCGCAGCGGCCCACGCGCTGGCGGCTACCCACACCAGCCTGGAACAACACGTCAGCCAGGAAGCAGAGGAGAGAGCCGCGGTTCGTCAGCGCGCAACCGGGGCGACCCAGACCGCCGCGACGGGCGCGACCACGGTCCCAGGGTCTGTCGAAACGTTGACCTCTCTGCAGCATTTTGCCAACGATCAGCGCCAGCTTGCCGACCTGGATAAGCGCATCCAGGACGAGCAGGAACTGGGCGAGATTTACGGCAGTTGGGCCCAGATTGCTGCGACCCAGCAGCGGGCGGTGCTGCATGCGATGCTGGCGTCGTTTTTCTGGATCTTGCTCATCTTGCTCTTGATGTACCTGACCGGCCGCTTAATGGACCGGTTTCTGGCGCGACGAGCTGTATCGCTATCTGCGGCGGCTCGACCGGCGGCAAAATGACTGGGAGCGCACGCGGCAACTCTATGTGGCGGCGACGCGCGCCAAAAAGCGCTTGCACCTGATGGGACATGTCGGAAATAACGGAGAGCCGGCCAAGGGTTCGATGCTCTCCGACTTGTGGCCGGCGCTTTCGGCTGAAGAACGAGCGCTCTTCCGGCGCGATGATGCGGGAGCGGCGGCGCCTCCGACACCGCGGCCGCCGGACGTGCTCCGGCGATTGCCCGGATCCTGGCGTTTGCCGGAACTGCCCGCGCCGGTGGCGTGGGAGGCTAAGGCTCCCCATGCGGAACCGCATGAGCCAACCTTCGAATGGGTGGGCGAGAGCCTGCGCCACACCGGCACCGTGGTCCATGCTTTGGTGCAGCGGATGAAAGGCGCGGACGACCCAGGGCCGGATGAGCCGGCGATCCGGCGAGCACTGATGCACGCGGGCGTTTCTCCGCTGCACCTGGACGGGGCGGTGCAGCGTGTACGGCAGGCGCTGGCGCGCATCCGAGCCAGCCGTCGCGGCCGCTGGATCTTGGAGCCGCACGAAGATTCGCACTCCGAGTACGCCGTGACGGGCGTGGTCGGCGGCGAAGTGGTGCGCGGCCTGGTGGATCGGACATTTATCGATAAAGGCGTGCGCTGGATTATCGATTTCAAAACCAGCGAGCACCAGGGCGGCAAGCTGGAAGAGTTCCTCGATGAGCAGCGGCGGCGTTATCGCGATCAGATGGAGCGCTACGCCAGCATTTTGTCACCGCTCGGGAATCCAGTGCGGCTGGGCTTGTATTTCCCGCTATTAGATGAGTGGCGCGAATGGGCCCCGGAGCAGGCATCGTTTCCGCCGCTCCAAGCTAAGCTTTTTTCTTTTTAGATTTCGCCGGCTCCACGGCGGCTTCGGGTTCAACCGGCGCCTCGGGAACGGCGGGCGGGGCTTCATCGGCGGCTGCGGCCGCAGTCGCTTCGGCTGGAGCCACTCCGGCGAGCACGGCGTTGAACAATTCCTTCTGGCGCGCCAGTTCCTTCTTCGACGGAGGCGCCTGCTCGTTGCGGAAATCGTGATCGCTGTAGCAGGTGCGGCAGCGCACCTTGGCGGCCTTTGTCTCCACCATCGAAACGATCGAATGATTTGTCAGGCGGCGGCACTTCACGCAGTAATCGTCGATCTCGTCGCCGAGCCGAAGCTCCCACATGCCCGTGAGTATACCGCAGGCAAAAACGCTGACAGGTCCGCGACCCGTTTCCGCCTTCGGAAGCAACGCAATCAGGCGATGCGCCAGTAGGTTTCGATGCTGGGCGGCTCCGCCAGCCAGTCTGCCGCGGATGCCACTGCGGCACTCAGATGGAGGGAGGCGAGATGGCGGTCCAGGTGTTCGCGCGAGGTCCAGTTCTCGTAGAACACGAAGCGGCTGGGGTCAGTGGCGTGAACGTGCAGGTCGTATTGAACGCAGCCGTCCTCAGCGCGAGTGGGTTCGATGAGCGTAAGCAGCGCGCGGCGCAGGTCGTCTTCCTTACCGGGCTTCGCCTTGATTTGGGCGACGACAGACAGTAGTTGAGCCATATTCTGACGATGATCGCAGAATCGGTATGGCTACCGTCGTGATCAAGTCGCGAGTTGATATTCCTTCAGCTTGCGATAGAGCGTGGTGCGGCCGATCCCCAGCAGGTGCGCGGCGATGGCGCGATCGCCCTTGGTGTATTCGAGAGCATTGAGGATGGCGCGGCGTTCCAGCACATGCAGCGGGACGATTGAGGGATAGGGGTCGGGGCCGGCTGCGGCATCGGCGACGGGGCAGACAGGAGCGCGGGCTGGGCCGCGTCGAGTGCGGGGGCGCCCGGCATATCTGCCGCAAGCAGCGCGGCCGGCCCCAGAACGGTTTCGCGGCCGACGGCGGCCATCAGATACTGCGCCTTCTTCTGGATCAGATGATTCTGCAGGTTCGACGGCAGGTCGGCGGTGTGCAGCAGCGGACCCGAGTTCACCGCCACCATGTGCTGCACGCAATTTTCCAGCTCACGCACGTTGCCCGGCCAGTCGTAGGAAAGCATCACTTCCAGGGCCTCAGCCGTCACGCCGTAATTGCCGCCCACGCGGGAAAGGAAATGGTTGATGAGCGCCGGGATGTCTTCGCGCCGCTCGCGCAGAGGCGAGAGGCGGATGTTGACCACGTTCAAGCGGAAATAGAGATCGCGCCGGAAGGTGCCCTTCTCCACTTCGGCCGCCAAGTCGCGATTGGTGGCGGCGATGATGCGGAAATCCGAGTGGCGCGTCGCGACCGAGCCCACCGGCCTGAATTCTTTCTCTTGCAGCACGCGGAGCAGCTTGGCTTGCAGGTCCAGCGCCAGCTCCCCGATCTCGTCGAAAAAGGCGGTGCCGCCGTTGGCCGCTTCCAGCAAGCCGAACTTAGTGTTGGCCGCTCCGGTGAACGCGCCCTTGACGTGGCCGAAGAGCTCGCTTTCCATGAGCGGGCCGACCATGGAAGAGCAATCCACGGTGACGAACGGGCCGGAAGCCTTTACATTATGTACAGAGCGCGCGACCACTTCCTTGCCGGTGCCCGTCTCGCCGAGCAGCAGCGCAGGCCAGCGGCACTTGCCAAGTTTCTCAATCAAACGGATAACTTGGCGCGTGCGGGGCGATTGCCCCACCAGAATATGACGGCTTTCACTAGGTTGTGCTGACATGTTCGTTCCGGGCCGTTCGAACGTTGGCCTAATATATGGTGCGTTTCCCAAAGATAAACTCTACGGTTGATTCGGACTTTCCTCAAGCCCCCCATACCGAGATGTGGGGTAAGTCATTTGCGGGTGGGTGGTATCCCCACCGTTGCGGGTAGTAGCGATTTACGCAGCTTGCGCGGCGCTAGTTTTTAGGAGCGGGCGCGAGCTCGGGTTCGGGCACCACGATGGCGGTGCCGGCTTCACGGCGGACCCGGATGGCGAGTTCGGCGGCCTGCTCGCGGGTCAACTCGCGGCCGACGATCACGCGCCACAGTGGAGGCGTGCGTCCGTTCGACGGCGCAACGCGGGCTTCGGCGAAGAGGTCCTGAAGTGCAGCGCGCAGGGATTCGGCACGGGCAGCGTCGGAGAAGGCTCCGGCTTGCACGGCGAAGCCAAGCGCTCGCGGCGCGGTGGCGGAAATTGCAACCAGGGGTGCGGGTTCAATGACGTGAGACGCGGTGACGTGAATCGCGGTGACCGAAGCCGTCGTGACCGGAGACGTGGGAGTGTCGGCCGTCATGGCGGCGGGTTCAGCGGCGTCCGCGGCGGTGGGAATCGTCGTGGCGACCGGATGCGCGGTAACAGCCGGCGCAGGGTCGGCGATGGGCTTCATGGCCGGCGCAATCGGCGCGGAGGTGGGTGCAGGAGACGCCGTCGCAATCTCGACCGGTTCGCGCGGCTGTTCACGCGGCGGCGGGATCACCTTCAAGCGCACGCGGGCGGTTCCCGCTCGCAGCATATCGATATCGCGCGCGGCCGCCTGCGAGAGATCGACGATGCGTCCCTTCACAAACGGACCGCGATCGTTGATGCGAACGTCCACCTGTTTTCCGTTGGAGAGGTTCGTGACCTCTACCCACGTCTGAAACGGCAGGCGGCGGTGCGCGGCGGTGAGTTGCCGCATGTCGTAAATCTCGCCGGAGGCCGCGCGGCGCCCATCATACGGGAATCCATACCAGCTTGCGACTCCGGTCTCGGTGCTTCCGATGCGCGCGGGGGCAATCGGCGCATTCACCCGCGCGGCATGATGGCCGCAGCCCGCAACGAACATCGCGCCGAGTGCGACCAACACGAAACCCGCATGGATCGGCCTTCGAAACACGCTCATCAACCTCGCGGCACCTAAAACAATTCTACGCATTTACGTTTTTGCGCGCCAGACCGTCATCGAGGGCTCGGAGGGCGGCCCCGTCGACGGCGGCGATGTGCATTTTTTTCTTGACATTCAAATCAATCCACCTTATAAAGGGGACACAAGCGCGTGCTCTTCGGAGTGACGCGTACTTTGATGTAAAGGGAGAATCACACGATGAAATTCGCAACCAAGAAGAAAGCGGCCCCGAAGAAGAAAGCTGCTGCTAAGAAAAAGAAGTAGCTAAAACGGGCTCGCGATAGCGAGTTTGACCAACCGGCCCCGAGCAATCGGGGCCGTTATTATTTTCCACCCTCCTCGTTTCACAACTTCAGCCCTTTCAAATATGCCAGGAAGTCCGCGCCCAGATCGTGGCGCTTGAGAGCCAGCTCCACGGTGGCTTGCAGGAAGCCCTGCTTGTCGCCCGCGTCGTAGCGCTTGCCTTCGAACTTGTAACCGTAGATGGGCCGGCTGCGCAGCATGTGCTTCAGGCCGTCGGTCAACTGAATCTCGCCGCCGCTGCCGGGCTCGATGGTCTCGAGAGAGTGGAAGATCTCCGGAGTCAGCACATAGCGTCCGATGATGGCCAGGTTGGAGGGCGCGTCTTCGGCCTTGGGTTTCTCCACCAGATTGCGGATGCGATAGAGCCGGTCGCGCCCGCCGTTGTGGGCCACCGGTTCGGCGTCCACCACGCCATAGGCGGAAATGTTTTCGCGCGGGACTTCCATCAGCGCCAGCACCGGCGCCGCATAAAACTCATATACGTCCAGTAGCTGCCGCAGGCAGGGAGTCTCGGCGTCGATGATATCGTCCGACAGGATGACGGCGAAAGGTTCGTCGGCCACCAGTTCGTGAGCCCGCAGCACGGCGTGCCCCAGGCCGAGCGCCTCTTTTTGCCGGACATAGGCGATGTCGATCATATCGGAAACCGCCCGCACTGTGGCCAGCAGATCCTTCTTGTGGCGGGTTTCGAGCAGGTGCTCCAGCTCGAAGCTGACATCGAAGTGATCTTCAATGGCGCTCTTGCCGCGGCCGGTGACGATGATGATGTTCTGCACGCCGGAGAGCTTGGCCTCCTCGACGCCGTATTGGATCAGGGGCTTGTCGACGAGCGGCAGCATCTCCTTGGGCATTGCTTTGGTCGCCGGAAGAAAACGGGTCCCGAGCCCGGCTGCGGGGAAAACCGCTTTGCGAACTTTTCTGGTCATTCCTGTTCCATTCTATCGGCAGGAAGCGTGCGTTCGGTTTAGTGCGGTATCGATCCGTCGCGCCAGGGCATGGCGCTGGCCTACTTCAGCGACAGCGGCGATGGCGCGCAGCTCCTCGCGGACCTTATCAATGAGTTTCGTCAGGTCGGCGGTGCGGTCGGCGACGAATAGGTCGCCCTGGACTTTCTTACGCTTGCCCCGCGCCGGGGCGGCCGTGACCAGCTCAGGCTTGGCTCGCGATTCGAGAAATTTGCGCGCACCCTCGATCGTGAAGCGTTCCTGGTAAAGAAGGCGCTTGATTTCAAGCACCATCTCGACATCCTTGCGGCGGTAGAGCCGGTGGCCGGTCCCGGATTTCTTGGGGCCCAGCCCTGGGAACTCGGTTTCCCAGAAGCGCAGGACGTAGGGCTTGATGTTCGCCAGGCGCGCCACGTCGCCAATGCGGAAATACAGCTTGTCGGGAATCTCCGGCAAGGGCCCGGCGAGCATGTCTTCCTGCGAACTCATGACGTACCCTTATGATAATGTCCCCGCTTGTAGGAATCCATCCGGTTCGGGAGGCGCTGCTGGCCGGGCGGCCCCTGGACCGTGTGCTGGTCGCCAAGGGCGCCGGCGGCGCGCGTTTACAGGAATTGCTGACCTTGTGCCGGGAACGCGGCATCTCGGTGCGCGTGGAAGCGCGCGACCGGCTCGACCGGGCGGCTAACGGAGCGATCCATCAGGGCGTGATCGCATTCGGCGCGGCCGAGAAGTATTCGTCGATCGAAGAGACGGCGGCGTCCGGCGGATTGCACGTAATCTTGGACGGCGTCGAGGACCCGCACAATCTGGGCGCCATCATTCGCACCGCTCACGCGGCGGGCGCGGCCGCGGTGGTGATCCCGGAGCGCCGCGCAGCGGGACTGACGGAAACCGTGGGGCGCGCCGCGGCGGGTGCCCTAGCCTACATGCCGGTGGTGCGCGTGGTGAACATCAATCGCACGCTGGATGAACTGAAGGATCGCGGTTACTGGATATATGGCCTGGACGAACGCGGCAAGGTCGCCTACGACCAGGTGGAGTTCACCCGTCCGTCCGCGATCGTGCTGGGTGGCGAAGGGAGCGGCCTGCACGAACATGTGGCCAAACGCTGCGATTTCCTCGTGCGCATTCCCGATGGCGGGACAGGTGGCCTCGCTTAACGTCAGCGTGGCGGCCGGCGTGATGCTGTTCGAGTGGAAGCGGCGCGCCGCCAATCAAACACTGGCTCCATAAACAATGGCTCCATGACTCCGCCGACGCGGCCGGCCTGGTAGAGGCGCGAATCCATGCGCGCGAGGCTGCGCTCCATGGGCGAAGCCAGAATGCGGGTATGGGGAACGACGCACAAGTGCCCAGGGATCTCCCAGACCTCATCGAGCGTGGTCATCCATTCGATCGTGCGGTCAAAGCGGGCAAGATTTACCGGCCGCGAGTAAGCGCGAAGGGTCTTTTCGCCGGCCGGGTTGTAATAGTGCTCGAAGTAACTCATCGCCAGTTCGCGGATGGTGGCGTAGACCGGTTCGCGCGAGCGCAGACCGGCGTAATCGGACTTCGCCACCGCTCCCCAGTGCCCATTGACGCGATACACCGCCAGTACGTGGTCGGAATCGCGCACGGCTTCCAGATCCACCAGGAGTGGCGGATATCCCAGCTTGCGCAGCGCCATCGCGCCGACCAGCGCGCCCTCCATGCAGTGCGCCACGCGCTCGCGCAGCACGGTCTGCGGCGAATAACAGGTGGCGCCGCGAGGCTCGCGGTTGTAGCCGATCTCTTCGTCCAGGAATTGCTGGATTTTGGCCGGGGTCGTCAAGCGAGGGAGCACCTTGACAGGCTAGCGCAAGTGCCCACGGCGATGTTTCGCGTGGCGCGGTGCGCAGGGGCCGATACTCAGCGGATCTGGCGCGCGCAGCGCGGGGCATGCGACGATAACAGTCGAGTGCGCATCGCCCTCGACGCAACCTACAGTCTCGGGAAAAATCTATCCGGCGTTGGCGTGTATTCGCGCGAGATGATGTCCGGCCTCGCCCGCGCGCACCCCGACGAACGCTTTCGTTTCTACTATCGCCCGCACCGCCTCTTCAAGTCCCTCTCTGAAAAGCTGCCGCCGAATGCCAGCCGCCGTCTGCTCGCGGGCGCTCCGCGTGACTGACCTGTTCCACGCTCTCAATCAGCGGGTCGACCGGCGGTCGCGCCGCACCGTCTGCACTTTTCACGACCTGTTCGTGATGACCGGCGAATATTCGTCGCCCGAGTTTCGCGCGCGCTTCACCGAGCAGGCCCGCCAGGCGGCCGCCAATAGCGACGCCATCATCGCGGTGTCGCGGTCCACCGCCACGCAGGTGGAGCAGCTTCTCGGCGTCGAGCCATCGCGCATTTACGTCGTGCCTCATGGTTCGCCGCAGGTCGCTAGCCAAGGCGTCGCCCGCCGCGAGAACCTGGTCCTGTTCGTCGGCGTCATCCAGCGGCGCAAGAACGTGGGCCGCCTGGTGAAGGCCTTTGAGCGTCTCCCGAGGGGCTGGCGTCTCGCGCTGGCCGGCGCCTCGCAAGGCTATGGCGCGGCCGAAGAGCTGCGCGCGGTGGAAGAAAGCCCGCGGCGGGCCGACATCGACGTCCTCGGCCACCTGTCGGGCGAGCAGCTCGCGGCCCTCTACGCCCGCACCCGCATCTTCGCCTTTCCCTCGCTCGACGAAGGTTTCGGAATGCCGATCCTCGAAGCCATGGCCCACGGGGTCCCGGTGGTGACTTCGCAGTCCTCGGCCATGCCCGAAGTGGCCGGCGATGCCGCGCTTCTAGTGGACCCGCTGAATATCGACCAACTGGCACATGCGCTCGCTCGTCTGGCCGGCGACGAAGGCTTGCGGGAAGACCTGATCGCACGGGGCCGAGCACGCGTGCCGCGCTTCACCTGGGATTCGGCGGTAGCGCAAACCTGGGCGGTCTACGAAAAAGTCATGGGCGCGAGTTTGTAATCTGGCTGCTCTCGGTTTTGGCCGCGCTATGCAATTCGGCCAAAGTCCCTTCTGTAACCGCCAGCGAGATGGCTCCGCCAATCAATAGCGGCAGCGTGACGATTCCCCATAGCACCAGCGAAAACCGCGCCGCATCCGCGTGGGCAAAGTTGAAGATCTTTTCCAGAACTTCCACCACCAGGACTTGAAACAAACCTAAATTTCCCGGAGCCTGCGGCACCACCGTACCCAGGCGCAACACCACCATCAGCACGAATGCGATTCCCCAAAAGGAATCGAAGCCGAATCCGCGCATGCGTCGCATAAATGGGCACCGTCATTAACAGCAGATAGGGCAGACTCTGCAAGAAGGACAGCCATAGATAGCCCGAGTGCCCGATGGTTTCGAGATCATCGATGAGTATGTGCAGTTGCCTCCGCCACCCCTTCTCGCCTGCCAGCGCCGCGCGCGTTTCATGCCGCCGGAACATGATCACGCCGAGAACCAGCGCCACCACCAATACCAAAATTCCCAAGAAGTAGGCGCCATCCACCAGAAAGCGCAGACTATGGGGAATCATGGTGTAGCGCAGCATCAGGATGATGCACATGGAGAGCCAGATGCCGTCGAAGATACGCTCGATCAAAGCGCTGGTCAGGGATACCGAGAGTGGCAGCCGGGGGTTGCGGGCCAGCAGATAGCAGCGCAGTACTTCGCCGGCGCGAAACGGCAGCACTTCGTTGGCGAACAGACCCACGTATATTGCGCGCACCGGCTCCCAGTACTTGAGACGCACCACCGGCCGCAGCAGAGTCTGCCAGCGCAGCCCGTGCCAGAAGTAGACCGACACGTCCGCGGCCACCGCCAGAGCGATCCACCACCAGTTCATCTCCAGCAGATCGTCTTTGAGTTCGGATAGGTGGGAGCCGCGCAGAGTCCAGGCCAGGCTCGCCAGAGATACGACGTTGATAACCACCAGCAGAACCCGGGACCGGGTGCTGCGTGACTTCTTCTCACTCAAACTTCAATGATAGCCTGCCACCGGGGATCGCGACCCGGCGCAGCGGCCCTGCGTCGATGTCAATTCGAGTGGCTACTGGGCGTATTTGGCGGCGAGGGCGGGATCGGCGGCGACCGCTTGGCTCCAGGCATTGCGGGCTTCTTCTTCCTGGCCGGCGGCCTTCAAAGCATGGCCCAGGTTGATCATAGCGCCGCTGAACTCCGGCTTGTGCTGCAAGGTTGCGCGGTAGCACTCCGCGGCGGCGCCATAGTCGCCGGTCGATTGCAGCAGCAGGCCAAGGTTGTATTGCAGCTCCGGCGAAGGCGGCCCCAAGGACCCCAGCTTGCCGATGATCTCACGGGCTTCGCTGGAGTTCTTTTGTTCGATGGCCACGGCCGCGAGATAGCGCAGAGCGTCCGCATGCTTCGGATTGATGGACAGAACCTGGCGGAAGGCGTTTGCCGCGCTGTCCAGATCCCCGAATTTCCAGGATGCGACGCCAAGATTCAGCAGCGCTTCCGGCCAGTCTTTTCGCTGCTTCAAGCAGGCTTCAAAACAATCCACCGCTCCGGCGAACTCGCCGCGTTTCAGACGCAGGTAACCCAAGCGGAAGGAAGCGTCCTGCCAATCCGGCTCGACTTTCACCAGTCTTTCCAGAAGTTCTTCGGCTTCCGTGGACGTTGCCTTCCCGCTCGGCCGCGATCGCCAGATTCCACAAAGCGCCGGGCAGCTCGGGCGAGCCTTCGAGCGCACTCCGATAAGCTTCGCGCGCGCCGGCCACGTCGCCCCGCTCCTGCAGGGCAGCGCCCAGATTGGCATTGGCTTCCACCGCCCCCGGACGAAGACGCAGCGCCTCGCGATAAGCGTTCGCGGCCTGCTCCAGGCGGCCGGTCTTGTGGTAGGCCACGCCCAGATTGAAGCATGCCTCGTAAGATCCTCCGGCGACCTTGATCAGTTGCGAGCAGTGCTGAGCCGCGGCGCCATAGTCGCCCCGCGAGAGCGCCGTAGCGGCCAGACCTTCCAGCGCAGCAGCGTGACTCCGGCTGGATCTTAAGCAAGCGCTCCGCCATCTCTTTGGCCCTGGCCGCATCTTTACGCGCGATCGACAGCGTCGTCAGATTCGCCAGCAGATCGACGGAATTGGGACTCGCCGGCAACAACTGGTTGTACAAATCCGCAAGCTTCCTCCAGGCGTCCCAGTTGATGCAGGGCCACCGCCTTGCCGAAGAGGATATCGTTCTGTCTCTGATCTTTCTTCGCGGCAGGAAGGTGGTTGAGGGCCGCCTCCCAGCACGGCAGTGCAGCGTCCGGCTGGTTCAACCTGAGGAAGCATAGCCCGCGGCCGATCTGCGCTTGCCAGCGCTTGGGATCGATCGACAGAGTTGCTTCAAACTCCTGCGCGGCCGCTTCGAATTTCTCCTGCCGTTCCAGGCACAGCGCCAGATTGTAATGCGCGGCGGAATTTTTCGGGCTCCCGCTCCGCTACCTTCGCATAATGGCGTTCCGCTTCGTTCCAATCCTGTTGCTCAAAGCGAAGATGGCCGAGACCATTGTGGATTTCGGCGGCGTTTTCGCCGCTAGCGTTTTCGGGGTGATTCAGCGCGCCTTCCAGCTTCTGCACCGCTTCGTCCAGCTTTCCCGCGGACGCCAGTTCGATGGCCGGAGCCAGACTGCTCGAAAAAGCCGGCCGCTGCGGCTTAGGCGGAACCGGAGCCGGATCTCCCCGCAGAAGACGCTCGATGAGATCGTCGTCTACGAAGAAAACCTGCTGAGTTTTTCTCTTTGTCTGCCGGAATGTCCTGCGCCATGGTGGCGTCTCCTATCTCAAACTCTTTCTAATTCGATAGCGGCGTAACCACAAAGTCGCCGTGCAAGACGGATTGCTCCGCCCCTTCGCCATACAGGCCGGCGCCGCCGGACGCAAGCCGCGGGTCGGTCCATTGCTCCACCTGTTGCCCTTGAATCCAGGTTGTGAAGCGATTTCCCACCGCCTCAAAGCGGATCTTGTAAAGCCCGCCCATCGGCACCGACACCTGCAGCGGCGTTTCCACCCGCGGCTGTTCCACGCCATCGATGACGGCGTAGTGCACCAGCACATACACGGGATTTACTCCGGGCTTCTGAAATTCGATCTTGCTGACGTAAAAATTCTTGGAGTCCTGCGCGCGGTAAACCCAGCCCAGGGCCTTGATCCGGATGGAGCTCTCAAAATCCAAACGATAAGCCGAAAAGTTCATCGAGGATCGCAGCAGCGAGACTCTGCGCTGCAGCTTGGCGTCGGGAGCAAAGTTCGCGACCCATTGGCCGCCCGGTTCGCCCATCGGCCAGGGCGGGCGTGGGCGATTTCAATCCGGCATCGCTCTGTTTATCCAGGAAAAAAGAGATCCCTGCGCCAAGCACCGCCGCGCCAATGACAGCAGCCAAAATCTTGCTCGTCCGCGATGCCAACGGGCCGGTTGGTGTGTCGCATCCGCAGCTCGGGCAAGCCGAGATTGAGTTCCGAGGAAGCCGATACCGATGTCGTCGATTGCTGGATCTCGGGCTTCATCGAGAGGGCGGTCTTCACTCCGGTGACGGGAGCGGCCGTCTTCGCCAGCACCATCACGGGCCGCAGCGGCAAACCCGTGGGCTGCGGGATCTGAACTGTTCCGGCACCAACGGGTGCGGGGCCGAACACTGGAAGCGGCTTCGCTCTCCCCGGCGCGATCCCAGCGGAGTTCACGGCAATGGGATTGAGTTCGGGATCGGGTATCCGCACCGTGAGAATGGGCGCAGTAGTTTGGGATTCCGCTAAACTTGCTTGCGTTACCTCTTGCGGCGGTCCGCTTTCGACGGTAGCGGGTTGAGATTCCGCAGGCACCGGCTCGGCAACAGCACGCGCCGCTGAGCCTGCGACCACGGGCGGTTCAAAAGTAGCCACCCCCGGTCTGCCCGCCAGCACAGCCGGTTCAAAATCCGACTTCGAGAATTGAGCGTCGGCGAAGTCGCTCAAAGATACCAGCTCACCCCCGAAATCGCAGTGGGCGCCGATCCATAGGGAAGCTTCGGCCGGCGCGGCGTGCGTCACTGGAATCGCCAGAGGCTGCCCTTCCGTTTCCAGGGATTCCGGAGGCACGATGCGCAGATCCAGAGCAATTCTGGGAGCCGGCCGGGACACTTCTCGCAGATCCAGCTTGTGCTCGATCGGGCGCGCGATCGACGGGGCGATTTCGACACCGCGCTCCCACGGCACAGCGCGGCCATGCGGCAATTCCGCGAGCAACCTGTCCGCTTGGCAGCGCGGCCGGTCGAGAGCCAAGGACGCGAATGCGTGCTCGAACTCCGGGGCGTCCACCAGCGCGAATTGCAACTCTGCTGGAGCCGGTTTTTGAATGATGGCGGCCTTCGCCACGGCCGGTTGCGACGCGTCACGCTGCGCCGCGCCATTCTGCGCCGCGATCGCCGGTGACGGCTGCGACTTCGCAACTCCGTTCGGCTTCGCAGGGCGCGGAGATTCGGCCCACGCGGGCGCGCCCTGCAACGTGGGCACGCCATTCGCGGCATGCACACCATTCACCGCAGTCGCGGGTAGCTCATCTACAGCCGGGGCGGGATCTCTTCCCAGGGTCGGCGCTGGCTGTAGTTGCGATTCAGCGGGTTGAGCCTGCAGTAAGCGGCCCAGTGCAAGCTGGCTGAATTCATGCTGGTATTCGCGGCGATGCGCGTCGGAGCAGAACTCGCTGCTCCCTCCCAGACGTTTGAGCAGAGGAATGCCCTTGCCGCATTGCAGACACCGCATACCTTAGAGTGATCGGCTTTTTGGGCCCGCTCCAAAAGACCCCAATGGGGGCATTCTATGCGGTAAAGCACTTATCCGTCTGATCTCAGGTGCGGACCTTAGGGCGGCCCCGGGCAATCACACTAAGCACCCAGAACCTGGCTTACACGTCCGTTTCCGGCGGCTGAATGCAAGTTATTCAAGCCATGCGCCAGAGACGTTCGGCCGTTCGGGAGACCCTCGCAACTCCGCTTAAGCCTGCCCTACAGTTATTTCCCTATACGCCGATAGATCCAATATCTTCCTAGAAATATTGAAGAGTTTGGGCTTAGGAGCGAGGACTCATGGCGAAAGGCGAGACGTTGAAGGCTACTCTGGAAGATCTGCGCAATGCAATTCCGGAGTTGAAGGGTGTGTTGCTGGCATCCAACGAAGGGCTGCCGATCGCGCACGCTTTGACCAACGGCACGGACCCCAACCGGTTGGCGGCGATGGCCGCGGCCGCTTCCACCTTGGGACGCAAGATCAGCGACAACATTGGCGCTGGCAATCTGGGTGAAGTTTCCGTCCAGGCGGACGAAGGCGCCCTGTTCGTCTATGCCGCTGGCTCCAAGGCGGTTCTGGCGGTGCTCAGCCCGCAAGGCGGCAACGCAGGTTTGATCCATCTGGAAGCCCGCGTGGCGGCCAAGCAAATCGGCGAGTTATTTTAATCAAGGCCTTTCATGGGTAGGACGGGATTCGAGCGTTCAGCGAGTCCCGTCCTTATTTTTTGAGCCGCGGCCCGGCCCGCGACTTGCACCAGTTCCTCTTCCGGCGCCTGACGCACCCGCTCCAGACTTCCGAAATGCCTCAGCAGCTTGGCGGTAGTCTTCTCGCCGATCCCCGGAATCTGATCTAACTCGCTTTGCAGGCGGCTGGCGTTGCGCCGCGTGCGATGGAAGGTGACCGCGAAACGGTGGGCTTCGTCGCGCACTTCCTGCATCAAATGCAGCACCGGCGAGAATTTGTCCAGCACGATGGGCTCGTCTTCCTGGCCGTAGACGTAAATCCACTCGTCGCGCTTGGCGATGGAAGCCAGCGGCTGGTCCGTGATGCCCAGCGCTTCCAGCGCTTGCGGCGGCGGCATGCAACTGGCCGAGTCCGCCGTCGACCAGAACTAATCCCGGCCTCGGCAGATTCTCTTCCTTGAGCCTCCCATAGCGCCGCGCGATCACTTCGCGCATGGAAGCGAAATCGTCATTGCCCTCCACCGTCTTGATGATGAATTTCCGGTAATCCGATTTCTTCATCCGCCCGTTTTCCCACACCACCATGCTGGCCACTTTGTCGGTGCCCTGAATGTGCGAGATATCGAAGCATTCGATGCGCTGCGGCGCGATTTCCAAGCCCAGCGCGTCCTGCAGCGCCGTCTGAATCGCCATCGAGGACGGCTTCAGCACCCGGAAACGCTGCTCGAAGCTGTGCTTCGCGTTGGACTCGACCAGCTCCAGCATGGCCTTCTTCTGCCCGCGCTGCGGCGTCTGAATCTCCACCTTGCGCCCGCGCCGCTCGGATAAGAAGTTCCTCCAGCGGCTCGCGGTCTTCGAAATCCACCGGCACGTGAATGAACGCCGGGATGTAGGGTTCGTCCAGATACACCTGCTTGATCAGCGACGAGAAAAACTCCGGCGGATCGAACTCGCGCTGATCTTCCCAGAAGAACTCGCGCCGGTCGACGATGTGGCCGCCGCGCAAGTGGAACAGATTCACCGCCACCAGCGGAGGCTCGGCGTAGTAGGCGAAGATGTCGGTGTCGCCGCCCTCCACCGCCGCCATCTTCTGCCTTTCGCCGTGCTCTTCCACGGTCTTGATCAAGTCATGCAGCGCGGCGGCCTCTTCGTAACGCATCTCGGCACTGGCCGTTTCCATGCGCGCGCGCAGTTCGTCCGCCAGATCCTTGATGGCGGCCTTCCAGAAACAACCGCACGCGACGCACCGCGTCGGCATACGCGGCGTCCGTGGTCAGCCCCTGGACGCACGGCCCCAGGCAGCGGTGAATGTGAAATTCCAGGCACGGATGCGTGTGGTATCGCGTGAGATCCACCTTGCAGGACGGCACCTTGAAGTGCCGGTGGATGAAGTGCACCAGCCGGTGCGCCAGGTTCCCCGGAAAATACGGACCGAAATAGCTCGACCCGTCCTTGCGCAGCCGCCGCGTCACGTACACGCGCGGGTACTTTTCCGCCGTCAGCTTGATGTAGGGATAGGTCTTGTCGTCGCGCAGCAGAATGTTATAGCGCGGCTTCCACTGCTTGATCAGGTTGTTTTCGAGCGCCAGCGCCTCTTTTTCGTTATCGACCTGAATGAAATCGATGTGCCGGGCGTCTCTGATCAGCGTGCCGGTCTTCGAATCCGCCAGCCGCTCGTCGGAAAAATAGCTGCGCACCCGCGCCCGCAGATTCTTGGCCTTGCCGACGTAAATGACTGTGTCGTAAGCGTCCTTATACAGGTACACGCCCGGCGACAGAGGCAGTTCGGCGGCTCTTTCGCGAAGGTCCTGCATGGCTTAAAATGGCTCTACACTTAAATTGTGACACGCGCTGTTTTACTGAGCGTCTTTTTGGCGCTTCCGCTGGCCGCCCAGGAGTCCAAACCGCCCGCGCCCCCCGCGGCGCCTGCCGTTCAGGAACAAGAGCCTCCCGAAGAAGATCCCGACTTGAAGCCGAAGGAGTATGCGTTCAATCCGCTGGAAGCCAGCCGTAACATTATCGCCGGCAACTTCTATTTCAAGAAGGGAAATTACCGGGCGGCTTCGCGGCGTTATCTGGAAGCCAGCAAATGGGACCCGACTTCGGCCGAGGCGGTCTTGCGGCTCGGCGAGGCCGATGAGAAATTGCGGAATTTCACCGAGGCCCGCGAAGCTTACCAAAAGTTCATCACGCTCTCGTCCGACGGCAAGGAAATCGAAGCCGTCAAGAAGAGAATTGCCGGCCTTCCCAAGAGCCGCGCTCACGGCAAAAATGACAGATAAAATCGTGGTCCTGACCACGTGCGATTCCGAAATGCTCGCCGAACAATTGGCGCGTCACCTGGTGGAGCATCGCCTGGCCGCCTGCGTAAACATTCTGCCCAGGGCGCGCAGCATCTATCGCTGGCAGGAAAAAATCGAGGACTCGGGCGAATGGGTTCTGCTCATCAAATCCCGCCGCGATCTGTTCGCGGCGTTACGGGCGGAGATTCAGAGGCTTCACACCTACGAGATTCCCGAAGTGATCGCGCTCCCCGTAGTCGACGGCTCCGAAGCCTACCTCGGTTGGCTCGACGGCCAGCTTACGACGCCGGCCGGATAGGCTCGATATCGGTGGGCAGGTCCTTCAGTTTATCCAGCGCGCGAGCCATCGCCGGGCGGATGACGCCCAGCTCATCCAGCATCTTCTTGGCGCGTGCGTAATCGCCGGTGGCTTCGATTTCCAGCAGATCGTGCACCAAGATCGCGCACCGCGCCTTTGACCTTGGTGAAATCCACCGCGAAAGTTCCGTCCGGTTTGGCGACGAACGCTCCCTTGTCCAGTCAGATAATTGACCTGCATCGCCATGCCCTTGCCGTGCGCCTCTTGCACGCCGAATCGCAGCGTGCGGAAAGACGAGGCCAGGAACGTAGTGTACAGCGGACGCTCCGCCGCCGGCAGCAGTTTGTGATCGAACAGGTATTGCAGCATGAACAGGCCGGTGACATCCGCCTTGGCTTCTTCAATCGCCGCGTGCAGTTCTTTCAAGGACTGGCGGACATTGGTTTGCGGCCCGATACCGTGCGTCATCTCATGCGCCAGAATGTGCGTGAAGAACGAATCGAAGCTCAACGTCTTTCTGATCGGCAGCGGACAGCACCCGCGCCGCAATCGGCTGGAGAATCTTCGAAAACTTCGCCTCCTGCACATTCTTCAGCATCACCCGCTTCGATCCCATGGCACGCACGATGCGTTCGTCGTTGGGCAAATTGAAAGCCGCGGTGCGAACGCCATGCGCTCCATCGCCGGTGGCGAGAACTTCGTTCACCACGCGGATCGGCGCCAGCGCCCCCAGCTTCGGATTCTTGTACTTGGCATCCAGCGGCAGATTGTTTTCGATTTCCTGGATGTGATCGGCGAAATTCTTCATCTTCGCCGTCTCTTGATCGTCGCGAAGCGTGACGTATGCCTCGAACGCCGCTTTGTAACCGAACAACTCGTCGTTGTATGTTTCGTACGGCCCGATGGTGACATCGATGGGCGCGTCGAGTTTCATCCACGCGACATCGCTCGCATAGTAATCGTCGGTGCGGAACGCCTTCGCGCGCAGCGTCAGAAAATCTTTGAGCGTCGCGTTGGAGGTAAGCGCGGCGGCTTCGTCAAGCAGCTTGGCCATGCGCTCCAGATCCTGCGCGTACGCCTTGCTGTACGGCACTGCCATGAGCTTCTTGTCGGGGCCGCGCCGGATCACCGTAAAGAATCCGCGCGCCTGTTCCTGCTGCGCTTTGGGAAGCTTCGCGACCCAGGTCTCGAACTCGTCCCTAGACATGTCTTCGGGATAAAAGTTCGCCCCTAGCGGCTTCCTGGCTGGGACGCCCGGAAGGAACGCAATCTGTCCGTCCAACTCCGACCAGGGACCTTTGTTCAGGTCGAAATAATGCAGGCGGGCTTTGCCCAGCGCGGACCCGTCTTTTTGAAGCTGCGCCCGCAGCGCCGCATTCCCGCTCCAGCGCTGCTCCAAGAAGATCTTGTCGATCACCCGCGCTGCTTCGATCAGCTTTTGCAGCGCCTGCTTGTCGCCTGCCGAGAGGCGCGACGTGTCTACCTTCAGTTCGACCGGAGCGAACCGCGCGATCATGCGGTTCAGTTCCGCGAGATCCGGCACCGTGGCTGCACCCAGCGTCATAGACATAAGCAGAACGACCGCCCAGCGCATGACTCCAGCTTAACTCTTGGTCACGACAATCCGCATTCCATAGAAGGAGCGGTACACGAAGAAAAGTGAGATCAAAAAAAACAGTACTCCGATTCCGGTGCTGACCGCATTGCCCTGCTTTTCCGACAGTGAAACCGCCAGTTCGACGGCTAGCAGTCCGAACAGCGTGGTGAACTTGATGATCGGGTTGAGCGCCACTGACGACGTGTCCTTGAACGGATCGCCCACCGTATCGCCCACTACGGTTGCATCGTGCAATGGCGTACCCTTGGCTTTCAATTCCACTTCCACGATCTTCTTGGCGTTATCCCACGCGCCGCCCGCGTTGGCCATGAAGATGGCCTGGTACAAACCGAACAGCGCGATTGAAATCAAGTAGCCGATAAAGAAGTACGGCTCGAAGAACGCAAACGCCAGCGTCGAAAAGAACACCACCAGGAAGATGTTGAACATGCCCTTCTGCGCGTACTGCGTGCAGATCTCCACCACTTTCTTTGAATCCGCGACCGACGCCTTGGTGACGCTCTCCAGATTGATGTTGGCTTTGATGAACTCTACCGCGCGATACGCGCCCGTGGTCACAGCCTGTATCGAAGCTCCGGTAAACCAAAAAATCACCGAGCCGCCCGTGATCAGCCCCAACAGGAACGGCGGATACAAAATCGACAGGTTTTTTAGCAACTCCGGTTGCAATCCCTGTGTCAGCGCCATGATGATCGAGAAAATCATCGTCGTCGCGCCCACTACCGCCGTGCCGATCAGCACCGGCTTCGCGGTTGCCTTGAAAGTGTTGCCCGCACCGTCATTTTCTTCCAGATGGTGCTTGGCCTTTTCGAAGTCGACATCGAAGCCGTAGTTCTTTTTCAGATCCGCGCGGATGCCCGGCAACGTCTCGATCATGCTTAGTTCGTACACCGACTGTGCGTTGTCCGTCACCGGCCCGTAAGAATCCACCGCGATCGTCACCGGACCCATACCCAGAAATCCGAACGCGACCAGCCCGAAAGCGAATACCGCAGGAGCCAGCATCATGTTGCCCACGCCCTGCGTGCTGACCCCATAACCGATGGCCATCAGACCCATGATGGTCAAGCCCAGCCAGTACGCGCTGAAGTTGCCGGCCACCAGCCCAGAAAGAATGTTGAGCGACGCGCCGCCTTCGCGCGATGACGTCACCACTTCCTTCACGTGGCTGGACTCCACCGACGTAAACACTTTGACCAGTTCCGGAATAATCGCTCCCGCCAGCGTCCCGCAAGTGATGATGCTCGACAGCTTCCACCACATCGTTGGGTCGTTGCCGATGTCCGGAATCATCAGGTACGAAATCCCGTAGGTGCCACCAACCGAAATGAGGGAAGTCAGCCATACCAGTGACGTCAAAGGCGCTTCATAATTCATCTTGTCGACATTCTGGTACCGCGCCTTCGCCAAGGCTTCGTTGATGAAGTAAGAGATTGCGCTGGCGATAATCATCATCACGCGCATCACGAAGATCCACACCAGCAGTTCCACCTTGGTGATGTCGTTGTTGACGGCCAGCAAAATAAACGTGATCAGCGCCACGCCGGTCACGCCATAAGTTTCGAATCCGTCGGCCGAGGGTCCCACCGAATCGCCCGCGTTGTCGCCGGTGCAATCCGCGATCACGCCCGGGTTGCGCGCGTCGTCTTCCTTGATCTTGAATACGATCTTCATGAGGTCCGCGCCGATATCGGCGATCTTGGTGAAGATGCCACCCGCCACGCGCAGCACCGCCGCGCCCAGCGATTCGCCGATCGCAAATCCGATGAAGCAGTTCCCCGCATAATCGCCCGGAATGAACAACAGGATGCACAGCATGATGAAAAGCTCCACGCTGATCAGCATCATGCCGATGCTCATACCGGCCTGCAGCGGAATCGCGTAGCACGGGAAGGGCTTGCCGCGCAGGCTGGCGAACGCCGTCCGCGAATTGGCGAAGGTGTTCACGCGAATTCCGAACCATGCCACGCCGTAACTGCCGGCGATCCCCACCAGGCTGAACGCCAGAATAATCGCAACCTTGAATCCCGCCATCGATTGCAGGACGCCGAAGTAGAACGCGATAATCACCCCGATGAAGATTTCCAGGATCAAGAGGAACTTGCCCTGCGTAATCAGATAGGTCTTGCAGGTCTCGTAGATCAGCTCCGAGATTTCGAGCATCGAGGCATGCACCGGCAGTTTCCGCAGATGCGTGTACATCGCCATGCCGAAGACCAGGCCCAATACGGCAACACCCAGACCGATCGTCAGCAGAGTCGGTCCGGTCACGCCGTTGAGGAACACGGCTTGGCCTAAATCCGGCAGCCTTAGGTCCGCTTCGCCGCCCTGTGCCAGCAGCGGGGACGAACCAGCCAGCGCCAACAGTGCGAGGATCAACAGGGAAGCTGCGCGCCTGCCGACAGCCGACAACGAGGTCAATCGCATCTCGAAAAACCCTCCATTGGGAGCATAAAAGAATCGAGCCGCCCCGCGTTTGGCCCTTGACTACTGGAGTCAAGATAGCGCATATCCCAGTATATTTGCAATGCTTTGCGGGTAGTTTACAGAACTTCCAGTACCAGGCATTTAAGGTACATTGTTTCCGGTACCGTCAGCAGAATCGGATGGTCGGAGGCCTGGGTCCGGCGCTCCAGCACGCGCAGCGTCTTGCCGGCGTCGAGCGCCGCCTGCGCGATCACTTCATAGAAAGCGCCCTTCGCTCATATGATGCGAGCAGGAACACGTCACCAGTACGCCGCCTGAATCCAGCAGCCGCAGGGCGCGGAAATTAATGTCTTTGTAACCGCGCGCGGCGTCCTCCACGGCACGTCGCGATTTGGCGAACGCCGGAGGGTCCAGCACCACCATCGAATACCTGCGCTCAATGCCCGAGAGGAACTCGAATACATCGGCTTGGCGAAAGTGAACGTTGGCGATGCCGTTCGCTTTCGCGTTCGCTTCCGCGGTTGCCAGTGCGCCGGCCGAAGAATCCACCGCTTCCACCGATTCGGCCTGCGCCGCCGCGTGCAGCGCGAAGCCGCCGCTGGAGGTGAAGCAATCCAGCACGCGCCCGCGCGCCCAGCGTCCCGCCGCCAGGTAGTTTTCGCGCTGATCGAGATAGACGCCGGTCTTCTGGCCGTGCAGCAGATCGGCTTCGAGCTGGAGCCCGTTCATCCGGATGTGCACTCTTTCCGGAATCTCGCCGGCCAGCGTGACCACTTCGAGCGGCAAGCCTTCCAGTTTGCGAACGCTGGCGTCATTGCGCGCCAGAATGCCCGCAGGCGCCAGCAACTCCTGCAAACAATCGACGATGACATCGCGCGCGCGATCCATCCCCTGGTTCAGAGTTTGCAGCGCGAGATAGGGGCCGTAGCGGTCGACGATCAGTCCCGGCAGCAGATCGCCTTCGGAAAACACCAGCCGGTAGGCGTCCGAGTTTTGAACCACGCGCTCGCGGTGCGCGAGGGCTGCGGCCAGACGCTCGCGAAAAAAGGTGCGGTCGATGATCTCCGGCCTGGTCGAGAGCAGGCGCAGCGTGATCTGCGACGTCGAACTGTAATGCGCGACGCCAAGAAACTTGCTCTTGGGATCCAGCACGCGAACAGCATCGCCCGGTGCGGCATCGCCGCGGTCGACAACATCGCTCGCAAAAATCCAGGGATGGCCGCTGGCGGCTCGATCGGCCGCTTTGCGGTTCACGCGTACAGTGGTCAAGTCCTCAGTTTAAAGCGAAGCTTATGCGGTGATGAAAGGCGAATGCCGCATCTGCTCCAAGCGCGCGATCCGTTCTTCGGTCGAAGGATGCGTGGAGAACATGCGGAACAGCCCGCCGCGGAAGGGATTCAGGATGAACATATGCGCCGTTGCGGGCGAGGCGTCATCCATGGGGACTCGCTGCACGCCCATTTCGAGTTTCCGCAAAGCGTTGATCAAAGGGTCCGGCGTGCCGGTGTACTTTACCGATGCAGCGTCGGCGTCGAATTCGCGCGTGCGCGAGATCGCCATCTGGATCATCAGCGCGGCGATCGGAGCCAGAATCATCATCAGCAAACCGCCGGCCTGCGCTGCCGCGATCATCGCGATCGTCGCGCGATCCGCCGAAAAAGAACGCCATGCGCGATAGGAACGTGATGGCGGAGGCAATCGTCGCCGCCACCGAGCTGATCAGGATGTCGCGGTGCAGGACGTGGCCCAGCTCATGCGCCAGGACGCCTTCCAGCTCGCGATCGTTCATCAAGCGCATGATGCCTTCGGTTACCGCCACCGACGCGTGCTGCGGATCGCGGCCGGTTGCGAAGGCGTTCGGCGAATCTTCTGGAATCACCCATAGCTTGGGCATCGGCAGACCCATCTTCTGCGTCAGTCCTTGTACGATGGGCGCCAGCCGGCTGTAGATTTCGGGCTGTTCCTCCGGCGTCACCGCCTGCGCCGAGTAAGACATCAGCGCGATCTTGTCGGAGAAGAAATAGCTGAAAAAATTCATGCCGATGGCGAGCATCAGGCCGTATTCCAGGCCGCGCGTCCCGCCGATCGCTTCGCCGCCAAACAAGAGAATCCCGCTCAGCAATCCCAGCAGCAGTACCGTCTTCACCGAATTCATAGAATTACTCTCCCACACTCACGTTCCTATAAACAGACGAGGCGGGCCCGCGTTTGGTTCGCGAAACCCGCCTCTTCAAAAGTCACAAACTTGCCGCTTTAGCTGACTACGTTCACCTTGATCTGCCGCGGCTTCGCCACTTCCTTCTTGGGAAGGGTCACCGTCAGCACGCCGTTCTTGTAGTCGGCCTTCACGCCTTCCGGATTCACCGTGTCAGGCAGGGTAAATGCCCGCTCGAAGGTTCCATACGAGCGCTCCACGCGGTGCCAGCCGCCTTCCGCCTTCTGGGCTTCAAACTTGCGCTCGCCGCGGATCGTCAGTGTGCCGTTTTCCATGCGGACATCGATGTCCTTCATTTCCATATCCGGCACGTCGGCCTTCACGATCAGTTCATTATCGGTCTCCTGGATGTCCACCGGGGGAACCCACGGACGGCCATTCGGCTCGGCAAACAGGCGGTTCACGGAATCCTGGAACAGCCGCATCCCAGCCGGAAAGGCTTCAAAATCAGCAAAGGGCGAATATTTGATAAGTGACATAATGGTTATACTCCTAAGTAATCGATCTCTATTTGAAGCATATAATATGCGTGTTAGTATGTCAAGTATTTTCGCCGGGACCCATCCGGAAGATGGTATTGCGAAGGAGAATGGGAACGCTAAGATGCTGTTTCCAAAGCGTTCCCAGGTGCGGGGCGATTCGGGAGGGTTAGGTCAGTTATTGAAAACCAACATGGTCTTGGTGCCTGACAGTTGGATTTCCTTGATGCGATTCTTGCCGTCCACCATGCTGTAGCGCACCGTGGTGGCGGAGAACTTCTTGTCTCCCTCCTGCACCGTGACCGCAGCCTCCACCGACACTTTTCCGGAGTGGATCATCGCCTTGTCACCCGCGATTTCGACGCTGTAGGTACCGGCTTTCAGACTCCGTGCCGCTCACCTGCGCCGGACTGTTCAACGTGACATCGTAGGACTTCGACGCGCTGGCCCAGGCCATCGCCACCGTCCCCAGACACACTACGAGCTTTGCCATTTTCATGATGATTTTTCCGCCTCTCTCTTTTTCTCTCGACTAAGACGCCGGGCTTGCTGCCCGCGTTAATCATTCATACGCGCGAGGCGGAGTTTTGTTCCGAAGTTTTCTTATCTATTTTCGCGGATTACTTCGCGAAGAACGGCCAGTGGCCGATCGGGTGATAGTGCAGCTTCAGCAACACGAAGATAGTGATCGCGGCGATCAGCACCAGCGACAGGAAGGTGATCAACAGCACCTTGCCCCACGGGAACTTCTTGCCTTCACGCTTCATCACCAGCAGGAAGCTTGCGAATACGCCCACAAAATACAGCAGGCACATAGGCACGGCGAACAACATCAGGTTGAAGAAATCCGGCGTAGGCGTGATGATTGCGGCCACAATGACGATCGCGAGAATCGCGTAACGCGAATGGCGCAACAGGAAGCGCGGCGAAGCCAGGTGAAGTACGGTCAGAAAGAAGATGGCGACCGGCAGTTCGAATACCAATGCCACGCCCAGCATCACGTTGACGAACAGATCGAAATAATGCGTGATCGTGACCAGCGGCGTCACGCCGTTCGTAAAGCCGATGCTTAAAAGGAACGCAAGTCCAAAGCGGAACGCCACGAAATACGCGAAGCAGCCGCCCAGAATGAACAGGCCCGCCGTGCTCAGTACAAAAGGAAGCGCCAGGCGCTTTTCTTTCTGGTACAGACCGGGCGAGATGAAAGCCCATATCTGATAACACACCCAGGGCGAAGCCAAAAACAGCGCGAATACCAGCGGCACCTGCACCCAAATGATGGAAAACCCTTCCATGGGCTCGTTGATTACCAGATTCGGCGGCTTCACACCGATCTTGGTCAGCGCGTCCACTGCGGGCGCCCGCACGAAATCCCACAATGGATAGCAGAAGATCATGCACACCAGAAACGCCACGCCGAAGCCCATCAGGGCGCGGATGATCCGCGTGCGCATTTCCTCCAGGTGCTCGAGGAACGACATGCGCAGCATGCCCTCATCTTCTTCGTCATCCTGCGGTGGCGGAGGCGGCGGAGGAACGTACCCGCCACCCGCGCCCGCAGGCACGAGTGCGCGTTGTTCGGGAGACAGACCTCCGCCGTTGGGCGTATCCATAGTTAAAGCTTTCGCACTTACTTCAAATTTGCGCGCCTATACGATGCTGGGAAGTTCCGCTTCCGCCGGCTCGGCCGATTTGCGTCCGCCCGTTTGAACGAATTCCGGTAAAGGATTCGATTCATCGGGAGCGGTTTTCACTTCAGCCACAGGCTCGGTTTTCACGGACTCGGAAGCGCCGCGCGGGACGGTACCCTGCACCCCAATATAGTAATCCGCTTCAGAGGGGTGATTCTCGCCAGACCCGTAATCATCGTGACTCGGGGTTTGAGGAGCGCTCGGCTCAGCATGTAATTCGGCGCCCGGAATTGCGGAAGCGCTTACGGTGGGTAGGACAGTTGCGGGTTCAAGGGACCGCTGATTGTAACTTGCCGGGGATCCGCTAAGGTCGATATCGGGATAATTGGTGAGATCGACGGTGGCCTGCCGGGTAATTTCTTTCAGCGATTCCGTTTCCTTCTCTAACGCCTGCATTTCGCGCTCGAATGTTGCTTTCAAATCGCTCTGCGCGCGACGGAACTCGGTTAGTGCCTTCGCCAGGGTTTTCCCCAGCTCCGGCAATTTCTTCGGTCCAAACAGAACGAGGGCAACCAGGAAAATAACGACCATTTCCTGCATGCCAATTGGTCCCATACAGTGCCCTCCTTCGTCTCCAATGATAGCAAAGGTGGTTGCGAAGGGCGCCTGGAGGCCCGGCCAAGCGTTGGCCCACCGGTACGAACCGCTTGACGACTCAACATCAGAGCCGCTATTATATCCGTAACGGATGTATCGACAATGGACGCATTAACACCCGCAGTCTTTCACATTCTCTTGGCACTCGTCGACGAAGATCGGCATGGATATGGAATCATGCTGGAGATAGCTGAGCGAACCAATCAACAAATACTGATGGGGCCGGGAACGCTTTACGGCACCTTGAAGCGTATGCTCGAAGGCGCCCTCATCGAAGAGTGTGGCGAACGCATTGATCCCGACCTGAGTAACGAGCGGCGCAGGTATTACCGGATAACCAAACAGGGCCGACGCGCGGCAGTGGCTGAAGCTGAACGGCTTCACGCGCTGGTGCGTATGGCTCGCGCCAAGTCGGTGCTGAAGACGGCAACAGCTAGATAGAGAGGGGAGAGCATTATGACGTCGGAACGTCTCTATCGAATTCTGCTAAAGGCTTACCCTGGCGGATATCGCCGCAAATATGAGGAGGCCATGGCACAGTGCTTTCGCGATCAGCTTCGGGCAGCGAACACCATCGGAAAGTGGGTTCGCCTCTGGCTCCGCACGATGGCGGATTTCGCGCTAAGCCTACCTGCGCGACATTTGGAACGGGGATTGCGATTCCTCTGTGATGGGACTAAGAACTGGTGGTTGCTGGCATTATGTGGCGTTCTTGACGCGATAATTTCGATCATCTACTTAATTATGTACACCGGCGGGTTTGCAACACCCAATTTCCAGGGGTGGTATGAAATGGCCATGTTGTCGCATAGGCTCGCACTGACAGCAGGCGCTTGCACCATTGCCGCCGGGATATGGAGATCCGTAAAGGGCAAGTCCTGGCTTCTGATCCTGAACGGTCTTGCTTTCAGCGCATACGGGCTGATACCGTTCGTTTGGAAAGGTTTTATTAGCTTTCGTCTTTTCGCACTGCTGGTCGTGGTGATGGCAGCGACCTTCGGCATTGTCGCCTTGGCAATCGCGCGAACGCTGGGGCCTCATAGCGGGGACAAATGGTTTTTCGGCTCGGCCGGAGCGGTCTCCGTTGGTTTCGCTTTGGCGTTTCTTGCGTTGGCGAATCGCTGGATTCCACTGGAATGGCGGCCGATGCACCCTTCATTTTTTCTTTGGCTTTGCTCTTACTTTGGTTTCAGTGCAATCTGCATGCTGGGGCTAGCCCTGCGCCTGCACAAGCTCGTTCCTTCCCAACCCGACCAGTGGGAGGACTTACCTCCATTAGGGAATCCTAAACCGGCACATTAAACAGGCAACGACTGCTGTGGGCTATTGGGCACTGCCCGGGGGCAGTGCTGCCGTCCCCCTAATCCAGCAGGTGGCCGAGTTTTTCGCGTTTGGTACGCAGGTAGTTTTCGGAGGCTCCCACCGGATCCACAATGCTCGGAATACGCTCCACCACCCGCACGCCGCCGCGCTCCAGCGCCCTGATCTTATCCGGATTGTTGGACATAAGCCGCACCGCGCGCACGTCCAGAAAATTCAGGATCGCGGCCGGCATCTGGTAGGCCCGCAAATCGGCCTCAAACCCCAGTTGCTGATTGGCCTCGACGGTATCCGCGCCCTGATCCTGTAATTCGTAAGCGCGCAGCTTATTCAGAAGTCCGATGCCGCGGCCCTCCTGCTGCTCATAGATCAACAAACCGCGGCCTTCCTCGCCGATCGCCTTGATCGCCAGCTCCAATTGTTCACCGCAATCGCAGCGCAGGCTGTGGAAAACATCGCCCGTCAGGCACTGCGAATGGATCCGCACCAGCACCGGCTCGGGCGTCTGGATGTCGCCCATTTGTAGCACCACGGCGTCTTCCGACTCTTTACCATCGATGCCCTGGAACCCCAAAATGCGGAAATGTCCGAAGCGGCTGGGGAAATCGGCCTCGGCAATCTTGCTGAGCTTAAAGGTGGCTGGCACGGTAAAGGGCGTCACTCCATTATAATGACGCCAGAGCCCAAGACCGCACATGCTCCAACAGCACTTGGTGATCTTGATGGTGAAGCTGGCCGTCGCCGCGTCGCTCGCGAGCGTGCTGACGCGCAGCGCGCGCTTCACTTCGATGCTGATGCGCGAAGAGCGGACGCTGATGCACCGCGTCCAAATGGCGCTGGTCAGCGCTGCGATTTTCGCTTCCGGCGTGGCGGCGCGCGTGGTCACCCGCAACTCTTACCAGGCCGTCGACCTGGGGCTTGAAGGCAGCCTGGTGATGGGCATGCTCGGCGGCTACGTCACGGGACTGCTGGCTGGCATATTGATTTCCATCCCCGCGATGTTCAACGGCGAGCTGATGACGATGGTCCTGTTTGCCGCCGCCGGCGTGCTGGGAGCACTCTTAAGAGATGTAGCCCCCGATAAAGAGGCCATTTGGAAGCTTACTTTCCCCGATCAAGCGCTGTTCCGGCTGCTGCGCAAGCGCGATCTGCGGCCGGCCGCCTTCAGCTTGGTGTGCGTGCTGATGATCCTGCTGGCCGAATTCTTGCGCTCAACTATGGCGAGACTTTTCCCAGGCAGGGTCTTCGCCTTACAACAAAATTGGACCGGCGAAGGAGCCTGGCTGGTGGTCGCCGTATATACCACCACGCTTCTTTCTGTGATGCTGCCAATCAAGATCTGGAACAGCAAGCGCTATGAGCGCAAGCTGGAGTTGCAGCAGCTAAGCCTGAACGAAGCCCGGCTCGCCGCGCTCAGCCGCCAAATCAATCCCCACTTCTTATTTAATACGTTGAACTCCGTGGCTTCACTGATTCGCCAGGACCCTGAAGAAGCGCGCCAGGTAGTCTACAAACTTTCAAGGATTCTGCGCCGCCTGCTGCGCCAGCAGGAAAACCTGACGCCGCTGCGGGAGGAACTGTCGTTCATCGACGCTTACCTGGCGATCGAGATGGTGCGCTTCGGCGACAAGCTGCAGTTCATCCGCGATATCGATCCAGCAACGCTGGACCTGTTGGTCCCCAGCATGCTGTTGCAGCCGCTGGTCGAAAACAGCATCCGCCACGGCCTTTCGAGCAAGGTGGACGGCGGCGTGATCCGCGTCCGCAGCCGTATCGAAAACGGCCGTTTGCAAATCTTGGTGGAAGACGATGGCGTGGGCATCCCCGAGGACAAGCTGGCGCGCATGTTCGAGTTAGGCATCGGGGTCAGCAACGTGAATGAGCGCCTCAAGGTATTATTCGGGGACGAGTATAAGATGTGGATCGATAGCCGGCTCGGCGAAGGCACCAGCACTGGAATTGAGATTCCCGAGCAGACCGGCGTCACGCCGGAGCGCCCGCCTGAGCGGGAGGGCGCGTTAGTGGGTACGGAGTCGCTGTAGAAACGCGAAAGGGGCCATTTTGAACGACCTGAACTTTTCCAGCATGAAGCACCGGGTGTTAAATCACGCACGTCATGCGGGCCAGGAATCGAGCCCCGATATTCCCAACGCGCACCGTCTCTTCTTCCAGGAATCGATCCGTTGCATGGGGCAGACAGCTTCAATGTTTCCGAGCTCGCGTTATCTCGCAAATGCGCTGACCAAGCCCATCGATTTCCGGCGCGTCCGCACGGTCGTGGAGCTGGGACCGGGCACCGGAGCCGTCACCAATGAAATTCTGAAGCGCATGCGGCCGGATGCCAAGCTCTTCGCAGTGGATATCAACGAGACCTTCATCGATCATCTGCGCGGGACCTGCCAGGATCCACGCCTGGTTCCCCTGTGCGGCAGCGCGACGGACTTGCAGTCTCTACTAGCCCTGCACGACATTGACTCCGCCGACGCGATCGTCTCTTCTTTGGGACTAACCGGCATGGACCACCGAACCCGCACGTCCATCATGCGCCAGATCGGAGGCTGTCTGGATGCGCACGGCACCATGACGCAATACCAATATGCCGCCCATTTGGAGATCGCGAAACTTCGCCTCGGGGGATTTAATGAAGCGCGATTCCTGCGCAGATTCTTCAGCGACGTCACCGTGCGCGGCGTGATTCTGAATCTCCCCCCGGCGCTGGTATTTACCTGCCGGAAGTAGGGACAGGATCAACTTCGACGAATCCCATGTCGTTTCCGGGTTCCTGCCAATAGAGGCGTCCCTCTGCTTTTTCCCAGTGATGGTTAACCAGGATCGATATAAATCGGAGAGCAAGCTGAAGTGACTGAAACGCATCGAGTCCGTAGATCCGCTTGAGGCTGTATTCGCCAAGCCCTGCAATCTGGCATTCGCACGCATAGTCATCGTGATCGGGCGAACGCCCTGGTTTTCCAATCCGGACCACGATCTCCCGAACCTCGCCGGTATCAGAAATTAAGGATAGTCGCCGCTCCGCAATCACATCATCTAAACTGTCCGAGGCCATGCGGGGCCGCTTCCTTAATAGAACAGATATTTCCGCCACTGATCGTCGCTCTTGCCCAGCAACCGCATTAGATGGCGGCTGGTGTGCAAGCTGAACGGCCGCGGCGCGCGCGCCAAGCGCATGCCTGCTTCATCCGGCGTGCGGCTCCCCTTCCGGTTATTGCAGGGGTGGCAGCAGGCGACGAGGTTTTCCCAAGTGGTCTCGCCGGCCCGCGAGCGTGGGATCACATGGTCCAGCGTCAGCTCATTGGTGCTGAAAGTTTTGTGGCAATACTGGCACGTATAACGGTCGCGCATCAAAATGTTCTTGCGAGAGAGCGAACGCGCCTGCATCGGAATGCGGCGGTATTCCAGCAAACGAATGACGCTCGGCACCGCGATTGCCTGCCGCGCCGAGTGCACGTGCGAGCTGGAGTGCTCCTCGGTGGCGGCCACTCCCTTGAGCACCAGCACCAGCGCCCGCCGCGCCGCACACACGTTAATTGGCTCGTAACTCGAATTTAAAACCAGGACCGGACGATGCAAGCGTTCCTGGTGATGATTGGCGATCACGTTATTCCCCCCGCCCACGCGGCCGTGGCCGCATTCGCGTTCCCTTCCGGAGTCATCTCGAAACTCGATAGTGCCACCCGGCGGTCGGTTCGCGCCAGCGCCAGCAGCGCCACATGCGCCGCCCCGGCCCGCTTCAGCGCGTGAGCGCAAGCCGCGGCGGTCGCGCCGGTGGTGAGCACATCATCCACCAGCAACACGCGCGCGCCGTCCATCCGTACATTGCTTTTGACGGCGAACGCACCGCCGACGTTAGCTCGCCGCTTAGCATTGGTCAATCCCGCTTGCGGAGCGGTCGCCTTCACGCGCCGGACCGATCGCTTGAGCGGCACGTTCCACTTCTTCGCGATCTCCCGCGCCAGCAGCTCAGACTGATTGAAGCCGCGCTCCCAACCGCGCCGCCAGTGAAGCGGCATCGGCACGACAGCGTCGAAGCGCTCTTCACGCGGAAGCACCCGCGCCAGAAAACCCGCCAACGGCCGCGCCAGGGTGTAAATCTTGTCGTATTTGAACAGATGAATCAACTTCCGCAGCGAGCCTTCGTAGGAGCCATACGAATACACCGCATCGAATCCCGTGAGCCCCAGCCGGCACAGCGGGCAGCGCCCGCTTTCATCCAAGGGGAAGTGGTTCAGGAACGGAGTCCGGCACGCCACGCAGAAGAATTCCGCGCTGAGCGGCTGCGGATCGCACAAGCACCGCGCGCACACTGGTACGCGGGAGACTTCGCGCAGAACTTCACCGCAGACGCGGCACTCATCCGGGAAAATCAGGGGGAAAACCAGCTCGGCAAGGCCGCGAAATCCCCTCCCCGCGGCGCGGAGCATACCCTCAGGCGTTGACAGCCAATTGCCTGTGATGCGGAGCAGGCTACTCGAGAAGACCCACCTCCACTGACACCCTCAGTGTACAACATAAGGTAGTGTTAGAGCCCCCAGCGCAAAATAGCGGCACGCCCAACGGCGGTTGGATCTTGGCCGCCACCATCCTCGGTTCGAGCATGGTGTTCGTCGACGGCACCGTAGTCGCGGTGGCTTTGCCCGCGATCCAGTCCAGTTTGCAGGCCACCATCGCCGGCGTGCAGTGGGTGGTCGAATCTTATGCCTTGCTCCTTGGCGCGCTGCTACTCACCGGAGGATCGCTGGGCGACCTCTACGGCCGTCGCAAGATTTTCGCGATCGGCGTGTTCCTCTTCTGCGCCGCGTCGATCTGGTGTGGATTAGCCGCCGACGTCCGCCAACTCGTAATCGCCCGCGCTGTACAAGGCGGCGGCGGAGCATTGCTGGTGCCCGGCAGTCTCGCCCTGATCAGCGTCAACTTTCCTCCTGAGCAGAGAGGCCGCGCAATCGGTACATGGTCCGGGTTCACGTCGATCACCGCGGCCGTCGGACCAGTGCTGGGCGGATGGCTGGTGCAGCACGCGTCCTGGCGCTGGGCGTTCTTCCTCAACCTGCCATTGGGAGCCGCGGTGCTAGCCATCACGCTATGGCGCGTGCCGGAGAGCCGGAGCAGCGAGGGCCCTGCCCATCTGGACTATCCAGGCGCGCTGCTTGCAACGTTGAGCCTGGGCTGCATCGTATTCGCATTCATCCAATCGATGCCGATGGTTGGTGTGGCCGGTGTCTTGGCGCTGGTTGCGTTCCTGTGGGCCGAAGCACGCTCCCGCGCGCCGATGGTGCCGCTGCCGCTCTTCCGCTCCCGCAACTTCAGCGGAGCGAATCTGCTCACATTTTTCCTCTATGCGGCGCTAAGCGGCGTGCTCTTCTTCTTCCCGCTAGATCTGATCCAGGTGCAAGGTTACTCCGCTACCGAAACCGGGGCCGCCCTCCTGCCGCTCATCCTGCTGATGTTTCTTTTGTCGCGATGGTCCGGAGGGCTGGTCGCACGTTACGGCGCGGAACGCCCGCTGGTGATCGGACCCTTAATGGCCGCAGCCGGGTTTGCGCTGTTCGTCAGGCCCGGCATCGGCGGGATCTACTGGACCACCTTCTTCCCTGCCGTCGTCATCTTGGGACTGGGCATGGCGATCAGCGTCGCGCCGCTCACCACCACCGTCATGAGCAGCCTTGCCGAAAACCGCGCCGGAGTTGCATCGGGAGTCAACAACGCAGTATCTCGGGTGGCGGGACTGTTGGCGGTTGCGGTCTTCGGATTGATTCTCGGGAATGTCTTCAATCGCACCTTGGATCAGCGCTTAAGCAGCGCCGCGCTTCCCGCATCCATTCGCGCCCAGATCGACGCCCAGCGGCCCAAACTCGCCGCCACCCAAACCGACGATCCCCGCGGCCGCCGAGCCGTCGATGAATCGTTCGTCGCCGGCTTCCGCGTTGTGTTGTGGATTGCCGCGGGCTTAGCCGCAGCCAGTTCCCTCTGCGCAGCGTGGCTCATTCGCGCGCAGGAACCCGTTACGGCTCCAAATGCGCGTCGAGAGTGATCTTGGTGTTGAAGAGTTTGGAAACCGGACACCCGGTCTCCGCGGCCTTCCTCGCCTTCTCGAACGCCTCGGCGCTAGCGCCCGGGACCTTGGCTTTTAAATCGAGATGACTCTCGGTGATCGCGAAGCCTCCGTCTTTCTGCTCCAGCGTAATGGTGCAGGAAGTCTCAAGACTCGTCGCCTTCAGGCCCGCTTCCGCCAGTTGCGCCGAGAGCGCCATGGTGAAGCATCCGGCATGCGCGGCCGCCAGCAACTCTTCCGGATTGGTACCTGTTCCCTGCTCAAACCTGCTGCGGAATGAGTAAGGCGTGGTCGCGAGAGTGCCGCTCGCGGTCGAGATCGTGCCCGTGCCGCTCTTCAAATCGCCTTGCCACTTGGCTTGTGCGGATCGTTTCATAGTATTCAGCCTCCAAACTAAAGTAACTTACCGCCTGCTCGCCGCCATCACGCCAAGAAACTTGTTCGCCGGCGCCGGCGCGCGCCCACCGAACCGTATATCCATCATGGCGTTCTTATTGAACTGCACCTCGCCGCCTTTGGCGATCACATTCGAGTAAACCGACCATGCCAGTCCGTAATATCCGAACGCCATTCCCACATAAGACGAGCTTTGCGATAGCGCCATACCCACGAGCCCAAATCCCGACGCGCCGCCCAGCGTGCGTCCGGAAACATTCGCGTCTGCCCCCGAAACTCCGGCGGCATTGTGACGTCCCGCGTCGTTGTCGGCGGCCTTGTTGGCGAGCAGGAGAGAAATCACCGGGGCGATGAATCGCGTTTTCGATTCCTGCGCCTGAACGCCGCCTTCCGAATCCACTTTGATCGGAGCCGAGCCGCTTCCCTCCGCATCAGCTAACGTCGCCTGCGTCGTCAGGGTGGAGGGCTCCGGCCGCGGCGCGGAAGGTTTCAAATTCGAGACCTCTTCCGGCAATTCCACCCTTTGGAAATTAAAGCGCAGCCGCCCCGCGCGATGGAAGGACCGCGCACCCTTCGCCAGCGTCACCGCTCCCATCAAACGCGTTCCCTCCGGCAGCACCAGTTTGTGGTCGGATGAAAACAGCGGCGCCGCCAGCACCGCCAGCACCGGCTCACCCTGCTTTGCCGAAGCCGAATCGAGAGCCGTGAGCAGACGCACGCGCGCCACGCTATCGGAGCTGGGTTGCGATCCCAATGCCGCTAGATCGCTTAGTTTTACAGCCTCTGTACCGAACTGCAGCGCATCCTGCAGCGGCGCATCGAAGCGCGTGCCGCGCCGCATGTACTGTGGATGATACGGCAGCTTGGCCCACAGGAAATCGACCAGCTTCTCCTTCTTATTGGGCCCGCGCACGATGTCCGCGAAGCCGCCGCTGCGCGCGCTGATCGCTCCGTTGATCTGCTCTTTCACGGTTCGTTTCGCGGTGCCCAGAGTTCCGTTGTTGGGATTCTGCGGCGCCGTCTTCTTTTTCTTTTTCGATGGCTCGGTATAGATGGAGTTCAATCCAATCGTTTGCACCGTGTGCAGTGGAAGCATTCTGCCACCGGGCAGCGTCACGCTGTCAAACTCTACCAGGGCATTGCGGAGCGGCGTGAAGTCCCCGCCCACAATCGAGTGGACCCGCTGCCATTTATTGACCGGATGAACGGCGCTTACTCGGCCTGTCACCTCCGAGCCGGCGGCCACCACTTCCCGGTCGAACGCGAAGACCGGCTCCATGATTTTGGCTTCCACCGGCGCGCCCAGGCGTTTGGGGATTCGTTTCGTCAGGTAGAGGCGCAACGGCACTCCGGACGGAACAATCAGCGGGACGTTGGGAGCTTCATTTCCGCCGGCAGCCTGGCTGGCCTGCAAGGTCATGAGAAACAGAGCGGACGCCGCAAGGACACGCATGGCGCATTACCACCTAGGCCCCGATCATAACACCGCCGCCTGAGAGCAACCGCCCGCGCCCCGGGGGCGGCAGTGACAGGCGTGTCAGTTGCCCTTGCCGCCGCTCGCGAGATCGGCTTTCGACGCGTCCTCGTCCTTATGCGGAGTGATTTTATCCGGATCGATGCGCACCATCAGATATCGAATGTGATCGGGAATGCTTGTGAACAGGTGGCCGGTGCCGGCGGGAATCACGATGACGTCGCCGGCTTTGAGCTGGTGCGAAACCCCATTACGGATGGAAGCGCCGTTCCCGCCGGGACCGTTCAACAGGCGCACCGCGCGATCGTCGGCCGCGCGCGGCTTCAGGTTGACGATATCGGGACCGGTCATCAGCGTGGCTGAACCGTCGATGATGTGATAGACCTCGCTCACCCGGTCGTGTTCGGCCGCGGACTGCGGCGCCGGCGCCGTGAGTTTGCCGCGATAAACCACGCCGATGTCGACATTAATCTTGCCGAGATCGAGAGCGCGAACCTGCTGATCGGCGACCTTCGCTCCTTCGACACGCTTCAGATAGGCTTGAATCTCGTCCGCGCTAATATACGTGCCGGGGCACTTGTTGCAACTGGTTTTGGACTCCTGAGCGAATAGCGGAAGCGTAAGGAAGATGGCTCCGAATAGAAGTGAATTTCGCATATTTATTTACCACTGGGCCAGACCACGCCCTGATCCTTCTTCGTCACCGGCGCGAGGCCCTTATACATGAAGCGCTGCACGCGCTGGCCACGATAGGTTTCGGTGGTGTAGATGTTTCCCTTCGAATCGGTGGCGATGCTGTGCACGCCATAGAATTCACCGGGCTGCCGTCCGCCCTCGCCGAAGGTCGTTAGAACTTCCAGCGATTGCCGATTGAGAATGTGGACTCGGTCATTCTCGCCATCGGCCAGATAGATGTATTTCTGCTGCGGGTCCTTTGAGAACGCGATGTCCCAAGCGGAGCCGGAGCCCAGGGTCTCCTTATTGATGAACCCTTCCTTGATGAAGGTCCCATCCGGTTTGAAGACCTGAATACGATCATTGACGCGGTCGCAAACGTAGAGCTGGTTATCGTTCGACAGCTCGGCGCAGTGCACCGGGTTGCGGAACTGCTGGGCCGGCGGATCGTTGGGATTGTAGCGGCCCATATCAGTGTCGTCGGGTTTGTGCCCGTAAGCGCCCCAGTGGCGTTTGTACTTGCCGGTGTCGGCGTCGAAGACGATCACTCGGTGGTTGCCGTAGCCGTCGGCGACGTAAGCTTCGTTGGTCTTGGCGTCGACGAAAATCTTGGCCGGCAAACGCAGGTTCGCGATATCGTTGCTGCCTTTGCTGCTCTTGGGCTTGCCGATCTGCATCAGGAATTTGCCGTCCTGCGTGAACTTGAGCACCATGTTGTCGGAAAAGCTTTGGAACGCGGGGGCCTTGCCCTTCGCATTGGCGGCCGCGGGCTCTTCATCCGAGCCATTGATGGCGCCGCGGGCGCTCGCCGGTCCGCGGCCATTGCCGCCGATCCACACGTTGCCCTTATAGTCGACCGTAATGCCGTGATTGGAGTCCGGCCAATTGTAGCCGGGGCCGGGCCCGCCCCAGTGTCCGATGAGATTGCCAGCCTGATCGAACTCCAGCACGGGTGGCGCGGCTGCGCAGCACTGCGCGATGGGCGGGTTGGTGGTGGCGTGGGTTTCGCCGGCTTCAAGCGAACCGCCGCGGTGAATGATCCAAACGTGATCCTGCGCGTCCACCGAGACGCCGATGGTCTGGCCCATGATCCAGTGGTTGGGCAGCGGCTTGGGCCATAGCGGATCGACCTCGAAGCGGGGCGCAGTGACGGCAGCGGCTTCCACTACCGAATGCTTCTGGAGCACGAGAGACCCGACACCGAGCGTCCCCGCGAGCGCCAAGAAACCGAGACCTGCGTTGCGCTTGCGCCTCATGATGAACCCTCCCCTAACTGAATTGCGACGCGGAATCTCAGGCCGCGTCTGAGGATTATATCTGATTATCGGGAGGACGGAAGCGGCCCGCGCAAGCAAGCCAACAACCCGCCGAGTCAAATAGTATACTGGGGTCGGCTGAAACCACCATGCGGGTTACTGTGCGTTTCGTGGCGATCGCCGTTTTGGCGTTGGGCGCGGCGGCCCTCTTCCTGGGACAGACCCCGGTGCCCGCGCCGCTGCCTGCCAGCGATGAGATCTACGCCTGCCCGATGGACCCCGACGTTCGCAGCCATGCTCCGGGAATCTGTCCGCGCTGCGGCATGAAGCTGGCGGCGGGTATTCCCGATCCGGTGGAATACACGATGGATCTGAAAGTGATTCCGCCCGCGCCCAAGCCCGGACAGTCCACGCGACTACAGTTTCTGGTTCGCGATCCCTGGAAACAGCGCCCCGTCACGAATTTTCAGATCGTTCACGAGAAGCTGTTCCATATGTTCGTCGTGAGCCAGGATCTGAAGTTTTTCGTTCACGACCATCCCATCCTCGAAAAGGATGGTGTCTTTCATTACGATATTACGCTGCCCGCTCCCGGCATGTACCGCATCCTCGGCGACTTATATCCCGATGGCGCGACGCCGCAATTGATCGCCAAGACATTGTTTATAGCGGGCAAGCCGCCAGCCCCCATCACGCTGGATCGCGATTATTCCGCCAAAGACGCCGGCAACATGCAGGTAGAGTTGGTGACCGACCCTCCGCAGCCGATCGCCCACACCAAGACTCTGATGTTCTTCCGCGTCAAGCCCGGCGACGGGCTGGAAAAGTATCTGGGCGCATGGGGCCACATGCTGGCGGCGAGCGACGATCTGATCGATCTGATCCACACCCATCCCTTCCTGGCGGATGGCGGCCCGGAGATCCAGTTCAATGTGATCTTCCCGCGGGCTCGTATGTATCGCGTGTGGGTCCAGTTTCAGCGCAGCGGAGTGGTCAATACCGCGCACTTCGATGTGCCCGTGCAAGACCTGCAATAAGGAACGACGGCACCGTCGCGGCCGATAAACTCTCCTGATATACTTTCGCCATGCGTGGGCTGTACTTGATGTTTGCCCTGCTCTCTCTGCGCGCCGCAGCGCAAGGGCCGATTGAAACAGTCGAGCCCGACTATTCCGATGAAGCGCGTTTGGCGGGGCTCGAAGGAACGGTCCAGGTCAGCGTCACGGTCGCTGAGGACGGCACGCCGGGCAATCCGGAAATCGCGCGATCGCTTGGCCTCGGCCTTGACGAGAAGGCTCTCGCGGCCGTGAAGCGACGGCATTTTACGCCCGATGCACATAAGCCCCTGCTCTTGAACATTCCGGTGGATTTTGTTCTTCCCGACAAGCAGTCTCGCTGGCATTTGACGAGCGTCACGTTCGAACTGCCGGAGGGAGCTTCACGCCCCGTTTTCGTAAGCGCCAAGTATCCGCTTGGCTCAGGATTGGCACTCGACGTGGGACCTTCACCGATCGACGAGGCGAGAATCGTCGCCGCAGTGGGACGGCAGGCTTGGGCCATCGTATCCTTCGATGTCGACGAACACGGAATCCCGCGAAACTTCGAGGCGCCGGACGCTTCCGTGAATTTATGGAAAAACCAGGCCATCGCATTAGTGAGCCAGTGGCGCTTCACGCCCGGCATGAAGGACGGGAAGCCTGTCTCCGTTCGCTGCACACTCGAACTCGTTTGGGGACAGAGAAATCTGTCGGCGGCGCAACTAGCCCAGGTACCTCCGGCAGAACCACAAGAGCAACCGCCGCCACCTCTTCCTCCAATTTTGCCCGTCGCGTTTCCTCCGCCGGCCGCCGGAGTGGCACGCATAACGCTTTCCCCAAGTGCGCAATTCGACCATCTGATTCGAGGCGTGGCACCGAAATTTCCAACAGCCTCGGGGCAATCCGGAATGAGTGGGGTAGTGCTTTTCGAAGTGTTGATTGGAACCGACGGTCACGTAAAACAAGCCGTCGCGATCAATAATGGTTCCGCGTTTATCCCCGAGGCCACCCAAGCGTTGATGCAATGGGTTTACTGGCCGGTGCTTCTTAATGGGCACCCGGTTGAGGTGACTACCACGGTGCCTGTTAAAGTTCCTTTGGCGAAAGTACCGTCGAAATAGCTGCGTCAGACTTGACGCGCCACCACGTCTCGGTAATACTGCTCATACTGCGGAATGATCCGCTCGCTGCAAAATACATCCAGTGCCCGTTGGCGTCCGGCGGCAGTAATCCGCTGATGCAGGGCGTCGTTCGTCAGCAGTTCGACCACGCGGGCGGCCTGCGCGGTGATGTCGCCAATCGATTCCATGAACCCGTTTTCCCCGTTGATGATCAGCTCTGGGACGCCGCCAACATTAGTGGCGACCGGAGCTACGCCGCAGGACATGGCTTCGAGAGCGACCAACCCGAACGACTCCATCTCGCTAGGCATCAGCAGCACATGCGCCAGTGGAATCACGCGTTCCACGTGATTCTGTTTGCCTAGAAACGACACATGCGGTGTCAGCTTCAATTGCCGGACCAGATGCTCGGCCGCGCCGCGGTCTGGGCCATCGCCCACCATCAGCAAATGCGCCGGCGTGTGTTTACGCACTTCATCCAGGATGCGGATGCAATCCAGCACACGCTTCACGGGCCTGAAATTCGAAACGTGGATCAGCAGCTTCTCGCCTTTTGGTGCATAGGAGGACGCGCCGGCTTTGTCGGGATCGGGGTGATAAAGATCGCAATTGATGAAGTTCGTAATGACGCGGATCTCGTTCGACACACCGAACACTTCGACCGTATGTTTGCGCAAGTCCTCGCTAATGGAGGTGACCCCGTCGGATTTCTCGATCGAAAACTTGGTGATGGGAAAGTAAGATGGATCGGCTCCCACCAGCGTGATATCGGTGCCGTGCAGGGTGGTGATGAACGGCAGCCTCCGCTTGGGCGCCATCATCTGCTGGGCCAGCATCGCGGAGATCGAGTGCGGGATGGCGTAGTGCACGTGCAGCAAATCCAGGTCGTAAGCCTCTGCCACATCCATCATGCGCGAGGCCAGCGCCAGACAATATGGCGGGTACTGAAACAGCGGATAGTTGGACACTTCCACTTCGTGGTAGTGAATGCGCGGAATGTCGGGGTCGAGGCGAATCGGATTCGAATAAGTGATGAAGTGGACCTCGTGCCCGCGCGTGGCGAGTTCCAGGCCCAGCTCCGTGGCGACGATGCCGCTGCCGCCGTAAGTGGGATAGCAAGTGATTCCAATGTTCACGGGAGTTCTCTACCAGAAGATCACATTCAAAATGATCACGAAGGCTCCAACGATACACGCCAGCACGCCGGGACGTTTGTACCAGGCGTCCTGCGCATCGATCACTCGCGGAGTCAGGCTGTATACCAGCCCGCGCAATTCCTCTTCTGGACGAGCGCGCGTCGCCAGGCTCACCAGGAGCGTGACCACGAAGCACGTGGACCACGCGAAGATCGCCATCCATAGATTCTGCGCCATGGTCGATGGAAACTGATGCACCGTGGCGATCCAGCCGCCTTTGCCTTCCGCGACGGTTAACCCGTGCACAAGCGCCGCGGCGCCGGTGCCCGAAAGCAGCCCAAAGAACGCGCCGTCGCCCGTGGTGCGCTTCCAGAACATCCCCAACAAAAAGGTGGCGAACAGCGGCGCGTTCACGAAGGAGAATACCAACTGCAGCACATCCATGATGTTGTTGTATGCCTGCGCCATATAGGCGGCCGCGATCGAAAGCGCCACGCCGAAGAGCGTGGTCCAGCGCGCGACCCGCAGATAATGGGCGTCGGGCGCGTTCTTGCGAATGTAGCTCTGATACAGGTCGTAGGTGAACACCGTGTTGAACGCCGTCACATTCCCCGCCATCCCGCTCATGAACGACGCCATCAGCGCCGTGAGTCCCAGACCCAGCAAACCGGACGGATAGAAGTGGACCATCGTTGTCGTGAGCGCCAGATCGTAATCGTATCCCGCGCCTTTGACCGGCAGCGAATAGCCCACGTTCATTTTCGTGAGCGCCATGGCCGCTATGCCCGGCAGGATCACGATAAACGGCATCACCATCTTTGGAAATGCCGCGATCAGCGGTGTGCGCCGCGCAGCCGACATGGAATTTGCCGCCATGGCGCGCTGCACCACAAGAAAGTCCGTGCACCAATATCCGAAGGAGAGCACGAAGCCCAGGCCCGCGATCAGTCCGAAGGCTTGCACGCCCATCGGATTCTCCGTGGAAGAGCCGGTGTATTTCCAAGCGTGCACCATCACCGGAGGCAGACGCGCGGACATTCCGGCCCAGCCTCCGGCCTTGCTCACCGCCATGATCGCCAGCGGCGAGAAGCCGATGACGATGAGGAAGAATTGCAGGACCTCGTTGTAAATCGTGCTGGTCAAACCGCCGAGAAACGTGTACACCAACACCACCGCGGCGGAAAGCAGCACGCTCTGCTCGAAGCTCCATCCGAGCAGCAACTGGAACAGCTTCCCCAGCGCGTAAAGTGAGATGCCCGAAGAAAACACCGTCATCACCGCGAAGGACGTCGCATTCAACGCGCGGGTTTTTTCGTCGAAGCGTAGCTTCAGGAATTCCGGCACGCTGCGCGCGCGGCTCCCGTAATAGAACGGCATCATGAATACGCCGACGAACATCATCGCTGGAATCGCCCCGATCCAATAAAAGTGGACCGTCATCAATCCGTACTTGGCGCCGGAGGCGCACATGCCCATCACTTCCTGGGCTCCGAGATTGGCGGCCAGAAACGCGAGGCTGGTGATCCACAACGGAACCGAGCGATGCGAGGTGAGAAAGTCTTCGCTGGTGTGGACGCGGCGCCGCACCATCCAGCCGACCGCTACCACGAAGAGAAAATATGCGCTGAGAATTGCGTAGTCAAGCGGGCCGAGTGAAATCGTCATGGATTAGGGACGCGCCGATATTGATATCAGCGCGTCTGCTAATTCTATGTCAAAGCGATGTCCGGAAGCGTGGCGCCTAGGCCAGATCCGCGTCGCGGATGGGCAACTTGCGCAGGCGCTTACCGGTGGCGGCGAAAATCGCATTGCCGATGGCGGGCGCGACCGGTGGCGTGCTGGCTTCACCGCCTCCGCCGGGCGCAGCGCTGCTGGGCACGATGTGAGTTTCGATCACCGGCATTTCCATGATGCGCAACATATCGTACTGGTGGAAATTGCTCTGCACAGCCCGACCCTTCTCGATCGTGATCGCGCCTTTGAGCGCGGCCGTCAGTCCGTACACCGCGCCGCCTTCGACCTGCTGCTGCAGGATCATCGGATTCACTACCTGCCCGCAGTCGATGGCGCAAGTCAGCTTATGCACTTTGAGTTTGCCGCTGGTCACGGATACTTCCGCCACCATCGCGGTGTAGCTGCCGATGTTGTTGATGAGTCCGATGCCTTGGAAACGGCCTGCCGGGGCTTTGCCCCAGTTAGCTCTTTCCGCGGCCAGGTTCAGCGCGGCCAAGAGGCGTGGGGAATTCTTCAGCATGGCGCGGCGGTATTCGAGCGGGTCCTTTTTGGCGGCATGCGCGAGCTCATCGATGAAGCTCTCCATGAAGAACGTGTTCTGCGAGCAGCCGGGCGCGCGCCAATAAGTAACAGGTATGCCCGCTTCTCCGCCCTGATACGCGACCAGAAGATTGGGAATCTCGTACTCGATATCATCGAGACCCGCCACCGCCGTGCCGGGAAGCCCATCGCGCTCAAACCCGAACGGTGGCGTCGCAGCTTTCACTTCCATCGCCGCTGGCATGCCGTTTGCATCCAGACTGGCCGTGAATTTCACCATTGCGGCGGGACGATATTGGTCGTGCTGCATGTCATCTTCGCGGGACCAGGTGAGCTTCACCGGCACCTTTACTGCTTTGGCGATCTCGACCACTTCGGCGACATAATCGACCGATCCGCGGCGCCCGAATCCACCACCCATGAACTGCGAATGGACCTTCACTTGTTCCGGCTTGAGTCCGCTCACCTGCGCGGCGAGATCGCGCGAGGGCGTTTGCATTTGCGTCGGCGCCCACACGTCGCAGCCATCGGCGCGGACGTGCGCCGTGCAATTCATCGGCTCCATCGGCGCGTGCGATTGGAAGGGCGCTTCGTACACCGCTTCCATCTTGCTGCCGGCCGAGGCCAGCGCGGCCGCGGCGTCGCCATTTTTGCGCGCGATCTTGCCCGCGGGCTTCGCGACCAGCTCCGAAAACATACGCGTGATGGCGGCGCTGCTCTGGTTGGCGTTCGGACCCTCGTCCCATTTGATGTCGAGAACTTTACGCCCCTGCATCGCGGACCATGTGCTGTCGGCAATCACGGCGACGCCATTCGAGATCTGAACCACGTCTTTGACGCCGGGCACGGCCTTGGTCTTCGCCGCGGCGAAACTGGCCACTTTGCCTCCGAACACGGGGCAGCGTGTCAGCACCGCGTAAACCATGTCCGGCCGCTTCACGTCGATGCCGAAGTTCTGTTTGCCGGTGGATTTTGCACGCGCGTCCAAACGTTTTACGGGCTTGCCGACGAGCTTGAATTGCTTGGGGTCCTTGGGTTGCGCGCTGGCCGGGATAGGCAGCTTGTCGGCGGCTTCCGCGAGCGTGCCGTAGCTCAGCTTGGCGTTGTTCGATGAGTTGATGACGAAACCATTTTCGGTGCGAAGCCCCGCGGCCGGGACGCTCCACCGCTGCGCGGCGGCTTCGACCAGCATCGCCCGGCCTTTGGCTCCCACCTGGCGCAACGGAGTATATAAGGTGCGAATGCTCATGCTGCCGACCACGCCCTGGAAACCATAGAGCTCCGGATTCACGGGCGCGAATTCCGTGCGCACTTTGGTCCAATCGGCGTCGAGCTCTTCGGCGAGGATCTGCGAGAGCGACGTCAGCGGCCCTTGACCCATTTCGGCCTTGGGGATGATGAACGTGACCGTTTCGTCCTTACTTATGTGGATGAAGGCTGACGGTTTGAAAACCGGCGGCGGCGGGAATTGCGCCTGCAGCAGATTCTTTTCCGGCAGTGCGAAGCCGAGCATCAACCCGGCGGCTCCGGCGCCAGTGGTCTTGAAAAAGTCGCGGCGATTCACTTTCATGATCGAAGTCATGCCTTGCCTCCTCGCGCCTTGGCGACAGTGGCAAGCTCAGCGGCCCGATGGATCGCGCTGCGGATGTGCCCATACGTCCCGCAGCGGCAGATGTTGCCGCGCATGGCCTCGTCGATATCGGCGTCGGTCGGCTGCGTCTTCTTCGAAAGCAGCGACGCCGCGCTCATGATCTGCCCGGACTGGCAATAGCCGCACTGGGGAACATCTTGTTCCATCCATGCCTGTTGCACGGGATGGTTGCTATCGGCGGAGAGTCCTTCGATGGTGACGACGGTCTTGCCGGCCACGCTCTGAATCGGGGTGGTGCAGGAACGCACGGCGTCGCCATTGATGTGCACTGTGCAGGCTCCGCACATGGCGATGCCGCAACCGAACTTGGTGCCGGTCATGTTCAGGGTATCCTGCAGGACCCACAGCAGCGGCATTTCGGGAACCGCGTCGACGGTCTGCGGCTTCCCGTTTAAGGTGAACTTGATGGACGCCACGCGAAAACCTCCTTGACTCTCACAGCATAACTCCACCGAAGGGCCCTGATGAAGGCGGCCACAATTGCTGAAACGCCGCCAGCCGGCCAGGCCGCGATTTTTTCTCCACAACCAAACGAACCCAAGCGGGTTTGGATCGACCCGACTTGCAGGCTCCGTTACCAGATATCGCACGAGCGAAGCGGCGGACAGGGGGAGGCGAGGATCTAAATGCTAGGGAAGTGAGGGGAGAATATCGCTAGAGGCGCGGTGACCGGGCAGATTCAAACTGCCGACCTGTCGCTTAGGAGGCGGCCGAGTCTCCGTCTTTCGTCGCGCCCAACGGCTGGCGCCTGTGCGCTCTCCGAGCGGCCGCCGGTTCACTCTTCGCCCGTGAGAGGAATGGTAGGGACGGGCAGATTCGAACTGCCGACCTGTCGCTTAGGAGGCGGCCGCTCTATCCATCTGAGCTACGTCCCCATCCCAATCTACATCTTGATTCTAAACCACTTTGACGTCCAACCCACGACCACCCCTGCCTCCCTTCGCGCGGTATCGGAATCCGAATCCATAGAACCAAAGTCACAAGCGTGGTAAACCCCAGTACTTCCTTGAATCGGTACCGCGCGGCCATCGACACAAGATTTCCGCACGCCTAAGCTTGGGCATGTCATCGAAAACTCCAAAGGCAGTGACGAGATTGCCGAAGCCGGTTCTCGATCGGGTCCCGCGGCAAATACCCACCGGGGCTTCGGCCAGACGGCGGGCAACCTCGGGCGGCAACGTCATGATCGAATGCGTATTTACACTGTTGCCGGTCTTTGCGCTGATCTTAGGGTTCATGGATGTCGGAATGATGGTCTTCCGTTGGGCAACGTTGGAAAACGCGGTCCGTGAGGGCTGCCGCTATGCCATCACATTGCAGACCTCCGGCAATCTGGGGCAAGACGCATCCATCGAGCAGGTGGTGCAGAGTTATGCCATGGGGCTGGTCAAGACGACCGACAACCCGAACCTGATCAAGGTGAACTACTATGCACCCACCGATCTGAACACTCCTATTAACAGCGGAGGAAACGTTCCAGGGAACATCGTCGAGGTCTCCGTTCAGGCCATTCCATTTTCATGGATCATGCCGTTGAGTGGCACTTTCAACAATCCAATGTACGCCAGCACTCCAGTCACGTTCAATGTGTATTCGCTCGACATGCTGGGCGGGTATCCGGCCGGTGTGTCGAGTGTAGCCCGATGAGAGGAGGTCACGAGATGAGCAAAGCAACTGTACGGCGGAAGAAACGGCAAGCTGGCCAGGAGATCATCGAGTTCGCGTTGGTATCGATTTTTTTGATTCCGATGCTATTGGGGTTATTCGTCGTTGGAATCAATATCATAAAAAACATCCAGGCCAACCAGGTGGTCCGGGACCTGGATAACATTTATATCCACGGCGGAGACTTCTCCACCTATCCGCTGCAGCAGTTGGCGCAGCGCCTGGCTCAAGGGTTGAATCTGCAGTTTCCCGCGTTCTCCACTGGAACCAATAACGTTCAGGCGAATACCGGCTCATCCGGCGACGGCATCATCTGGGTGAGCCAGGTAATGTATATCGGTGCGACGACCGATCCAAACTGTGTATCCGTCGGCGCTGGCAATTGCACCAACCATGACAATTTCGTATTCACGCAGCGGATGGTCTTCGGCAACTCCAGCCTCAACAGCAGCCATCCCAGCATGTTGGGCGATCCCGTCGGGGCGACGCTTTCCACCGGAGGCAACGTGCAGAACTATGTCACCGACGCGAGCGCTCAACTCACTAGCTCGGCGGAAACTGTGTTGAAAGCTCGCTGGCAGACGACCGCGAACGGGCAGACCCCTCTGACGGATGGACAAGTTATCTATGTTGTCGAAGGCTATTTCCAGACGCCATCCCTCAGCCTCGGCAACTTCTCGAGCCAAGGCGTCTATGCGCAATCGTTCTTTTAAGGAGCTGACATGACACCGAACTGGCAGCGTAAACGTGGTGAACGGGGAGTTTCCTTAATTCTCGGCACGGCGGCGATGGTCTTCATTGTCCCCATGATGGGGATCGCGATCGACGTCGGGTTTTTGTATTCGGCCAAAGATAAGCTCCAGGCTTCCGTGGACGGTGCGGCGCTGGCAGCAGCGCGGGCGTTGACCCTCGGCGCCACCACTGCCGAGCAGGCAGACAGCGCCAAACAGAATGCCGTGAATTGGTTTTACGCCAACTTCCCGCAAAGCGCGTGGGCTAGCAAGAACACGCAGATGGATATCACCGATGCGCACGTGCATGTCTACGACGACACTACAAATCCGAATGTGCGTCACGTGGACGTCACGGCGAGTACCGACGTTCCTACCTGGTTCATGCGATGGTTTGGCTACGATGCCATCACCGTTAATGCGATCGGGAACGCATCCCGCCGGGATGTGGTGGCGATGATCGTCATCGATCGCTCCGGGTCCATGAATAACAACAATGGCTGTTCCAATATGCGGTCGGCGGCCAAGGTTTTTACGGGCCAGTTCGCAGCCGGACGCGACCAGATTGGGATGGTGGAGTTCGGCGATACCAGTTGGGTTGATTCTTCGCCGACGACGGATTTCCGAACGAAGCTCGGATACACGGCCAACGGCGCCTCCGGAAGCGGGTTGATCGATACCATCAGTTGCAACGACAACACAGGTACCGCACAAGCGATTTCGCTCGCTTACAACGAGTTGTACAAAGTGGGTTTACCGGGCGCCTTCAACTTCATGATGTTCTTCACGGATGGGATCCCCAATTCGGTGACCCTGAATTTTCAGAACGTGATGTTATCGTCCAGCGGTTGTTTGGATAGCGCCGGAAAGAGCCTCTCCAGCGGCAAAGGCAACTTTGTGACGAATCCGCCAAGCTGGACACCGGGTTGGACTATGCCGAGCGGCTACTACAATGCGAATATTCCCGCCGGGCCGATCGGCGTCATTGCTTCCGACGATCCCTCTGGTTCCGGCAGCTATGGCGTCCGCATGTATCAAGGCGTTAGCCAGGCGAATCCCAACCATGGAACCATCAGCAGCGGGAACGCGCCTGGATGCGCCTTCCCCGGCAACGAATCAAACTACGTTAACGATTTTCAAAAACTACCGCCCACCGATGTCTGGGGAAATTCTCTTGTGAACAACTCCTATAATCCGTTAACCACCGATGGGAGCGGCAACATCGTCCTAACCGGTACCGCAAACAATGGCACCCCGTTGAGCGGCAACAACCTGACTTTTCACCTGGCCGCGCGAAACGCCGCGGATAGTGCCGCCCTTCAGGCGAGAACCAATCCCACGCTGGGTATTACCGTTTTTGGAATCGGATTGGGGGGAACTTCGGCTGCACCTCCCGGGTACGATTTCATGCAGCGGATCACCAACGATGCGAATGGCGATCTCTACAATACCCCGCCGCTTTATCCGGCCTGCAGCGCGGAGCCTCTGTGCACCAGCTCTAAGACCCAGCCGCAGGGCGTCTTCATCTTCTCTAGCGATACCACCAAGCTGCAGCAGGCCTTCCTGGCCATGGCATCGCAAATTCTGCGATTGGCGAAGTGACTATGGATATTCGAAAGCTTAGATTACTGCCTTTGGCCTTACTGCTCCACGCGGCGTGCGCCGGCGAAAGCGGCCCTCAATGGCTGTCGGATGCCCAGCATCCCTCGCTGGAGTATCGATTCCAGTGTGGGAGGGGAGCCGAGACTATTTTTTGGCGGAGTAGTTATCCGGGAGCCGTTACGTTGAAGGCTCGAAGTGAGAAGTTCGGATTACGATGGCGTGGAAGATGTGCATATCGATGCCCATGGCGTGGCTAAGAGCGACTTGGAAACTCTGTATTGCGGAAGTTTTCGAGTGACGGTCATCAGCTTTTCAATGTCTTCTCCGCCGATCCGGCGGACGCCTGCTCCGAAGCCGGCTGCTCCGGTTGCTGCGGCCCCGGCTGCAGTTGAGCAGGCCCCGGTGCCGACTTTAGTGAGATTTGAGCCTCGGACCGAGCCATTGCCTCAGATCACTTTGGAGGCGCTTGAATCCGTCAAAGCGGGGATGAAGAAAGCGGAGGTCGTGCAGAGCCTGGGTGAGCCTCTTTCCAAGCTGTCGATCCCCGAGGACGGCACGTTGCAGGAGACATATCGATATAACGTTGCCCACGACCGCACCGGCACTATCCGCTTTGCGAACGGAATCGTCACAGAGATTGTGACGCCACGCTAGGGCTTCATCCCCGCGCGGCTTGAGGCCAGCGCTTCAAACCCTTGTGCGCAATATCGCGGCGATAATGCATTCCGTCGAAGTGAATCTTTTCGACCGCCGCGTAAGTGTTGCGGACGGCGGTGGCCAGATCGGATCCCGAAGCGGTCACGCCGAGGACGCGTCCGCCTGTGGTTTCGAGTCCTTGCGGACCCAGCTTCGTGCCGGCGTGGAACACTTGGACGTTCCCGGCTCCGCCCGCGGTTTCGATTCCTGTAATCGGGTCGCCGGTTCGTACCTGACCGGGATAGCCATGCGCCGCGAGCACCACGCACACCGAAGGTTCGGGCTTCCAGCGGAGAGTGGTTCCTTGCAAGTTTCCAGTTGCGGCCCGCATGAGGGCGTCGCCGAAGCCGCCGCCTGCACTGCTATCGAGACGATGCATCAGAGGCTGCGTTTCGGGATCGCCGAGGCGCACGTTGAACTCGATGACCTTGGGGCCATCGCCGGTCATCATCAAGCCGGCGTAGAGAAATCCGGTGAAGCGAGTCGCGCGGACGGCGGGTTCGATGATGGTGTCGAGAATTCGCTCGCTGTCGGCGGCCGACACGATGCGACCGTCGCAATAGGCGCCCATGCCTCCGGTGTTGGGTCCGGTATCGCCGTCATGAACGGTCTTGTGATCCTGCGTGGCTTCGAGCGGGACCACATGGCGGCCGTCGCTGAGGACGATAAAACTGACTTCCTCGCCGCGCAGGAATTCTTCGATCACCAGACGGGGACCGAGCGATTGAATGGCGGCCTCGGCTTCCGCGCGGCTGTGCGCGATGATCACACCCTTGCCTGCGGCCAGGCCGTCGGCCTTGACGGCGACCGGATAATCGAACTGCCGCAGCGCTTCCACCGCCGCCTGCGCGGTCTCCGTGCGGACGAAGCGAGCCGTTGGAATGCCGGCGCGCTGCATGAACTCCTTGGCGTAGATCTTGCTGCCTTCGAGCTGCGCGTTCTCTTGCGTGGGTCCGACGATCGCGAAGCCGTTTGCGCGAAATTGATCGACGACGCCGGCGACCAGAGGGACTTCGGGTCCTACAACCGTGAGGTCGGGCCGTAGAGATTCCGCATGCGTAAGATATTCGGTGGATGCATAGATGGTCCCGACCTGGGCTATGCCGGGATTGCCGGGCGCGCCGAAAATCTGATGGCCTTCGAGAGAGAGACGCCAGGCGATGGCGTGCTCGCGGCCGCCGCTGCCGATCACAAGAATTTTCACGATGAACCGTCAGTTTAGCGCGTTCCAGTAGAATGAGAGACAGTGGCTACTCGTTACGAGGTGATTGTCGTCGGCGCCGGACATGCCGGTTGTGAAGCCGCGCGGGCGTGTGCCCGCTTGGGCCTGAAGACGGCGATGATCACGATGAATCTGGACTTGATCGCCCAGATGTCGTGCAATCCGGCGATCGGGGGCATCGCCAAAGGCCATCTGGTGCGAGAAATCGACGCGCTCGGCGGGATCATGGGCGAGGTGACGGATGCGGTCGGAATCCAGTTCCGATTGCTGAATACCAGCCGCGGTCCGGCGGTATGGTCGCCGCGCGCGCAGTGCGATAAGAAGCAGTACCGCATCAAGATGCGGGAAATACTAGAACAAGAGCCGAATCTCCGAATATTGCAGGCGGAGGTCGCCCAACTCTTGATTTCGAACGGACGAGTCCGAGGCGTATTGCTGCGCGACGGCCGCGAGATTGATAGCGATGCTGTCGTCGTCACCACCGGTACTTTCTTGAATGGTCTGGCTCATGTTGGCGAGCAAACCTATAGCTGTGGCCGCAGCGGCGAGGCGTCGTCGAATCTGCTGGGCGACCAGCTTCGCACTCTGGGCCTGGAGTGGAAGCGGCTAAAGACCGGCACTCCGCCCCGGCTTGACGCGCGGACTATCGAATGGTCGCGCTTCGAGCCCCAGTATGGGGATGCGAATCCGACTCCTTTCTCCTTCTTAACCAATAAGATAGATCGCGAACAGGTACCCTGCTATATCACCTATACGACGCCCGAAGCGCATCAGGTGATCCGCGATAACATCGCTCGCTCGCCCCTCTATAGCGGCCAGATCGAAGGGATCGGACCGCGTTATTGTCCGTCGATCGAGGACAAAATCGTCAAGTTTCCAGACAGGAGCCGCCACCAGATCTTTCTGGAACCGGAGGGGCTAGATACCAACGAAATCTACGTTAACGGGATGTCGACCAGCATGCCGATTGACGTGCAGTCCAAAGTGATCGCATCTATCCCCGGCTTGCACAACGCAGAGATGATCCGCCCCGGCTACGCCATTGAATACGACGCCATTGACCCACGCGAACTTACTGATTCTTTGCAACTTAAGTCCTATGCCGGTCTGTTTCTGGCCGGCCAGATCAACGGAACTTCCGGGTACGAGGAGGCAGCTTGCCAGGGACTGATCGCCGGCATCAACGCCGCCTCTTATGTCGGCGGCCGTGAGCCGCTGGTGGTGGGTCGAACCGAAGGCTACACCGGAATTCTGATCAGTGACTTGGTCTTACAAGGCACCGACGAGCCGTATCGCATGTTCACATCGCGAGCTGAATTCCGTCTGCACTTGCGAATTGACAATGCTGACGAACGTCTGACACCGGTAGGACGCGGAGTCGGGTTGGTCTCCGATGAGCGGTGGAGCATATATCGGGCGAAGGAAGCCCAAAAACAAAAGCTGCGCGCATTGTTTGAGGCGAAGCCGCATCAGGCGGCGCTTCTGCGTCGTCCGGAGACCAAGATAGAGGACCTGGACCTTGGCGGCGAGTTCGCTCTAGGCGCGTTGACCACCGTTGAGACTGAAGTCAAGTATGCCGGCTACATAGCTCAACAAGATCGCCAAGTGCTCCAACTGAGGGAAGCGGAGCGTCGAGGAATACCGGTCGCATTTCGCTACTCTGATATTCCGGGCTTGTCCAGCGAAGTCCGCGAGAAGCTTGAGCGGGTGCGGCCGCAGACTCTCGGTCAGGCGGGAAAGATTCCGGGCGTGACCCCCGCGGCGGTGGCGGTTCTGGATGTATACCTAAGCATTGACCGCCAACATGGAAGACTTTAAGTCGCTGTTAGCGTTGGAGTTCTCCACTTACGGAGCGCTCACCCCGAAGCAACTAACGCTGCTTGAGGAACATTACCAGCTTCTATTACGCTGGAATCAAAAGATCAATTTGACTCGCATCACCAGCCTGCAGGATGCCATCCGATATCACTATTGCGAGTCGTTGTATCTTGCGACGCGTCTCCCAGAGGGGTCCCTCCGCATTGTCGATATCGGCTCAGGGGCCGGGTTCCCTGGTATCCCAGTTGCGATCTATCGCCCCGAGTGTACCATCGACTTAGTTGAGTCACATCAGAAGAAGGCGGTTTTCCTTGGCGAAGCCGCCCGAGAATTGACAAATGTTCGAGTGCTCTCCCAACGCGCGGAAGCAGTGATTGATGCATACGACTGGACGATATCCAGGGCCATCCGTCGGGACGACGTCCTAAAACTGAACCTCTCGCCCCATGTCGCCGTACTTGGGGCCGAGGGCGAGAACTTACCGTGGGGCGAGAGGCGAGCACTCTTCACTCGCTAACGTTCCACGTGGAACATCGGGCGTGGGGACGCCAACAATGTTCCACGTGGAACATTCAAAAGGGCGTCGGCACACGTTCCGCGTAAAACTGCTCCGTGATATCATCTGAACCGTGGGAAAGATCATAGCGATCAGCAACCAAAAGGGGGGCGTTGGGAAGACAACGACTGCAATTAATCTCGCTGCTTCCTTAGCTGCCAATGACTTGCAGGTCTTGCTGGTCGACTGCGATCCCCAAGGAAACACCACTTCTGGGCTGGGCGTAGAAAAAAACCCTGAGAACGCCACCTTGTATAGCGCACTTCTTCAGGGGACGGACCTACAGGAAGTGATCGTCAAGACACAGTGTGAAGGACTCGACCTAGTTCCAGCCGACAAGAATCTTGTCGCGGCAAACTTGGATTTGGTGGATGATCCAAACCGGGAATTTCGGCTCACCAAGGTTCTCGAGACTGTTCGCGACCGCTATCGGTACATCCTGATCGATTGTCCTCCGGCGCTGGATCTGTTGACACTAAACGGTTTAGTCGCCGCGGATTCGGTTTTGGTTCCTATACAATGTGAGTTCTTCGCGCTGGAAGGAATTTCGCAGTTGATCGACACAATCGAGCGAATCCGGGAGACGTTTTCGCGACCTCTCAAACTAGAGGGCATTCTTTTGACGATGTTCGACGACCGCACCAACCTGGCTCGGCAAGTGGCCGACGATCTCAAGGATTTCTTTGGGAGTGATGTACTTACAACGGTCATCCCGCGAAGTATCCGTCTCGCCGAAGCGCCCAGCTACGGCAAACCAATCCTGATGTACGATCCCCGATCAAAAGGGGCCGAGAGCTATATAAGACTTGCGAAGGAGATCCTGGAAAATGAGCGAAGCAGCCGAGAAGCAACGCAAGGCGCTGGGTAAGGGACTCTCGGCGCTTCTCCCAGGACGGTCTTCGGCTCAAGCCAGCACTGCCACAGCAACCGCGCCAGCTGGGCCATCGACAGCGACGCCTTCAAGGCTGCCCGTCGAGGCGATCCATCCAAATCCGATGCAACCTCGAGTTGTGTTTCAGCCCGAGCGGCTCGAGGAACTCGCAACTTCCATCCGCGCGAACGGAATCATTCAACCTTTGATTGTCCGGCGTCATGAGGCCCAGTTTCAGCTAGTGGCCGGCGAGCGCCGCTGGCGAGCCGCAAAACTGGCCGGCCTGCACGATGTTCCGGTGATTATACAAGAAATCGCGGATCCTCTGCTGCTTGAAATAGCGCTGATTGAAAATATTCAACGCGAAGACCTCAATGCCATCGAAACCGCGCGCGCCTACGAGCGCCTCGGGCGCGATCTCGGGTTGTCGCAGGAGGAAATCGGCCGCCGCACTGGCAAGGATCGAACCTCGATCACGAATGCTCTGCGACTCCTTAAGCTCCCCTCTGAAGTTCAATTGCTTCTGGCGGAACATCGTCTTTCCATGGGCCACGCCCGCGCCATTCTAGGCCTACCAACCGCCGAGCGGCAGATCGAAGTCGCGGAAAAGGCGGCGGCCCAAGGACTTTCCGTGCGACAAGTCGAGACGCTGGTCCAGGCTTTGACCGCCGATCGAACCAAAACCGGCAACAAGAAAGAAGAAGCTCCAGACCCCAATGTGCGAGCCGCAATTGAGGAAATGGAGCGGGCGCTGGGGACTCGGGTTCGTATCGTCGAACTCAGCGAGCAGCGTGGACGAATCGAAATCGAGTATTACTCACAAACCGACCTCGACAGGCTGTTTCAGCAGATCACCGGCGGGGGCGGAAACTGATCTGTGTGGTTGTCTTGGCCGCGTGGGTCCCTGGGCGGCAAAAATGGTGCCGGTGGTAGGACTCGAACCTACGACCTACGGATTATGAGACCGTCGCTCTAGCCACCTGAGCTACACCGGCGCACTCACCAGCGTAGGCAGCGGACTCGGTTACTGTCAAGTATAAATATAATCATACCTTAATACCGTTTATTGACGGAGTGCGGAGGCGCTTGATGGGGGGATTGGCTGGCTCGTTGTTGACCTGGGCGATCGGCCAGCGTGTTGTTGGCATGGCGGCGGCGTCTGGCGTAGCTTTTGGGTTTTCTTCTTAAGGCTTTCGACTATCGGCTGGTCTACAATCTGAGGTAGTGTCCGCTCTCGCCGTCGAATTTACGCGTGTATCGAAGAGTTATTCCATCTATAACGCGCCGGGCGACCGTCTGAAGGAACTTGCCACCTTTCACCGCCGCCAATTTCATCAGGATTACTGGGCGCTGCGCGACGTCAGCTTCGAAGTCGTCCGCGGCGAAACCTTTTGCATCGTCGGCGAAAATGGCTGCGGCAAGAGCACGCTCCTGCAAATCTGCGCGGGTATTCTGCAGCCAACCTCCGGCACGGTGAATGTGAATGGCCGGATCGCGGCGCTGTTGGAGCTCGGCACCGGTTTCAATCCGGAGTTTTCGGGCCGCGATAATGTGTATCTGAACGCGGCTATTCTTGGGTTTTCCACCAAAGAGATGGACCGCAAGTTCGCCGATATCGCCGAGTTCGCCGAGATCGGCGATTTCATGAACCAGCCGGTCAAGACTTATTCCAGCGGCATGGTGGTCCGGCTGGCCTTCGCAGTCGCCATCAACGTCGATCCTGAAATATTGCTGGTGGACGAAGCCCTGGCCGTAGGTGATATTTATTTTCGCCAGCGCTGCCTGCGCAAAGTTCATGAACTTCGCTCGCGGGGAGTTACCATTTTGCTGGTCTCGCACGCCACCGCGGATGTGAAGGCGCTGGGAGATCGCGCGCTGTGGCTGGAGCGCGGCCAAGTGATGGCGCAGGGGATCAACGGAACGCGTGGTCTCCCAGTATCTGGCCGCGATGGCCGACAAGGACGCCAAGTATCAGGCCATGGATATCGTGCACCACCCGCACGAGGCCAGTGCCGCGCCGCTTGAAATCGTGGATGAAATCCCCAACATCGATCATCGCTTCGGCGACGGCCATGCCGAAATTCTGGGCATTGCCGTTTGCGACGACTCCGGGCGCAAGCTGAGCGTGCTGCCACCGGATTCCACAATCGTGGTGCGCGTAAGCGTCCGCGCGAAGAGCAATCTGGACCGGCCGATCGTCGGAATCGTGTTCCGCGATCAACGCGGCGTGGATCTCGCGGGCTCGAACACCGAAAGCGAAGGCTATCCGTTGCCGCCGCTGATGGCGGGCGATATTTGCACGGTGGACTTCCATCTCAATATCCCCACGCTCTATTCCACTTCGATTTCGTTCTCGCCGGCGGTCGCCAATGGAACGCTGGAACGATTCGCGGTGTGCGACTGGATCGACAACGCCGTGGTGCTGCAAATGACGCCGCCGGAGGGTCCCATGTACGGACACTTCCGATTTCGCTGCCGCGTGGAAGTCAACTCACGAATTGGGGCAGCGCCCGACGCTGGACTGAGCGTTGGGCCCGGCGCTGGAGCCGCTGCGCTGTGATCGAATTCACCGGCGAGCGAGTCATTCCCGGCCAAGTCGATCCGGACCTTTGGGCGGAGCACGTTTCGCGCTATGCGTTCGCCGCGCGCTGGGCAGCCGGCGCACGCGTGTTGGATCTCGGATGCGGCGCAGGTTATGGCACTGCGGAATTAGCGGGACACGCCCGCTCGGCGATGGGCATTGACCTCGCACCGGAAGCCATCGGCCATGCCGGCTCGGCCTACCCGCTAGCGAACATTTCCTTCGTTCCAGCTTCCGTCACCGCAGTGCCTTTCCGCGACGGTTCGTTCGATCTGATCACCGCGTTCGAAGTGATCGAACATCTTGACGAACTGGCGCGCCCTGTTATCGGAAAGCCGGCGCCTGCTGCATCCGAAGGGCGTCTTTCTAGTCTCGACGCCGAACAAGGAATACTACACCGATTCGCGCGGCGCCGCGGGACCGAATCCATTCCACACGCATGAATTTGAATTCGACGAATTCCGCAATGTGCTGGCCGAGTTCTTTCCGCACTGCACGGTTCTGTTGCAAAATCATCTTGAGGCCTTTGCGTTCTATCGGCCCGGTGGTGGTGCTTCTATTGAGGGACGGATGGACGGCGTCCGCGGAACTCCACAAGAGGCTCATTTCTTCCTGGCCGCGTGTTCGCTCGAAGATCCGCCTCCGCTGCCAAGTTTTCTGTTCGTGCATCAGGGATCGAACGTGCTGCGCGAGCGCGAGAAACACATTGAAAGTCTGCAACGAGAGTTGAGCGATACGCGCGAACAGTTCGCAGGGCTGCATCGCGCTCATGACCAGTTAACGGTCCATATGGAGGAACAGAACCGCTGGGCGCTGCGGACCGCGGAGGAGCTCGAAGCAGCGCGCCGCGATTTGGCGACCTTAGTCGAAAAGCTGACCGTTTCGGAAGCCACGGTCGTCGAGCGCACCCTTTGGGCGCAGCGGCTGGCGGCGCAGGTGGAGGACCTCACGGCTCGGCTCAATCTCTGGCGCGCATCGCGCTGGACTAAGCTGGGCCGCAAGCTGAACCTGGGTCCCGATCTCGATAGCAAGGGTGACGTCAGCGGTGGCGGGAGCTAGCGCGCCCGGCAGATCCGGCGCTTTCTGGCGGATTCTCTCCGGGCTTCCTCTCGCGATTCTTTCTCCGCTGCTGCTTTTCATTGCCGCGGTGGGACTGGCCGTCACCGACCTGTTTGCTCGGCTGACGCCTCGCCCCAAGCTAAGCCAAGATACTCGGCCGGATGCGAGTTCCGCCGCGATCGTCATACCCAACTGGAATGGCCGGGATCTTCTCGAGAGGTATCTTGCCGTCGGTAATCGCTGCGGCGGGGCGCGTTGCCGGGAGCGAAGTCATCGTGGTCGATAACGGTTCCGCAGATGGCAGCGCCGCATTCATCCGCGAACGCTTTCCACAAGTGCGCGTGGTGGCGCTCGAAACAAATCTGGGTTTCGGCGGCGGCTCCAACGCAGGCTTCAATGCGGCGCGGCACGATGTAGTGGTGCTGCTGAATAGCGACATGCGCGTGGAACCGGTTTTTCTGCAGCCGCTGCTGGACGGATTCACGGATGAACGGGTATTCTCGGTTTCCTGCCAGATCTTCTTTTCCGATCCCAACAAGATTCGCGAAGAGACGGGCCTGACGGAATTCTGGTGGGGACGCGGGAGCCTGCGAGTTCGCCATCGCACCGAGCCGGAAATCCGGGAACTGTATCCGTGCGCCTATGGAGGAGGCGGCTCCTGCGCTTTTGACAGGCGAAAGTTTCTGGAGCTAGGGGGCTTCGACGAACTGCTCGCACCGTTCTATCTGGAGGACACAGACCTCGGTTACATGGCGTGGAAGCGCGGCTGGAAAAACCTCTATCAGCCCGCCAGCGTTGTGTTTCACGAACACCGTGGAACCATTGGACGCCGTTTCAGCGAAGCGTATATTCAAGGCGTTCTCAAAAAGAATTTTCTGTTGTTCGCCTGGAAGAACGTTCACGATTGGCGCCGCGTGACGGCGAATTTGTTTTTCTCCTGGGCCGGCGCGCTGCTGAGCTGGTTGGCGGGAGACTCTCCCGAGAGATCCAGTTTGGGCGGCATCGCCCGTGCGACGATGCAACTGCCGGGGGCCATGGCCTCGCGTTTGCGCGCGCGCCGGCTTGCAGCGGTCTCAGACACGGAGGCTCTGCAGCGGCCTCTGGGCGGCCACTTCCGTGACACTTTCGGCGACACATTCGACAACGACACATTCAACAACGTCGGTCAAAATGGCGGCCCGCTGCGCGTGCTATTCATTGCACCCTATCCGATTTGCCCTCCCATCCATGGCGGCGGCGTGTTCATGTACCAGACGGTTCAAGAACTGGCGGGACGGTGCGAACTCCACCTGGTGGTGCTCCTCGACTCTGCCGGCCAGCTCACAGCGCATGCAGAGCTCGACGGCGTTTGCGCATCCACTCACTATATGGTTCGGCCGCTGGGTGTGCCGGAGCTGGTGGGCTCCATCGAACCTCACGCGGTTCGTGAATTTCGCATCCCGGACCTGGCGTGGCTGATCCATCGCCAGATTTTCACGCAGCGCATCGATGTGGTGCAGCTCGAATACACGGTGCTGGGACAATACGCGGGCCAGTTCCGCCGCATCCCCAGCATCTTGTTCGAGCATGACGTCTACTTCCAAGCGATCGCGCGCCGCCTGCCTTTCATCACCAGCCTGGTGGAGCGAATCCAGGCGCGGTGGGAATACTTGCGGGCGCTGCGCTGGGAACTGCGCATGCTGCCGCAGCTCGATCGCATACAAGTGTGCAGCCGTGATAATGCGGATTACCTGCTCTCCTTCTTGCCGCAGCTCAAGGGGCGAATCGACGATGGCTACCGCGCTGGAATCGACACGTGGCGTTATACCTATCGCCCCGACGGGCCGCGAGCCGTTCACAATTTTGTTTCTAGGCAGCTTCCGGCACACCCCCAATCTGGAAGCGCTCACTTGGTTTGTGGAGCAGGTGCTCCCGCTAGTGCTGGCCGAGGAGCCGCGCGCGCGTGTGATGGTGGTGGGCTCGGAACCGCCGAAGCGCAGTACTTTCCGGCACGCCGAAGCAGTGGAGCTGGTCGGTTTCGTCGAAGATGTACGCGAGCCGCTCGGACGCTACTCCTTGTTCGTCTGCCCGATTCTGAGTGGTTCCGGGGTGCGGGTGAAGCTGCTGGAGGCGTTCGCGGCGGGGATCCCAGTGGTATCGACACGGCTCGGCGCCGAAGGCCTGGCCGATCGCGATGGCGATATTTGCGCGCTGGCCGATCAGCCCGCCGAATTCGCGCGGCGCGTGGTCGACTTGCTGCGCGATCCACAAAAGGCGGCGGAGATGGCGGCGCGGGCGCGGGAAGAAGTAGTGGCGAAGCGCGATATTCGGGCGATGACGGAACGTATGGTGGAAGGTTATCGCGCCGAAGTGTTGCGCCGAAACGCGGGCTAGCTGCTACTTGCCCTTGATGGACTTGGCCAACTGCTCGCTGATCCTGCCGGCTGAGTGGCGCAGAGTGTCGGGCCGGTTGTCTTTGGGGAGCTCGAAGACGCTCCATAGGACCTCGTGGGTCCTGCGGTTCACCAGGAAGATGGTGCCGCGGCCGCGTTTTCCTTGCATGCCCGAGCGCGCGGGGGGAGCGCCTTTATCTTCGGTCGCATCGCCCGATTTGTCGTCGGCTTTGGGCTTGGTTTGGTAAAGGTCCGCCAGACTCTGTTCAAAGGATTCGCCGAGATGATCGGTGAGGACGGCATCGGCCTTTTGGGGATCGGTCACTACCTGCAAAACCGCTTCGGCAGTGAGCTGCTGCGCCATATATTGATCCAGCCCATTGGACATCGGCAGCAGATACACCGTTTTGATATCGCCCAAGCCGGCGGCGGAAACGCCTATCGACATGGTCAGTGCCGCAGCCGCAAGCAGAAAGTGCTTCATGGCTTTATCATACGATGCGTTGCCGACGTAGGGCCCGCTGGGCGCTCTCGGGCTCGTGTTCACGAGTTATTCTGGTGAAGCATGCCGACCGCCGCCGCGGCAAGAGTGGCCGCAGTGATTCCCACCTGGAACCGGCGCGATCTTCTGGCTACTCTGTCGCGAAATCTGGCGGAGCAGACTCGCCCATTCGCGGAAATCATCGTGGTCGACAACGGCTCCGAAGACGACTCCGCAGAGCTGGCCGCGGACGCCGGGGCGCGAGTCCTGAAGATGGACCGCAACCTGGGCTTTGCGGCAGCAGTGAATCGCGGGATTGAAGCGGCCGATGCCGAATGGGTTGCGATCCTGAACAACGATGTGACGCTGGAGCCGGACTGGCTGAGGAAGTTGCTGGACGCGGCGGCGCAGGAGGACATCTGGTTCGCGACGGGCAAGATACTGCAGGCTGCCAACCATCAGCTAGTGGATGGAACCTTCGATGAGATTTCGCGCGGCGGGTGCGCCAGCCGCTGCGGGTCTGGGAAACCCGATGGTCCGGTTTGGAACCAGACGCGGCGCATCCGTGTCGCTCCGATGACAGCGGCGATCTTTCGCCGGCAGCTTTTTCGCGACCTGGGCGGCCTGGACGAGACGTTTGGGTCGTATATGGAAGACGTCGACTTCGGATTGCGTTGCGCGCTCGCGGGGCGGGGAGGGCTGTTCGTCCCATCCGCGGTCGCGTACCATCGTGGCAGCGCCACTCTAGGGGAGTGGAATAACGACACGGTCTGGCGAATTGCCCGGAACCAGGTTTTATTGTCGGCCAAGCACTTTCGCGGTCAGGCGCGGTGGCCGATTGTGGCCGGACAGTTGCTCTGGGGAATGGTCGCCCTCCGGCATGGGCGCGGATCGGCGTTCGTTCGCGGAAAGATAGCCGGGATGCGCGAAGCGCGCCGGCTGACACGGCCAAGTACAAATGAATACACCAGAAAGGTCCTGGCGGAGGTTCTGGAATCGAGCGAGGCGAACATCCTCGCGCTGGCCCGGGAGACTGGCTTCGACAGCTATTGGAGGGCCTACTTTTGGCTGTCGCGGCCGTAATTGTTACATACAACTCGGCGGATGTAATCGATTTCTGCCTGGAGACGTTGTCTAAAATGGCTCCGGAAATGACGGCCATTGTCGTAGACAACGCATCGTCGGACCAGACGATGAAATTGGTGCGGGCCCGCAGCGGCGTGCGGCTGATCTCGAATCGCGAGAACCGCGGCTTTGCGGCAGCAGTGAATCAAGGTGCGCGCGAGGCGGGCGAAAGCGAGTTCATCCTGTTGCTGAATCCTGATGTGCAATTCCTGACGGCCGTCGAGCAGTTGACGGAATCCGCGCAGCAGTACGGGCTCGCGGCGGGCCGCTTGGTCGACCTGGCCGGCCGCACCCAAGCGGGATTTACCCTGCGGCGCTTTCCGACTCCCGCAGCGCTGGTCTGTGAGCTGTTCGGAATCAACCGGCTGTGGCCATCGAATCCGGTAAACCGCCGGTACCGGTGCCTGGATCTCGATTACGGTCAACCCGCGCTGGTCGAACAACCCGCGGGCGCTTTCCTGATGGTCCGGCGGGATGTTTGGAAAAAACTCGGCGGCTTCGACGAGCAGTTTTATCCAGTCTGGTTCGAGGACGTGGATTTTTGCCGGCGGGCGGCGGATGCGGGTTACCAAATAGCATATGTTCCCTCGGTGACGGCGCGCCATGAAGGCGGCCATTCGGTGGGTACGATTCCCGAGGGGCGCCGCGCAACCTACTGGTGTGTTAGCCTTTTAAGATATGGCGCGAAGCACTTCCCACCGGGAGCGTTTCGCTGGATTTGCGCCGCTGTCGCGCTCAGCTCAATTCCCCGCATGGTTGTGGGGGTGATCGCAGGCCGGACTCTGTCGTCGGCTGGAACTTATCTGAAGATCATGCGGTTTGCAGGACGCTGCTTGGTGACTCCCAAGCACGTAAGGAATTCTGCAGTTACGGTCGTATAACTCTAAACACATGATTCAACAAGACTTGGTGTCAGTAACGCTGGTCACTTATAACAGCGGCAGATTCATCCGGCGATGCCTGGAATCGGTTCTCGAGCAGGCGTATCCACAGCTCGAAGTGATCGTGGTCGACAACGCTTCCACCGACGGCACAGTGGATATTCTGGAGCAGTTCACGGATCGCTGCCGCATTTACTACAACCAGGAAAATATTGGATTCGCGGCGGCGCAGAACCAGGCCATCGCCCTTTCGCACGGAGCTTGGGTACTGGCGCTGAATCCGGATGTCCTGCTCATGAAGGACTTCATCGAAGAGCTGGTTTTGGCCGGTAGCATGGATCACAAAGCCGGCACAGTATGCGGCAAGCTGCTCAGCATCAGCGCCAGTTTCGATCTGCCCGAAGAGCAGTTGGTGGATTCGACCGGCATCTATTTCACTCCCATGCTGCGGCACCTGGACCGGGGCAGCCAGGAACCCGACCGGGGCCATTACCTGAATTTCGAATACGTCTTCGGCGCGACGGCCGCGGCGGCGCTGTATCGCAGGAAGATGATCGACGATATTTCGATCCAGGGCGAGTTCTTCGACTCGGATTTCTTCGTGTATCGGGAAGACGCCGACGTCGCCTGGCGCGCCCAGTTGATGGGCTGGCGTTGCCTCTATACGCCGCTAGCCTGCGGCTACCACGTCCGCAACGTGCTGCCGGGCAAACGGCACGCGCTGCCCGCCGAGATCAACATGCACTCGGTGAAGAACCGGTTCCTGATGCGCATCAAGAATATGACGCCCGATCTCTACCGCCGCAACTGGATGGCGATCACCGGCCGGGATTTATTGGTGATCGGCGCCTGCCTGCTGCATGAACACTCTTCACTCAAGGCCTTCGGGTTCGTTCTCCGTCACTGGAAGAGCGTGCTGGCGAAACGGCGGGAAATCATGAGGCGGCGGAAGGTTCAGGACGATGATCTGGCTAGTTGGTTTTCCTTCCAGCCGGTGAGCCGTCCCGCTCCCAGACCGGGCGCCAGGGCCAACGTCCGCGCCAGTAGCGCCCGAACATAAGGGCTCCCTCGCCGTGCGCTTTGGGATCTTAGGCACACGCGGCATTCCAGCACGCTACGGCGGGTTTGAGACTTTCGCCGAGGAATTATCCACGCGGCTGGCGAAGCGTGGTCACCAGGTGACCGTATACTGCCGCGAGCGCCACCCCGAGGAGTCCTGTCATCCCGAACCAACCTATCATCCCGAAAAAATCTACCGGGGAGTGCGTCTTCAGTACCTGCCCACTATCCGCCACAAATATTTCGACACCATCGCACACACCGCTCTTTCCACGCTGCACGTCCTCGGTTCGCGCTACGACGCGCTGCTCTATTGCAATGCCGCCAACGCCGTCTTCACGTGGATGCCGCGCGCATTGGGGATGCCGGTGGCGCTGAACGTCGACGGCCTGGAGCGCCATCGCAAGAAGTGGAACGCGCTGGCCAAGGCTTGGTACCGCTGGTCCGAATGGCTGGCGACATGGATGCCCAACGCAGTGGTCACCGACGCCCAGGCGATCGCCCAGTATTATCGCGAAACATACCAGCGAGATTCAGTGATGATCCCGTACGGCGCGGAAGTGGGAACGGTCGAGACCACCGGTGTCCTTCAGAAGCTGGGGCTGGAGCCGAGGAAATACTTCCTGTATGTGAGCCGCATGGAACCGGAGAACAACGGGCTCCTGGTGCGCGAGGCGTTCGAGCGAGTGGCAACGGATCTGAAGCTGGCACTGATCGGCGACGCGCCCTATGCGGCGGAGTACATGGCGAAAGTTCGCGACACGCACGACCCGCGCATCGTGATCCCCGGCGCAATTTATGGCGAGGGCTACGGCGAACTCGGCTCGCATTGTTTTGCCTACATCCAGGCCACCGAGGTCGGCGGCACGCATCCGGCTCTTATCGAGGCCATGGGACGCGGCGCGGTGACGTTGTATCTGGACACGCCGGAGAACGCCGAGGTCGCCGGCGGCGCGGGCCTGCCCTTCACTCGCGAGAATCTCACTCAGGTGATGGAAGGCGTGATTGCGGCGAGCGAAGAAGAGCGCGAGCGCTGGCGCGCGCGCGCCCGGGAAAGAGTGCAGTCCCGCTATAGTTGGGAAGCCGTGACGGATGCGTATGAGAAACTGCTGAAGGGGCTGGCCCGAAGCTCACACAGCGGGGCCTGACATAGATGCGGAGCTGGGTAGAAGTGTCGCTGCGGCAGATTCGCGCCAACTTTCGCGCGGTGCGGGCCCTGGTGGGCGAGTCCGTGGAAGTGATGCCGGTGGTGAAGGCGGATGCGTATCGCCACGGTGCGGTGGCAGTCTCGCACGCGCTGGAGGCTGAAGGCGCGCGCTGGCTGGCGGTATCGAATGTCGAAGAAGGTGTCGTGCTGCGGCAGGCGGGAACGCAATCGCGTATCTTGGTCATGGCCGATTTTCTCGAAGACGAGCGCGAGTTGCTGGCGACGCATCACTTGACTCCGGTGATTCACTCGCTGGAGGATCTGTCCGCGGTGCGCGTGCCGTATCACCTGAAAATCGATACCGGGATGAACCGCTTGGGAACCCGCGCCGCGCCCGATGAGATCGCCCGCGCGGTGGCTGCGGCGTCCGCGCCTCTCGAAGGGTTGATGACGCACCTTGCCTCGTCCGGAAATTATGAGAGCCAGCAAACTGACGAACAGCTCCAGCGCTTCGAGGCGGTGATCGAGGGCTTGCGCCGTGCCGGAATCGCGCCGCACTATGTGCATTCCTCCGCTTCCACTCCGGTCGCGTATCGCAGGCGTGAGGCGTGGGGCAACCTGGTGCGGCCGGGTCACGCCATCTACGGATATGTTTCTCCGGCCCGCGGCGCGCCCCCCAGAGTTTTGAATGTGGCTCCAGCGCTCACCTGGAAGGTGACCGTGCTGGAAGTCAAGGATGTGGAAGCCGGGGCCCTGATCGGTTACGGAGGCATTCACCGGGCCGCGCGACCTATGCGTATCGCGGTGCTGGCGGCGGGGTACGCCGACGGAATCCCGCACCGTTTGGGAAATCGCGGGCAGGTGATTGTGAAGGGCAAGCTCGCGCCGGTGGTGGGAGCGGTGTCGATGGACCTGACCACCATCGACGTGACCGGCTGCTCCGCTCTGAAGACCGGCGACGCCGTGATGCTGTTGGGATCCGAAGGCGGCGTTTCGATTAACGCCCAGCAGATGGCCAAGTGGGCCGGAACGATTTCCTACGCGGTGCTGTGCGGAATTCACGCCCGGGTTAAGCGGGTTTATATCGATTGAACGGGCCTTCAACCCGACCGCCGCTTAACTTTTTCCTATCAACCGGCCTCCTATTCCAGACCCCAAATTCTGACGATAGGTCGGTAGATGGGGACATCCATTCCAGCGCGCGTCGAGCGCATCATTGGACCGTTGCCAGGCCAGCGCGAGGCCCGGGCGTTCAGCGTATTCGCACTGATCGCCGGCGTGATCGCGTGCGGCCTCTCTCTCTATTACGGATTTCGCGGCGAACCCTTTATGGGGCGTCCCATGGGCAGCGACTTCGTGGAGTTTTACGCTGCCGGGAAGCTGCTCAATCAGCACCAACCCGAGCGCATCTACGACGACGCTTATTTTTCTCCCTTGCAGCATAAAATATTGCCGGCGATGTCGCCCACGCAGATGCTTATCTTCGCCTACCCTCCGGTAATTACGCAGCTATTCCGGCCGTTCGCTCTCTTGCCTTACAAGTGGGCTTACTGCGCTTGGCTGGTATTTTCGCTGGCGCTGTACGCGCTCAGTCTTTGGCTCTTGTTTCGCGGTTGGGCTTCCGCCGGCTATCGCCGCACCGCATTCCTGCTCTCGCTGTCAGCGCCCATGTATACGCTGGAAACCTGGATCGGCGGGCAGCTCTCGGTGCTCGCGTTTTTTGCGGTGGTCCTGTTTATTTCCTGCTTCGAGAAACGCTGGCCGCTGCCAGCCGGGCTGGCTTTGGGATTGGCAACCTACAAACCTTCCTTAGTGGCGATCCCGCTGGCCATGATGGTGGTGGGCGGATGCTGGAGGATGGTGGCGGGGTTTTGCGGCAGCTCGGCCTTGCTGGTTCTGGGCTCGATTGCCACCGGCGGAGTGAGCGTCTTTCGGTTGTGGATGGTTCGGATGAAAGTGTTTGCTGCCATCGCCACCACCAATGAAGCCATCCTTCGACGGACCAAGTATGTGGATCTCAATTCTTTCTTTGCGATTCTGTTCGGCGCAAGTTCCACGGAACGGGCGATTGCCACCATCGCGACATCGGCAGCGTTCCTGTTTTTGGCGTGGAGCTGGTGGCGGTCGCGCCGCGAGTCGCACGAAGTTCAGCGCTATTTATGGGCAGCCACGCTCACCTGGACGCTCCTGATCAATATTTACGCGCCGGTCTATGACACCATACTGCTGGTTCCTGCCGCGGCGTTGGTGGCACGCTCATTGGCTGACCAGAGGAAAAAGCAGGAGCAAGCTGCATTGCAGGTATGGCTGATTGTGTTGTGGCTGGCGCCATGGGTTACGCAATCCTGGGCGGACTACCTGAGGTTGCAGATCCTCACTCTGGTGCTGGCGGGTTTCGGCTACTGGGCGCTGACGCTGGCGCGCGGCAGTTCGGCGTTGCGGGTATCGGTACCGCGGGAAGACGCAATCCTCGACGCGGCGTAGCGCAAAGTTACGCTTTTGCGGGTGCGTAAAAGTAAGCTTCCTGAAACGGATTGTAGGCTGTTTCGTAAGATGGCCGCACTCCGAATTGTCCAGGACTTTCGGCATACTCGCGAAGGCTCTGGAACGTGGGATCGCCCGGACTCAGGAGAGAAATACTCCCCAAAAATTCGTCCCAAAGATTCAGCTGATGCAGAATCGCGTGGAGCCGCCGGTATCCCTGGAGCGGCCCGATGCGGTCTATAAGTTTGGACCCGATTACAAGACGCCAATAGCCGGACTCTGGAATGCGGCACCAGAAGGCGCTGCGAACAGTGATCGGGAAGCCATCTTGGCGCAAGGCGTCCACGATGACGCGGCCGGTTTCGATTTGTCGATATACCAGTACCTGGATAAACACTGCAAGACTCCATGCTGCCTATCTTCAATAGCCGACAGCAAAGCTTTAGCCGCCGTAGCCGCCTCTTTTGCCTCCCTAAGGTCATAGCGGCGATCCCCCGGTTTCCAGTCTTTCACGGTATCCCAGTACTCAGCAAGTTTTTCAACCTTGCCGAGGTCGTCCCAAAATGCCCCTTCGATATCGGCGAGCTTCAGCAGCTTCTCGATTTCATGAACATAGAAATCTCTACCGTCCTTGGGCGGAAAATCGTATAACCGCGTTCTCTTGGCGATGCAGGCTTTCAGCGCGCACTCGATCGCGTATCCTGCCACATAATATGCCGCGTCATAACGCTTCGCCTTCAGTAAGGCCTTAGCATCCAGAAGCCGCGCTCCAGCAAGCTTCTGGAAAGAGCGCCGGTTCATTTCTCACACGTCCAGATTGCGCACGTCGAGGGCGTTATCCTCGATGAACTTGCGGCGCGCTTCGACGTTTTCACCCATCAGCGTGGTGAAGATCTCGTCGCTCTGCACGATATCCTTCGAGCGATACCTTAAGCAGCGTGCGGGTCTCGATGTTCATCGTGGTTTCCCACAGTTGCTCGGCGTTCATCTCGCCCAGGCCTTTGTAGCGCTGGATGCTGACTTCGCGCATGCCTTCGTTCTTCACGTGCGCCAGCAACTCGCGCCAGCCCGCGAGCGTCTCGCGATGCGCGTCGCGCACCACCACGAACGGCGGCTGATTATATTTGCCGGCCTGCTTGGCGAGCAGGCGCAGGCGGCGATATTCGGGCTGCCCGGCCAGTTCCAGATTGATGGCGCGTTCGGCGTTGGTCGGATCCTTGAAGGTCACCATCCAGGCCGAGTGTTCCTCTTCGTGCTTGATCTCGGTTTCGATCTTTAGCGCCTTCAGGGCTTCATACACCGGCTGCAGGTGCGCCTTGTCGCCGAAATCGGCTTTGGTATCGATGGCGAGCCCGGGGTCCGCCAGCACTTCGACCACGCGGGGATCGCGCAAGCGGCGTTCCATGCGGCGCCAGGCCAGTTGCAGCTCGTCGAGCGACATCAGGTAATTGCGCAGCTCGGTACTTTCGAGAACCGTCTTGCCGCCTACGCCGACTTCGACTTTCAGGTTCTCCGTCGCGCGGCGCAGAATCTCGCGCGTGAATTCCTTGTCGTCCTTGATGTACTTCTCGCTCTTGCCCTTCTTGATGCGATAGAGCGGCGGCTGCGCGACGAAGATGTTGCCGCGCTTGATCAGCTCCGTCATGTGGCGGAAGAAAAACGTGAGCAGCAGCGTGCGGATGTGCGAGCCGTCCACATCCGCGTCGGTCATGATGATGATCTTGCCGTAGCGGATCTTGGCGGGATCGAAATCGTCCTTGCCGATGCCCGCGCCGATGGCGGTGATCATGGCGCGAATTTCTTCGTGGCCCAGCATTTTGTCGTAGCGGGCCTTCTCCACGTTCAGGATCTTGCCGCGCAGCGGAAGAATCGCCTGATAGCGGCGATCGCGGCCGCCCTTCGCGGTGCCGCCGGCCGATTCACCCTCGACCAGGAACAACTCGCAGCGGTCGGGATCGCGCTCCTGGCAATCGGAAAGCTTTCCGGGCAGGCCGCCGGAATCGAGCGCACCCTTGCGGCGCGTGAGATCGCGGGCTTTGCGTGCGGCTTCGCGCGCGCGGGCCGCATCGATCGCCTTCGACACGATCTTCTTCATCACCGACGGATTCTTGTCGAAGAACTCGCCCAGCTTTTCATTGATGAGCTGGACGACGTAACCCTGAATATCGGAATTGAGCTTGCCCTTGGTCTGCCCTTCGAACTGCGGCTGCGGCAGCTTCACGCTGATCACCGCGGTCAGGCCTTCGCGCACATCGTCGCCGGTGAGATTTTCTTTGACGTCCTTGAACAACCCCGCGGCCTGGCCTGCGGCGTTGATGGTGCGCGTCAGGGCGCTGCGGAAGCCGCTCAAGTGCGAGCCGCCATCGACGGTGTTGATGTTGTTGGCGAAGCTGAACACCGTTTCGCTATAGGAATCGTTGTACTGCAGCGCCACTTCCATGGTGAGCACGCCGTTCGGCAGATCGCGCTCGCCTTCGATGAAAATCGGCTTGTCGTGGAGTACGCTCTTGCCTTTGTTTAGGTGCTTGATGAACTCCGCGATGCCGCCTACGAACTGGAACTCGGAAACGCGCGCGGGTTCCTCGCGCTCATCGGTCAGCGTGATCTTCAGGCCCTTGTTCAGGAACGCCAGCTCGCGCAGCCGCGTGGCCAAGGTGTCGAAGTTGAACTTGGTCGCGTCCATGATGGACGAATCGGGCTTGAAGGTGATCTTGGTGCCGGTCTTGCGCCGGGCTTTGCCGGTCCTCGCGCAGCGGCCCCTTGGGGATGCCTTTGGCGTACTCCTGCTCCCACGTCGACGACGCGGTTTCGCCCTTCGCCGGACGCCAGATTTCGAGCTTCAGCAATTCCGAAAGCGCATTGACGCAGCTCACGCCCACGCCGTGCAGGCCGCCGGAGACTTTGTAGGAGTTGGAATCGAACTTGCCGCCGGCGTGCAGCTTGGTCATCACCACTTGCGCGGCCGACACGCCCTCTTCTTCGTGCATATCCACCGGAATCCCGCGGCCGTTGTCGACCACGGTGACCGAATCGTCTTCGTGGATGGTGACGTTCACTTCGGTGGCGTAGCCCGCCAGCGCTTCGTCGACGGAATTATCGACTACTTCGTAGACCAGGTGATGCAACCCGGCTTCGCCGGTCGAACCGATGTACATGGCGGGCCGCAGGCGCACGGCCTCGAGGCCTTCCAGCACCTTGATGCTGGTGGAATCGTAAACGTTGGGATCTAGTCGCGGTAACTTTACTGGACATAGGATTGCGTATCGGGGTATTGCGTACTTCAAATTCTCATCGGCATGATCACGTAGCGATAGTTGTCGGCTTTCTCGCCGCCCGGCCGGAGCTCGCCGGCGCTGTGCGGATCCTTGAACCAAAAGCTGACCTGATCGGTTGGCACCACGCGCAGGAAATCGATCAGGTACTGCGCGTTGAATCCAATCTCGACCGGCGGTGCCGTTGTATTCCGCCGGGATGCTCTCTTCGCTCTCTCCGGTTTCAGAAACCGAGGAGTGTACCTTCACTTCGCCGTCTCCCACGCGCACGCGAATAGCGCGCGAGCGTTCATCGGAGAACTGCGCCACGCGTTCGATGGCCGCCCGAAACTCTTCGCGCTGCAAGGTCACTGAATTGGGCTGATCCTTCGGCAGCACGCGCTCGTAGTCTGGAAAATTGCCAGTCAATTTGCGGCTCAGCAGTAAGCGATCACCCAGCTTGAAGAACAGATGATTCTCGTCGCCGGAGAATTGCACGATGGCCGCGGGATCGGAATCGCTGGCCAGTTTTTGCAGCTCCAGCATCGCTTTCCGCGGCAGCAACGCACGAAACGCCGCAGTCACACCGGGAAGCTCGCCGGAGCTTTCGACCATCGCCAGGCGATGCCCGTCCGTCGCCACCATCACGATGCCGCCTTTGCGCAGTACCAACAATGCGCCATTCAACGTGAAGCGTGATTCCTCGCTCGAAATCGCAAACACGGTCTTCGCGATCATGGCTCCCAGCACGCCGATCGGAATCTCCGCCAGTTGCTCCGGCATCTCCGGCAACTCGGGGAAACTCTCACGCGACATGCCGGCGATGCGGGTCTTCGAGCGGCCGCAAACCAGATTCGCCCAGTGATTGTCCCCAACCTTCACTTGAACGTCGGAATCCGGCAGCAGCCGAACGTAATCGAGCAAACGGCGCGCTGGAATCGTTCCCGCACCGGACTTCTTCACGCGCGCAGCGCACGAGCAACGGATTCCCAATTCGAGATCCGTGGCGGTGAGAAGAATGCGGTCTCCGTCGGCCTCCACCAGCACATTCGACAAAATTGGAATGGTGGTTTTCTTCTCGACTACGCCTTGCGAGAGGTTCAGCTCCCGCACTAGATCGGCCCTGCTGACGGTAAATTCCATGCACGGTTCCTTCGCGATTGTTCTCTCTAGATTCTTCTCTCAATAGACTTGAAGGAGAACCAGATTCATAGGGGCTGTTGAAACGTTGATTTCTCTCTAAATTATAGCAAGATCGTGAGGGTTAAAGCCATCACAAGTTGTGGGTTCCTGGGTGGCCTGCGCTGCATGATTCGGCGCCTCTGATTTGTTCCACAGGAGTCCACAGAGAGGCGCACAGGGCATGTTGCGGAAAACCCAAATAACCTCAATGTATAGTGTCAATTACGTTGTGAATCAAGCGGTTCAAATCCGCGTCTTTCTGGCGCAGCTTGTCGATTTTGTGGATGGAATGCAGCACGGTAGTGTGGTGCTTGCCGCCGAACATGCGGCCAATCTCGGGCAAGGAGGAGTGCGTCAACTCCTTGATCAGGTACATTGCGATCTGCCGCGGATAGACGATCTTCTGGGTATTGGTCTTCAGCTTTAGTTGTGCTGGCTGAAGCTGGAACTGGTCGGCGACAGCGCGGATGACCGAGTCCATCGTGATGCGCTTCTCTTGTCCCGGGATCAGATGCTTCAAGACCTGCTGCGCCATCGCCAGCGTGATCGGCGTTCCCATCACCGACGAGAAGGCCACCAGTTTCACAAGGGCGCCTTCCAGCTCGCGAACATTTGACTTGGTTTTTGTGGCGATATAAACCCGCACGTCTTCCGGCAGGCTAACGCCTTCCAGTTCAGCTTTCTTATCCAGGATGGCCATCTTGGTTTCTACATCCGGCGGCTGGATGTCCACCATCAATCCCCATTCGAAGCGCGAGCGCAAGCGGTCCACCAAACCAGGCGTGCTTTTCGGAGTGGAGTCGCTTGAGACCACAATCTGCTTCTGGTGCTCGTAGAGCTCATTGAAGGTGTGGAAGAACTCCTCCTGCGTGCGTTCCTTGCCGGCCAGGATATGGATGTCGTCGATCAGCAGCACATCAGCCGACCGGTAGTAGCGGTGGAAAGCCGGCATGCGATCGGTTTTGATGCAATTAATCATCTCGTTCATGAAGCGTTCGCTGGACGTGTAAACGATGCGCATCGAAGCGTACTGCTCGGCGAGCGCCGTGCCAATCGAGTGCATCAGGTGAGTCTTCCCCATGCCCGAACCCGCCATAGATGAACAGCGGGTTGTAGGTGCGCGAAGGGCTGTTCGCCACCGCGCGCGCCGCCGCGTGCGCGAACTGATTGCAGGAGCCGACCACGTAATTATCGAAACGGAATTTGCGATTGAGCTGGCTTGATGGAGATCCAAACATGGGTTCCTGCGATTGTCCCGAGGGTGACGGCGCTGCGCCGGACGGCTGCGTCGTGTAAACCACGCGTTCCACCGGAAGATTCAACTCGCGAATAGCCTCACGGATGTCTTCGGCGTATTCCTGCTCCATCCAAGTTTTGGAGACCTGGTCGGGAACGGTGACCCGCAACACGCCGCCTTCCGAGCCATCGAACACCGTCCGCGTAACCCAGTCTTCATATGCACGCGCGCTCACTCTGGTGGTCAACCGAGCCTTGATTTGTTCCCAAGGGTTGGTCAATGCGATCATTTCCGCTGTCATGCTGTCCTCCGACACACAAAATCCCCACAGGATTTCCACCATCTGTGGAAATCCTACATTTCCCCACCGATTCTTGTCCTGGAATCGTCGTGCTCGGGCGGCTACCGAGAGGTGTTTCGAACGGCTAGCCGTCTTTCGCGGAACTAAAGAATAGCACAAAAAATCCTTGTGCAATATATATCTTATAAATTTATAAGTCTATCATTTTCAGTAACATATGGACCCTTAAATAAAACATTGAACATTATATGAATAAGGTGTTTCAGTACTCTTGAGGTGCATTTGACAATGCGCGGTGGGGGCGCGACAATGGTGCTGCCGCCTGCCGATGCGGGAGTAACTCAGCTGGTAGAGTGCGACCTTGCCAAGGTCGATGTCGCCGGTTCGAATCCGGTCTCCCGCTCCAAATTCTCGAAAACAACTGCACTTTCCCAAAGTTTTCGGAACAGGATCCCACCAAATCCGTATAAGAAACCAAGTACCACCGAATGGCATATTGGCTCCAGCACCTGCGCGAAATCATACGGCGTCTGTCGCGAACCGCCGGCTTCGCCTCGGTGGCGGTGTTCACGATTGCGCTCGGGATCGGCGCAAACACCGCGATTTTTAGCGTGATCAACGGTGTTCTGCTGAAGCCGCTCCCTTATCCCAAGCCCGACGAACTGGTGGGGATGTGGCACACGGCTCCTGGCGTAAACATCCCCGAACTCAACCAGTCGCCATCGAATTATTTCACCTATCGGGATCAGAATCGGACTCTCACCGACATGGGACTCTACAACAATCGCAGCGCCAGCGTCACCGGGCTCGCCCAGCCCGAGCAGGTGCAAACGATCGAGGTTACCGACGGAACTTTGCCGATTTTGGGCGTCCCGCCGCTGCTGGGACGCTGGTTCGAACGCAAGGACGATCTGCCAGGAAGCGCTAAAACGGTGATGCTGGCCTACGGTTACTGGCAGAGCAAATTTGGCGGGGAGCGCTCTGTGCTCGGCCGCCGCATTCTAGTGGACGGCGACGCGCACGAAGTAATCGGCGTGATGCCGCGCGACTTCCGCTTTCTGGATTACAAATTTTCCCTCGTGCTTCCCATCCCGCTCGACCGCAACAAGACTTTCCTTGGCGACTTCAGTTATCGAGGCGTGGCGCGCATGAAGCCCGGCATCAGCGTGGCGCAGGTGAACGCCGATGTCGCGCGCATGTTGCCCATGGTTTACGCGGCGTTTCCTCCCCCGCCCGGTTTCAACCAGCATATTTTCGAGCGAGCGAGGATCGGTCCCAATGTGCGTCCTTTCGCGAAAGATTTAATCGGCGATGTGGGGTCGGTTCTGTGGGTGTTGATGGGCACCGTCGGGCTGATATTGCTCATCGCTTGCGCGAATGTGGCAAACCTGATGCTGGTGCGAGCGGAGGCGCGTCAGCAGGAGCTGGCGATCCGCTCGGCTCTCGGCGCGGGGTGGAATCGCATCGCGGGCGAGCTGCTTTCGGAAAGCGTGGTCTTGGGTCTGCTAGGCGGAGCGGCCGGCGTGGGCCTGGCGTACGCTGCGCTAAAGCTGCTGGTGGCGCTCGCTCCCGCGGGCCTTCCCAGGCTGGATGAAATCTCGATCGACATTCGCACCGTACTGTTTGCGCTGGCAATTTCCATCGTGTCGGGGCTGCTGTTCGGATTCATTCCAGTGTTCCGATACGCGGGTATCCGGCCGGCCCTCGGCCTGCGGCAGGGTAGCCGGTCATTCAGCCAGAGCCGCGAGCGTCATCGGGTCCAGAACGTGCTCGTGATCGTTCAAGTGGGACTGGCGTTGGTGCTGGTGATTGGTTCCGGCCTGATGATCCGGACCTTCTGGGCGCTGCAGCGGCAATCTCCCGGGTTCACCCGGCCGGAACAGGTTCAAATATTGCGAATCGCAATACCCTCGACGGAGGTGAAGGAGCCCGAGCGTGTGGCCCGGCTGCAGCAGGCGATCCTGGAAAAGCTGCGCCAGATTCCGGGCGTCTCCGATGCCGGCATGTCCAGCAGCATGACCATGGACGGACGGACCAGCAACGACCTTATCTTCACGAAGGACCACGCTTATGAGGAATCCGGCCTTCCGCCCATACGCCGCTTCAAGTTCATTTCGCCCGGGTTCTTCAAAACAGTAGGCAACCCTTTGATCGCCGGCCGCGACCTCACGTGGACCGACATCTACAACCTCACGCCGGTGGTGCTGGTTTCTGAAAATTTCGCCCGCGAGTATTGGGACAATCCAACAGCCGCCCTGGGCCAACAAATCCGGGAGAATAGCAAGGACGACTGGCACGAGATCATCGGCGTGGTGGGCAACGAGTTGGACGACGGCGCCAATAAGAAAGCCCCCACAATCGTCTATTGGCCGCTGATGATGAAACAATTTTGGGGCGACCCGGTACACGTGATTCGGTTTCCGATGGCGTTTGCGCTGCGCACCCCGCGCGCGGGCAGCGAGCAGCTGGCGACGGAGATCCGGCAGGCGGTTTGGTCGGTGAATCCGGACCTGCCGGTGGCCGACGTCGGCACGCAGGAAGGGATTTACAGAAAATCGATGGCGCGAGTCTCCTTCACGATGGTGATGCTGGCGCTGGCTGGCGGCATGGCGCTGCTGCTGGGGATGATCGGGATCTACGGCGTGATCTCCTACTCGGTCACGCAAAAAACTCGCGAGATTGGAATCCGCACGGCTTTGGGAGCGAGCGAATCGCAAGTGGTGAGCATGTTCGTCTACCGCGGATTGCGCCTGTCCATAGTGGGCGTCGCGCTGGGCCTGGCAGGCGCGGTAGCGTCCACGCGGCTGATGACATCGCTGCTATTTGGCGTAAGCGCGATCGACCCCGTGACTTACGCCGCAGTCGCGGCCGCCGTCATCGCCGCCGCGGTTGCCGCCAGCTATGTGCCTTCACGGGGCGCTGCCAGAGCGGTGCCGCTCGACGCATTGCGGGCGGAATAAGCACCACCCCTTGCACTTCTACACATCCTGATGTATAGGTAGAAGACCGAGGTATCCGTGACGCAACCCAAATCCGATCTTCCGCAGGGAACGTTGGACCTGCTGATTCTGAAAGTAGTCACGCTGGGGCCGATCCACGGCTACGCCATCGCGCAGCGCATTCATCAGATCTCGCGCGACGTGTTGCAGGTTCAGCAAGGTTCGCTGTATCCGGCGCTGCATCGTTTAGAGAACCGCGGACTCCTCGCGGCCGAGTGGAAGGACAGCGAAACCGGCCGCGAAGCCAAGTTCTATCGCTTGACCGCCAAGGGCCAGACCGAGCTCAAGTCCGAGACCGAGAGCTGGAAGCAATTGGCGAAAGCGGTCCGCCTGATTTTGGAATCCAGCGAGGCGAATGGATGAACTGGTGGCGGCGGCTGCTGAAGCGCGGCGAAATGGAACGGCACTTGGATGCCGAGCTTCGCTTTCATTTCGACGGTCTGGTGGCCGACAATCTTCGCGCCGGCATGGGCGAGCCGGAAGCCCGCCGCAGCGCCCGTCTGGAATTCGGCGGTGTCGAGCAAGTGAAAGAAAAATGCCGTGACGCGCGCGGCACGCGGTGGGCGGAGGATCTGTTGCGAGATCTCCGGTTTGCGCTTCGCTGGCTGAGGAAGAGTCCGGGATATTCGCTTGCTGTAATTGCGATTCTTGCCCTGGGCATCGGGACGAATACCGCGATCTTCAGCGTGTTGGACGGAGTGGTTTTGTCCCCGCTACCGTACCGCGAACCGGATCGACTGGTTGTGGTGGCGCTCTACCTTCGAACTTTTAAGCACGCCATATATCTCTCATATCCCGACTTCCTCGATTGGCAGCGCGATGCTCGATCTTTTGAGCAAATTGCGGCTTTTACCCCGCCGGAGGGTTTCGATGTAACGAGCTCCGGCGCTCCTGAGCATGTTGCAGGTTTGGACGTCTCGTCGAACTTCTTCAGCACGCTGGGAGCGAAGTTGGCTCTCGGACACGATTTCTCGCTGGCGGAAGACCGGTACCATGGCGAGCCGGTAGTTATCATCAGCCATCGTTTGTGGCAAGACCAGTTTGCAGGCAACCGTGCGGCGGTCGGCAAGTCCATCACTATGAATGGTGTCGGCTATACAATCATTGGCATTCTGCCGCCCGGATTTCGCTTTGGAGACCAGCAGACGGACGTCTATACACCGATCGGGCAGGGCGATCCACAGTTTCGTAATGATCGTACGACTCACGATATCCTCTGCATCGCGCGCCTGAAACCCGACGTGAGCCTAGGCCAGGCGCGGGCGGAGATGAACACAGTACAGGAACATATCGATCAACTCAATCCCGCCACCGAGCGAGGCTCGGGAGCATATGTCGATTCCCTGAAGCACTACCTCGTCGGAGACGTGGGCGGGACCCTCCCCTTGCTTCTGGGAGCTGTCGGATTAGTCCTGCTGATCGCTTGTGCAAACGTCGCCAATCTGTCGCTCGCCCGTTCAGCGGTACGCACACGGGAGTTTGCCGTTCGATTGGCTCTGGGCGCGAGCCGCGCGCAGATCGTTCGGCTGTTGGTCACCGAAAGCGTGGTCCTCTCGCTCATCGGCGGAGCTCTAGGGCTGGTGGTTGCAAAGTGGGGCCTCAAGGCAATGCTGAGGGCGGCGCCGGCAAGCTTGCCGCGCATCGAGAACATCGGAGTGAACGTTTCGGTTCTCTTTTTCACGCTTGGCGTCTCGATGGCGATTGGAATTGTATTTGGCCTTTTGCCCGCGCTGAAGAGCTCGGACACGGACCTGCAGGCGGGGCTGAAGGAAGGAGGTCGCGGTTCGGCGGGCGGGCATCAGCGGGCCCAAAATGTTCTCGTTGTTGCGCAAATCGCGCTGACGTTGGTCCTGCTAATAGGCGGCAGCTTGCTCTTTCGTACGATACGCAATTTGTGGGCGGTGAATCCTGGTTTCGACACGCAGAACATCATTACGTTCCAGGTGGGACTTTCGCCTTCGGTAATCCAGACGCCCTTGAGCACGCGCATCGCTTTTCAGCAGCTAACGCAGCGCATCCGCGAAATCCCGGGCGTTGAGGCGGCGGATATTACAAATGTGGTTCCGCTCGGGCAGAATGACAACTCCGGACCGTTCTGGGTGGGCTCACGCCAGCCTGCATCGATGGCGGAGATTCCTCGGGCGCTCTATTATCCGATTGGTCCGGACTTCCTCCGCACGATGGAAATCCCGCTTCTGCGCGGGCGCTTTCTCACCCGAGAAGATAACGGCAATTCGCAGGTGGTCGTTCTCATTGATAGTCTGCTCGCGCGCACTTATTTTCCCGATCGGGACCCTGTGGGCCAGACCATTACGGTTCCCCATTGGGGCGCAGTTCGGAATATCGCAGCTCGGATCGTTGGTGTGGCGGGGCACGTTGAGCATTATGGGCTCGACGGCTCGACAGGCGAGAAGCCGGAGATCTACTACTCTTTTTACCAGCTTCCGGATGAGACGGTGCCGCTGTTTCGCAATCAGATCTGGTTGGCTGTGCGCACCCCGCTTGGCGCTTCAACAATTATGCCTGCGATCAAAAATGCAGCTTACGGAGCGGATAGCGGGCAGCCGATTTACAACGTCCACACCATGCAGGGGCTGATTTCGGATTCGATGGCATCGCGACGCCTTCCGATGATCCTGCTGAGCGCGTTTGCCGGCCTGGCGCTCCTGCTTGCCTGTGTCGGACTCTACGGCGTGATTTCTTATTCGGTCGCGCAGCGGGTGCAAGAAATCGGCGTCCGCATGGCGCTCGGGGCTCAACCGGGCGCGCTCCGTAGCATGGTCCTTCGGCAAGGCATGCGGCTAGCCCTGGTCGGAGAGGCAATCGGAATCGGCGCGGCTCTGGGGCTGACTCGTCTGCTCGCCAGCCTTCTGTTCGGAGTGCAACCCCGCGACCCGCTCGTCTTCATCGTCGTGCCGGTATTGCTCACCGCCGTCGCCCTCCTGGCCTGCTACCTGCCCGCCCGCCGCGCGACCCGGATCAACCCCCTGGAGGCCCTGCGGTGGGAATGACGCGCTTCATGACGATAATTTCGCCCAAAGGCTCAGACACTTACCTCTTTTCCCCGCAGTGCCCTTGGGCTCTCCATGCGATTCTTGACAGTGGAGCCCGGGATCCGGCGGCGCAGCGGCGGGCTTGGGTTCGTTTGGTTGTGGCGATTTCGGCCGGTGTGCCGCTCCACCACAATCCTGCTTTTATAAATGCCGTATTTCCCGTATGATTGGGGTAATGAGGCGAATTGTGGAACATTCCGCCTACTCGAACGTATAGAGGATGAAAGCTAGTTTGTAAACCCATTATGGACGTTAAGCGCGAAGGCGTCGGGAAAAGAAAAGCGATCCGTCGGGTGGTCTATCTGACGTTGACCCTGGTGGCGGTCGTGCTGATCGGCTGGCGAGTCAGCTTGATGAAGCCGGCAGTACCCGTCGTCGAAGCCTCCACCATCTGGCCCGACGTTGTGAAGCGCGGCCCCATGGTGCGCGACGTGCGCGGGCTCGGCACGCTGGTCCCCGAAGACATCCTGTGGTTTCAAGCCGAATTCGACAGCCAGGTCAGCCGCATTCTGGCGCGCTCGGGCGACGATGTGAAGCCCAACACCGTCCTGCTGGTGCTTACCAATCCGCAAATGGAAGCCGATGCCGTCGATTATGAATGGCAGACCAAGCAGGCCGAAGCGAATCTTACGGACCTGCGGGTCAAACTGCAAAGCCAGACCTTCGATCAGCAGGCCGCTGTCGCCGAGGCGCAGGGCGATCTGAAGCAGGCCGAAATCAACAAAGATAAAGAGGAGCAACTGTTCAAAGCCCAGTTGGAACCTGAGATCAACATGCGCCTGGCGGACGCCAAGTGGGAACAGGCGGCCAGCCGCTTCCAGATGGAAAAGCAGAAGCTCGATATCTTTAAGGAGTCGGTGCAAGCGCAGATCGAGTCGCAGAAAGTCCAGGTTGAAAAGTTGCGGGCCACCTACCAGCTGAAGAAGAAAGAAGTGGACGAGCTTACCATCCGCGCCGGCATCCGCGGCCGCATGCAGGAGATGACTCTGCAAGTGGGACAGCGCGTGAAACCCGGCGACGTATTGGCGAAAGTCGCGCAGCCCCGAAAGCTAATGGCGCGGCTGCAGATCCCCGAGACCATGGCCAAGGATATCCTGCTCGGCCAGCGCGCCCAGATCGACACGCGCAACGGAATCGTCCCCGCTCACGTAATTCGTATCGACGCCTCTATCGTCAACGGGACTCGCACCGTCGATTGCAAGCTGGACGGACCGCTGCCGAAAGGCGCCGTGCCGGATTTGAGTGTCGATGGAACCATCGAACTCGAGCGCCTGGCCGATGTGCTCTATGTGGGCCGTCCGGTATTCGCGCAACCCGGCAGCGCCGGCAGCCTGTTCCGCATCGACGCCGACGGTAAAGGAGCCGAACGTGTGCCGGTGCGCTTTGGCCGGGCCTCCGTGAACGCCATCGAGATCGCCGACGGACTGAAGGCCGGCGACCGCGTAATCCTGTCCGACATGGCGGCGCAAGAACAAGCTTCCCGCGTACGTTTGAATTGAACAGATTTGAATTTAAAGAGGTCCCATGCCCGAACCCTTAATTCATCTTGAGAGCGTCACCAAAGTGTTTGTAACCGACGAGGTGGAGACCCACGCACTGGCGGGGATCCAGATGGACATTCATAAAGGCGAGTATGTGTCCATCTCCGGCCCTTCGGGCTGCGGAAAATCGACGCTGCTGGCGATTCTGGGACTGCTCGATACGCCGTCCGATGGAACATATATTCTCAATAACCGTCCAGTGCAAGGGCTCAAGCTGGCGGAGCGCGCGCGCATCCGCAATCGCGAAATCGGTTTTATTTTTCAGGCATTCAATCTGATTGGCGACCTCACGGTGTATGAAAACGTCGAGCTGCCTCTCACCTATCGCGGCATGGCGGGCGACGAACGCAAGCGCAAGGTTCAAGCGGCTTTGGAGCGCGTAGGCATGTCGCATCGCATGAAGCACTTTCCATCCCAGCTTTCCGGAGGACAGCAACAACGCGTGGCAGTGGCGCGCGCGCTGGCCGGCGACCCGTCCATTCTGCTGGCCGACGAACCCACCGGCAACCTGGATTCCGCCAACGGGGAGCAAGTGATGGACCTGCTGCGCGAATTGAATGGGGCTGGCGCCACCATCTGCATGGTCACGCATGACCCGCGCTATGCCAGTTGCGCCGACCGCTCCGTCCAGTTGTACGATGGCCGCCTGGTGACGGACAACCTGCAGAAAGCTTAGGCATTTTACAGTTCCAAAGCCCCCCGGACCGCTGCGGTATATAGAACAGTCCCCAATCGACCGATAGGATCAAGAGGACCTTATCAGTGAGCACCGTCGCACACCCTATCGAAACCGGTAATCCACGCAGCACCGCGAGCGGAATTCTTCCCCCCGTACCCGAGTCCCTCGAAGAACTCGCGATTCCGCAGTCCATTGTGGAGCAATTGCTGTTCAAGTATTTGTATTTTCGGGGCGAACTGCTGGGCCGCGAAATGGGCGGCCTGCTGGGCCTCTCCTTCAGCTTGATCGACGACTTGCTGGAGAACCTGAAACGCCAGCACTATGTCGGGGTGAAGAAGTCTCTCGGCATGGGGAACATGTCGGGGTTTTTTGCACTCACGGAATCGGGACGCAACTTGGCGCGCGAATATCTGTCCAACAATCAATACGCCGGCCCCGCGCCGGTGCCCCTGTATCAGTATGCGGAGGTGGTTCGGCGCCAGAAACTGGCCGACAACTGGCTAAGTCCGGAGTCGCTGGTGGAGGCATTCAGGCACCTGGTGGTGGAGGCTGACATTCTGGCCCAGATCGGCCCGGCGGTGAACGCGAGTAAATCGTTTCTGATTTACGGCCAGCCCGGGAATGGAAAGACCGCGCTGGCGGAATCTCTGTTTCGGGTAAACACGGAACCCATCTTCATGCCCTATGCGCTGGAGTGCCAGGGCAACATCATTCAAATGTACGATCCGATCTATCACCAGAAGATCGACGATCAGCAAGCGGAGATGTCCGCTCTTTCGACCGACCTGCCTTACGATGGGCGCTGGTTCCAGTGCCGGCGGCCATTTATCATTACCGGCGGCGAACTCACGCTGGATATGCTGGATCTCAGCTATAACCCGCACTCCAAGGTTTACGATGCGCCGTTTCAGCTCAAGGCTAACAACGGCATCTATCTGATCGACGATTTCGGCCGGCAGAAAGCCAACCCGGCGGAAATTCTCAACCGCTGGATCGTTCCTATGGAGCGCCACATCGATTATCTGAGCTTCCATGCGGGCGGGAAAATGACGGTGCCGTTTGAGGCGTTCCTGATCTTCTCGACCAACCTGCGGCCGGACCAATTGGGCGATGAAGCGTTCCTGCGCCGTATTCAATACAAGATGTTCCTGCGCAGCCCCAAGCGGCCCGAGTTCACGCACATCTTCCGGCGCTTTTCGGAGGCCAAGAAACTCGCATGCCCCGAGGGAGTGGTGAATCAGTTCATTGAGAAGCACTACGTCGGGGGCGATAAGCGCTTCCGGCGCTGCCACCCGCGCGACGTGATCATGCACGCCATCGACATCATCAATTTTGAAAGCCTCCCGATGACCCTGACCGAAGACGTGCTCGACCGCGCGTTCCAAAGCTGCTTTGTCGAGAACATCGACGTAAACGACTGATCGCGCGGCTTGCCGTTGCGCCGCCCCCGGCGCGTCGCCGCAGCTCGCATTGCGCCCAGGTTGACGCACGTGTTGACGCACGTGTTGACGCACCTGTTGGCGCACGCCCAAGATAGCCGCCGCCTGCGATACCCTTTGGGATGGAGTCAACCGTCATGCCCAATATCAATCGGCGCGAATTCTCGCAACTGGCCCTCGTGCTAAGCGCTTCCGTTCGGAGTTCCGGCGGCGGTGTCAGCATTGATGACACTCTGCGCAGCGGGATCGCGCGCAGAAAGATTCCCGCCGTCACGGCGGTGGCCGCGACCGGCAGCAAGATCACGTACCGAGGCGCATTCGGGACGCGCGACAGCACTTCCGGCGTTAACGTGACGCCCGACTCCATTTTCGCCATCGCTTCCATGACCAAAGCGGTTACCTCCGTCGCGGCGATGCAACTGGTGGAGCAAGGCAAATTGAAGCTGGACGGGCCGGTCTCCAAACTCGTTCCGGAGTTCGCGAAGCTGCAAGTGCTGGATGGCTACGATGCGGCCGGCAAACCTGTGCTGCGGCCCGCGCGGACGCCCGTGACGCTAAAACATTTGTTGACGCATACGTCGGGGCTGTGCTACGACACCTGGAGCGATGAGATGCAGCGGTATGAGAAAGCCGGCGGCGCGGTCCCTTCGGGCGTAGCGCCGTTGCCTCCGCTGATGTTCGAGCCGGGCGCGCGCTGGCAGTATGGCTACGGGGCGGATTGGGCCGGCAGGCTGGTCGAAATCGTGAGCGGCCAGACGCTGGAACAATATTTCCAGAACAATATACTGCAGCCGCTGGGTATGCACGACACCTCTTTCATCATGGCCGCCGATAAGTTCGACCGCATGGTGAGCCGCTATGACCGCCAGCCGGATGGCGCGCTCAAAGAAGAGCCGCGCGTGTTACCCGCACCCCCGACCGCTTACAATGGCGGCGGCGGCTTGTATTCAACTTCCGCGGATTACATCAAGTTCACGCAGATGATTCTGCGGCGCGGGCGCGCGGCCGATGGCCGGCAGGTTCTGCATCCCAAGACCGTGGAACAGATGAGCGTCAATCAGATCGGTGCGCTCACCGCCGGGAAACTAAAAACATCGACGCCCGAAAGATCAAGCGATGTAGACATCCAACCGGGCGCCACCGAAAAATGGGGTTTAGGCTTCCTGATCAACACCACTCCTTACGCGGGCGGCCGCGCGGCGGGCAGTCTGGCGTGGGCCGGGATTTGGAACACGTTTTATTGGATCGATCCTAAACGTAAAATCTGCGCCGTGATCATGATGCAGTTCCTGCCGTTCGTCGACAAGGAAGCGGTGGGTTTGCTGGGCGATTTCGAGCGGGCCGTGTACGCGGCCGCATGAGCCTTGCCGCATGAACCTTCGCAACTGGTTTGACCTGACCTTCACTCACCGGGCCGAGCAAGAGGCGCTGGAGTGGGCCGGGTCAGTCTATACTTTCGGCGAAATCGACGCGCGCAGCAATCGAATGGCGCGGGCGCTCGCCGCGCGCGGGCTAACGAAGGGCGACCGCCTGTGCGTTTACCTGGCGAACTCGATCGAGATGATCGATCTCTATCTCGCCTGCATCAAGACGGGCGTGATTTTCGTCCCGATCAATATTCTGTATCGCGATCGCGAGATGTCGCACATCCTCAGCGACGCGGAACCGAAGCTGTTGGTGACTGCCGCCGAGATCCCCGCCCTGCTGGCGGAAGCCGCGCTGCAATCCGGCGAGAAGCTTCCCGAAGCGGCGATCGACGGAGAAGACACCGCCGCGCTGGTTTACACTTCCGGAACCACAGGCGTTTCCAAGGGCGCGATGCTGACCCACAATAATTTCGCGGTGAATGGAGCGAGTTTAATCCAGGCCTGGAAGATCACGCCTGCCGATCGGTTGCTGCTGGCGCCTCCCCTATTCCACGTGCACGCGCTCGGCAACGGCCTGCACTGCTGGCTGATGGCGGCGTGCCGCATGCGTTTGCTGGAACGCTTCGATCACACAACCGCGGTCGCGCAATTCCTGGACTTCCAGCCGACGCTTTTTTTCGGCGTGCCCGCGATGTATGTGCGCTTGCTCGATACGCCTCCGCTGCAGGCGTTCGAGATTGGCCAACGCATGCGCCTGTTCGTATCCGGCTCGGCACCCTTGCCCGCGCAGATCCTCGAAGAATTCCGCGCACTCTTCGGCCACACCATTCTCGAGCGCTACGGCATGACCGAAACGTTGATGAACATGTCGAATCCGTATGAGGGCGAGCGCCGCCCCGGAAGCGTTGGCCTGCCGCTGCCCGGCGTCATTGTGAAGATCGTGGGACCCGACGGGAATCCGGTGGCGGAGGGCGAGACCGGAGAGTTGTGGCTGAAAGGCCCTAATGTTTTCCCGGGATATTGGAAGCGCGAAGAAGCCACCACGGACTGCATTTGTGGATGGCTGGTTCAAGACCGGCGACATCGGGTCGCGCTCGGCGGACGGCTACATCACGCTCAGCGGCCGCAAGAGCGACCTCATTATTTCCGGCGGCTTCAACATCTATCCGAGGGAGATCGAAGAATTCCTGATGGAGCAACCGGAAGTGGAAGAAGCCGCGGTGGTGGCGGAAGCCGATCGCGTGCGTGGCGAGATCCCGGTGGCGTATGTGGTCTGGAAGAACGGCAGCGGCGATCCCGGCCCGCTCGAAATGCGCTGCCGCGAGAAACTGGCGTCTTTCAAAATCCCGCGGCGATTTGAATCCATCGAGAAGCTGCCGCGCAACGCGCTGGGCAAGGTTCAGAAGCACCTGCTATGCCGCGAATCCTGATGATTACGTCGGAAGCCGCGCCGTTTGCGAAAACGGGCGGGCTGGCCGATGTTCTGGGCGCACTGCCGCCGGCACTCGCGAAACTCGGCGAAGAAGTGGCGGTCGTGATGCCGCGCTATGGCAGCGTCCGCACTGGATGGGTCCACGCGGATTGCCGATGGAATGCGGCTCTCGGTGGGTCCGAACGCGTTCACGGTGGCGATCGATCAAGTGGAGCGTGAAGGCGTGCGCTATCTGTTTGTCGATTGCCCGCCGCTCTACGCGCGCGCCGGTATCTATAGTGACGACGGCGGCGTCGCCTACCTCGACAATCACATTCGCTTTGCGCTGCTGAACCAGGCGGCGCTCGAAATCGGCCGCGAGCATCTTTCGGCCCGACATTTTCCATGCGCACGATTGGCCGGGCGGGCTGCTGGCTCCTTATCTGCGCGAGAACCACGCGTTCGGATCCCGACTTCGTCGGCGCCAAAACCGTCATCACGATTCACAACCTGGGATATCAGGGCAACTTTCCCGCGGCCGCCATCAGCGATCTGGGACTGAGTCCGGCGCTGTTTCATCCGGACGGGCTGGAATTTTGGGGAGAGCTGAGTTTTCTCAAAGCCGGCATCGTATGGTCGGACGCCATTACCACGGTGAGCCCCACTTATGCGCGCGAGATCCAGACTCCCGAATACGGAGCTGGCCTGGATGGCGTGCTGCGTGACCGCGCCGCGAAAATCAGCGGCATCCTCAACGGCGTGGATTATGCGGAGTGGAGTCCCGACACCGATCCTTATTCGAACTTTCCGTATTCGGCGCAGGATCTCTCGGGTAAACGGCTGGCGAAACGCGCGCTGCTGGAAGAAGTGGGACTGCCGCTCAATGAAGCGCGGCCGCTGATCGGGATCGTCTCGCGTTTCGCCGGACAAAAGGGTTTCGATCTGTTGGAAGAGATTGTGCCCGAGCTGGCCGGAGATGGATTTTGCCATGGCCGTGCTCGGTTCGGGCGAGGCTCCCATTGAAGATGATGTTCCGCACGATGGCGGAGGCGCATCCGGAGAAATTCGCCGTTCAGGTTGGCTACGACAATGGTCTCGCGCACCGCATCGAAGCCGGCGCCGACATGTTCCTGATGCCCAGCCGGTATGAGCCTTGCGGCTTGAGCCAGTTGTATAGTCTGCGCTACGGCACGGTGCCCATCGTCCGCGCCACGGGCGGGCTCGAAGATACGGTGGACGAGCTTACCGGCTTCAAGTTCACCGAGTACACGCCGGAGGCGCTGCTCGAAGCGATCCGCCAGGCGCTAGAGGCCTGGTCCGACCGTGCCGGGCTGGCTGGAACGAATGCGCCGCGGCATGGCGAAGGATTTTTCGTGGGACGCGGCGGCGGTCGCAGTATCAAAGTCTGTACCGCAGCCTGTAGGTAGCGGGAGAGACGTGCGCACCCGCTCCGCTGCGGGTTCGTGCGACTATAGGGTTGTAGTTTACGGGCCCGCTGATTTTGGCATCTCTCGCATCGTCCGGTACAATCCGCTCCCTTTCGACTCCTGCCGCGATTCGCAGCTCAGCCCATTCGAAAGGCAGACCATGAAGAATATCTTTGTAGGAAACCTGAGCTTCACCGCGACGGAAGATGCGGTGCGGTCCATGTTCGAAGCTTACGGAGCCGTCGAGCGCGTCAGCATCGTCACCGACCGCGATACCGGCCAGCCGAAGGGATTCGGCTTTGTCGAAATGACCAACGACGCCGAAGCGGAACGCGCCATCGCCGCTCTCAATGGCACCGAGCTCAACGGACGCGCCCTCACCATCAACGAAGCGCGGCCGAAAACCGAGCGCACCGGCGGTGGCGGCTATGGCGGCGCCCGCCGCGGCAATCGCTACTAACGTGGTTCACAAAAACATATGGCAAAAGTACACGAATACATCCTGGTAGCGGTGGATGGGACCTGTGGCGTCACCAAATCCAACGGCCCCATCTGCTTCCAGCAATCGCGCCAGGAAGTAGGCGGACACTTTGAAGCCTACGATCCGCAACTGGGCGACGGCTATACGGCCCAAGTAAACGAAGACGGACGGCGCTTCAAAGCCAACGCGCTGTTTGACGACGTGGCCGGAAACGTATTGATCGGCCGCTCGCATGGCGCCGAGATGTGGGGCTTGAGCGTGGAACAGCGCGCGGAAGTCCTGACGCTT
>CAWCER010000001.1:0-62502 GCA_963794595.1 Bryobacterales bacterium | reverse complement strand
CAGAAAACCTGTTACCGCGAAGCGCTGCGCGCAGGCGCCGACATCGTGGTCATGGTGCATCCGGATTATCAGTACGATCCCACGCTGCTGCCCGAAATTATCCGCCCGATTCAGGAATGCAAAGCCGACGTGGTGCTGGGCTCGCGGCTGCTGGGCGGCCATCCCATGGCGCAGGGCATGCCGTGGTGGAAATATGTCGCCAACCGCTTCCTGACGTGGCTGGAGAACGCGATTTTCGGCCTGCGCCTGGCCGAATACCATACCGGCTACCGCGCCTTCCGGCGGGACGCGCTGGATCAAGTCAACTTGGATATGAATTCCGACAACTTTATCTTCGATCAGGAAATCATGGCGCAATTCGTGAACTTGAACATGCGCATCGCGGAGGTGCCGGTTCCCACGCGCTATTTCCCGGAAGCGTCCTCCGCTTCCTTCGTGCAGAGTTCGGTCTACGGCCTCTCGATCTTGTGGCTGCTCTTCAGATACGAGCTGCACCGGCTGGGTCTAGTCCGGCAGCGGTCGTTTGAGAGTCTCACGCGCCGCTATACGGCTGGCCCGCGCACCGAAGGTCTGATTGAGGCGGTCAAGAAATGAGACTCACGGCCTCGCCGGCAATCCTGGCGGCAATGTTATGCGCATTTTCCGCCGGCTGCAGCGATCCCGACGCCTTCGATGGGGGAGTAATTAAGACTGCCGCCGAAGCGGCGCCTTTTCAGTTGGACAGTGAACAGGTCTCAATCAGTCCCGCGCAGTTGGCCTGCGGGGTCAACGACGAGCTGTGGGATGCTCCCAGCGGCGGCGCCGACCGTTCCATTTCGCATCTCGATAAAAAAGGCCGGGACCTCCACTTCAGCGACGATGTTAGTTCCGGAGAATCTGGCTACACGTCGCCCTATACCCAGGTGCGCGGCAAGTTCCCTCTGCAATTAGACCAGGTGATTTCGATCAAGGATGGCGACGACAAAGACACCAAAATTGTCGAGGCCAAAATCGGAGTCAAAATCGCGGAACCATGTTTCGACACGCCGTTGTACATCATGGGTATCCGCAAAGGTCAATATCACGATGACTTGCCGGCCACCCTGCGGTATGAGCGCGACGGCGACGGCTGGCACTTGACGAAAATCCTCCACTGACAAGCGGGGATCGCCCACTAACGCGCACTCGGGCGGCCGGTTGGCGTTCAGACCGCCTTATCGTCGAACTCGCGGCGAATGTGCGCGCAGCGCGTTCGCTCCCGTGCGCGTTCGCTCCCGCCACCCCCGTCTCCGGCCAATGCTAAAATAGCGGTTTCCACAGACGCGAGTTTCTTTTCATACGGCGAACGGGAATCCGCGCGGGAACACGAGATCGCAGGGCAAGGAGAATCATGGCTGTTACGGGCGCGGGGTCTGGAAGGCATTGTCGCCGCTGAATCGAAGATTTGCTACATCGATGGCGACGCGGGCATCTTAAGCTATCAGGGCTATAACATTCATACGCTCGCCGATCACGCGACGTTTGAGGAAGTCATCTACCTGCTGTGGTACGGCCGCCTCCCCAAGCAGGCGGAGCTGGATCAGTTGAAAGCTGCGCTCGCGGCCAACCGCGCGATTCCCTCCGAAGTCACCGCGTTCCTGAAGGCTACCGGCAAATGCGTTCCCATGGATGTGCTGCGTACCGCCGTCTCCATGTTGTCGCTCTACGACCCGGACGAGAAGGACACCTCTATCGAGGCCAGCGAGCGCAAGGCGGTCCGCCTGATGGCTCAAACCAGCACTATCGTCACCACCTTTGACCGGCTGCGCAAAGGCCAGGACGTGGTCCCTTCCGATCCCGCGCTGAGCACCGCGGGGAATTTCCTCTACACCTTGACCGGCAAGAAGCCGGACGACGTGATGGAGCACGTCTTCGACATCGCGCTGACGCTGCATGCCGATCACGAGTTCAATGCTTCCACTTTTGCCGCCCGCGTGGTGGCCGCGACTCTTTCCGACATCTACTCCGCCGCCACGGCCGGCGTAGCCGCCCTCAAAGGACCGCTGCATGGCGGCGCCAACGAAGACGTGATGAAGATGCTGCTCGAAGCGGGCTCGGCCGACAAGGCCATGGATATGGTGAAGACCCGCTTGGCCAACAAGATCAAGATCCCTGGCTTCGGCCACCGCGTCTATCACACCATCGACCCGCGCGCCACACACTTGAGCGCGCTCTCCGAGGAACTCGGCAAGCGCACTGGCCACGTGGAACTCTACCTCACCTCCAGCCGCATCGAAAAGTACATGAAGGAAACCAAGAATCTGAACGCGAACGTGGATTTCTATTCCGCCTCCACGTACTATTCGCTCGGCATTCCCATCGATCTTATTCACGCCGATCTTCGCCGTCAGCCGCATGTCCGGCTGGACCGCGCACGTGCTCGAACAATATCGCCACAATCGTTTGATCCGCCCGCGCGCGGAGTACATCGGCACTCCGGTCGGCCAGCCGTGGGTCCCGATCGCCGAACGTTAGGACAGGAAAACGACAGACGCAGGCGAACATTAAGATTCAGGCAAACGACAGCAGCCGCTCGATGTACGATCTCTCTTTCTTCCGGCAGAATCTCGACGCTATCGCCACCCGGCTGGCGGATCGCGGCTTTACGCTAGACGTCGAAGCTTTCCGCCAACTCGACGCCGAGCGGCGCGCCGCGCTTACCGAATCCGAACAGCTCAAGGCCCTGCGCAAGACTGAATCGCAGGAGATCGGCAAGCTCATCAAGGCGGGACAGGACGCGTCCGAACGCCAGCAGAAGGTTCGCGAAATGGGCGACCGCGCCGCCGCGCTCGAAGAACGCGCGAAAGAGCTCGACGATAAATACCGCCAGTTGCTAGCCGGCGTTCCGAATACGCCGCACGCTTCGGTTCCCACCGGCCGGAGCGCCGACGATAATGTCGAAGTGCGCCGCTGGGGCACGCCGCCCGAGTTCTCTTTCACGCCCAAGGCCCATTGGGACCTGGGCCCCGAACTCGGCATTCTGGATTTTGAGCGCGCCGCCAAAATCACCGGAGCGCGCTTCGCCGTCTACTGGGGCCTGGGCGCGAAGCTCGAACGCGCGCTCATCAATTTCATGCTGGATGTGCACACCCAGCACCACGGCTACACCGAAGTGCTGCCGCCGTTCATGGCCAACACCGCCAGTTTCTATGGCACCGGCCAGTTGCCGAAGTTCGAGGCGGATCTGTTCAAGCTTGAAGGCACGGATTATTATCTGATTCCCACGGCCGAAGTCCCGGTGACGAATCTGTATCGCGACGAGACCATCGACTTCGATAAACTCCCCATCAAGCTGTGCGCCTACACGCCGTGCTTCCGCAGCGAAGCCGGGTCCTACGGGCGCGATGTGCGCGGCATCATTCGACAACACCAATTCCAAAAAGTGGAATTGGTCAAGTTCACGCCGCCGGAAACCAGCTACATCGAGCTCGAAGCCCTGACCGCGGACGCCGAAGACATCCTGCAGCGTCTCGGCCTGGCTTACCGCACGGTGGTTCTTTGCACTGGCGACATGGGCGCGAGTTCGGCCAAGACCTATGACATCGAGGTCTGGCTCCCCGGCCAGAGCGCCTATAAGGAAATTTCGTCGTGCTCCAACTTCGAGGCGTATCAGGCGCGCCGCGCCTCGATCAAGACCAAATCCGGCAGCGGCAAGGCCGATTTCGTCCACACCATCAATGGCAGCGGACTTGCGGTCGGCCGCACCTGGCTGGCGATCCTGGAAAACTACCAGCAGGCCGACGGCAGCGTGATGGTGCCCGAAGCGTTGCGCCCGTACCTCGGCGTCGACGTGATTCGCGGCGCCTGAAACCGACACGTCGCGGTTTCATCCACGGTGGCGGCGGCTTCGCTTACTTGCCGACCGATTTAAGCGCCGCTCCGCTCTTTTCGATACCGGAACCTGTCCCTAACGCTAGCTTCCGGGCGCTCCACTTAAGCCCCCGGCCCGTGGCTTTGAGGCCTTTGACCGTAACTTTACCTGTGGCGGCGCCGGTTTTGACTACGGCAGTCTTAGCAGACCCACCGGCCTCCTTGATGTCTTGTGTGGCGCCGCTCTGGCCAAAGGCGGCCGTGACCGGCACAATAAAACAAATCGATAGAAAAATGTTTTTTGCAGGGCGCATGGTTCTACTGTAACAGGAGAAACTCTCGCCGGTGCACCGCCGCCGGGTCGTGAGGTCATAGGGACCAGCGCAAAAGCTTGGTCCGCAAGCCGACAGCGATGTGGTGGCGCCCGAAGAGTTGCGCCGATACCTCTGCGTCGACGTAATTCGCAGCGCTTAAAATCAGACACATCGCGGTTTCATCGGCTGCGGCAAGCGGCTTCCGTTCCCTAGACTTTTGGGCGACGGGAGGCGAGTCGATGCTTTGTGTAAGACGGTTGCTGATGCTGCTGGTGGCAGCGGCGGGGTTGGCGTGCGCGCAGCCCGCGCTCACCACCATCCAAGATATTCTCTATCGCGCCGATGGAACGCGTTTCAGCGGCACCATGTTCATCAGCTGGAGCAGCTTTCATGGCGGGCGATACATCCAATATCGCCACGGCGAATCTGACGTTGCCCATTGTGAATGGAGTCCTGAACGTGAACTTGGTACCCACCACCACGGCCTCGGCCGGCGCGCAATACAACGTCACCTATGCGAACGCCGGAATCAATCAGTTCACTGAAGTGTGGGCGGTACCGCCCAGCGTACCCAAACTGCGGGTGCGCGACGTGCGCCTGTCGAGCGGAACGGTGATCGGGCCCGCGCCGTCGACTGCCCCGATCCAGATCGGCGACGTAACCGGCTTGGCGAATGCCCTGGCCGTCCGCCCCACCGAGGGCGCGGGTTACAGCATCGGGCGCACTGCCATCATCAATCCCTCCGGCCAGATCGATGCCGCCGCCGGCAACCTCGGCGATTGCATGCACGTCGACGGAAGCTCCGCCGCATGCGGAACCGGAACCGGGGGCGGCTCGGGCGGAATCCTGCCTTTGTACTCCGACGCCGAAAATCCGGGCGGCACACTGAACGGCATCAACACGGCGTTCACGCTCTTGTTCGCGCCCTCGCCGGCCAATAGCCTGATCCTGTTCCGTAACGGCCTGTTGCAGACTCACGGTTTCGATTTCTCCCTGGTGGGAAATGTGATTACGTTTCTGGCGGGTTCCATTCCGCAGGCCGGCGACGAACTGACGGCGAGCTACCGCTACGCGAATCCCAATAATGTCCTAGGGACGCTCACGGCGGCGCAGGTGATCTGCGGCAGCGCCGGAAACGGCACCAGCGCCATCGTGTCCACTACACTCTCCAGAAACTTAAGTCGGAACTCATGTAGTTGGAACGAGCTGCATACTCAGAGCGGCGGCTTGTTTGGCAACCCACTGGAGTTGTTGGTGGCGGTATTTGGTTTCATAGAATTGGATTCCTCGGTCCACGTACTCATGGCCGAACTTCAGCATCCGGTAGACCAGACGAGCGAGCACGTGCGCCATGGCAGTGATGGCTTTGGGTGCCCCGAGCTTGGAACGCAATCGGCGGAACTTGGCCCCCAAAGCGCTTTGACTTCGGAGCAGAGCCGAGGCCGCCAGCCGTAAAGCGGTAGAGGCGCGATTGACCACTTGCCGGGTGCCGCGCTTGAGCACTTTGCCACCGCTGATGCGGTTGTCCGGACATAAGCCTAGCCACGAGGCGAAGTGCTTCTCTGTCTTCCAGCGGCTCATGTCTACGCCGACCTCGGAAACGATGGCTTGGCCGGTCTGCACTTCGATACCGTCGATTTGTGTAAGATCCACACCAGTGATACGGTACAACTGACCGCGTAGATCAAAACCCGACTGATGCCTGCGCGCGTTCTTGCCTCGGCGCGGCTCCGGTATCGGGTCGCTCAGCGGGTCGATCTTGGCCTCCATGTTTCTCAGTTGCTCGTCAATGCGCTGATCGCAGCTATGGATTTTATTCTGATAGGTCTGGTAAAGATCCAGACTTTGCTCCAGCACGAATAGCAACTCCTGCCGCCATGTGCCTTCCAGACTTTGAGCAATCTCATGCCGGCTGGCGCGAATTCGACTGTGCTTGTGCATCGCCAGTTTCTCTGGGTCCCGCTCTCCCTTGACGATGTCTCGCAGAATGGCCATGCCGGTAGTGCCGCTGATATCGCTGATCACGTTGGCCAGCTGGATGTTCATCTCGGTCAGGGCCTTCTGCATATGCTGAATACAAGTCGCGGCTGCCGCCACTAGATTTTCCCGCTGTCGCAGGTAGCCGCGAAGCACGCGGATCTCCTCGGCTGGCCGGAATGAGTTGTTGAGCAGGCCAAAGGTATGCAGCTTCTGCAACCACTGGCATTCCTGCACGTCCGTCTTGCGCCCCGGCAGTGTTTTGGTGTGGCGCGCGTTCGCCACGTTCACTTCCAATCCGTAACTCTCCAATACGTCGTACAGTGCCGTCCAATAGACTCCGGTCGACTGCATGACTACCGTCTGGATTCGGCAGTCTTTCAGCCACCGCGCCATCCGATGCAGATCCGCCGTGAAACTGCCGAACTTCTGCACTGGGTTTGCGTCCCGGTCCGGTGGCACCGCCACGTAGTGCTCTGCACTCCCTACATCAATCCCCGCCGCATGCAGATTTAGCGGCGCGAGTCCTTGGGTTGCATCCGCTTTCGCGGCGGTCTTCTTTTCCTTGCTTCGCTGCTTCGCCATATCCTCGTCTCTCCAAGTGAAGTTAGACGGACTCGGCCCGGTCGCGAATCGGTTTACGAAACTCTCCAACGGGGTCGAGCCAACTGGCCGAAGCCAGCCGGCTGCCACCAGATCACTGATCGCCAGAAACCGGAGCCATACTCGGAAACGGGCACTACGGCGCCATATGTGCGTCGGCCTTAGCTGCCGAGCCGCGTCCTTGTCAGCATCTCACTCTCCACCCGTTTCTGGTACCACTGACAGCGCCCCGTTGTCCCCTGCTCGGAAGCTATCGTCGCATGAGCGGCCGGCAAATCGGAACTTGATCCACCGCTCCCGCCATCTTGTAAACCGCTGCAGAGTCCTTTCTGGTATCTCCTCTTTCCAGTGCTGCGGCGCATTGCAGCCGCGGCCATTTGGGCGGAGCCGCCGGCTGTTTTGCCGAAGGTTTCGCCTCGCGACGCGCTGCTATATTGAATGGAGAGGTTTTTGTTGACTCCCACTCCCAATCCGGTTGCGTTCGACGAGTCGAACCTGGTCGCGCGCGCGAGAGCGGGGGAGCAGGCCGCCTTCGCCGCGCTGGTGGCGGAGTATAGCCGCAAGATTTATCGCGTTGCCAAGAACATCACCCAGAACGACGAGGACGCCGAAGACGTCCTGCAAGAAACCTTCCTCAAAGCCTACGAGCACCTCTCCGGCTTCCAGGGAAATTCGAAGTTCTACACCTGGATCGTGCGCATTGCCGTGAACGAATCGCTCATGAAGCTGCGCAAGCGCAAGGGCAACCGCTTCGTATCGCTGGACGAACCCATCGAAACAGGCGAAGAAGAGGTGAAGCGGGAAATCGCGGTCTGGGAAGACAACCCCGAGCAGCGCTATTCGCGGGATGAAATGCAGCACATCCTCGACGAGGCCGTCGATAGTTTAAAGCCAGATTTCCGAACCGTCTTCACGCTTCGCGACATCGAAGAACTGAGCACGGAAGATACCGCCGAGGCGCTCGGGATTTCGGTGCCGGCCGTCAAGAGTAGACTATTAAGAGCGCGCTTGGCGCTCCGGGAAAAACTGACCCGCCAGTTTAAGCGGAAAGGGGACGATCTGCTTGGTTACCTGTAAACAGTTTCTCCAGGAACTGAACGATTATCTCGATCCCAACGTAGACGCCGCCCTCAAGGCCAATCTTGAAGCGCACGTGAACAAATGCCCCAACTGCTTTGTGATTGTCGACACGACTTTGAAGACTTTGCAGGTTTATAAGGGGATGGAAGCGAAGACCATTCCAGAGGATGTCGAAGCGCGCCTGTGGAAGGCTATCGAGCTTAAGATGGCCGAACGCGGGAAAAGCTGACGCGCACCGCTTTGACGCACAGGCCCTGACGCCGGCGCCGCCTACTTGGCCTCGAGTTGAGGCTGCAGATCGCCCATGATCTTCTCGAACTTGGCGCGCTGCTGCTCGTCGAGGATTTGCATGATCCGCGATTTCCCGGTGGAGCGAACATCGTCCAACTGATCTTCCAGGCTGTGATAATACTCGCGGTAGTCGGCGAGGACCATGGCGATTTTATCGGTCTGATCGGCGGAGAGATTGAGCTCGGTCTTGAATCTTTCGACCAGCGCATCGCTGCTGGAAGATTTGCGGATCACTGGCAGCGTGGCGGCGGAAACGGTGCGGTGCAGTCGTTCGTGGAGTCCCATCTGCATGCTCAACGCGCCCACGGCGGCTCCCGCCAGAAATACCAACACTAGCGTCCCAGCCACTTTTGGATTGCAGGCGGATGCCATGCATTCCTACTGATCCCGATAGGTGACCAGGTTCGCCAAGACGGCGTCTTCCGACGACTGATCCGTCGGAGATTGATCCACTCGGCTGATCTCCCGCGCCGGCGCGTCTTCACCTGCCACGAAGGTCTGCTCCGTATTCACCTGCTGCGATTCGACCGCGATCGTGGCATCATCGGCCGAACGCTCCGAGGTCACTACATAAACGCCTATCAGCAGCGCCAGCGCCAGCGAGGCCACCGCGATGCGGCGTCCGAATGCGGATTCGATGAAGAGATTCCAGATGGATATGGGGCCTTCCGCTTCGATGCGCTCCATCACCCGCGCGTAAAACCCGGGGCGGAGATCCGCTGCGAAGTCTTCGGGCGCCCGCAATTCCCGAATCAGCGCGGTCTGTTCCTGCATGCCCCGCACCTCGGTCCGGCACTCGTCGCACTGGGCCAGATGCTCTCGCGTGTCCGGCTGCGACTCTGCCAGCACGTCTTCAATACGATCCCGAATCTCGCGATGCATGGTTCTTCCCTCAGTCACTACTCTCAACTTCATGGGCGGGTCTAATGCCCGCTTAAAAAACTGGGTCCGCTTTAGAATCTCGGCCCAATTACCGCGTGCGGGTCAAACGGCCCGCCGCCCGGAGCAACTTCTGCCGGGTTCGGAACAATTTTACCTTAATTGTGTTCTCGTTCAACCCGGTCATTCCGGCCAATTCCTCAACCGAATGCCCTTCCACTTCCTTCAACAAAATCAGGCTACGCTCTTCTTCGGAAACCTTCGACAGAAGCTTTAGGATCAAGTCTCTCTGCGCGAGCCGGGTATCGGCAGGCACGGAGGCGTCGATGGCCGGCTCGGAAGCTTCCATGCGCTGGGCGTCTTCCTGCGAGAAATCGCTCTCATAAACCAGCTTGCGTACCCGCTTCTTGCGCAGGTAATCGTAGCATTCGTTCACCGTGATCTTATAGATCCAGGTGAGCAGCGAGCTGCGAAAGTCGAAGTTCTTGATCGAAAAATAGACCTTCGCGAAAACCTGCTGCGCGATGTCCTCGGCGTCGTTGCGGTTGCGCAGAATGCCGAATATAATCGAAAACACCTTGGACTGGTAGCGTTCCACGACCTCGCGGAAAGCCATTTCGTCACGCGCCTGGACGCGGCGTACCAGTGCCGCTTCTTCGCTGGTCTTATGATCCACTCGGGTCCTCGCCCGGGTTCCCTCGCCTACTACTGCCGGAAAGGGTAGTGTCGTTATTGAGGCGTCCATGGCTGCCGATCCCTCGCTACTGGGTCGGACGCGGCTGGCTCTATTTAAGTTACGGCAAATACGGCCCCTGATCCACAGATAGAGGATTCGCTACTGGAGCCGAATTCTGCTGAACCTCTAGCTCCCCGCTCCGCATCATAGTACAATGGAGGGGAGGTCTTAACAAACATGGTACAACTAACAGAAACCGCTGTAAGCAAGGTGAAGGAGATCCTGGAAACTCAGGAGCCGAAGCCGGCCGGTCTGCGGATCTCGGTGGTGGGCGGCGGTTGCTCCGGCTTCAGCTACTCCATGGCGTTCGAGAATACCCCTGGGATGCTGGACAAGACCTACAAGTTCGGCGACCTGCAGTTGTTCATCGACCAGGCTAGTCTCCTGTACCTCGATGGTGTTCAAGTGGATTACGTGGAGACGCTGGAAGGTTCCGGATTCAAGTTCAACAACCCCAACGTGAAGTCGACCTGCGGCTGCGGCAGTTCCTTTAGCGCGTAAACGCTGTAGGCAGCGCCTAAGGCGCTAGCCGACCCCGGTCCAGCACCACCTAGTTTTGCGATACAAGAGAGCGTCCTCGGTAGGACGCTCTCTTTGCGTGGCATAGGGGTTTGGCTTATAGGCAGAAATAGAAAGAGGGCGCAGCTTGCGCTGCGCCCCCAAAAGACGTTACCGGAAGGAGAAGAAAAGCTAGACCTTACGCTTACGACGACCGATCAAGCCCAAGCCCAGCAGACCGAGACCCATCATAGAGAGGCTCGCCGGCTCTGGAACACCGCTCACTTGGACGCTATCCGTAAACTCGCTGAAGCTGATGGCCTCGATATCCTTATGGATGTTCAGGTACGAAAAAGGACCAACCGCTCCCTGAGTGTCGGTCACTACGACGCTGTTATTGTTCTGCGGATCGGAGAGCGAAGCCACGACATTTCCGTTGTTATACGCCGTTTCAGAGAGCGTGCCGTTCGGCCCGATGTAGCTGGCGTCGATCCCGGTTATATTCGCGCTGCCCGAGGTTACGGTATAATCAATCACCACGTCCGCTGGAAGCCCGGCATTGCCCGCGTTGATTTGGAAGGTCAATGTCACGTCGTTGCTAGCGCTGACGTTCGCCCCATCCAATTGCAGCGCATCGCCGGTCGACATTGGATCAAACGAGATGTTCGTAAAACTGAACGTCAGTCCGCCCAAGTCGCAGGTGAGACCCATGGTAACCGCTTGGTTGGCGCACGTTGGTGTCGCGCTGGCGACGCTCGACATGCCCACTAACACCACCGCAGCTAAAACTAAATTTCCTAATATTTTTTTCATTGTAATCGCATCCTCCTCCGTCTTTCTTTGTTCGTGGTAGACAGTAGTTCTGCCTACTTCATGATACCTTCGGAGTATAAGGTCTTTCTTTAACCCTGTCAACGCACTTATCCTTAGAAGAGTACTAGGTTTCTGAGAGGGTACTAAGCGGGATGACTCGGCTCACGGCGTATCGGATCGGTAAGTGTTTTGGTTTGTGGAGGGCACAGCCGTACGGGGGCGCGGACGACACTAGTACTGCTTAAAATACTTCAGTTTGCGGGCATTTATCGGGATCCAGGGCGCCGGCCAAGTAATACAATAGTAGCCAAAGATGTTTGGACTCAGACTTCCTTATGCTTGACGACCTCTTGACGGAGCAGCCATACCCAGGTTCCCAAGACCTGGATTCCCTCTCTATACCGCAGATCCTAAGCATCTTAAACTCCGCGGACGCCGAAGTTCCGGCGGCTGTGGCGCGGGAAATACCCCGCATCGCAGCAGCGGTGGAGGCCATCGCCAAGGCTCTCGAACAGGGTGGCCATCTGGTCTACCTGGGGGCTGGGAGCAGCGGACGCCTGGGGGTGCTCGACGCCGCCGAATGCCCGCCCACCTTTAGCGTCCCTCCCGGTCTGGTCCGCGGCATTATGGCGGGAGGCGAGCGGGCCCTGAGCCGTTCGTCGGAAATCAGCGAAGACGATCCGGAGGCCGGCGCGCGCGACCTGCTCGCCTCAGGATTCGGTTCGGGCGACGTTCTGGTGGGTATCGCCGCCAGTGGCCGCACGCCCTACGTTCTCGGCGCGGTGGCGCAGGCGCGCGCGCTGGGCGCCATCACTTGCGGCATTAGCTGCACGCCGGATTCGGAGTTGTCGCGCGCCGTGGATTATCCCATCGAACCCAAGCCGGGGCCGGAAGTGCTTGCCGGGTCGACGCGGCTGCGGGCCGGGACCGCCACCAAGCTGGTCCTGAATATGATCAGCACCGCGGTGATGATCCGGCTGGGCCATGTATACGGCAACTGGATGGTGAACGTCCAGCCCACTAACCAGAAATTGACGGAGCGCGCGCGGCGGATCATTCGTCAGGCCACCGGCGTATCGGCCGAACGGGCGGCGGAGCTGCTGGCAGCGGGTGGAAACAGCGTCCGCATCGCGATCATCATGGAGAAGACCGAGACTTCGCGCGGCGAGGCGGAGCGATTGCTGGCCCAGGCGGGCGGGCGGATTCGGGAGGCTTTGGCTTTATTTGGACAAGTTTGAGATCCAGGGAGGGGCGCCGCTCGAAGGCGAAATCGCCGTCAGCGGCGCGAAGAATTCGGCGCTCCCCGCGCTGGCGGCGTGCCTGCTGACCGCGGACCCGGTGATGCTGGAACGCATTCCGCCGGTTCGCGATATCCACACCATGGAGAAATTGCTGGAGCACGCCGGGGCGCGTGTCACCATCGATGGCGAGCGGGTGACGGTCGAGGCGGATGCGATCCAGAACGCCGAGGCGCCGTATGACCTGGTCAAGACCATGCGGGCATCGAGCCTGGTGCTGGGGCCGCTGGTAGCCCGCTGCGGCCGCGCGCGGGTTTCGGTGCCGGGCGGTTGCGCCATTGGCGCTCGCCCTATCAATCTGCATGTCGCGGGACTGGAACAGTTAGGCGCCACGGTTCGCCAGGAGCACGGCTACATTGAAGCGGAAGCGCCGCACGGACTGGAAGGCGCCGAAGTCCATTTCGACCGCATCACGGTGACCGGCACCGAGGACTTGCTGATGGCCGCCGTGCTGGCGCGCGGCGAGACCGTCATCCATAACGCGGCGCGCGAGCCGGAAGTGGTGGATCTGGCGGCTCTGCTCACGAAAATGGGCGCGCAGCATCGAGGGCGCGGGAACCAGCGTGATCCGCGTCCAAGGGCGTCGCGAAATTGCGCGGCGCCAGGCACGCGATTATCGCCGACCGCATCGAGACGGGAACCTTTCTGATCGCCGGCGCCATCACCCGCGGCGATCTCCACGTCACCGGCTGCGAGCCGGATCACCTGCGCGCGTTTATCGCCAAGCTGCGCAGCGCGGGCGTGGAGGTCAGTGAGCCGGTGCCGGGAACGCTGCGCGTGCGCACGGGACCGAAACTGCGCAGCGTGGACGTCACCACCGAGGAGCACCCCGGCTTCGCCACCGATCTGCAGGCGCAGTTCATGGCGCTGATGACGCGCGCCGAAGGGATCTCGATCATCACCGAAACCATCTTCGAAAACCGCTTCATGCATGCCCAGGAACTGGCGCGCATGGGCGCCAACATCCGGCTGGAGGGCCGTCAGGCCATGGTGGCCGGACCCATGCCGCTATCCGGCGCGCAAGTGATTGCCAGCGATCTGCGCGCCAGCGCTTCGCTGGTGCTGGCCGGGCTTGGCCGCGCAGGGCGAGACCATCATCGACCGGGTCTATCACATCGATCGCGGCTATGACAGAATCGAAGCGAAGCTCGCGGGCGTGGGCGCGCGCATCCGGCGGGTTCCTTAGAATGCCCGGAGATCGATATACACCGGGATCGAAATCGAGGACAGGCTCTCATGACGATTCCCCACAAAGTACACAGTCCCGGCTTCCTGGCCTTGGTGAACGACGCCAAATCGCGGATTGAAGAAGTCGATATCGCCGCTTATCAAAAGATGCCGCGCGAAGGGCATCTGCTGATCGACGTCCGCGAAGACCACGAATGGGCGGCGGGCCATGCCGCGGGCGCCATCCACATGAGCAAGGGAACCATCGAGCGGGACATCGAAATGAGTGTGCCGGACACCGCGACCAAGATGGTGCTGTATTGCGGCGGCGGCTACCGCTCGGCGCTGGTGGCGGATGCGCTGCGGAAGATGGGCTATCGCCATGCGATTTCGCTCGATGGCGGATGGCGCGCGTGGAACGAAGCCGGGTTGCCTGTCGTTAAAGATTAGCCGTTAAGGATTAGCCGCCGAGATTAGAACAGCCCGCGTCCGTCGCCGAACACTTCGTTCAGGAACGCGACCACGGTGAGTCCCATGGCGATCGAATTCACGACCCCGATGAACTTGGTGAAGCCCTTACCCATGAACTCGAAGCGCAGAATCAGGGCAAAGGCGATGCCGGAGTAGAGCAGGATGCGGGGCAAGCCCCGGTCCGTAAGCACACTCAGAGTCAAGGCGGCACTGTAGTAGAGCAGCGGAAGGTTGCTGTCGTAGCGCCCGCGGCTAAGCAGCACGATGGCGATAATCGCCAGGGCGACCACCAGCAGGATGGTCATGTTCATCGGAGTTGCGTCAAAGTACATACAATTTCATTCGCGCCTCGCGGCGAATGGCCGGCTGTCAAAACGTATAAGCGATTGCCAGCATCGGTACGATATTCTGCAAGATGCCGGGGACGGTCGAGCCCACGTTGGGGGCAATCAATTCCTTGGGGAAAGGCGTGATGTAATCGTGCACTTCCAGGCGCAGCTGCAGCGAATTTGCGATCTGCCATTTCACGCCCCGCGCCGACGCTCAGCAACGCCTTCAGTTCGTTACCCTGGGTAAGCAAAGCATATTGGCTTAGCGGCTGCACCAGGCCCGGCTGGCCGGTAGCGCGATAAACTTTGATGCCCGCACCCGCTGCCAGGAACGGCCGGACTTTGGAGCCGCGCCGCGTGGCGTGCCACAGCACATCGTAATGCAGAGCGTGGGATTGGGCGGTCAAAGTGGCCGACGCGGAGCCGCGCTCCAGCGAGAGGTCGCCCATTTGATAGTCGTAGCGGATTTCGCCGCCCCATTTGCCGGAAGCATTTTGCCCCAGCCAGACGCCGCTCGCGATACTGGTCCTGATCCCGGCGCTGGCCGTGGTGGAGCCGTTGCTCACATCGCGCGAAGGATAAAAGCTGCCTCCGACTCCGCCGCCGAACTCCCACTTCTGCGCCAGCGCAGCCGGCGCCAATCCGATCAGGCCCATCGCGCAAACTCCGAATATGCGGTACAGTCTCATGTTATTTCCCCTGTTCTTTTCGCGGTCTCTATGTGAGCGCCCTTTGGGCTTGCCCACGTTTTGCCTAATTCACCACGCGGACGTTCACAGTCTGCGACTGTCCGCCCTGAGTGATGGTTAGCGGCACACTCAATCCCAGCGCTACGCTGCTCGGAACGGTGACCGAAATCTCGAACACGCCAATCTGTCCGGACGCCAGGCCCGCGAAAGTCACGGGAAGGCCAACGCCATTCAGCGTGACCGTCGGTTGCAGCACGGCCGTCGCTAAAGGACTAGAAGGCGACACAGTTCCGGCCGCCACCACGGGCGACGTCAGCCCCAGGCCGGCCGCGTAAATGTTCAGTGCATCGCTGCGGCGCACCGGATTCGAATCCGTCACCAGCAAGCCGTTTGCGCCCCGGTAAATCGCCGGCAAGTTGGCCGAGGCCCCCGCTTGCCCGTTCAGGAACACGGCTGGCGCGTTGGCCAGGACGTTAAAGTTGAAATCCGGGCTGATGTTCTGCGGCGTCCGGATGCTCATGATGGCCGCGGCGCTGGTGCTGTCGTCCAGTTGCGCGTTAATGAGCGTTGAAGAAACCAGCAGCAGTGAAATGGGCTGCCCGTTCACTAAGACGCAGCTATTGGCAAGGACGGTGGGAAGCGGCGTGGTCGACGAGGCAACGGTAGAAGTGCTGAGATTGCTTCCGCTAATCGAAATCAATCCGCCCGAGGCGACGGCGGAAGCGCCGTCGGCCGCGCTGGTCACGCTCGAAATCACGGGCTGCGGCAGCGGCGCATCGTAATTCGCCGCGAGCAGCGTGAGACCGGACTGCGACAGGCTCACGAATGAATTATGGAAGGGCAACACCACCAGGCTGCGGATGAAATTGTTCAGGATCGCGTTGGGAAGCGGCAGCAGAGGCGCCTCCACGGTAAGAGTGGGCAGGATAGCGCCGCCGGTGGAGAAATTCACGCGCTCGGCGAATCCCGGGCTGGTTGCGCTGACCGCGCCAGTGCGCACCGCACCCGCCGAGAAAACCATGCCTGTGGTCTGGCCACTCGAGGTGTCCAAGTCCAGAAAAGGAACCAGCGATCCATTCAGCAGCTTGTCGCCAGCAGAGAACATACCCCCGGTAGCCGCATAGGCTCCGGTGAGCGACGTAAAGTCGCTGCGCGAAACCGTGAAATCGCCCACGCCGGCATCGTAGAGGAAAGTAAAGCCATCCGGCGTCGCCACCATGACCTGCGAGCCGCTCTGATTGGCGACGGCCACCGATCCGAGGGCGATCTGGTTCATCCACGGTCCCACCGAGTCGGGTTGCGTTGCCAGCAGAGTAACCGGGTCAATCAAGAGGATGTGTCCTTGATTTTTGAAATCCTGAGAGGTGGCGATGATCTTGTTATTGGCCACCGCGAGAGAACGCACCACGTTTCCATTGCCGGCCCCGGTCGCCACATCCGGCTGGCGGCTGAAGTCGTCCAGGTTGTAAATCGCCAGGGTCTGGGCATCGGCGTGCCCTATATATATGTACTGATTATCGAAGCTGATGGCCATGGTGGTGGGAACGTTATCGGTGCGCAGAGTCTTGATCTGCGTGTTATTAGTCCCGTCGAACACCAATAACGTGTTGTTGTCCTGGCGCAAAACGTAATAGCGGTCGCGCACCGGATCCGCCAGAATATCGACCAAGGTTCCGGGCACTTCGAGAATGGTCCCCCGTTGGTTGGGATCGGGATGATTCACCAGCACCTTCACCGGATCGATCACGTTGATGGCGTCCGGCGAGGATAGTCCCAGATCCACCGCCTGGGTTCCGTGGAGCGCTGAGAACGCCGAGGGATCGACCGTGATGGTAACCGTAGCGGGCGTGATTCCGGCCGCCGGCGACACCGTGACTCCGGGGCTGGCCGGCTTGAAAGCGAACGCACTGCCACCACCGCCCGGGTCCGTCACCGTCAAGGTGCGCGAGATAGTGCTGTTGTCGCAGAAATTTCCGCGGAAGAACAGACTGGGGGTCGAAGTGGTTACGCGCGACATGGAATTCAGGAAACCGACCGGCAGAACCAGCACGCCCGAATCGGAGATGGAATACATCACGTTCGACTGCGGATTGAAAATGCTTTTCCCCTTGGTGTTTTCCGGCAACCTCAGCTTTTGGATGACCGTTAGGTTATCCTCCGCCAGAACCTGCAGAACCGGAGGCTCGCCGTCGATGGTGGGAATCTGGGCGTAGATCAAGCCACGCGAGTCGTCAAAGAGGCTGGTGCCAACACTAAATTGATTGTCGCTTTGCGGAACGAAATTGGTTATGGCGCCGTTATTCAGCATGATCCAGCCGACCATCACCACCGATCCATCCTGATTGAGGCTCACGACGCGAGGCCCGACGGTCCCGCTGGCCAGCACGATAGCCCCCGGCGACACAGTATGGGTAGGTACGTCGTAAACAAACGTAATGGTCTGAGTGGATCCGCCCACGCCGTAAATCGTCAGGCCGTCGCCCGATTGAGAGACCGAAGCGGCAGTGATGTCCGGCGGGAACGTGGCGTCGGGGACCGGCGTGACCTTGGGCCCCAGGCTGGCGATCGTCCCGAGCGAAGTGGTGCTGTTCGAACCCGGATCGTACTGCAAAAATTCCGTCGTGGTGACGACAAACGCCTGACCGTCGGCGCCGAAGGAGACCGCCAGCGGCGGCTCCGGCAGCGCTAACGTATTGCGCGTGCCTGCCACCAGATCGATCAGCGTCAAATGGTTATTAGTGGGCACTCCCGTCTGCGGATTGTCGTAGTGCGCCACCAGCAGCCAGTGCCGGTCCGGCGAGAGCGACATCGAAACCGGGTTGGGGTCTACCTGAATTGGCGTCTGCAACTGGAAGGTCGCCAGATTCATACGGTCAATACGGCTGGCCGTGAAGTTTGCGATATACAGCACGCCGCGCGGCTGGTCGATCGCGAGATCGGTGGCTTCGCCGCCAATGGGAACGCGAATCCCGAAGGTCGCCGTTTGGGCAGTCCCCATGGACGCGGCGGCAAGGCCCAGGGTTGCCAATAGCAACTTACGAAACATGCGTTACTCCCATTACCCTCACTCCCATAACCTTCAGTCCAGAAACCTTTAGTCCCGTAACTTCAAGCGCATTCATCCAAGCGGATTCCATGAGCTGGTTTTCCTCTCCGTCGGCAAAGGACATCCGTCGCGACGCCGTTTTGCAGTCTGGCGCGGCCATGATTTCACCAACCGGTCGAGTTGCGGCTGCAACCGGTTCCTCCGCCAATAACCTCTAAAAAATCGCGTTCCCGGAAGAGCGCGGGCGCAGATGCCGCGAAATGCGAGTTAGTCCCGCGTCTCCCGGAAAGGAGCTTTTCATGTTATTCGACGTTCTTTTTGCGGCGCAGCACGATGATCCCAAGAAACAGGACCGCCAACACGGCACACACGATTCGAACAGTGGAAGAATCCATCGTATTTCTCCTTTCCTGATAACAGTGAATTCGGCTCTTCTGGTACTAAGCTTTAGACAAGTCCTAAATGTTCTGCATCATTGGCACTAACTCGCGGATGATCTTCATCGCCACCGGCCCAACGGTCACCACGAACAGCGAGGGCAGGATACAGAAGAAGATCGGAAAAATCAGCTTTACGCCCAGCTTGGCGGCTTTCTCTTCGGCCACCTGGCGCGCCTGGACCCGCATGAAATCGGAGTGCGCGCGCAAACTCTGCGCGACGCCCGTGCCGAAGCGGTCGGCTTGAATCAGCACCGCCACCAGTTTCTTAAGGTCGTCGACGCCAGTGCGCTCGGCCAGGTTGCGCAGCGCCTCTACCCGGCGCTTGCCCGCCTTCAGTTCGAGATTCACCAAACCGAACTCTTCGCTGATTTCCGGGTGGGCGTGTTCCAGTTCCTTGGAGACCTGGAGGATCGCCTGATCGAGACCCAGTCCGCTCTCGACGCACACCACCAGCAGGTCGAGCGCGTTGGGCAGGCCGCGCGCAATCTCTTTTTGGCGCCTGCCGGCTTTGCGCCGCACGTACTCGTTGGGCCCAAAGAAGCCTATGGCTGTGGCCAGCAGGATCACGATGAATTTGTTGCTGGTATCGGTTTCCGATCCAGCCACCACCGCCAGTGCGATCAGTGGGAAGGCAATGCCCAGTACGGCCTTGGCCCCATAGAGGACCTTGAGCGCGCCCTCCTTGCGGATACCCGCGCGGATGAGACGCCGCTGCATGACCGTGACGTCCTTGGGCGATTGGGGAACGATATTTCCCAGCCGCTTGATCAGGTCGTGGAACGCCAGGCTGGGATGCGCGGGCATCTCCTCGGCCTGATGCGCGCCGCCGACCACGCGATCCATGGCCTCTTTCGGGCGCACGTAAATCTTCATGCCATACATGGCGCCGGCCACGGCGATTCCGAAAAATATCAAGAGGGGCAGGAGCAGAGTCATAGCGCTAAACCTCGATCTTCACGATCTTCTGCATGATGCCGTAGCCGATCAGCTGCAGGGCGACAGCCGAGCCCAGCATGATTTGGCCCACGTCGTCGGTGAAAAAGAACTTGACGTATTCCGGATTGGTGTAGAACATCAGGACCGCAACCGCCACCGGGATCAGGCTCAGGGCGGTGGCCGTCATCTTGCCGTGCGCGCTCACCGCGCGGATCCTGCCGCGCAGCTTGAAGCGTTCGCGAATCACGTAGGCCAGCTTGTCCAGAATCTCCGCCAGGTTGCCGCCGGTGCGCTTCTGCAGCAGAACCGCGGAGACAAAGAAGTGCACATCGAGCGACGGCACGCGCTTGGCCAGCTTCTGCAGCGCGACTTCAATGGGCAATCCTAAGTTGCTGTTCCTCGAAAGTACGGCGGAATTCGCCGGAAATCGGCTCCGGAAACTCGCGATGAATCATTTCGAGCGACACCGAAAAGGCGTGCCCGGCGCGCATCGACCGCGAAACGAACTCCAGGGTTTCCGGGAACAGTTCCTCGAACTTGTGCAGACGCACCTTGCGCTTGCGGGTCACATACAGCCAGGGCAGCACGGCGGCCACCAGCGCCACCGCTATCGTCACCAGCTTGGGAATCGGCAAGAACAGCCAGCCGATAGCCAATACCGATCCGAACGACATGATGGTCAAATGAATCAGGCGGGCCGGCGGCCAGTTTAATCCCGCCTGTTCCATCAGCGTCGCGAGTTTAGGCCCCAGCTGATACTTTTCGACCACCTTTTGTGCGAACTGATTCCGGGAATCGTTTTGGTTGATGATGACCTGCTTCTCGACAGGCGCGCGTTTGTTGCCCTTCGCCGCGGTAGTGCGGGAGGTTCCGAGCAGCCGGGCCTTGACGCGGTCGATGTCGGACGCCTTGAAATACTTCGAAACCAGGAACCAGGCCGCCATGGCGACGGCCCAGATCCCCAGCAGGATGAGTAAAAAGTAACCCATGTCAGATCTCCATCACTTCTTCAAACAGGTCCTGCCGCAGGCGAATGCCGGCGCTCAGCAGTTTTTCGTAGAACTTGGGCCGGATGCCGGTGGCGGCGAAGCGTCCCACGATCTTGCCGTCGGGATCCATGCCCCGCTTCTCAAAGACAAACAGATCCTGCAGCGTCACTACTTCACCTTCCATGCCGGTCACCTCCGTGATCGACATCACGCGGCGCGAGCCGTCGCTCAATGCGCGAGGCCTGCACCAGCAAGTGCACCGCGCTCGCGATCTGCTGGCGGATCGAGACCAGCTGCATATTGGAGTTGGCCAGCGACACCATCACTTCGAGACGGGAGATCGCATCGCGCGGGGAATTGGCGTGGACCGTGGTCAGCGAGCCGTCGTGGCCGGTATTCATGGCCTGCAGCATGTCCAGCGCTTCCTCGCCGCGGACTTCGCCCACCACGATGCGGTCGGGCCGCATACGCAGACTGTTGACCAGCAACTCGCGCTGCCGGATCGCACCGCCGCCTTCGATATTCGCGGGACGGGTTTCGAGGCGCGCCACGTGCGGCTGCTTCAATTGCAATTCGGCGGCGTCTTCGATCGTTACGATGCGCTCCTTGCCGTTGATGAAGCACGACAGCGCATTGAGCAGCGTGGTCTTACCGGAGCCGGTTCCTCCGGCGATGATGATGTTGAGACGGGCTTTTACGGCGGCTTCCAGCAGCTCCATCATGCCCTGCGTCATGGCGTGACGCTGCACCAGATCGGGCGGCATCAATTTGTCGGTTGAAAAGCGGCGTATCGAGAGCAGCGGGCCGTCGACCGCCAAGGGGGCGATGATGGCGTTGACGCGCGATCCATCGCTCAAGCGGGCGTCCACCATGGGCGTCGATTCGTCGATGCGGCGTCCCACCTGGCTGACGATCTTGTCGATGATGCGCAGCAGGTGCTGGTCGTCGCGGAAGGTCACGTTGGTCAACTCCAGCAATCCGCGCCGCTCGACGTAGACCTGCTTATAGGTGTTGACCAGAATGTCGGAAATCGTGGGATCGGTCAGCAGCGGCTCGAGCGGCCCCAGACCGAAAACTTCATCCAGCACCTCGTCGCTGATCTGCTGCTTTTCCAGCGAGCTGAGCAGCGTGGGCTCGCCGTCGATCAGCTGAATGACCGCCTGGCGCACCTCGGCCCGCACCCGCTGGTTGTCGATGGTGGCCAGCGCTTCGAGGTTAATCTTGTCCACCAGCTTGCGGTGGAGCGTGAATTTCAGCTCCTGATATTCCGGCTTCAGGTTGGCTTTCTGGCGGCCGGCGTTCTTGAGAAGCCGCTGCTCCCAGGAAACCTGCTGGGTATTCTTACTGCCGTTATCGATGTTTGGAAACATTTTACTTTTAAGTCTTCCTGTCTGATTTCACGCGCTTATTCTGGTACTGATTCGGGTTCACCCGGCGGACCGGCTCAGGCATGCAATAGCACGGCCTTCGCGCCCCCCGCCGCCGGTGCCGGCTTCTTTCCTTCGTCGACGGCGCCGCACATGCCCGCCGCCAGTTTTTCAATGGCCTTGCCCAATTCCCCCTCCGGACCCAGGGGCTGACCCAGGGTCACGACGCGATGCAGCGAAAAATAGTCGTTGGGCAGGCTGGCATGCACCGGGCAGTTGAACAATTTCTCCAAATTCGCGGCGCCGATATCGTCCCGCCGATCCACCCGGTTCACCAGCACTTCAAAACGCTCGCTGGGAAAACCAATCTGCGCAATCATGCCCATGGCTTTGCGCGTCAGGTGCAGGCTGGGCAGCTCCGACGTAGTAACCAGATAGGCATGCTCGCATTCGGCGAGAGCCGTCAAACTGATCTGACTGAATACCGTGGGCAGGTCCAGGATCACCCAATCGTAGAGCTGGCGCGCATAATCGATCAGCAGGCGCAGCCGGCCGCCGTCGATCGGCTCGGCATAGGGCGCCGCCGGCGAAGGCAGGATGTCCAATCCGCCGTGGCTCACCGCCAGCGAACTCCACAGAGTCGGGTCCAGATGCTCGGCGTGCTGCAGCGCATCGACCACCGAATAGTTGTGGCTCAGCTTCAAGTAAAACCCGATGGTCCCGCCGGTCAGATCGAAGTCCGCCAGCAGAATCCGCTGGCCCGTCAGGCGGCGCAGCGCGAAAGCCGTTTGGGTAGCCAGCGTGGAGGCTCCCGATCCCGGCTTGGCGCTCGAAAATGCGATTACATGTCCCGCTCCGCTATCCTCGGCGGGTTCCGATCCGCACAAGCGGCGGAGCCGCGCGATGGCGTCCCGCTGCGACGCCAGTTCGAACGGCGCGGACAGAAACTCGGTGGCGCCGGCCCGCAGCGATTGCAATATCGTGTCCGAATCGTTATGCGTGTGCAGGCCCACCACTTGCACCGGCGGTTTTAATGCCGCGATAAACGCGGATGAGCTCGGTGGCAGCTTCCAGGTCGGAAGCCAGATCCAGCAGGATCACGTGCGGCTTCAGCTGCCGGACGCGCACCTCCAGAGTTTGCGGCGGCGGATAGCTCTTCAGGTCCGCCAGAATCTGGAACGCGCGGGTTTGCGGCAGCGTCGCCACGAATTGCTGCGCCAGGTCGCGATTCGGCGCAATCAAAAGGGCGGTGATCTGCGAGTCTTTTTGGACAGGTGTGCTCATCTCCGGCAAACTTCCCTTTGCGCCGCGGCGCGCCTCATGTTAGTTCTTTTTCCCCGCCTTGTTCTTGGCGTTCTGCATATCGGCCTGCGTCAGATGCACCAGGAAGTCCTTGGGGAAGGCGATCTCGGGCCGCGGATCGTTGGGACCCAGCGGTTGCGTCACCGTCCGGCGTAACCAGCATCACCAGATCGGTACGCGATTTCTTTACGTTCTTGCTTTTGAAAAGCGCGCCCAGCACCGGGATATCGCCTAAGAACGGCAGCTTGCTGAAGCTCTCGGTATCGCGGTTGTCGAGCAGTCCCGATACTGCGAAGCTCTGGCCGTCGCCCAGTTCCACGTCGGATTCAGTGCGCCGGGTCGAAATCGCGGGGATCACAAAGCCGTTGAAGGTCACGCCATCGGCCGCATCCAAGGTCGAAACCTCCTGCGCCAAATGCAACTTGATGGTGCCGTTTCCGGTAATCACCGGGGTGAACCGCAGACGGATGCCAAATTCCTTGAATTGGACGGTTACCGATCCCGCGTTGCCGCCGCCCTGCAGCACCGGCACCGGGAACTCGCCGCCCACCAGGAAGTAGGCTTCCTTGCCATTGGTGGTCACCAGATTCGGCTCGGCCAAAATCTGCAGAATGTTTTCGGACTGGAGCGCCTGTCAGGAAAGCCCCCAGATTCAGTTTGGGATCGAAAGCGAAGATGTTCAGCGCCGACGCGACACTCAGTACATTCTGGGCCGCCGTCCCGCCAGTATTGCCGAGGGTGGTCGAACTGATGCTCGACTGCTGAGTGGAAGTGTAAAAACCAGTCTGACCCGCCTGGGAGAACCAATTGACCCCGTATTCCTCAGCCTTAGTGCGGTCCAGTTCGGCGAATCTCACCCGCAGCAGCACTTGCTTTTCGATGGGAGGCGTCGCGCAGCTCCAAATTATTGACCACGGTCTTCGCGAAGGTGCTGGCGAGTGCAATCGCCCGGTCGGCGACTTCTTTGCTCGACACCTTGCCGTTGAGGGTCAACGAATCGCGGGAACTCTCGGGTACGATCTGCTCGTTGGGGAAGGAATCTTTCAGGATTTTCCGCAGCGAGTCCAGATTCAGATCCACCGTGACGTTGTAGAAGGTTCTCTCGCCGGTCTTGCTCCAGACCACCAGGGTGGCGTTGCCGAGGCCCTTGCCATGCAGCAGAATCTCGCGGGTGGTGACGGGACTGGCGTCCACAATTTCGGGACTGCTGGTCGAGATCTGGCGGATATCGGAAGGATAGTCGATCACGACACTCTTGCCCACCGTCAAGCGAAGATCTTCGGCGCTTTGGCTAAAAGCCGTGGCCGCGCCTAGCAGGAAGCCCAGGACCACCAGCGCGCCGCGCGAGTGCTGCAGCGCGAAGCCCGCGGATTGAGATATAGAGTTGCGATTCATATTCGTTGGCTCCCTTAATTCGCTGCCCGGCTGGGCATGGTTTCAACCGTTTTTGTCGTTCCCCGGATCACCACGATCTGATCGGGTGGCGGAGGAGGCGGCGGTGGCGGCGGTGGCGCGGCCGCGATTACGATGGGGCGCGGAGCCGGCCGTCGCTACCGAAGGAGGCGCCGCAACCTTGCGCGGCGCACCGTAGAGTTCGCTGATATAACGCCCCGCGGTCTGTTCCACGGTCTGATCGCTCGAATTACGCAGCACCAGTTGCAGCCGCCCTTCGTTGCCCGCGAGCGTCAAGGTTTCCGACTGCTCCGGAGTCGCCAGCAGGGTCACGGTGGGGGCTTGAATCGCCTGGCCGCGCGCGTCCGCCTGAATGGTCGTGCCGGCCGACAACACCAGCATGTTCTGCAGCACCGTCGAGGTCATGTCGCCATCGGAAGTCGGCGGACGGCCGGTCACCAGCACGTCGACCCGCATGCCCGGCAATACGAAGCCGGCTACGCTCGCGACGTCGTTGACGCGCACCGTGACGGCGCGCATTCCTACCGGTATCGTCGGCGCCAGACCCAGGCCGCTGCCCTTCGCCGCCAAGCGGCCCTCGAGGACCGGCTCTTCGAGCAGCATATTTGAAATCACCGGACGGTCGAGCACATCCTCCACCTTGGAGAACGCGCCTTTAGGAAAAGCCGAGGCGGCGATCTTCACTACTTTGATGTCGGCCGGCTTCACCATCACGCCCACGCCCAGGGGGCGGGCGGTCACCACGATGTCCTTTTGATCCGTCGATTCGGACCTTCCTGGAAGGACCCGACGATCGCGCCGTCATCTGATAGAACACGCTCGAGACCACCAGAGCGAATACCAGACTGACACCCAATACCGTTAGAAACCTGCGATCCATTCTTTTCTCCTCCGCCTCCCTCGCGGTTTTTCCGCCGGAAGACTGCTTCCTTTTACTTCAAAATTTCTCAATGACACAGCCCAAACTTCCCGCCTGCAGCCAAAACCGTGTTTCACGCCATCGTTTCACGCCATCGCTTTACGCCTTAGGGACCAGCGACAGCCATACGCCCAGCGCAATCGCCGGAGCGTAGGGGATCGATGCTTCCCGCTCCCGCTCTTCCGCGCTAAGAGTTCCGGGAGCGGGCGATACGAGCGCCGCAGCGCCTTCCACCCCAGAACCACCAGCGCCATGATTCCGCCAATTCCAGCGGTCCACAGAGCGGCTTCGAGCAACCGTCCCGCACCCAGCAACGCTCCGAAGCCCGCCATCAGCTTCACGTCGCCGCCGCCCATTCCACCCAGCAAGTAAAAAATCAAGAACACCGCAAACCCCGCTGCCGTGCCGGCCAGCGCCGTCAGCGCGCCCTGCCAGCCGCCGTGCCCGATCTGCCATCCGAAGCCGCCCGCCAGGGCCGCCGCCGGAATCCAGTTGGCGATGTGGCGCCGGGCGAGATCGTCAATCACCGCCGCCAGGCCCACCACGATCGCGATCCAAACCTGCATGCTCATCCGCTTTACCGAAACGACGCCGTACGCGCCGGCGCCTCCTTAACCTGGTCCCTGGTCGCCGGGAGGTTCATCACGCCCGGATTCACCGCCATGTCCGGTGCATCCGGCTTCTTCTTGCCCTTGGGCGCACGCATAATCAACGGAGCCAGAAAGCCGGTCTGCAACGCGAATTCCGCCAGCGCTTTACCCGAGGGCAGGCGCCAGCTCATCGGATCCATCCACTCCATCGGGAGGTGAGGCATACCGACGTTGCTCTTTCCGCGGCCCGCGCCGGTCTTGCGCGGACTGGGGTTCTCCGACTTCATCTCTTAATGCTCCCCTTAACTACTTCGGCTGGGTCGGTGGTTTTCATTAGCTCCTGGTCTGCCGCCCCTACCGAGCACCTTGCTCCGACCCTAGAACCTTAGTCCCGTTGCCCGTTCCGCCTCTGTTTCGCTAAGTACCCCGCACATCCGTTCCGCCGAAGGACTAACAGGATCTGCTTACCGTCATCGGCCACCACGCGCCACTCCGGACGCTGTTTCAACAGTTGCGCCGCCGCCGTATCCACGGGTATCAGCGCCAAATTGAAGCGGTATTTCTCGATCACTTTCTCCCAGCCGGGCATGCCGCGCATGACCTGCAGAAACTGATCGCCGATTTCGGAGCCGTAAAAATCGCTGCGGCCGTCGACAAACACCTTCTGCTCCGGATGGAGGAAGATCAGGTAGTCCGCCCACTGGTCGGTGGTCAGCACGCGCGCCTGCAAAATCTCCTGCTCGTGGGCGTGGATCATGGCGGTTGGAAACACTAGCGCAGGAAAATCCTGGGGCCACGCAATGGCCGAGCCGCTCATCGCCAGCGCCACCACCGCAATCGCCATCCAGATGGTGAAGCGCTGAAAACCGGGCAAGATGTCCCGGCCCATCTGGTTTAAAATGCCCAGCGCCGATTGCGCCGGACGAGTCGCCTACCCAAGCCTTCCACCAGTACGTCATTTCGACCGCGATCATGGGACCGGCCACGGTTACGAAGATCGGAACGTGGCGCACGCTCGAAAGCGACATGTATCCCAGGCATAAGATCCACAGTCCGTCGATCATTTGGCCGCGGCGCAAACGCGCGCCGGCGGTGATGAGTCCGATAAACAACAGCGCCTCGAACTGCAGCATGTTTTCATCCCGGAAACTGGGCGACTGAAATTCCTGGACCACTTTGCGGATCCAGTCCGAGCGCAGGTATTGAATGAGATGCCGGTGCAGCTCCCAACCGTAGGGATTCACAAAGGATACAACCCCGCAGGCCGCCGCCAAACCAGCCCAGCGCAACGCGGGAGCCCAATCCGGACGTCCGCCGCGCGGTCTCCCGATCCCAGCTTCGAGCCAGGCTTCGGCTGCGGCGCCGATGGCCGCCAAACCCAGCAGCCCGATCAGCACCAGGAATCCGCCGTGCAGATTGGTCCAGACGAGCGCGATGGGCACCAACCACCAGATGCGCTGCGGGATTCGCGCCTCTGCGGTCGGCTTCGATGATCCCCATCGAAACCGAGAGCAGCAGCAGCGTAAATATGTGCGGCCGGGCCAGGAAATGCATGGAGGCCGAGCCCACCGAAAACAGCGTCACCAGCAGCGCCACGAACAGATGCGCTCCCGCGTCGACCATACGGCGCATGAGAGTAGTGGCGAAGAGCGCAATGATCACCCCCGCCGCGAGCACGATGCCTTTCAATCCAGCCCAACGAAACAGCAGCCCATCGATAATGTCGGTCAGCCATTCCCAGGCGTACCAGGGCGCGCCGGGCTTGGAGAACGAATACAAATCGTGATGCGGAACCTGATGGTGGTCGAGAATATACTCGCCGGTGCGGATATGCCAGCCGACATCGGCATCCGCCAGCAAGGATTGCCAGCCGTGCGCCCCGCTGCTCATGAAGAGCCATGCGATCAGCGCGATGAACAGGAAATCCGACAGCGAAGGCACCAGCAATCGTCCCCAGCGGTGTCGCCAGCAGCGCGTCATAGTGCTGGCCGAACGCTTACGCGGTGCATCTGTTTCCGATGCAGCGGGAGGCAGCGTTTCGATGGCTGCCGGATGCGGCGTTTCGATGGCTGCCGGAGACGGCGCTTCAATAGTGGAATGCGGGATCATCGAGAGTGTCTGGGCCTGCTTACCTATTCGCCAGTTAAGGCCCGTCACTTTAGCTGTGGGTAGGGATCGCTCAGGCGAAGGTTTCTTCCGCCGGGATATCGGCGGGTGCAACTCTCCTGCACGCGCTCGGTTCCCAGCAGGCGCCGGCCTTGTACCGCGAGTTCAAAGCGGTCCTTGACGCCGGTCTTCTCGAAGATGTGCATCAGGTGGACTTTTACCGTTCCCGGGGTGATCGCGAGCGCCTCCGCGATTTCCTTGTTCTTGAGCCCGCCGCACACGTGCTGCACAATGTCTTTTTCGCGCGGCGTCAAGCGCGGCGCCGAGCGCCGGTCGAGCGCGCTCACGGAGCGGTCCGAAAGCGAGTTCTCGATCCACACCTCGCCCTGGCTCACCGCGCGCAGACAGGTTCTAATCGCAGCGATGGTTGCCGACTTCCTCAGAATGCCGCGCGCCCCCAATTGCAGCGCACGGAAGCAATCTATTTCCGCCAGCTCGCTGATCCACAGGATGGGGTAGCAGCGGGGCCGGGTGCTTTTCGCGTCGGAAACAAATTGGAAGATCTGCTTCAGCCCGGCGCTTTGATCCACCAGCAGAACGTCAGGCTCGCGCTCGCGCACCGCGTCCAGGGAGTCTGCAAGACTCGCCGCCGCGCCTACATATTCGAACTCGCCATCCTGCTCCAGCACTCTCGCCAAGCCTTCGAGCACGATCGGCTGTGCTTCACAAGCGAATACCCTGACTGGATTCACGTGGTTTCCCTTAGATACATAGAATCGACGACGGGACGAAGGCGGGGATAGGTACTAAGTGTCGTTTTATGCCAGTCGGCTCTCGTCATGCGACGGCATAGTACTCAATATGCCGCATTGACAACGCCGCATTCTAAACTTCCAGACCTCACGTTCCCGGCAAACCGATCGTGTGCAGGACGGCGCACGCCAAGCCCAGGGCTGCACTACAATAGCCAGTAGGAGAACACCATGGAAAACGGGAAGCGATTGTGGATAGCGTTGGTGGTTCTGTGCGCGGCGGCCAGGCTTCTGCCGCATCCCTGGAATTTCACGCCCCTCATGGCTATCGGATTGTTCTCCGGCTACCAGGCCAGCAAGGCAGCCACCGGGATTCTGGTGACGTTATCCGCGCTGGCACTGAGCGATGCAGTGCTCGGCTTCCATAGCGGTTTCTGGTTCGTGTACGGAGCGGCGCTGGTCGCGGTGCTGTTCGGCAGGATCACGCGGAACCGCGGCGGCGCAGGCGCGATTGCCGCGGCGGCGCTAGGCTCCAGCCTGTCGTTTTTCCTGATCACCAATTTCATGGTGTGGGCCACGAGCGGGATGTATCCCGTTACGCTCGCGGGACTGGGCACCTGCTTCACGGCCGCGATTCCCTTCTACCAGAATCAATTCGCGGGTGATGCAGTTTACACCCTCGCGCTCTTCGGCGGCTATGCGCTGCTGAAGCGCTCTTTCCAGCCGGCACACCAGGCCGCCTAGCGTGCGCGTCGTTTCCCTGCTGGCCGGCGCCACCGAGATGGTCTGCGCCCTGGGTGCGGGCGAGACGCTGGTGGGACGGTCGCATGAATGCGACAACCCTTCCTGGGTCCGGCAGCTTCCATCTTGCAGCCAGCCGGCTTTCGATATTTCTGTTTCGAGCGGCGAGATCGACGCCGAAGTCCGTCGCCGTCTCCACGCGGGCGAACCGCTGTATCACATCGACATGGAGCTGATCCGCAAGCTGCAACCGGATCTGGTGATCACGCAATCGCATTGCGACGTGTGCGCCGTGACACCTGCCGATTTAGAACGTGGCGGCTGCGCCATCGCCGCCCGCCAATTGTCGCTATCGGCCGCGACTATCGAGGAAATCTTCCACTGCATAGCGCAGGTCGCCGACGCGCTCCGTGTTCCAGAACGAGCGCCCGCCGTCATCGAGCGCGAGCGGCAGCGCTTAGAAAACGTGCGGCAGCGGACCGCCCACCGGCGCCGTTCCACCGCGGTGTTATTAGAGTGGACCGATCCGTTCTTCGCCATGGGCAACTGGGGCCCGGAGCTGGTCGAGATCGCGAACGGCGAACCACTGCTGGGACATCCGGGCGAATTCCCCACCGCCATCCCCGCCGAACATCTTCGTGACGCCGATCCCGAATATCTGATCGTCGCCCCCTGCGGATTCAATCTGGAGCGCGCCCAACGCGAGCAGTCCGTACTCGAACGGCACCCATGGTGGCGCGATCTACAAGCCCTCCGCAACGGCAACGTCGTGTTTGCCGACGGCAACTTGTTTTTCAATCGCTCCGGAATGACAATCGCGCAATCGGCCGAGATCCTCGCCGAAATCCTGCATGGCGTTTCATTCGCCGCCCCGACGGAAGACCTCCACTGGCGCCGCATGACGCCGATGCTGGCGCACCCCGCATGAAGAAAGTACTTCTCTCCTGGAGCAGCGGCAAAGACAGCGTCTGGGCGCTGCATCTGCTGCGGCAGCAACCGGATATCGAAATCGCCGCGCTGCTGACTAGTTTCAACTCCGCAGCGGATCGTGTCGCCATGCACGCCGTGCGTCGGGCGTTGGTCGACATGCAAGCCGGCCGCACCGGAATTCCGCAGTGGTCCGTGGATCTGCCCTGGCCCTGCTCGAACACCGAATATGAAGAACGCATGCGCGGCGTGTGCCAGCGCGCCACAGCCGAAGGCATTACCGCAGTCGCCTTCGGCGATCTGTTTTTGCAGGACATTCGCGATTACCGCGAGCGCCAGTTGCAAGGCACCGGGCTAGAGCCGTTGTTTCCGGTTTGGCAGATCCCGACCGCGAAACTGGCGCGCGACATGATCGCCGCCGGCGTGAAAGCAAAAATCACCTGCGTCGATCCCGCCCAAGTCGACCGTTCGTTCGCCGGCCGCGATTTCGATCGGGCCTTGCTCGATTCCCTGCCCGCTAGCGTCGACCCGTGCGGTGAAAACGGCGAATTCCACACCTTCGTCTACGACGCGCCGGTATTCTCCAGCCCTATCGAAGTACGCATGGGCGAAATCGTCGAGCGCGATGGATTCGTCTTCGCCGACGTGCTTCTCGAATAGCCCCTAAACCCGGAATCGATACAGATCCGGCGTCGCAACCGGCACACCCATTTGCTTCAGGTAGGTGAACAACTGGTGCTTGTGGTTGATCAAGTGTTCGAGGTTGCCCAACAGCAGCGTCAGTATCGATTCGCCTTCCGCAACAAAAACTGTGGGCACGCGGCGCGCCAGATCGGCGTCTGTCAGCAGCGCGAAACCTTCCTCAATGTGGGCGCGGAAGACTTCGATCGACCCAGGAATCTCGCGCAATCTGCCGAAATACGCCAGCCGCACAGGCTCGGCGGCGGCTAGCACGGCGCAGAATCCCGAAATGCAGTCGAGCAAATGGCCGAGCAGGTCAGCCGTCGTCCAATCGCCGGGCCGCGGTCTCCAATCCATCTGCGCCGCCGGAACCAAGCCAATCAGATGAGTGGTCCGCTCGATCTGTTCGCCGATTTTGTCGCGCAGCGCCGAGCAGATCGTTGGAGATGGCGCCGCATCAGACATGCGCCTCCACCGGCACCGGACGCGATGCCATCACGAACCCAAGCAACGCCACTGCTGCTATAGACAATCCCCAGCCCGTGAGCAGATCGTGCTGGATCAGCAGTCCCGCCAGGGGCGGCCCCACGATCTGCGAAACCGAGGTAAGCGACTGCGTCAGGCCCAGCACCGTGCCTTGCTCCTCCCGCGGCGTATGCTGCGTGATCATGCTGGTGAGCGTCGGCCGCACCAAGCCGCCTAACGCCAGCACCGTCGTGCTCATGAGCAGCCACGGTATCGTGTGCGCGAAGGCCAGCAGCGAATACCCCACCACGTACGCCGCAAAGCCGGTCCGATTCAGCGCGCGCTCGCCGAAGCGTTTGACCAGCCGTCCCAGGGCCGGCCCTTGCAAGCAGATTCCCAGGAACCCGGCGTAGGCCCACACGTACCCGGTCTGTTCGGGACCAAACGGTTTCCCGTGCCAGGTGATCCGGCGCTCCACGAACAGCGCCAGCGCCGCCACAAACATGGCGAAAGAAAACGCGAAGATCAGGAACTGCACCAGCAGCGCACCCAAGACGGGTTGCTTGAAGTAGCGTCCGTACTCGCCCCACTGCACCAGGGATAGACGGCGTCCGCCAGGACCGCTGGGGCCGCCCTGTACCTTATTTACGTTCGCCACCGACGGCAAAAGAAAAGTAGTGGCCATGATGCTGGTGAACGACATCAGCGCCGCAGCCAGAATCGGCATACGGTAGTCGAACTGCGATAAGAACCCCGAGATCGCCGGGCCAATCAGGAACCCGAGTCCAAACGCGATGCCGATCACGCCGAAAGATTTGGCGCGCTCCTCGGGCTTGGTCACATCGGAAATGTAAGCTTGCGCCAGCGACAGGTTGCCTGCCGTCGCTCCGTCGATGATGCGTCCCAGGAACACCACCCACAGCGTTCCCGCGAGCGCCGTCACCAGAAAACCGATCAGGGTTCCGATCTGGCTGACTATCAGCAGCGGCTTGCGCCCGACGTGGTCCGACATGCGGCCCAGCAGCGGCCCGGAAAACAATTGGAACAGCGCGTAGACACCCACCAGCCAGCCCACTTCGGACGGGCTCGCACCCAGTTTTTCGGCGTAGAACGGCAACAGCGGGATCATGATCGTCAGCCCGAGGACATCCACGGCCACAATCAGAAAAATAGGGAGAAGAGGAGACTTGCGCAAACCTTTTTATCATCCCATGCACGCGCATGGTATCGGGGCGGGTAATCGCGAAGTTTGTTACGATGCGTGCGGGTCGGCGGAGATGTCAGCGACGAGTTTTGTAATCGTATCGTCGAAACGGCTGCGAACATCACCGTCGGGCACAGTATCCAAAGCGGTCCTTGCCCTTATGTCAAGACGCCCCATCGAATTTCAGATGTCCCGGGAAGATGAGAAAGCAGTCCGCGAGATTCTTCGGGCCGGGATTCAACAGGTTCGGGTGGTGCTCCGGGCCATTGCCCTGGAGCAGTTGACGGCGGGCCAGACCGCACCCGTGGTGGCTGGTATTGTTCATCTCTCTGCCCAGGCGGTTCGGCGGATCGCTCATCGCTATCAGGAGGCCGGCCTGGAGGGCGCTTTGTATGAGCGGCAGGGACGTGGCTCCCAGGAGTTGCTGAATGCCTCCGAAAAGCAGCGCGTCATTGCGATGGTTTGTAGTCAGCCTCCCGAGGGACAAGCGCGGTGGACGGTCCGGCTGATCGCCGAGCAAGCCGTGAAGCGGAAACTGGTTCCGCGAGTGGGGCGCGAGACCATCCGGGTTTTGTTGACCAGCCACGACCTGAAGCCGTGGCGGGAAAAAAATGTGGTGCATCGCCGACCTGGACGCCGAGTACCTCCGCAAGATGGAAGACGTTCTGGCAGTTTATGAGAAACCCTATCGTGCCGCCGAGCCGGTGGTTTGCTTGGACGAAAAACCTGTCTCTCTCCATTCGGATCTGCGAGCACCCCTCCCGGCGCGTCCGGGCCAAGTCGCCAAACGCGATAACGAGTACAAACGTTGCGGAACCGCGAACGTCTTCTGCGCCGTGGAACCCAAGGCGGGCAAGCATTTTACCTTTCCGACCCCGGATCGCTCAGCGCCCGAGTTGGCCCGCATACGGAATCGAATCATCGCCAGTTATCCGTTTGCTCGAACGATCCACCTGGTCATGGACAATCTCAACATCCACTGCCGGAAGACCCTTACCGACTACTTCGGTGAGGTAGAAGGCGCCTATCTCTGGAACCGTCTCTCGGTTCACTACACTCCCAAACACGGGAGCTGGCTGAACCAAGCCGAAATCGAAATCAGTCTCTTCGCCCGGCAGTGTCTCGGAAAGCGCAGAATCCCCACTCTGGACCTGCTTCAACGGGAGGCCCACGCCTGGAACCGGAAGATCAACCGCGACAAGATCAAGATCGACTGGCGATTCAGCCGCAAAAAGGCTCGCCAGAAGTTCGGCTATGATAAGAACTCTTTCACGCGGTCATAGACCTAGCGCAATCTCACAGCCTTCGGGCAGTATAACCATCCTGCGATGGCCCTCTCCAGCCACGGTCCCATACGTTTCATGGTTTAGCCGCATGTTCTTTGTCGGCATGTTGCAAGACTACCGCATTCGCTAGCCGGTCCCATTCATGTCATTTCCGTGGGCGTCTCGGTTGGCGCCAAGCGCCCTCACTTTTTGCGATTCGCCGTCGGAGGGCGGCGTCGCTGCTAGTTGGATTGTATGCTCGGCCATCGGAACGGAGGCCCTATCTTAAGGCCAGACAGGCAGTTCTAGTCCTGGTACTCTCAGCGTGTCCCGCCATCCACCACCCCGCATCCCACAGGTGCCCGCCTTCGCGCGTCCTTCAATCTGGCGGCCCAGTGCGCTGCACGCCCTGCCAAGAGGCGCTCGATGCGAGCGCGTGCTATAGTTGGACCCCGATCAAGGAGGTTCCCACCATGGAGCGTACCAACGATCACGAGCGTGCAATTGCCAAAACGGTTGATAAGAAACTAGTGGAATATCCCGGCAATCATTGGGGAGGTTGCAGAGTCCTTGGACTTCGTGATGTCCGCCTCGGATAGCCAATTCTTGGTCAACTATGTCCAATTGCGGCGCACGCAATCAGAGGAGGCTCTCCATCATGGAGCCTACCAACGACCACGAACGGTTGATCGCTCAAGCGGTTGATGAGAAGTTCCTGGAAGATCCAGGCAACCAATCAACTGTACGGGACATCGCAACGTCCCTAAACTTCATCATAATGTCCCCGTCCGACAGCCAATTCTTAGTCCGCTACGTTCAGTGGCGGCGAGATCACCCAATCAGTCCGTCGAATTCAAATTAGCCTACTACCCGAAATCAGGCTGTGGGAAGTGTCGGACCTTTCGTTGCCCTGCTCGAAGCCGACGAATAGAGGTTAGAAGGGGCGGCGCAAATAGGCGTACGATTTAGCAAGAGTGCCAGACTATCCACCCAGGGATTGGGAGCGCTCCCAAGGCGCACTCATCGACTTTCTTAACGCGGATCTGGATCTGGCCTTCACGTGGCTAAGGACAGCCGCTATCGACGCGAGGGACGATCCTAAAGGCTGTGAATTAGCACTCGCCAAAGTTCGGGCAGCCCTGAATGCGATCCGCCGCCTTGAGGGGCGCATTGATGGCGTTCTAGCAAGGAGAGAGATTGATGCCAGAGCAGACGAACTCGAAACGGCCATCGGTGGGTTCCAGCCTTGAAGTAGCGGGGTGTTAGCAGACCCCGCCACCAGCCCACGGGCATCGCCAGGGCTTACGGTCCACGAATGCGACTGCAAAGCCATAGTACCTGACGAAGGGCCGTCCGATCTATCACCGGATCGATACTTTAGACACCGTAGAATGGGCGCTGCGCTGGGCCGATCCTTGGCAAGAGCGGACCCCACACCGGCACAACATCTTTTCGTTCAGGTCCGGTTCGAGAAGGATTGAACCCCCGTCACATCGGTCCGACCGCACATACGGCAATGGCGGAAAATCGTGTAGGTTAACCGGTGCGTTTGTCCGGATCGCGTTGACCCTGTTCGTAACCCGGTTCGTGGGCCCGATCCGGCTGCTTCCGTTCAGCCTGCCTGTTCTGCGGGTCGGTCGGGTTCTGGCCCTTCTTCGGCGGCTGGTTCTGGTGGCCGTGCTGGTTTTCTTGCTTGCTCTGTTGATTCTTGGTTTGGCTCATGGTGGAGTCTCCTTCCATTGAGGTAGACGATTAAGAACGCGGAAACATTGCACGGAAAGATTACCGAATCGTCTGGTTTCAAATTGATATACTGCGGCAGTTTCGTCAATATGCACTGGCTCAAGGACAACGTTTATATCGCGGCGTGGCTGTCGCCGCTTTCGCGGTGGTAGCCGATGAAGTCCGCAACCTGGCGGAGCGCTGCGCGCAAACAGCTAAAGACACGGCGGCGCTCATCGAAGAATCGGTTACCAAGTCCAGCGGAGGAAAGGTCAAGGTAGACCACGTCGCGGGAACCCGATGTGCGATTATTCCTTGCGCCAGCGCGGTGGAGCGGATAGGCCGGTTGCGTGGGCCGGCCCTGATTGGGAATAAACCGCGAAAACCCTCCCGTCCACAAGACGGACAACCGTGGCCAGACCACCGCCGTCCCGAGCGTAGACAAACGTTTCGACCATATGACCACCAGTGGAGGTCATGGCCGAGAGCGCCGGGTCTCCATAGGTTCCGGTAATGGAGTCCTCCCGCAGGCCGGTAGCAATCTTTTCGACTGACGGAAATGGCGGCGGATCGGCGTGAACCACGGGAACTGCCGCTGCGACTTGCGGGCTGTGGGTCGCTTCGACAACGGCAGGCTCCTCTACCGGCACCGGAGCGGGCTTGGGTTTCGGGATAGCTTTGGCGACCGTCGGAGCGGTCTTGAGAGCAGCCTTTGATTCTGGGATCTGCGGCTCCACGGTTGCACTTAATGTATGCGTTGGACTTTGCGTCCACCAGGCAAATATGCCGCCTACTACGATTAGAAAGATGACCAGCAGCACAACACCGTCTTTCAGCATCGCGGGCCTCCTCCCAAGGTCGATAATACGCTTGGGTGTCAACAGGGATCACTGTATCACAACTAAAATTTAAGCAAGCATCTCGTTTACACAAGGCTCACCAACCCTGAGCGAGAACTGATGCTCGTGGAGAACTTCAAGTGCTCGGGCGGGCGCTTACGGCAATGTGACGCAAGAATTTCCGATAAAAGCCTCGCCTGATGGGCTGACGAGGTTGTGCCCGGATGGTCAGTCGGAACAACCCACTTTTCCGTGCAAACGCAAACCGAGCAAATGCACGTTAAGAACTATCATCGGTGGTCATGAGGAGAGTCACTTCTCCGGTTTGCGCGTTAGAACTAAGCCGCTCGCGCGGCAGACGCTACGCGTGCGTGTTGGTCGAGGCTTTCTCTTGGTCTGCCGCTTGCTTCCACGGTGCGGTAGGAGTAGCATCCTGAGAGATGCTCGATCACTGGAATGCTCACAATAGAGCCCTGTAGTTTGTTAACGTCCAGTGAATAACGATTCAAAATTCCAATAATGGCCCGCGTCTGCCTTAAACGCGAGCGGCTCACTTCTAACGCTCTTATCGAAACTGCCCGGCTCTCAGCTTCCACCGCTCTGCCCGAACGTTGTCCGCCGGGGCACTTCCGATAAGAATCCTAACGTTACACGTCAAGTGGGATAGCTTCCGGATAGCTAAATCAAGGTGCCGTTTTGGTCGATGTGATAAATAACAGGCGATCTCTATCGCCCGATGTTGCGAGGCCCGCGGACGCTCTATACCCGTAGGCGTCCGCGTTTTTTTGACTTCCAGGTTTCCAGGGCCGATCTTCGAATCGGCCCTTTGCTCACCGCTTCCACTTGAAGTCCCCCTCCATGAGCCGTTTCCTGTCGCCGACCCATCGCCGTCGGCGTCGCCGCCAGGCCCAAACGAGCAGCATTACGCCCGCAGCCATCGCGAGACCGCCAAGGATTGGCCAAATTTGCCCGGCCATGGCTTAAGGCTCGCATCCATCCCTCATCATGTCCAGCGGCCCGCGCCTTTTCAGATGCGCATTCTTCGTGCTAGTTATTGAAGCGCAGCGCTTCAGCACAGCGGATGCAGGCAGGCAGTAAACGTGCGGATCCGATAATACTCTGACTCTCAGAGGGTTGGCCGCAGCTCCCGGGTTGTCGCGTACACTTCCACTACTTTTTCTCAGACAGCCACCGTCGGATAACTTCCGAGCAGGGGACAACGGGGCGCTGTCAGTGGTACCAGAAACGGGTGGAGAGTGAGATGCTGACAAGGACGCGGCTCGGCAGCTAAGGCCGACGCACATATGGCGCCGTAGTGCCCGTTTCCGAGTATGGCTCCGGTTTCTGGCGATCAGTGATCTGGTGGCAGCCGGCTGGCTTCGGCCAGTTGGCTCGACCCCGTTGGAGAGTTTCGTAAACCGATTCGCGACCGGGCCGAGTCCGTCTAACTTCACTTGGAGAGACGAGGATATGGCGAAGCAGCGAAGCAAGGAAAAGAAGACCGCCGCGAAAGCGGATGCAACCCAAGGACTCGCGCCGCTAAATCTGCATGCGGCGGGGATTGATGTAGGGAGTGCAGAGCACTACGTGGCGGTGCCACCGGACCGGGACGCAAACCCAGTGCAGAAGTTCGGCAGTTTCACGGCGGATCTGCATCGGATGGCGCGGTGGCTGAAAGACTGCCGAATCCAGACGGTAGTCATGCAGTCGACCGGAGTCTATTGGACGGCACTGTACGACGTATTGGAGAGTTACGGATTGGAAGTGAACGTGGCGAACGCGCGCCACACCAAAACACTGCCGGGGCGCAAGACGGACGTGCAGGAATGCCAGTGGTTGCAGAAGCTGCATACCTTTGGCCTGCTCAACAACTCATTCCGGCCAGCCGAGGAGATCCGCGTGCTTCGCGGCTACCTGCGACAGCGGGAAAATCTAGTGGCGGCAGCCGCGACTTGTATTCAGCATATGCAGAAGGCCCTGACCGAGATGAACATCCAGCTGGCCAACGTGATCAGCGATATCAGCGGCACTACCGGCATGGCCATTCTGCGAGACATCGTCAAGGGAGAGCGGGACCCAGAGAAACTGGCGATGCACAAGCACAGTCGAATTCGCGCCAGCCGGCATGAGATTGCTCAAAGTCTGGAAGGCACATGGCGGCAGGAGTTGCTATTCGTGCTGGAGCAAAGTCTGGATCTTTACCAGACCTATCAGAATAAAATCCATAGCTGCGATCAGCGCATTGACGAGCAACTGAGAAACATGGAGGCCAAGATCGACCCGCTGAGCGACCCGATACCGGAGCCGCGCCGAGGCAAGAACGCGCGCAGGCATCAGTCGGGTTTTGATCTACGCGGTCAGTTGTACCGTATCACTGGTGTGGATCTTACACAAATCGACGGTATCGAAGTGCAGACCGGCCAAGCCATCGTTTCCGAGGTCGGCGTAGACATGAGCCGCTGGAAGACAGAGAAGCACTTCGCCTCGTGGCTAGGCTTATGTCCGGACAACCGCATCAGCGGTGGCAAAGTGCTCAAGCGCGGCACCCGGCAAGTGGTCAATCGCGCCTCTACCGCTTTACGGCTGGCGGCCTCGGCTCTGCTCCGAAGTCAAAGCGCTTTGGGGGCCAAGTTCCGCCGATTGCGTTCCAAGCTCGGGGCACCCAAAGCCATCACTGCCATGGCGCACGTGCTCGCTCGTCTGGTCTACCGGATGCTGAAGTTCGGCCATGAGTACGTGGACCGAGGAATCCAATTCTATGAAACCAAATACCGCCACCAACAACTCCAGTGGGTTGCCAAACAAGCCGCCGCTCTGAGTATGCAGCTCGTTCCAACTACATGAGTTCCGACTTAAGTTTCTGGAGAGTGCGCCGTCATCCGGGCGCAATCGGCTTTCTGATCGGATATACTTAGCCGATTCCCTCCTATGCCGCTCTCTGCGGGCGATAAACTCGGGCCGTACGAAATTCTTGCGCCTATCGGCGCCGGCGGCATGGGCGAAGTGTATCGAGCGCACGATTCCCGCCTGCGCCGCGATGTCGCCATCAAAGTTTCGGCGGAACGCTTCAGCGAGCGCTTCGAGAAGGAAGCCCGGGCGATCGCCTCCCTGAATCATCCCAACGTCTGCACGCTCCACGACGTCGGCCCCAACTACCTGGTGATGGAACTGGTGGAGGGCGAGACGCTGGCCGATCGCATCAAACAGGGTGCGATTCCCTTCGATGAAGCGCTGGCCATTGCCAAACAGATTGCCGCCGCGCTCGAAGCCGCGCACGAGAAAGGAATCACGCATCGCGATCTGAAGCCCGGCAACATCATTATCAAGCCCGACGGCACCGTGAAGGTGCTGGACTTCGGACTGGCCAAGATGGGCGGCACTCCCACGGCGCAGTCGGAACACTCGCCCACTCTGACGATAGGCGCAACGCAGGCGGGAGTCATTCTGGGCACCGCCGCTTACATGGCTCCCGAACAAGCTCGCGGCAAAGAGGTGGATAGGCGCGCCGACATCTGGGCCTTCGGCGTGGTGCTTTACGAGATGGTAACGGGCCAGAAGTTGTTTAAGGGCGAGGACCTCTCCGACACACTGGCTTCGGTGATCAAGGAAGTGCCGAAGTTGGATCGCGTGCCCGCGAAGGTGCAACGCCTGCTGCGAAGCTGTCTGGAAAAAGACCCGAAGCAGAGATTGCAAGCCATCGGCGATTGGCGCTTGTTGCTGGAAGAGCCTACGGCTCCTGTGGACGCCGCGAGTCCATCACAGTCGCGGCTCGGGTTGGCCGCCTGGATCGCCGCCGGTTTGTTCCTACTCACAACGCTCGGCCTGTCCTTTGTCCACTTCCGCGAGCAGCCGGTGGAGCGCCCGCTGGTGCGGCTGGACGTCGATCTGGGCGCGGATGTTTCCTTGCTTCCTCTCACCGACGGCGGGAGCTCCGCTGGGAGCAGCGTTGCCATCTCTCCCGATGGGATGCGGCTGGTATACGTATCTGGCACGCCCGCCAAAGCTATTCACCCGGCGGCTGGATCAATCGAAAGCCACGGAGCTTCCGGGAGCGGTGGGTGTTGTACCCTTCTTCTCGCCCGACAGTCAGTGGATCGGATTCGAAACCAGCGCTGGCAAGCTGAACAAGATCTCCGTGGAAGGCGGCGCGGTGGTCCCGCTGGGTGACATCGGCATCTTCTACGGTGCGAGCTGGGGCGAGGACGGAAGCATCTACCTGGGCGTCTTTGGGAAGGGACTGGTACGGGTTCGCGACGGCGGAGGCGCGCCCGAGACCGTCGCGGCGCCCGCCAACGGAGAAATTGGCTTTGCATTCCCGCAGATTCTGCCCGGAGGCAAAGCAGTTCTGTTTTCGGCTTACACGGCAGCGGAACTCCGATGCATCCAGCATCGAGGTGATGACACTGGCGGATCACCATCGGAAAACGGTGTCCCGAGGCGGCACCTCCCCCCGCTATCTGGCCACCTCGAATGGGGCCGGCTATCTGGTCTATCTCAACAAGGCAACCCTGTTCGCGGTCCCGTTCGATTGGACAAGCTGGAAACGCGTGGGACGGCCTTGCCCATCCTGGATGACGTCGCCTCCAGTGGGCTATTGGGCGCCGCTCAACTTTCTTTCTCCCGGACCGGCACTTTGGTGTACCGGAGAAGCAGCGGGGACAGTGGATTGCTCACGGTCGCGTGGCTCGACGGCGCGGGGAAGACGCAGCCGCTGCTGGCGAAACCGGGTAGCTATTTGCGCCCCAGCCTGTCGCCGGACGGCCAGCGGGTGGCACTGGATGTCACGGAGGCATCGGGCAAGGACATCTGGGCATACGACTGGCAGCGGGACACCATGACGCGCTTGACCTTCGCACGGAAAAGCTGAGAACGCCGTGTGGAGCCCGGACGGGAGATACATCGTGTTCCGGGCAATTGGAGAAGGGATGTCCGTGACCCGTGCCGACGGATCGGGCAAGGCGCAGCCGTTGACCCAGAGCAAAAACATACAGTGTCCGTGGTCCTTCACGCCCGACGGAAAGCGGCTGGCCTTTATAGAGGTGGATCCGAAAACCGGGTACGATATGTGGACCGTGCCGCTAGAAAGCGAGGGCGGAGAACTGCGGGCCGGAAAGCCGGAGGTTTTGCTGCAAACCGCCGCGAACGAACGATCCCCGAGTTTGTCTCCGGACGGACGGTGGGTGGCTTATTTTTCCGACGAGTCGGGGACATCCCAGGTTTATGTGCGGGCCTTCCCGGACAAAGGCGGCAAGTGGCAGATTTCCAATAGCGGCGGCACCTACCCGATGTGGTCGCGCAACGGACCCGAGTTGCTCTTCGAAACGCCCGATCAAAAGATCATGGCGGCGGCGTATACGGTGAAGGGCGATTCCTTCGTGGCCGACAAGCCGCGCATGTGGTCCGACAGACAGCTCGGAGGCCCCGGCCAGAATAGAAATGTCGATATTTCACCCGACGGCAAGCGCATTGCGGCGCTGATGCCCGCCACCGAGTCCAAAGGGCGCAACGAGGCACAGAACCACGTCGTCTTCATCGAAAACTTCTTCGACGAACTGCGGCGCAGAGTACCCACCGGAAAGTAGCGGCAACCTCAGATAAGCGGCTCCTTGGAAATGGGCTCGCCGGATAGCTCCCGGTTGGTCCGGCATCCGTCCATTAAATAAAATGATGGAAAGACGCACTGCTATTAAGCGACGATCATCGTTCGCCAAGACAAATTGAATCTGTGAGTTGGAGACTCCGAGGAAACGTCAAGGGCCTGTTATGTCACAACGGTAGTGATCCTAGCAGCCCGTGGCGGAAACCCTCTATTGGAGACCGACTCGCCAACCCGATGTAGTGCTGAGTTCCGGAAACAGTTGCGAGCGGAGGCGTCCGAGCCAGTCCGAGACCGCGGTGCACATGATATAGATCGCGAACACGGCGAAAAGAAGCGACGGTAACCGGTTCAATCGCCCCTGGGCTTGCCTGGGTTTGCCCCATCCACTCAAGGTGCGCAACAGCAATCCGATGTTGAACGCCGCTGCCTGTACCAGCACCCGCTTCAGCGCGTTGTGCGTGCCGCGTACATACATGCGCCGCATTGCGCCGGTTTCATAGCAGTGCGCGAAGCTTCGTTCGCATAACTCGCCGCGCAGTTTCTGCAATCGCTTCGACCGCTCGGCCCGCACCCGCCGCCGATTCGCGTACACACAATATTGTTCTTCCGCTTTGCCAGGCCAGTGCCGCTTGCCGCGCTCCGGTTCCGGCACATAACTACGAAACTCGCGCTCTGCCAAGTTCACCAACACCGCGCCGCTGTGATAACCCTTGTCCCTCACCACTTCTTCGATCCCCATCGGATGCGATTCGAGGGCCTCGCGCTGCGCCGCGTCGAGCGTCTCGGCGTAACTGGCCGTATCGCCGCGATCGGCCGGCTGCACCGTTACCGCCAGCAACGCACCGGACGCCAGATCCACTGCGTGCTCGGCCTTATAGGCCAGCTTCGTGCGCCCGTCCTTCATCTTTGTAATGCGCGCCGATGGGTCGTTGGGGTTGGTCCAATCGTCGTTAGACGCCTTCTTCTTGCGCTTGCGATCCAACCGCGCCAACTGCTCTTTGGTGGGGTTTTCCAAGCCTTCGGCTTGCGCCAACTGCCGCAGGTAATCATCGTAGCTTACGCCCGTGTCGCGCCGCACCAGACTCTTCATCGACGCGTTGGCCTCCAGCGTCGTGGCATCGATACACACACTCTGAGCATCGGCCAGCCCATGCTTGCGCAGAATCTTCAGCACCCACTGCATTACCGCACGATGCGTCTCAACCGAGTACAGCCGCCTGGTCCGCGACAGCGTCGAATGATCCGGCGTTGGTTCGCTGAAATCGTAGCCCAGGAACTTGCGGAAGCTCAGCGAATCGGCTGCCCGCCACGCCATGCCGCGCTCCGAATCGATGCCCTCGAAGTAACCCAACAGCAGCATCCGGAAGTACGTGCCCGGCGTGATCGAGGGACGCCCCGAACTGCTCTTGTAATACTTCCGGCAGATGGCTTCGATGCGCTGGTCGAACTTCTCGGCATTCAACACCGTGTTCAGCCGCTCGTAAAACACGTGTCCCGGAGTCGTGACAATCTCGCTCGCCGCCACCCAAAGATCCTGCTGCTTCTCACGATCCTTCTTCCGCCCCATGCCCATGGATTATAGACGTACAAAATACAATCGGGGTCACATGTCGCGGCAGGTTTTACCACGGCCTGCTAGGCGTCACCTTCATTAAGGTCGCGTGACCCAATTGTCCGAGAAGCCGACTAACGGGAAAAGTTGATTTACTAGTCTGGTGGCCGCCCGTGGATTGCTCCCTAACATCAGGTCTTTCGCGGGCGCCGCGGTGCATTACCTGGATGTGTAGATCGAGGGGACTCTGAGGGGGGATGTTGCAATCGTCCTCATAGTCATCAGACGGAACGCTTCGCGGATCACCGGCAGCGCCAGCCAGGGCGGCCAGATCCGGCCACCCAGCTAACCACCCAAAGTTCGTACCCATGGAATTCAGTTCCACCAATCTTGTGAGCGGCCTGAGACATAGGTAACAGTGTGTGATGGTGGTCGGGGCGGCAGGATTTGAACCTGCGACTTCCTAGTCCCGAATCAGGTGGCATTTCCTAACACTATGATCATAGGACAAATATTTTTTCAAGAAATTTAAATTTAGATACCAAAAGTGCGTTGTTGGCTGGGCGATTTGGCTGGGTGTTTTCGACGTTCCTCGCAAGCCTTTTGACCAAAGGCGCTTCCGAGTATTGCGGAGTTGTGCGGCCTCGCGGCATGGCACAATAACCTCATGTTGCGCAGGCTGATCATTGCAAGCGTGGTGCTTGCGGGGCGCGCCGGAAGGTTGAATCGAAGTGAGCGAGCACGATCCTAGGATCGACATCCATCCGGATTCAAAGAAAAGCCTGCGTTCTGTCTCGATTAGATTTACTCGCAACCCCTCGCGATCCGCTTCGGGACCGCATCCACCAGGGAAGGCGCCTATACCGCCAGACAACTTTGGATCATCTGCTGGTAGTTCCGAGCTTTCGCTGTTTGTCGGCGATCCATAGGTTTCTGCGATTTGTCTTTCCGGCACTGCGGTAAACCACCGACCGTGCTCCGTGGACTAACAGCATTCTGAGATAGGGATCGCCGCGCTTGGTGATGCCCAGCAGTCGTTGCTCCGCTGGAATGCTGCCGGGGGACGAGGCCGAGCCACGCTGCAAACTGCCGGCCATTGCGAAACACTTTGCCATCTGAGACGGCCGCTACCATTGCCGTAGCGGTCAGAGGCCCGACCCCTTCCAGAGCCGCAATCTTCTGGCACTGCTCGTTATTCGCGAACACCCGTTGGATCCGCTGTTCCATGCCCTGGACGCGCTCATCTAAAGCGCACAGCTCCTCATACAAGGTAAGCGAAAAGCTCACGGCTGAAGCTGGTCAGTAGCGGATGGTCTTCCGAGAACAACTCAGGCAACCGCTTTCTCACCTCACTCAGATGGAGCGGCAGGATCATGCCATACTCGGCGAGTAATCCCCGGATCTGATTGCCGAGCTGTGTACGGCAGCCGATCAGGCGGCTGCGGATGCAGTGCAACGCTTGCCGCTCCTGCTTGGCGATAGACTTCTGAGGAACAAACCGCATCTCGGGCCGGCTGACGGCCTCACAAATCGCTGCGGCATCGTTCTTCTGACCCTTCAAATACGGCTTCACGAACTGCGGCGTAACTAGCCAAACCTTGTGGCCGAATGATCCGATCACGCGCGACCAGTAAAACGCGCCTTGGGTGGCCTCGATGCCAACCACGCACTGCGGCAGGTTCGAAAAGAAATCCGGACTCTGAGAGCGCCTCAGTCTCTTATGGAGAATCGCCCGTCCGCTTGTATCCGCACCGTGCACCTGAAAGACGCGCTTGGCCGTATCCAGCCCGATCACTTTGATGACCATCTGATATCATCTCCCATCCCAGTAAACCACCGGGCCGGGTCCATGCCATCAGGTCAGGAGTATACGCTCATTTGTCGGTAAGTCGTCAATGTTGATGAAACGTTTTTCGATTATCGCGATCTGGCCCATGCTCGCGCCGCCATCCGCGAGTACCTGGAAAAGATCTACAACCAGAAACGGCTGCACTCGGCTCTCGGCTACATGCCGCCCGCCAAGTTCGAAGCAAATCAATAAGGATGCCGCTGCGCGGCACATCTCCTTATGAGTTTTCCAAGGCATGGGGAAATCTTTCCATCCGATGGAGGCGCCAGCCCTGCGGCCAACGCCCCCACTCATCGTCTGGAAGAGTTTCCGGCTGGCTATTCCTGGGCGGGTTGGTCTCTACCAGAGCCCGCCTCCGCTTCACCAGCCGGGCAACAGTATGCTGTAATGTCGTCTTGCCGGTCGAGAAGTTTTCATCGAACGGTCAACTGTGTCTTAACTGTTTGTGTCAGCCGAGGGGGCAAACGCAGATAATTGCCCAATCGCTCATTATGCCCGCGCCATTTCCTTCCGGGCGACCCGTAAGATCGTTCGATGCATTCTTGATCCGCTGGACCCCATCCGGGTGAGGCAGTCGACTAGGGACATGGCGCATAGTCGCTTCGAACTGCCTGAATACTCCTGCGTGTTGATTGTGTCGCCTGTGGCCGTTCTTTTTGTGCTACCGAATATGCGAAAGCTCGTCACAGGCCACTTGACACACTCGCCAGAAACGCAGCAACGACCGTGCGGTAATGAGGCATCCTAGGGCCGCAAAGTTCAATCCATTACGGATTGGCGACATCACCACCAAACCCGCCAACGTTAGTTTAGTCGAGCCCCGAGCCGGCACTTTTATGCCTCTGCCGGACGACATCATCTCGAATATGCGGGCGCCCCTACGGCTCCGTAAGTTTTCCGAAGATGTTCCCTGATCTTCAATTCGCGGCCACCCTCAACTTCTGATGGTGTAAACTTGAGGTAGGCTATTCACACAAACTAGCGTGTGAGGTTCGCTTTTGCAAGACAGAACTTAGGTGAGGAAGGACGCAAGATGAAATGTTGAACGCTCGACTTTTCGCTCTCACAATCGCTATTTGCTGCTGGGAGTCAACTCAGGCGGCCGGTCAGGCTCCCGCTCCCAATGGAAACGCGAAGGCGTCGGCCTGGAAGCCATTCCGCTTGCCTGATGGACACCCGGATCTGCAAGGATATTGGACGAACAACACGGCCACACCTTTGCAACGCCCCGCCGGTGCCGGGGAGTTTCTAACGGATGGCAAGGCTCCCGCAGGTCGCGGCGGGCAAGCAGGTCAGAACAGGAACCGGCCCTTTCCAGACCTGTTTGGAATTCAAGGGAGCGGATCGGACGTCAGATATGTCATGCGGCGCACTTCCATCATCACGGACCCTCCGGATGGAAAACTTCCGCCCATGACGCCGGAAGCGCAGAAGGAATTTGCAGCAGCTCAAGAGCACCACAAGTTGCACCCCCACGATGGCCCGGAGGACCTGGACACAATCGAGCGGTGTATCACGTGGGTTACCAGTGGTCCGCCGATGCTGCCGACTTTTTACAACAATAACTATCAGATCATTCAAACTCACGATCATGTCATGATCATGACGGAGATGGTCCACGATGTGCGCATCATACCCGTGGACGGGCGCCCGCATGATAATATCCGCCAATGGATGGGCGACTCACGGGGCCACTACGAAGGCGATACGCTGGTGGTGGAAACGATCAATTTCAACGGGAAACGAGGCTGGTTCGAAAAGGCGGGGACCGAGGCAGGAGGAGAGAGGCGCCCGGATAAGAACATGAAGGTGACGGAGCGGTTTACCCGAACAGCCCCGGACGTACTCCTGTATCAGTTTACTGTCGACGCCCCCGACATCTACACAAAGCCATGGTCCGGAGAGATTGAGATGCAGGCCCTGAAGGCTCCGATGGTGGAGTATGCATGTATTGAAGGGGATCAGGGAATGCAGCTCATCCTCAAGGGGGCACGAGCCGACGAGAAAGCCGCCGCGGAGGCTGCGCAAAAAAAATCGCAGTAGAAGTGAAAGAAAAAGCTGAGAAAAGGCAGGAGAAGTCAGATGAAAAGAACTCGAATGGTTGTTTGCGCGGCCGGGTTCGTTTTAGCAGCCAGCATGGCGTGGGCGCACCACGCACTCGCCTCGGAATTTGACACAACTAAGCCGGTGCATATTACGGGAGTGGTCACGAAATGGGAATTGGTCAATCCGCACGCCTGGATTTACGTCGATGAAAAAGACGCGAATGGGCAGGTTGCTCACTGGTCGTTTGAAGCCGGCGGCTCACCTAGTATTTTAATACGGCGTGGTTTTACGAAAACCTCTGTGCCCATCGGCGCCGAAATCGTGGTGGATGGATATCGGGCTAAAGACGGCTCTACCCGGGCTAGCGCCACGAACCTCACGTTCCCCGACGGTCGAAAGCTCTTCATTGGTTCCGACAATCCAGTCGAGGACCCCAACGCTGCCAAGAAATAGGTTGGACACACTGGCCGTCCAGACCGCGCAAAACATAACGGCTTGAATAGGATTGAGTACGAAGTCTGTGTGTATTGAACGTTGCGGGCCTTATTGCTCCCGGATAAAACGGAGAGGGGCGTCATTCAGAATACGCAAGAAGCGACAACGTAGTATCAGCTGCCCAAAACGGTGACAAGAACGCGCTTGGCGCATACACGCCACATTCAAAGGCGCTTTGCTGTTGCCTACTTCCCTTGTGCTTCCTATCCTCAGCCGGACGGTTTGATCGACGCGATGAACTCGACCACGAGATGCCTCCAGCGTGCGAACTGCGCGTCGCCAGCGTCGGCCGAACCCATCTCAACGCCCGTTGGTGTCAACAACTGTGCGATCGAACGCGCACCGTGTATCTCAGCTTCGATGCCCATTGCCAACCGCAGTGGCCAATAGGCGTAGGTGCAGTAAACGTGCTCCGCTTGTCCGCGATGCGGGCAGGTTACCGAAGGTCCGGGTCGCTTCTGCCGGATGCTTACGAACTTGGCCGACCGCCCTACGACCGCCGACCGAGAGCACGGCTCCACGAATTATTTTTTAGCTTTCAGCAAAGCTTCCAGCGCGGCCACGCCGGCCTGTGCTACTTGCGCGTCCTGTTGCGACGATCCGCCGATCGCGCCAATCACCTTACCATCGGCCATTAGCGGAAAGCCACCTTCGACCGGCGTCACACCCGGGAGGCCGAGCAGCGAATTCCGTCCACTATTAATCAGATCTTCAAACGCCTTGGAGGGCCGCTTGAATTTAAGTGCAGTTTGAGCCTTTCCGATGGAAACATCTAGAATGCCAATCTGAGCATCGTCCATGCGCTCTACCGTCGTCAGTATTCCGCCGTCGTCGATTACTGCGATGAACATGGTCCAACCATTCTTTGTAGCTTCCTTTTCGGCTGCGGCGACAATCACTTTGGTGACCGCCAGATTCAGCGATTTCTTAGTGCTAAGCTGCTGTGCCTCACCCGCCACCGCCGCATTGTCCGCGGCGTCACTCCGATGATCTCCGCCGCCGACAGCCAACTAATCCGCTTGGCCATCGCTTTCAGCAAAACGTCCTGTAACTTCATCATCCGCTCCACTTCCGTGGCCGGCATCGACTGGCTGGACTCCATCCAGACAGCTTCCCCCGCCGCTTTTATCAAGCGGACAGATCACGTGTTAATTACAGCGGACAAATCATGTGCTAACGACACGCTGAAACTTTGGCGCTTGACACCCGGATTAAATCGGCGTATTGTCTTTCGGCGAAGGAGTATTTCAATGTGGAATGTCACTCGCGTAGCCTTTCTGATGGCTATGCTGACATGCAAAGCATTCGGACAGGCCGACAGTGGAACTATCGTGGGCTCGGTTACGGATCCGGCTGGTGCTGTTGTGCCCGGCGCGACCGTGACTATCTCGAACGTTGCTACTGGACTCACCCGAACCGCTACGACCAACGCTAACGGTCAATACCGGGCTGACGCGTTTCCGACAGGACCCTTGACGATCACCGTGGAACAATCTGGCTTCCAAAAACTAGTTCGCTCGGGAATTGCGTTAACAGCGGCCGATACACTCACCGTAAATCTCGCGCTCAGCGTTGGCAATGTTCAGGAAACGGTGCAGGTTACCTCAGAGGCGCCGCTCTTGCAATCGCAAACGGCGGCGGTTACCACTCTCATCACTAATCAGCAAATGCTGGAGACTCCCATCAACGGGCGCGATTTTACTCAACTAGTCGCGCTCGCCTCGGGTGCCTCTCCGGCAACACCCGGCGCGCTCCTAACCAGCCTTACAGGCTTTAGCAGCCGCTCCAACATGACCATCGCCATCAACGGAAATACCGCGGAAAATAACGCCTACTATATTGATGGCCTATACAACATGGGGCTCTGGCTCCAAAACGTCACCATGGTACCCACTATTGACTCCATTCAAGAACAACGGTTAATGGCCAACGCTTACTCGGCCCAGTACGGCGGATCCGCCGGGGCGGTGACACTGGTACAGTCCAAGTCGGGCACCAGTTCATTCCATGGAGACGTCTATGAGTTCCTTCGCAATGGCGACATGGACGCGAACTCGTTTTTCAATAACCTCAATGGGATAGCCAAACCGATCCAAAAACGTAACGAATACGGCGCCACTTTTGGCGGCCCAATCATCAAGGACAAGACCTTCTTCTTCGTGGATTATCAAGGGATTAACTGGCTCGCGCCCACTAACGTGACAGACAGTATCGCTACAGCGGCGCAGCGGGTGATGGTAGCAACGGGCAATTTTAGCGGGCTCGGGCACACAATCTACGACCCACTCACGGGTGGTGCTGGTGGCCCCCGCATGCCGTTTGGCGGGAATATCATTCCCACCGGCCGGCTCAATCCGATGGCTCTCAACATATTCAGTTTGCTGCCGCCCCTGACCGGGTCCGGCACTAGCAATAACTTCGTCTATAACCCGATCACCAATCAACATGTCAATCAGGCCGACGGTCGTATTGACCAGAACTTCGGGAGCGACCGGCTCTTCGTCAAGTACAGCATTGACCGTTCCAACGCTGTCGGCGCTTGCACCCTGCCGCCGAACCCGGCCACGGCCGCGCAGTTCAATGTTAATCCCGGCTGTGTGACCGGCAGCGTCTATTCCGACATAATGAATAACTGGTCAACGACCGCAAACTACACCAAAATTTTCAGCCCGACCTTCATCGATGAGATCCGCGTAGGAGTCCTGCGCAACTGGTTTGTGGATTTAAACCCTGATTCCGGTCGAGACGTCGCAACTCCTCTGGGCAATCCCTCACTCGACGTTCAAAAGAACCTCAACGACGGGATCCCCGCCATTGGAATCGGAGGCTTTGGTACCAACCCAATGATCGGAAGTAACAGTTCCAATCCGGAGTACTTGCGTGCGGTTGTCTTCCAGTATGAAGACGTCGCGACCTTGAACAGAGGCAATCACAGTATTAAGTTCGGGGCAGTTTACTACCGCGATCGCTTTGATGCCCATACGTCCAATTTCCCAAGAGGCATATACGACTTCAATGGCCAGTATACGAGTTGGAACGGCCAGACAGGATCTTTTAGTGCATCCACGGCTCTGGCGGATTTTGCTCTCGGCGCTACAGATTCGATCCAGCGCACTGAACAATTTGGGTTTTTCGGTGAGCGCAGGTGGAGGATGGGATCTTTTATCGAAGACGCTTGGCGGGTGAATAACCGGCTGACGGTCACCTACGGGTTGCGATACGAGTTGCAGGCGCCGTACCATGAGGAATATAATCGTCTCAGTAACTTGACTCCCGGCGGCCAAGTTTTACTCCCCACTAACAATCCATGCGGTGCCTCTACGATCTGTCTGGATAAGAGTCCCTGGGCTCCGCGCGTGGGCATCGCATACCAACTCACCAGCGATGGCAAGACTGTATTTCGTGCGGGGAGTGGGATTGCGTATTTCTGGGGGATGAACGGCGGCAGGCAGATGGTCGAAAACCCACCGATGAACGTCCAGCAGCAGTTTACAACAGCCTCGAACGCGCCTCCGACTTTGTATCTCACTACACTTCTGCCGGCTCCCAATCCCAACGTCAATCTTTTGAACCCGGCAAATCTCACCAATATCTTTATTGCGTACGATGCGCACATGAAGTTAGCCCAGAACTTCCAATGGAGTGCCGATATACAGCGGCAACTGCGCAACGACCTGTCGTTGACTGTCGGCTATGTCGGGACGCGGACCAATGACATGATGAATATCGTAAATCCCAATCAGGCCCTTCCAGGGATAGGTCTGGAAGGGCCCAGGCGGCCGCTTTACAGCGTTAATCCGGCGATCCCGGACATTAGCTATCGGACCAACGCATTTGGAGCCAAATACCACTCCCTCCAAGTGAACCTTGACAAGCGCTATGGCAAAGGCCTGACGGGACATGTAGCTTATACATGGTCTCACAACATGACTAGTACCGTTGGGCCAAATGACGTGCAATATCCGCCAATGAATAGCTATTGCACTGCGTGCGAATGGGGCGATGTCAACGCGGACCGGCGCCACATGTTAATAATCACCCATGTGTACGAATTACCGTTCGGCGCGGGGCGCCCATTCCTTAACCGTGGCGCAATATCGCAAATTGTTGGGGGCTGGGATCTTTCGGGCTTGTGGAGTGTGTTTACAGGATTACACAATAACCCTGTCGATGCCGTAGCAAATCTCTCTGGCACAGAATACCCCGGTAGTGTCAACTACGAGCGCCCGAATGTTGTTCCAGGCTGCGATCCCAACGTGGTTCCGGGTGGCAAAACGAGACTCGAATGGTTCAATCCGGGTTGCTACACGCTCCCGCAAGCTGGCACGTTCGGCAATTCGGGAGCCTACACGATAGTAGGCCCAGGCCTTTTCACGGTCGACTTTGGCCTACACCGAAACTTCTCGATCAAGGAGAAGATGAAGCTGCAAGTACGGTGGGAAACGTTCAACACCACTAACCACACTAATTTCACTTTGGGCACTACTACCACGGTTGCTGTCGGTAGCCCCAGCGCAGGCGTAATTGGTAGCACGTTCTCGCAAAGGGTGATGCAAGTGGCTATGAAGCTGAACTTCTGAGCGAGCAGTACGTCACGTTTCGACAACCAAAGTTAGGTGCGGAGAGTTGAAAGCGTAACAACGCGTGCCGAGAAGACACGAGATCCGTACAATCGACATCGTGGTACCCAATGAGAGTTCAGAAGAACGATCTTTCTTGAGGAGAACATGCGAATGAAGATAATGCAACGAGGTCTGCTTTCGATGATCATAGTCATGTTATCCTCCGCGGTTGCGACCGCTCAGACGACCAAAGGTAGAGCGCCCCGCGCGGTGTTTTGGGTCACAACAACGGCATGGCCGGATGGCGGGGAGATTCCCATGAAATATGCTGCGCGCGGCGAGAACAAGTCGCCGGCATTCGAGTTCCACTGGAACCTCGGCACAAATCCAGGCACCGCACCAGAAAGTCTGCAAACCTACGCCGTGATCCTTCATGACACCGAGAATTCCACGAACAAAACTACGGCCGACACTCTCCATTGGTCGGCGTGGAACATCCCCGGAACGGCGACGGGCTTGCCAGAGGGACTGGGATCAGGAGACCTCCCCGACGGGACGCGCAACGGCCCCGGCAATGCGTCCCGTGCAGGGAAGACGCCGGTCTATGATGGGCCTGGTGCTGGCCAGGGGCCGCTACATCACTACGTCTTCGAGTTCTATGCTCTGGATACAAAGCTGGATCTACCGGCCAATACGACCCGTGAGGATCTACTGAATGCGATGGATGGCCACATCATCGGAAAGGCGGTGTGGTTTGGTCGCTTCCACGCAGTTCCCCAATAGGGGGAGTCTATTCTCGTGGCGCATCCTCGATCGTGAACGCGACGCGTTGCAGCGCCTCGCCGGATTTCCCCAGCCGGGCGATTTGCTCACGTTCAACCACACGAATTTCTCGACGGTTAACACGACATTTCGTAGTCCAACATTCGGGTTCGTGACGGCGGCGCGCGATCCACGGATTATCGAACTCGCGCTACGCTACCGTTTTTAGGTTCGAAGCGTTTGCGAATAACTCCATCGCCCAAAGTGATATGTTTTTCTCGCACAGCCGACAGAGCGGAAAGGATCTCCCGATGAAACGTAGCTGTCTCCTGCTGATTGCTTGCGCCTTTGTTTATGGCGCCGACGATCCTTACGCTGCCGGCCTGTTCCAGAAAAACTGCGCGACTTGCCACCAGAACGCGAATGCCGTTGGACGCATCCCGCAGATCGAGGAACTCAAGGCCCTTCCGTCGCGAGTGATTCTGCGCACGCTCGAAATCGGAGCCATGAAGCAGCAGGCGTCTGCGCTCTCTGGCACTGAGCGAATGTTTTTGGCTAATTGGTTGGGCAAGCCCGTCACAACGGAGTTGCATCAGGGGCAACTCTCAAATCCGTGTCCTGCCGGCCCACCTTGGAAGAACACTCACGGCTGGGCGGCCTGGAGTCCGGGCTTGGGCAATACGCGATTTCAGTCCGCGCAAGATGGCAAGCTGAGTGCCGCCGACGTGCCGCGGCTCAAGCCGAAGTGGGTGTTCGCGTTCCCTGATGCCACTTCGATGCGATCGCAGCCCGCGGTCTATCGGGGACGCATTTTCGTGGGCGGCCAGGACGGCACCGTCTATTCACTGGATGCGGCCACCGGCTGTGCGCACTGGAGCACCATCGTCAATGCCGAAGTGCGTTCCGCCATGACAGTCGGTGAAGTCGCCGGGAAACCCACGGTGTTTTTTGGGGACTCATCGGGCTACTATTACGCGTTAGATGGCGAGACGGGTAAGCAACTCTGGCAGCTACGGCTCTCAGATAACCCCGCCGCCAAAGGCACCGGCCCTCCAGTGTTCTACCAGGGGAGGGTGTATATTGGCGCAACCGCGCTTGAAGAGGGCTTGGGTCTCGCGCCGGGCTACGTTTGTTGTTTCTCCCGCGGCAGCGAATCCGCCATAGACGCCGCCACCGGTAAGGTGATCTGGCAACATTACACCATCTCCGAAACAGCCAAACTTCAGCCGAACACCAAGCGCGGCGCACCGGTGATGGGTCCATCCGGTGCGGGGGTTTGGAACGCCGCCACGCTCGATCCGGCGCACGACACCTTGTTCATCAATACGGGCGACAATTACTCCGATCCGACCACTTCGACCAGCGATTCGGTCATGGCGTTGAGCATCTCGACGGGTGAACTTCTATGGTCCAAGCAAATCACCCCGAACGACGCCTGGAATAACGCATGTGGGTCCTTCGAGGTGTCGGATGGATCGAGGACGATCAGCAGCATGGTTCCCGGCTCGAAGGCAGAGGTCTCCGAAAGATGCCCGGACTCCGATGGACCGGATTTCGATTTCGCTTCTTCCTCCATTCTGGTGCAGCTTTCCAATGGACGCCGAGCCCTGCTTGTGGGACAGAAATCCGGCATTGTGTCCGCAGTGGATCCGGACCGCAAGGGCGAGATCCTGTGGCAAGCCCGCGCCGGTAAGGGCGGAAACGCGGGAGGCATCGAGTGGGGGATGGCGAGCGACGGACGGAATGTCTATGCGGGAGTGGCCGATGTGGAGTTCCAAACACCGCCCGCTGGCCAGCGCCAGGTTAGAGTAGACCCCAGCAAAGGCGGAGGGATGGTGGCGTATCGTGTGGATAACGGCGCCCAGGTGTGGCGGACCCCAGCACCCGGGTGCGGCGACAAGACCGCCTGCAGTCCTGGACAATCCGCAGCGGTGACAGGGATTCCTGGCTTGGTCTTCTCGGGCGCACTAGACGGGCACTTGCGCGCCTACGCCACTGATACCGGAAAAATCATTTGGGATTATGACACCGCGCACGAGTTCCAGACCGTCAATGGAGTCCCGGGACACGGCGGGGCCTTCGACGTAGGCGGACCAGTAGTGGCCGAGGGAATGGTGTATGTGCTCTCGGGTCACGGGAACCGTGGTATGTTGGACGGCAATGTTCTGATCGCATTCGCGCCTGCACCTTAGGTCGATTGCCGGCAGAATGCTTTGCTAATACGATAGCCTTGGCGACGTCGTCTAAAACAGGGCAACTACTGTCCCGGTTCAAGCTGTCGATTTTGAACTGCCGCGCGGACTTTCGCCCTTGAATTCCAACATGCAATGAGGTTTGCGGCAATCATCGTTGACAACGGGTCCGTCTTGTCGGATAGAAGGCGCTATCCGCTCTAGCGTTGCGTCAGCTTGTACAATAACGACAAGTACAATCTTCACCGGAAACGGGCAACTACAGGAAACCCATGATAATCGCTTTATACAGGAATCTCGTGCGGGTCGCGACACTAGCATTGACGTATACGCTGCCTACTCTTGCTACCGTGCGCGGGGCAGAGATCAAAGTGGTGACTTCCGGGGCATTTACGGCTGCCTATCTGGAATTGGTTCCCGAAATTGAACACGCCACGCATAACAAGCTTGTTACCGAGTTCGGACCCTCTATGGGAACAACGCATAACGCGATCCCGATGCGCCTTGGGCGCGGCGAGGCAATTGATGTTGTGATTATGGCGGCGCCCGCGCCTGAAGGTTTGATCAAGGAAGGCAAGGTTCGAGGGGACAAGACGTGTCGATTTGGTCCGCTCCAAAATCGCTATGGCTGTCAAGGCTGGAGCGCCCAAGCCCGACATTAGCACGGTAGACGCCCTAAAGCGTACGTTGTTGGCAGCAAAATCCATTGCGTATTCCGATAGCGCCAGTGGCGTCTATCTTTCGACCTACTTATTTCCAAAGCTTGGTATAGACGACCAGATCAGGGGCAAGTCTAGAAAGATCGACGCCGACCCCGTAGGCGGGGTTGTGGCCACCGGGGAGGTTGAGATTGGTTTCCAACAACTCAGTGAGTTGCGTCCCGTGAAGGGAATCGACATTGTAGGAGAGTTGCCCCCGGGAGCCCAGAGGGTCACGATATTCGCCGCGGGTATCCCGGCAACGTCAAAGCAGCGTGAGGCGGCCGAGGCACTTATCCAGCGGCTTGCGTCGCCGGCCGCCTATGCTGCCATTAAGAAGAGCGGCTGGAGCCGGCTAAGTGAATCCGAAACCCGGAGCCGAGTCTTTTCTTTACCAGACATTCTCGTCACTTCTGCTCTCGCCAGCAATTGAAGTCTGGCCGCAAATCAATTAATGACGCAGAAGCCTCTGGAATCCGATGTCGTCGTAGTTGGCGGCGGCAATGCGGCGCTGTGTGCGGCTCTAACGGCGGCTGAAGCCGGCGCGCGGGTTCTTATACTTGAGAGTGCTCCCCGCGAATTTAGAGGCGGTAACAGCCGCCACACCCGCAACATGCGCTGCATGCACGACGAGCCAACGGAGGTCTTGACCGGCGCGTGCCGCGAGGAAGAGTATTTCGCCGATCTACTGCGAGTGACGGGCGCCCAAACCGATCAGCGTCTCGCCCGAATCGCGATCCAGGGATCGCTAAATTCCACGATCTGGATGAAGGAATGCGGCGTCCGCTTCCAGCCGCCGCTCGGTGGAACGCTCGATTTGGATCGTACGAACGCATTTTTTCTAGGCGGCGGCAAGTCGCTCATGAATACATATTACGGCCGCCGAAAGGCGGGGCGTTCGCATTCTATATGATGCAGAAGTCGTCGGGTTGAACATCGCTGGGGACGTTTTCAAAGGCGGAGTTGTTTTGATTAACGGCCGGCCGACGGCGTTTAGCGGGAAGGCGCTTGTGGCGGCAGCGGGTGGTTTTGGAATGGCTGAAGGAGATTTGGGGGCCGACGGCGGAGAACTTTTTGATTCGCGGAACGCCTTACAATCTAGGAAAACCACTAAAATTATTGCTTGACAGCGGCGCTGAACCGGTCTGCGATCCTGCGCAGTGCCATGCGGTCGCTATCGATGCACGCGCGCCGAAATTCGATGGTGGCATTGTGACCCGGCTAGATTGTGTGCCGCTCGGGATTGTCGTCAACCGGGACGGCGAACGCTTCTACGATGAAGGCGAGGACCTATGGCCCAAGCGTTACGCGATATGGGGGCGGCTGGTGGCGCAGCAACCCGGTCAAATGTAAGCGTACGGCCAATCCAGGTGGATTAGTCTCGGCCCGCCGACCAACGAGCCGGTGTTAGATTGGCCACTTCGGAGAGCGTCCGCCGATTCAATCCGGGCAGCACGTCGGAGAGGTATTCCTTCACCGGCACACCGAGCCGGCGGCAGGATTCCACCACCGAAAGAATCGCCGCCACTTTGGGACCTGCTTGGGCGCTGCCCACGTGCAGCCAGTTTTTGCGTCCCACGGCTACCGGGCGCATCGAGTTCTCTGCCAGGTTGTTGGATAACTCCACATCCGCGTAATCGAAACACCGCCGCAGCTTGGTCCACATATTTAAGGTGTAGGCCGCGGCTTGCCCCAGAGCACTCTTGGGCAACGCCTCGCGCAACAGCCCGAGGCACGCCTGGCGAATCTCGTGCAGCCATTCCTGGGCGTATTCGCTGCGTTGGGCCAAACGCTCCTCCGCGCTCAAAGCCCGACGGCGCGCGTCGCGGTCGATCAAAAACAGCGCGTCCATGCGCGTGACCATCGCAATGGCCGCGGCATCCTGCGGATTCACCTTCACCGCGTCGACGAACTTACGTCGCGCGTGCGCCCAACATCCCACCTGCACCAGCTTCGGCCCGCCGACATCGTCGTAGGCCGCATAGCCGTCGGTTTGCAAAACGCCTTCCCACTGTCCGAGGAATTTACGCGGACCCTCACGCCCTCGGCCCAAGCAAAACTCGAATACGGTCTCACCACCCGGTTTTCCGTATTGCCACAAGTACGCCTGATGATTTTCCCCACGCTGGTCGTGCATCTGCACCGGAACCGTGGTTTCATCGGCCTGTAAATACCATGCCGTGAGTAGATTCCGCCGCATCGCCGCGATTACCGGCGCAAGCAACTCGCCCACGCGCATCACCCATCCGTCGAGCGTTGCGCGCCCGATCTCGACGCCCGCTTCGCGCTCCAACATCACCGCTTGCCGGTACAGCGGCAGATGATCGCAATACTTCGCGACCACCGTGTTGATCACTACCGTGTCACTGGCCAAGCCTTTTTCCACAATGCGCTCGGCCAGCGCAGCCGCAATCACGGTGGCGTTCTCACACCGGCGGCACGCGCGTTTTTCGCGTTTGGTCACGCGCACGAAGTAGTGTGCCGGTTCGACGTCCAACTGCTCGCTTTCGTCGTAGCCGATCACTGCCGTTTGTTCGCCGCAACTGGCGCACGTGCAACTTGCGCACGCAATCACTTCTTCCACGCGCGGCAGTTTGTCCGGCAGCGGCTTGCGCCCTGGATGTGGTTTGCGCGCCGGTGAGCGCGTGATGGGCTCGCGCCGTGCTTCTGCTTCTACTTCGTCGCGTGTCGCGCTGGGCTCTTCCTCGGCCAGCAGTTCCAGTTGCAGGCTGCTCAGTGTTTCGCTTTTGGGACCCAAGAACTTGATCCGCAGTTGCCGCATCTCTTCTATCAGCGACTGTATTTTCAGATCCGCCCAGTGCAGTTCCCGTTCCAGATTCGCGATGCGGAGCTGTGGATCGGAGGCGGTCACGGGGGAAGTTCTATAGTACCCGAAGACACGAAAATGTTCCAGACATTTTTGCGTCGCAACACGTTCTTTTTTACGCCGGGCGCCGGTACCAGTTGCGTGCCTGCGTCGGCCTCAGATCCAGCCCGTTCACCAGCATCGCCAACTCTTCGGCGCGCATCGTGACACTACGCCCTTCCGCCGCCGGCCAATGGAACCGGCCCTTCTCCAGGCGCTTGGCGCACACCCACAATCCGCTGCCGTCATAAGATGTGGAGCTCCACATCTTGGGACTTATGTGAAGCGCCGTGTTATGTGGAGTTGACCTTGGCGCGCTCCTTTCTCTCGCCCTTTTGAACTCGTCCCGCTCCACATAATGCGCGCGCCCTTCAGCGAAAGGGGGCTAGCATCGAGGCCTGGCCGCACGGCGGCCCATCTCATAAAGAAGGACTCGATGCTTACGTCACTGTTCCCCAATACGCACACCCGCTACACGTCGCTGCCGGTGCTGGGTGCCGTTCTTGAAGATCTCTGCTCATGGTTGGACGCTCATGGCTATCCGCCGAGCGCCATATCTCGGCGGATAGAAGCTGCTCCGTTCCTTGAAAAATGTCTCCAGCGGCACCAGATCGAGTTGCTATCCGGCTGCACGGCAGGCCGTTTGCGTGCATGCTTTCCGCGACAGAAGCGCTGGACTCCACAGATCGCCTGCACGCTCGGCCAATCATTACTCCTGTATCTGCAAGAGCAACGTTCCCTGGAAACCGCGCAGCCGAACGCATCGGAACGGCTGATCCGCGCCTACCGCGAACACCTCGCTCGCGTGCGCGGATTCGCGGTCTCCACTATCGCACGACACGCCGTCGTTGCCGGCGATTTTCTGCGCCTTTTAAAGTACGACGAAGACACGCAGCACCTGCCACAGGTTCAGGCTAGTGACCTAGAGACCTTCGTAATCCAAGCCAGCGCCCGCGTGGGTCGCATCACTATGCAGAAGGTCATCGCCATAATGCGCGCCTTTCTGAGATTCCTCGCCGCCAGTGGTGAGATTCCGATCGGGCTGGACCGGCATCTCGAATCGCCACGGCATCACCGGGGCGAACGGCTCGCCCGCGCCCTCCGCTGGGAGGACATACTCTCACTGCTGCGCGGCATCGATCGCTCCACGGTGAAAGGGTGTCGGGACTACGCCATGCTGCTCCTGATCGCGACCTATGGTCTTCGCCGAAGCGAAGTCTCCAGTCTGGATATTGACGACATTCAGTGGCGCGCCCGGGTGATTCGCGTACCGAGGCCCAAGGTAGGCACGCCGCTGGTCGTGCCGCTCACTGACGAAGTCGCTACAGCCTTGGTGGAGTACTTGCGCCAGCGTGCTGGGGAGGCCAGCGAGCGGCGACTTTTCCTGCGTGTCCGTGCACCGCGGGGTCCTATCCAGGCGACCGCAGTCTTTGATGTGTTCGATTTTTGGGCAGTGCGCGCCGGAGTGCATGTGCCGGGCCTTGGCGGTCCGCACGTTCTTCGACATGGATTGGCCATGCATCTTCTCCGGCAGGGCACACCACTCAAGACCATAGGTGATCTCCTCGGTCATCGCAGCGTCGAAAGCACTGGCGTTTATCTGCGCCTCCACGTTGAGGATCTACGCGACGTAGGTCTCTCGCTCCCAAAGTCGGATTCCTGCTCGGGGGCGCGGTTATGAAAGAGTCCGAGGCATTCACATCGTCGATTGGACCGCTGATCACCCGTTATCTCGCCATGAAACGGGCGCTCGGCCGTCGTGCTGTCACGATGGCATATACTCTCCGCTATATCGATCGCTTCCTCACGTCGTGCCGCGCCGCAGACCTAACGCGCGAGACATTCGCGACTTGGAGCGAGTCGATGACCTCGTTACAGTTGAACACACGTTTGGCGCGACTCCGTGCCGTGTATCACCTGTGCCTGTTTCGCCAGCGCGAACATCCCGCCAGTTTTGTGCCAGACCCGACACAGTTTCCACCCAGCGGCCCGCGACCCTTGCCGTATATCTTTCGGAAGCCGAGATTGTCCGCCTGCTCACCACAGTGGAATCCCTGGCGCCACACAAGGGTTCGCCACTGCATTGTGAAGTGGCCCGAGTTGGCATCGTCATCCTCTACACGACAGGTCTCCGTCGAGGGGAACTGGTGAGCCTCACCCTCAGCGACTACAAACAGGTCGACCGAGTCCTTCACGTGCGCCGCTCGAAATTCGCCAAGTCACGTCTCGTGCCTCTGTCGGTTGACACCACGCAGGAACTCGATCGATATCTCGCGGCTCGTCGTCAGGCCGGTGCTCCTCGTGACGGCGATGCACCGCTGTTGGTGCACAATCATGGTGCACGGTTTCGTGGTTACACGGGTGCGGCGTTCGGCCGCTTGTTGCGTAAGGTGATACTAGCGGCCGGCATTCGGACGCCCCAAGGTCGGGCTCCGAGGGTCCACGACCTCCGCTTCACCTTTGCGGTCCGGGCTCTATTGCGCTGGTACCGTTCTGGCGTCGATGTGCAAGCCCGGCTGCCCGCTCTGGCTACCTACCTGGGGCATTCATCAGTCGTTTCAACACAGTACTACCTGACCTTCCTTCAGGCGACCGCCGAGGCGGCTAACGAACGGTTCCACATAACTCGGCAGCTTGGCTGTTCCCCAGTGCTGTGCAGGGGGGGCGTCGATGACACCATCCCCCACCAAGTTTGCCACTGCCCTCCGCGCGTTCTTCGCCCAACATCTGCCGCTTACACGAGGGCTCAGTCCCCGGACGGTCTTGAGTTACCGCGACTCGTTCGTGTTGCTGTTGCGCTTTCTCGCCGCCCGCCACCGCTGCGGTGTGGTTGATCTCGAACTCCAGCACCTACGGGCTGGAGATGTTCTTGCGTTTTTGGAACACCTTGAAGCAGAGCGGAAGAATAGCGTCGCCACTCGCAACGCCCGTCTGGCCGCCATTCATGCCTTTGCGCGCTTCCTGGCGACGCGAGATCCTGAGCCCGTTGAAGAGTGCCAGCGACTTCTGGCTATACCCACCAAGCGCGGACCAACCCGCGCTGTAGATTACCTGGAAGGCGACGAAATCGGCGCAATGCTGGAGGCTGTGTCGGCTCATCGGCGAGATCATGTCCGGGACAGGGCGCTGCTGCTCACCCTATTCAATACGGGCGCCCGCGTGCAAGAACTACTCGATATCCGGCCCGGCGATCTGCAGCTAGAC